>UCIV01000046.1 GCA_900472575.1 Hyphomicrobiales bacterium
GCAGAAGTGGTGCGATGACGGCCCATTCTTCGTCGCTCAATTCGTGACGGCGCATGGCAATCTCCTTTCAAGGAGAGTGATGGTGTGGAACGGCCCTTCGAACCCGCATCAAGGATGCGTATTGTGAAGACGCCAATCACCACACTATTGAAGGGACCGTTCCATGGAGAAGATTACCACAATCGGTTTTGATTTAGCCAAGTCGATCTTTCAGGTCCATGCCGTAACTGGAGAAGGGAAAGTAGCGGTTCGCCGTTCGTTGAGGCGTTCGCAGGTGCTTGATTTTTTCCGCTCCATCGAGCCTTGCCTCATAGGCATCGAGGCTTGCGGTACCGCCCACTATTGGGCGAACGCGATCGGAGAGTTCGGTCATACGGTTCGTCTGATGCCGCCTGCCTATGTGAAAGCCTACGTGAAAAGAAATAAGACGGACGCCGCAGATGCAGAGGCTATATGTGAGGCGGTGACACGACCGACAATGCGCTTTGTACCCGTCAAAACCGCGGAGGAACAAGCCGCCGGGATGGTTTTGAAGACGCGAGAGCTGCTTGTCCGTCAGCGCAGCCAGATGTCAAATGCCATGCGTTCTCACATGGCCGAACTAGGGATCATTGCCGCAACCGGGATGCCCAGCATCGCCAAGCTCGTCGTCATAGTACGCGACGAAGAAGATCATCGACTTCCCACTTCAGCTCGAGCGGCGCTTTTAGAAATGGGCGATCAAATTGAAATCCTGACAGGAAGGATTGAAAAGCTCGATTGCAAGATTGTCGCCGCAGTGAAGGCTGATGATGCCGCGCGCCGTCTGACAACGATTCCCGGCGTCGGACCCATCATTGCAGCGACTGTCTGCGCTTCAGTTCCAGATCCCGCTGGCTTTCGGACCGGGCGTGATTTGGCGGCCTGGATCGGCATTACACCGCGGGCGAACTCCAGTGGAGGAAAAGAGCGGCTCGGTAAAATATCGAAACGTGGCAACAAGCAGTTGAGGACTTTGTTAGTCGTTGGCGCGACTTCAATCCTGAAGCAGGCTCGAAGAGGCGCGAAACTACCAGCCTGGATCGCCTCTGTGCTGGAGCGGAGGCCCTATAAGGTCGCTGCGGTAGCGCTGGCTAACAAGATAGCGCGTACAATATGGGCGCTTCTTGTCAAAGGAGGGACTTATCAGGCTCCAACGATCATGACGAAGGCATAGACAGAATTCTCGGCGACAGGCGCCGGGATAGCGGCAAGGTACAACAGCGTGATGAACCAACGGAACGCAACCTCAATATCGATCAGACCGTGTGATTCAGGGCGCCGTGGAGCGCGTGAGATTGATTAGGCGATCGACATTGCGGACTTCATCGTGGCCAGCGGGCAATACCGCATCAACAGGCCGAACATATGAATGCACCGTCCAATGGTGAACTACGAGGAAAATACCTTGCTAACCGGGCCGTTCCACATATGAATCACACACCGTCAACAAGATGAACCCCGTTTATGGGGACGCGGCCTAACTCAAATTCTTGGAGCAGATATCACTTGGTCGGAAGCGTCCTGACAGTCAGTTTATTCCCGTCAGGATCACGAAGGTATGCCACGAATGATCCGTTGGGCCGCTCGGTTGGAGGGCTCTCTATCGAGGTGCCACCGTGCGCGACCCCGGCCGTATGCCAAGCGACAACATGATCCTGGCTTTTAGCGACGATACCAATCGTTGCACCGTTCGCAACGGTTGCAGGGTTGCCGTCGATCGGCGTTGTGATCATCAATCGACCGCCTTCGTGGGTATAGTTTAGTCTTCCTCTCACATCCATTTCGCCGGGCGCACCGCCCAACGAAAGAAACGTGGCATCGTAAAACCTCCTGGCACGCTCCAGATCGTTGCTACCAATCATGACATGGGTGAACATGCTTCATCTCCAATGAATTCTTGATCTGCCTCGTAACTAGAAAACGATGCCTTGGTAATCGACCGCTCACAAACCGGCAGATCGAAGAGGCGTCTACTGGCCTGAGAGTTGTGAGATCGCCTATTTGGGCGCGTTATCCCGCTGTAAGTTTGATGTCGGTTCAATCCGGATGTAGCCAGTATCCGCGTCGTTGCCATCCCTGCGCACCCAAGGTTGCAGCCCAGTAATTCGCCCTCAGCTGTTCCAGGCCAGCATTGCACAATAAAAGTGTCTGCGTTTGCTAGAGAAAAGACTCACGGCGCGTAGCTGGAACAAATGAGAGTCTTCGTTATGGATTGGGTACCTATTGTCTTTGTTACGTTTAAGGTCGTCGCTTTAGGTGTGGCGATGTTTTACGCCATCAAGTGGCACTATGATCAAGAGAAGAAGGTGGACAGGCGAGCCATTCTAATGGCGGTCGGAAAAATGGGCGCAGTCTTTCTGTTAGCCGTACTAGGCGTGGGGATGATCGCGTTCGTCCTTGGCAGGATGCTTGGTTTGGACCTGGGCTTCTGATGAAGAAGTAATTCATTCGCGGCCCCGCGAGCATGTCCGAGTGGAACGACAACAATTTCATTGCATTTCGTCGATCTTAAAAGGCAGGGATCCTGCGTCCGCGAACGGTCAGGATCCACTGTGAGCGCTTTTCTGCACGATCACCAAGCGCTGTAAGCCGTTCCGAATGCTGTCGCTCAAGCATTGATGGCAGAACAGCGCCGATAGTGTTAAAAATGGGCGCGCGCAGATCTTGCTCCCAAGCTTCCGCCCATCGCGCCGTACGAGAGAGGCTGTTCAGCAAATGTCTGGCGCGAAGCCGGAGATGTCAGGGCTGGGTTAGGCAAAGAAAAAATACTCTCGCCGATCTCCCAGCCGTTGTCGTAGCCCACAGACGCGATGAATGTGCCATTGGAGGCATCCTTTGTTTCAGAAATATGCATTACCGCTACATCGATCTGTATGCGGATTGGGTGCTGGAAAACACGGCAAGCCCACCACCTTCACATGATGCGGATTGACGCCGCTGTACGCTTGCAAATATGCCCCAGAGTTCTTGATCGGCTCCGCGCGAGAAAGGCGCAGTTAGCCTAGCTTGCCCTGCGTTGCTCGTTAAATTTTCGTCGCCACCTCTACACATTGCCTGTTCCATTCATTTGAGAGGAGGCTCCGGATAACGCTCGGATCCTTGTTGAGTATTTTATTGCGATAAAACGAGAAGAGCTCAGCGACAATCGGCTCGGTCTTCTTTAAATCGCGAGCTTTGTTCGCAAACCAAGCATCAAGTGAAACACGGTTCAGTACGAGACGTTGATTATCTGCCGCTAAGCGTGCGCATAGTAGCCCGTAATATGGCTCGGATTCGTCGATGGATACGGGTTCGAAAGATTCGTCCATGTCTTTCGTAGCATCTGCCACGTTGTCGTTTGTTTTTTGAACAAGATTAGGGGCGACGCCGTACAGGAAGCATGTAGTTGAGAATGACTTACCGTTGATTACATCAATCAGTTTTTTCCTCTTGATCTCGTCGTTCCCATCAAGAGTGTTGATGACGTAATTCGCCATGAAATCATAAATTACATCGTGTTTTATATATCGTTTC
Organism: Hyphomicrobiales bacterium; assembly: GCA_900472575.1. Lineage (GTDB taxonomy): Bacteria > Pseudomonadota > Alphaproteobacteria > Rhizobiales > Rhizobiaceae > Neorhizobium > Neorhizobium cellulosilyticum. Next base: position 3,535 of record UCIV01000046.1, read on the forward strand.
GCTTTCTCTATCTCCCCTAATGCAGAAGATCTGAAATCACCTGTTTTATTGCCGTATATCTCCAGAATTCGAACAGCGACATCCGGCATGAATTCACAGCTATCGCGATAGTCGGGAGAGGTCACGTCGGCGACGTAGCTGTAATTCTGGTACAATTTATCGTCTTTACGTCGAGAGGATACCTCACTTCTTTCCTTCGAAATAGCATCTCTAAGCTTCGATTCTTCCGCTTGCTTTTGCATGATCGGCTTGAGTTTTTCTAAACGTTCTGCTTCCGCTCTTGCTACCGCTTCCTCGCGCCTCTTTTTTGCCTTGGCCTCTTCCTCTCTTTGCTTTTCCTCTTCCTGTTTCCAATTCTTGAACTCTGCGAGGACGCTCCCGCTCGGCTTCATTGTCGTTTTCGCCATTGCGGGTTGTTCAGGAGCAGAATTAACCCCAGTGTGTGCCTGTTGCGTCGGCAGTTGGCCTTGGAGCGAAGTACCTGCAATCTCGCTGGGTACCGGAGCAATCACTGGGCGGTTGGAGGCCACGGTGTCCTTGTTAGCTACACCGTCCTTAGTTGGTCGATCCGTAGTTGAAGTCTTAACGCTCCTGACGGCTGCCCTATCGACGCCTCCTCCGAGTACCAAGCGCGCCTTTTTGGCTAAGTCATTGCATTGCTGCCGCACATCGGCGGCGATAGATCGGGAGTTCATAGAATCAACCAGTAGATCATGCGTTAGCCGCTTACTCGCTTCTTCAGCCAATCGACCGGCGGCCAAATCATCAAGCCCGAAGGCTTTTTGAGCAAGCGATAGGACTCGTGCATTTAGCGACAAAGCAGACTGAGACTCGTCATAGGACTGCGAATAAGGCGCAGCTGTCGTCAAGCGACCAGCGCATTCTGCCAAGGGCTCGGCGATATCCCGTTTGGTGTCAGCGGCTACGGACGGTGGTGTTTGTGCCAAGTATAAAATAGCGACAGTGACACTGAAAATAATGGGAAATCTTATCATGCGGAAAGCCTCAGCCTAAAGTTTCCGCATCCTCGATAGAAGAGATTTAAATTTGGCGAAATGAAGTGGTTAATTCATGAGCTATGCCCCCGCGTTTCAATGCGGATTTGCATGGCGCAATGACCAAAGGAAGGTGGACGAGCGAGCGTTACTAGGCCCTATGGGGATGATGGCCGCCATTTTCATGGCAGGGGTACTAAGCATGGGAGCTCGTCGCGTTCGCGTATTGAAGTCGAGCTCTACCAATCTGGATCCGACATGCTTTGATTGGCAAGTTTCTCCCGTAATCAGGAAGACCTTCGTTCGCATACATCGACAGTGCTTGGCGCAAGAGAGGCAAAGGAGATCACGAGGGCAGACGTAGATAATTTTTCTTGCGTCCCAATCGGCAATCGGTGCAGCGCGAACCGCACTTCAGGACTACTCCACATTTGTTGACGCGTGATATTCACGATGGACGATCGATCCCGGTACTCTTCGGTACATGAATGGAGCCTGCGTCAGGTGCGTTCCAACCCCGCGCTACCATCTCATCATATCCAGATCGATACCCCATCATGGCGTTCTCGATTACCTTGCCGATATCGTTGAACCCGGCGACGAAATCGGGATTGCTCGCCGCGGGCGTATCAACGTCAACAAACTTCGCCATCCGAGCCAACCCCGCCGTGTCTTGTTCGACGAATACGGCTTTGCGCTTTTCCACCTCGTAGGGATGCATGCCGAGAGACTCCAAAGCCATGCCCGCAGCTTGCACCGAACCATCGAACATCTCACGTATGATATGATCGGCTCCCGCATCTAAGAGCTTGTAGTGATGCAGCCGATCGTATGCGCGGACGATGATACGGATGTTGGGGTTACTCCGGCGAGCATAGGCCACAATTTCTGTTGCTCTATCGGGATCGTCTATTGCCACGATAAGTAGCGCTGCATGGCCAATACCGGCAGATTCCAGCAGATCTGGACGCCCAGCATCACCAAAGAAAGACTTCACCCCGAATTTCCGGACGTTGTCGACCACATCCGCCCTGTAGTCCAGGACGACGGGCTTGTAGCCATTTGCAAGAAGCACCCGGTTTACGATCTGCCCAAAACGCCCGACACCCGCCAGTATTATGTTCCCTTTGTCCGGCTGGTCGGCGTCTCTCTGGTGTCGTCCCCGGCTCTCAAGCATCACCACGATTTTGTTTGATAATGCGAACAGAAGAGGGGTGAGCACCATACTGAAAGTGATGATCAGCACCGATACCGACACAGCGGAGCGTGTGAGCAGTCCGCGATCTCCGCCAATCGCCAGGAGGACGAAACCGAACTCCCCGGCTTGCGCCAGACCGAGAGTAAAGAGCCACCCGGCGGGCCCGCGGACACGGAAAAACCATGCCAACGGTAGAAGGACGAGTGCCTTGATCACTATCAAGCCGGACGTGGCTGCAACTACAGTTATCCAGTCCGCCATAAGGATTTCGGGGTCTATCTTCGCGCCGATCGTCATGAAGAAAAGGCCGAGAAGCAATCCTTTGAAGGGCTCGATATCGTTCTGGAGCTCATGCTTGAACTCACTGTTCGCGAGAACTACTCCTCCCAGGAACGCGCCAAGCGCCGGCGAGAGGCCCACCGCAGACATAAGGACAGTTATACCGACCACCACGAGAAGCGCGGCCGCGGTAAATACCTCGCGAAGTCCAAGAAGTGCTATGGTTCGGAAGACCGGGCGAGAAAGATAGTGGGCCGCTGCGACAACCACGCCCACGGCCGCAAGAGTAAGGACCGCGGTGGCCCATCCCGGCAGACCTGCCATAAGTGCGGCCCCTCCGTGTCCCGCCGCAGGCCCATGTCCGCTCCCGGCAAACAGCGGAATACATGCGAGCATCGGGATGACCGCCAAGTCTTGGAAAAGTAGGACGGCAAAACTTGCCTGGCCCCCATCCGATCTCAATAGGCCCTTCTCTTCAAGGGTTTGAAGAACGATTGCCGTCGAGGACAAGGCGGCGATAAAGCCGAAGATAACGCTTTCCTGCCAATGGAAACCGAAAACAACTCCAGATGCTGTCACGGCAGCGATCGTGGCGACTACCTGAAGCCCTCCGAGGCCGAGGAGCTTATTCCTAAGACGCCAAACCATCTGTGGGTCGATTTCCAGTCCGATCAGAAACAGCATCATCACGATGCCGAATTCTGAGAACTGTTCGAGGTAGCCTGATCCCGCAACCGAAATCTGGAAGACCGGGCCGATCAGGACACCCGCTGCGATGTAACCGACAACCGAACCAAGACCGACACGTTGCGAAACGATTACGGCGAGGACGGCCGCGGCGAGGTAGCAGAGTGCGTAGAATGCCAGCCCTTCCAAAGTTCAATTCCTTATCAGGTCAATTAATTGGGGGCTGCAAAAAGCTGGCAGCAAGCGAGCGCGCGTGAGATCAAGCCTATCATCGCGAAGCGCAGTCAGAAGCTGGGGGTAGGATCGGATGTGATCCTGCGCGCTATCTTCTTCGAGATGATTGGCGGAGTAGAGCACAAATGGAGGGAGGTACTCCATTCCGCACAGGGTGGCTGTCTGTTCAAGCGGATAAAGGAAGTGCTCGATATAGCGGCGATTGCCACCGCTCTCCGAATAATCGGCTCTGCTGCCACCCGTCGTAACGCACGCCAATACTTGCTTTCCCGCCAACTTCTTGCCCTGCGGGCCGTAGGCAAAGCCATATTCGAGAACCAGATCCTGCCACTGTTTGAGAAGAGCAGGAGTCGAGTACCAGAAGACGGGAAATTGAAAGACGAAGACATCGTGCTCCATCAATCGGCGTTGCTCGCGGTCCACGTCGATGGAAAACCGGGGATATTCCGCGTAGAGGTCGACGAACGTCACGCCCTTGAGCGCTCGCGCTGCCGTGGCCATTGCAGTATTGATACTGGACCTCCGTTGCGCCGGATGCGCAAAAAGAACCAAAACCCGCATCGAAGTTGTTTCTCCCATGAAATCGTGGGCGTGCCGTCGGGGGCCACCGTGAAGCCGCCGTTATCTCCCGTATCTCAAGTGCGTTATTGCAGGATCATGCTCTCGCGTAGGGTCAGAGAGAGGCACCGGACCTCCGGCTCGCAAGGTCCGTCTGTCCCTCCATGCTAAGTCGAGTGAGGGTTGATCCTATCGAGCTGGCGGTATCCGCCATTGATCCAGTCAGCGATAGCCGCTCCGTACTGCATGGCTGCATCTTCCCAGATCAAGTGTCCACCTTCGAGAAGGATCTCCCGACTGTGCTTGATGTGATCGAGAAGGAGTCTACCGTTCGCAGGCGGAACGAGAGGATCGTCACGGCCGGCGAGAACAAGGACCGGGGTCTCGATCTGTGACAACTGCTCCTTGAGGATCGGTAATTCTCGCGGATATGACCGGACGAAATTCGCTGCGTGATCGAAGCGTGTGGCGGACGACGAATGCCAGTAGTCCTCCATGACCCCTGGAGGAATGGGGTTCGCCGCGGACTGTGCTACGAAAGCGACGGCAAGATCGCCGCCCTCCGCCTCGGCAAACGACCCAGGTGACGACGAGATCAGATCGCTGAGCCCGCCTGCCGCTAGTTCAACGCTTGTAGCGCCGCTGCCTACGGTGAGGCTTTCGAAAAGACCGGGACAGTCAGCTGCGGCTGAGAGCATTGCGATCGCGCCGACATCGGGTCCGACGCCATGCATACGCGTGATACCCAGCTTCCTTGCTGCGCTGGCGATGAACTGGCCCATTCCAGACGGTGACATGAAATCAGGACGCCCCTGCGACATCCCGAAGCCGGGAAGGTCGATCGCAACGTATGGGGCTGACTTGCCAATCTCAGGCAGAATACCTCTGAACGCGTAAATGCTTTCCGGCCATGGGCTAGAGATCAATACCGGGATACCATCAACATACCCGCCTGTTGCCAGCCGAACGTTGACGCCGTCGATCTCGAGGTAGGAAACCTTGCCAATATCCGGGAGCACATTTGCCATCTCACTACCTCCACTCTCTCGAGCGCGACGCGCATGCGCCACACGAGATTTGGCGACATGATTTGTCCATGAGGGAATTTGATGATTGTCCGATCGTGCGATCAGCGTGTCCAGACCAGTGCGCTATCCTACAATAACTGAGATAAGCCAGCGCTCATATTTGCCTCATGCAGGGGATAGTCCCTGGGCACCTTGAGGATCGTGAAATGAAACTCGCACTTGTCGCCTTGGGCGTACCATTCCTATTCATGTCATCCGCATTTGCATCGGCGCTAGAGCCAATCCCTGGCAGCATTACCTACAAGGGGCAGCCTGCCCATCGACTTCAAAAATCTCCAGTCGGAAGCACCTTTACCCACGAGTTCACCTCCGGGCTGCAGAACTACACCGAGACTTACGAGATCCAACCTGACAGGTCTCTGGCCATAATTGGTCGGAGCCTCAGATCCAATAGTCGATAGTCGTTCCGCTGAAGGCAAAATACGTCTTGGCAATCCTTTGCCTCTCCCTTTGACCGCGTAATCTGGAGGCGAGGTTAAAGACTAGCTCGGTCGAATGTCCGAGCAAGGGCTCATTTCACTTGCGCCCTCACCCAACGTTTCGTCACGAAGTGCAATTCGGAGAAAAGTCATGCCCCAACACGAGGCAGAGAAGACCCTCAAAGCCTATCTCCGCCCGATCGATCGGGACGGCCTCATTAACTTTGCCAAGGGTGGCCGCGAAAACCCGGAACGCCGTGGGACGAACATCGTTCATACAGTCTGTGAAGGCCAATACCGTACCTTGAGTTACGTCGGTAACCACGATCCGGTCGTCGTGGATGAGCCACTGCATCTCTTCGGCCAAGATACCGCGCCCGCACCAGGTGAGATCGTACTTTCCGGTCTAGGCGGCTGCCTTGCGGTAGGGATAACCGCAGTTGCCACGTTCAAAAACGTACGGCTTTCTCGTCTCGAACTTCACATCGAAGGCGACGTCGGAAACACGGCGGCGTGGGGTGCTGGGGGCGCACAGCGCGAACCTTCGCAAATGGGATTCCAGGCGATCAGGGTGAAGGTGGAGATAGAAGGCGACGCTACCCGCGAAGAGCTGGAAGACATCGTGAGGCAGGCGAACTATTTCTCCCCAGTGGCCAATTCCATGCGAAACCCGATACCGATGGACGTTTCGCTTCTTTAGAAGCGCTAAATGTACGCACTACCGCCAATCGCAAAAAACCAAAATGTGACGGTCGTCGTACAGGCACAGCGTCAGCCAACACTCCCCCGGCAACGTGCACGAGTGACCAAAGTGGACAGGTGGAAAATGCCTCTCAAGCTTTCCCGGACGTCTTGTGTATTCAGGCAGGTCCCGGTCGAACGACTGAAAGCAGTCGTCGACGCTCGTGGAATGCAGGCTGCGAACGACAATATACTTCTCCTTTCGCGGCGTCTCGAGGCGACGACCGCGGACGATAGCCCCTCTTTTGCCGCCTTCGGCCCGATCCTGGTGATTACCGCGATTTCAGGGGGAACTTTCTATTTGATCTCCAGCGTTCTCAGCGGATTTCTCAGGTCATTTTCGATGATCTATCCCTGACATGCGCGACGCCGACATTAGTGGCATTTCGTAAAACGATATCGCCGTTCCAAGTTAACTCAGCTGATCAACAACTCCGCGTCCGCCCAATCGCTAGCACGATCAGCGGACTTGTGGATAATCAATGATTTGCACGGCGGTTATTTGTTGTGCCGGTCGCCATTTTACTCGCTCTGGTATATCCAAACTCTCTAACGAGTGCATGTCTTTGAGGGGCCGCCTGGTAGATGTCCGACACTGCTTTCAAGTTTCTCCTTCCAGAGAATGGACAGCCATATTTTCCCTCACGGTGTTTTGTCGTTGCGGATCCGGCCGTGGCAGATCGGGATCAGTGGTCGGTAGAACTCGACGAGCCTGTCGGCGAACCCTGGGTCCACCGCATCGACGATATCAAGGACTGGATGCTGCACGGAGAAAAAGCTACTCGTCAAATGATCTTTGACAGAAGCGACCGCTTCACACCATTTCGAACTCTCCACCGCGACGAGGTTTTTCGGGCCTATCTCAGGAAGCTTTTGGATCGTATTCCGCCAGAATTTCAGTCGCATCGAAGGCATGCGCTCATGCCCTCAATTGCGGAAGAGAAGACACGTACCCGATATAAAGAAGCGGTCGAAGCCGCAATCCCCGGCATCACTCTGCTGCCGGAGCCGGAAATGGTGGCGGAATACTTCCGCTTGGTAAAAGGCACGCTTGAGCTGGAGGAGCGCAGGAATAACGTCATTCTAGTGGTCGATGTTGGTGCTTCGACTGCCAATATGACACTTATCGTAAGTCGACGTGACCAGAAGATCGTTTCGGCGGGAAAGAAGGGTAATCAACGCGACCTTCGGCTTAGGGCGCTTAGAGGTGATAGCCTCGGTCATGCCGGGCGATGGGTAGATATCCGTCTCGCCGAGATGCTCGGAATGCCCGAGACCGCGGAGGCGTTGCGAGCAGTCGAAAGTGCTAAGATAAGAGTTAGCCTGAGTGGAGAATCGACCACATTCGAAAGCGGCACCGCGACGAAACCGTCGTCATTGACTCGCAAGGCGTTGTTATCCGTCTCGAAGGAATTGTGGTTTCACCTACGGCCGCTTTTCGAAAAGCTTTGCGAGCGGTTGTACGAGAACCAGACGTCTTCAATCGAGGCAAAGCGGTTGAGCGCGGACAGGATGGAGGAGTTGGGCGTCAGGTCACCTCACGAAGCCTATCGCCTGATTGACACGGTTCTGCTCGCGGGGGGAACAAGCCTTTTGCCGGGTTTCGACGAAGCGATGATGGAAACACTCTTCCCAGAGAGCGAGCAACCTAAGGTTCTTAGGGTGGGGAGTTCTTTCGCGATAGCAGCCGCAGCCGGGGGCCTCGCCCATATCCTCCAAAATTACGACCCTCCCCGGCTTCGCAGCCGCTTGGCAGACAACACCGATGTTCGCTCCGCTCCTCTTGAGTCGACGCTTCCTGATTCCCTCCTACTCGGCATCAAACAGCCTGGCGAACTAGAACAGCGCATAGTCGTACTAGATGCAAACGAGCGGTTCGTGGATGACGGCGGAACAAGGCCGATCGAAGGGTTGCCTGCCCTTGCTGCAGGCTCGCATCCGAAAATGCGCTTAGTTCCCGGTTTGGGAGCCGGGTTGTCGGCGCGTCAAGGACGCCCGTTCAAAGCCATGCACGTGAGGCAATCACCCGGCAAGATGTTATTAAAATGGGACCCGGAAGAGGAAAAAGCGTTTATCCTTTCCGACCAAATCGACGGGACTGCGTACCTCTGGATTGACGGCAAGGATTTCCGCAAGCGATCGGAACCTGCATTGGAACCGTTTGACGGCGATCTGGAGACAGGTGAGCTGGCCATTGATGGCGCAGACGACGTTATCCTGGATCTGGGCATGTCCAAGATCGTCGTGATGACCGCCCAGCGCGGCAGGACTTCAGGCAACGAGCTCGAACGTTTGATGCGTGATGGTGTCGGAACGGCGTCGGGCAACGACGCAACGCCGGCGGCTTTCACCGTGTCCACATCTGAACTCGTTGATTCAATCGACGATCATCCACTCGCCCCACCCCAAGAGAAAGTAGAGCCAGGTGACGAACTCAAGGAGGGCGCAAGCTCGGATCCTTCCCGACCGCTCGACGTCGCTGATCCTCAATTGTCACAATCCGCTCCCCAAAAAGCGACCGCTTCGATAAATGGGGGCCATCACGCTGGCGGCGCACCTAACGACTGGGGAAACCGGGTGCCGGACTCCGTTTTTTCGAACGCCCTGTTATCTCTCAAGCAAGCGGTGATCCAAAACACGCCGACATTTCAATTCGATGATGTCGTTGTGACTTTGCTGGCAATGTCCGTCCGGCCAGTTGTCCTCCTCGCCGGTCCTCCCGGCTGCGGGAAGTCGTCATTGGTCAGGACGATCGCCCACATGCTGGGCACGACGCGTGGCGACACTTTCCACGAGATTGCGGTTCAAGCACATTGGGAAGACGACAGCGTGCTGTTCGGCGAGACCGGGCTACTTCAACCGATGCTCGGCAAGACGTCGGACCAACACCTGATCCTCCTCGATGAATTCAACCTCACTCGGCCAGAATACTATCTTTCCCGGTTATTCCACGCTTTGGATAGCGGTCAGAGACACATCGGAAGCGGGCTCGAGATCGCACCCTGCCGAGTGCTTGGAACGATGAATATTGACGACTTCTCCCGCCCCCCGTCGCCCAAGATCATCGATCGCTGCTTTCTCTTGGAGCTCGCCCAAATTCCTTGGCACGCCGAGGCAGATGGAATGGTGGACCTGCGAGATATCGATCCCCTGCCCGGTCTCCCGGTCGTGAGCCAAGGTGGAGCCGCAAAAGATGAGCGTATCGACCATATCCTCAATGCACTTCACGTCGCTGTTCATGAACACGGTCTTCGCCATGACCTGCTTCCTTCCCGCCGCGTGCTGGGCGACATCCGGGCTATACTCAATCTCCATCTTCAACTGGATCTGGAGGGGAAAGAATTGTTGACCCGTAGCGAGCTTGTAGACCGGATCGTCGCAAGCCGCATTCTCGTAAAGCTGTCCGGAGCAATCGATCAGGTGAAGCCCGCGCTCGACGCCCTGGAAAAGGCCTCCAATGGTATGGACGAACTGGTGAGAACCATGGCTCGGTTAAGGCTTGCACGACATCAAGCGCGCCTGGGGTTCGTATCGCCTTGGCAGTAGAGGCTTCGTCGATCGTAGCAGTTCGGGTCGCGGACGCCGACGGTGCCTACAAGGAACTGCTATGGGATCCGGCAACCCGTTATCTTGTCCGGGATGATAAGCCCTTCCTCGATGTGCTTGTGCGGGGACCGCTCCTCAATGCCAGAATAGACCTCAAAGACGAGTCGAAGCTCCGTGACTTGAAGGAGCCCCAGGAAAACGGGGCAAGGTGGCAGAGATGGGACCTCGAAACCTATCTTGCGAGATTTCGCCGTTTTGGTGAAATCAACCTTGAACTCAAGGTCCCGAAGAACTCGTCGTTACGCTGCTACATTATTCCGACCGCCTTGCTGGACCTGCGGGATGTCGTAGCCATGGTCGACGATATCGAAAGCGAACTAGGAATAGTAGCAGCGTGGGATGTCGACAGCCCTAAGCCGGAGAGATCGTGGAGCCGCGGAACAGATCGAAGGGGTTCTATTACTGCCCTTGAACTGATCCGGGAGGCAAACGAAGAGCTGGTTGCGGCAAAGTCTCTCCGAAGGGAGCCCTTCATCGAGTTGGGTCCTCGCTCCAGACGAAACTTACCTCTTCCGGAGAACGCAGTTGTGTCGCATTGGGCAGCCAGGAGATGTGCGCAGCTCCGGGATTGCGTGGTAGTCTGCATGGAAGAGATCCAATCGCTGGAAGACAGGGCTGCACGCGGCCACGCAGAACGGCGAAGAGATCGGATAGACGAACGGCTCACCACTCTAAGATCAATTAAGATCGAGCTGGAGGACCTGACCAGTATCATCGTGCGGTTCGGAAATGACTGCTCGGAACTCAACACTCTCGTCCACCCCACGCCCCTTTTTCATCGTGATCACCGCCTCCGGCTACTTCTGCGCGCGTTTTCGCCACTGATGTCGGAGGCAATTGCAGAGTCCGAGGCACTGCGATCACGCTATCCCCCTATCCTTCTCACCAAGCTCTGGGAATTCTGGGGGGCCGTATGGCTTGTGAAGGTGTTTCGCGAGCTTGGATTCACCGGACACTGCACCACAGAACCGAAAAAGGCTCCGGACGCGTGTTCTTGGCGTCTTCGCAGAGGGAACGTACAAATCGAACTCGATTTCGAAGCCGAGCCGAACTTTGTCGACTATTCCAAGGTCCCGCCTTCGCACGAGCGAGCGGTACCAGTCTTGGAATGGGCGGCGCTGAACCAGGAGATGGATCCAGAACGACCGTTTCTGGGCTTGGAGGAGAAGTGCTCTCCGGACTACCTGCTAAGGATCACGGCCGGTGAAGAGCGTATTCTGGTCGTCGGCGACGCCACTCTCGCGAGCGCGGAGCACCACCATAAGGACCCCAAGCCCAGAACCGTCGAAAAGTACCGTCGCACGCTTGGTTGGTCCGTGGATGGCAGGATAGTAAGGTGCCACCCGATGGGCGGTTTCGTTATTTTTCCTCCGCCTTCCGAATCTTGGAAAGACTTCGAGGTACTTCCCGGAGCAGCAGACTGCGTGATCTTCGCGCCGGGACCGAGAGAGGCAGAGGTTGCGAGGCAGCGACTGGTCCGGCTGATGGATGCATTATCTCCGAACCTCATAGCTGATCTAACGACTTAGGGCCCGCTCTCGGGATCGGTGGCACTCGCGAACGAAAATGATGCGGATCGACACGATCGCCGATACGGCCGCGCGGAAGACTGGATCTTTCGCTTGTTCGGCCCACGGCCCGTCGGAGACCGCGATTTCAATCACTCGCCGCTTTCGTCGCGCTCTGGTGGTTCGTATCGACGTGCGCCTCTACGGACATTCCAGGCCCGAGCCTGTCGAGATCGGTTTGGCCCGGGTCGATTTTTATGCGCACCGCGATACGCTGCGGTATCTTGGTGAAATTACCGATTGCGTTGTCGGTGCGGAGGACGGAAAACTCGGAACCGGCCGCCGGCGAAATTTCCTCGACAGAACCCTCGAAGAGCGCCCCACCGAGGGCATCAACAAAAAACCACGCACGTTGTCCGGGACGGATCTCCCCCGATTGCGCTTCCTTGAAATTGGCGACCACCCAGCGGGTCTTTGGAACAAGGAACATCAGCTGCGTGCCGCTCGTAACGAATTGCCCTCGCCTTGCGGTCACGTCGCTCAGCTTCCCGTCCTCGGGAGCCGTCACGACCGTGTAACCGAGATTGATGTCAGCTAGCTGGAGCTTTGCCTGGGCGCTTTCCACATCGGCCTTGAGCGCCCCCTCGTTGACGGTTGCCGCCTTGAGAGCCTGCTCGGCATTTCCGCGCCCTGCGTTTGCCTCCTGCACATTGGCGGAAGCGACGTCTTTCGCCGCACGCGTGGCGTCCTCAGCGCTCACCGGGCCAGAGCCCTGCGTGGCCAGATGGGTCGCCCTGCTGAAGTCGGCCTCTGCCTTCACGAGCTGCGCGTTGGCGCTGGCGATCTTGGCGTCAGCCGTCAGGATGTCCAGCTGTCGTTGCGCGATAGCCTGCTGGTTGTTCGCGAGGTTTGACACCGCGATGTCCAGATCGGCGCGAGCCGCCGCCACCTGTGCTCGGTAGATACGATCGTCGATGCGCAACAGTAGATCTCCCTGTCTGATTTCGGCATAATCCTTCACTCCGATCTCCTGGATGTATCCCGTTACCTGAGGGCTTATGACCGTCGTCCAACCTCGGACGTAGGCGTTGTCGGTTTTAACGACAGTCGTTGAGAATGGAGGCAATTGCCAAGTCGCCAGAATGACGGCCATGCCCGCGGCCACGAGGCTCGCCGCGAACACTCTTGTCACCACGCTGCTGATCTTAGGCTGCCACGGCGATGCCGTCGCTTGGGTTTGGTCGACCACGGATGGGGTCGCCGCGGCGGGGATCGGGGTAACCGCGTTCATGGTTGGGCGCTCCAATATTTCTTGATGAGATTGATGGAGATGATCCCGAGGAGCGCGGCCGCTCCGGCCGATGCCGCCAATGAGATCATGGTGAAAACGTCGATGTATCCCGCGACACGAGAGTGAAGTGATATCTGCTGCGATAGCGCGGCGACGCCTTCGGCGGACCTTACGACGGGATCTGCGATGACAGGGGCATATCGCGCGGAGAGCGAGGCGATCAGCGCGGCGACATCTGGCGCGGACCTTTCCGCCTGCGCTGCGTAAGTCCTGAGGTGATACTCCTGGGCGTGGAATAGAAAGGTCTGGGTAAAAGCGTTTCCGGTGAGGGTTCCCACCGACTGGGTGGCGTTGAAAAGCGCGATGAAGCTGGTCATCCGCACTCCGCCCTCGGCGAGAACCCTTCCAAGCCCGAAGATGAACAGCGGACCGATGAAAAGCGTCCCCGCGAATGCCACAAGCGGTTGGCTGACAAGCAGTTCCGGCACCCGAGTAGAGATGCTCGCTCCGGCATCTATGTATGACGCGGCGGCGACCAGCGTCAGGGAAGCCAGGACCATGTAGGGAAGCCGAGTGGGCGATACGGTAAGCGCGGCCATCCCGAGCCCGAGGATGGACCCGAAAAGAATCGCGACCGTGAGCGGCCGGATATCGTCGTTTGTGAGGCCGAAATCGCGCAGCATCGTCATGACGCCGACGGTCTGCTCGGACTGGAGGAACCTGCAGAGCACCGCGAACGCCGCCAACCGGAGGAACGCCCCGGCCGAAAGCCACTTCACGTCGATGAGAGGGCGCTTCCGGTTGGTTTCAATCCAGGCAAACATTGCGAAACACGGGAGACAGGCCGCTAAAGACCATCCGATCCAGGAGACATTGGTCCACCAGAGGTAGCTTCCGAGTCCCATCGCCGAACCAAACAAGACGAAGCCGACGGCGTAGAGCGAGAAGCTGAGGGCGTCGAGCGGCTCGAAGGTCTTGGACCTGACGCTCGGAGGCAGGCGGACGATCGATACGATACCGAGAACGATGAGGGACAGTCCGAGTTCCAGCAGGTAGAGCCCGTTCCAGTTACCCAAGGCCAACAGGTCCTTGGGCATGAGCCAGGCTATCGGGAGGGAGAGCTGCGGCGTCCCGAGTCCGAGACATACCGCCCTCAGCCTGTGTTTAGCGGTGAAGGCTTGGATCATGTAGAACACGCCAAGTGTCGTCAGCGCTGACGCCGATATCCCGCTTGCGGCTCGGACCAGAATAGCACCTGCGAGTCCCTGCACGAAAAGGTGGGACGTTATAAGCAGAGCCTGCAATGTCAGGAATATCATGCAGAAGGATCGCACTCCGAATTCCTGGCGATACTTAACCAACACGCAGCCCGTGACGGCGTTGGTCACCAGGTATGCTGCCGGAAGCCACGCGACCTCGCTGATATCCAGTTCCAGCGAGCCTTGGAGGAAGGGCAGGTTGGCCGCGACGACCGCGTTACCCAATGCTCCGGTAATTCCGACGAGAACTGAGGTGATCGCATAGACGACGCGCCGTCCGGTTGGATGGTCCGGAAATCCGGGAGCGCCAGGGAGCGCAGGGCGTTGCCCTTCGGGATACTCGAAGTGCTCGTCGTCCTGGTAAAAGTGCTGCCTGGAAATGACAGTGTCGGGCCGAGCGCGTGCTCTATTCAGCTTCCAATGGGCAATTCCCACGACGACCCGCCTTTCCAGTCTATTTTGGTCGCGGGAAACCCACAGGACCGAAAAATGATCGGCCCCGGCTTCAAGTCGAAGGCCAGCCTGGAAGCTACCGGCGGGAGTAGCGGGTATATTGAACGATTCCACCTTGGAAGGCCGTACCGCACCGGACGTTGCGGGAGCGCCTCGGCGTTCCCATCGGGTCGGCAACCGAGCCTGCAAGATTAGAGTTGTTCTCGCTCATAGTCGCAGTGCCCGATCCTACAATAATCGCTACGGCGTCACCCATAAGTTCCTGCTGCATGCCGAGACCCGGCACGAATAAATGGAGCGACTCGTGACCTACGAACTTTCCCGCCGACAGACACTCATTGCAGGGGCAGCCGTCTCTTTTTCCGTGCTCGTGCCGGTCGCCGACGCAGCCGACAAAAAGAGCAACGCAGCAATCGAAGGAGCATTCGAAATGACCGAAGCATTCGTAAAAACCAAGGAAGGCGTCGAGCTGTACTATAAAGACTGGGGCCCGAAGGACGCTCAGCCGATCGTTTTCCACCACGGCTGGCCGCTGTCGTCAGACGACTGGGACACCCAAATGCTGTTCTTCGTGCAGCATGGCTATCGCGTAATCGCCCATGACCGTCGCGGTCATGGCCGTTCTTCGCAGGTCGCCGACGGCCACACTATCGAGCAGTATGCGGCAGATGCCAATGCTGTGTACGAACACCTGAACCTCAAGAACGCCGTTCACATCGGTCATTCAACGGGCGGCGGCGAAGTAGCGCGTTACGTCGCTAAATATGGCGAGCCGCAGAAACGCGTCGCCAAGGCAGTACTCGTCAGCGCCATTCCTCCGCTGATGGTCAAGACCGAGTCAAACCCCGGCGGCCTCCCGATCGAAGTCTTCGACGGTCTTCGGAACGGTCTCGCCGCCAACCGCGCCCAATTCTATCTCGACGTTGCCTCCGGCCCGTTCTACGGCTTCAACCGCGAGGGAGCGAAGGTCTATCCGGGTGTGATCCAGAACTGGTGGCGGCAGGGCATGATCGGCGGTGCGAAAGCGCACTACGACGGCATCAAGGCGTTCTCCGAGACGGACCAGACCGAAGACCTCAAGAAGATCACGGTACCGACACTGGTCATGCACGGCGACGACGACCAGATCGTCCCGATCGACGACGCGGCGCGGCTGTCCGTGAAGCTGCTCAAAAACGGCACCCTCAAGGTCTATCCGGGTTACCCGCACGGCATGCTGACGACGCACGCCGACGTCATCAACCCGGACCTCCTCGCCTTCGTGAAAGGCTAACGCCATAATGCCATCGCAGACACGCCGGGCGCGGTGTGTCTGCGATGGCGCCTCTGTCCAAGCTACTGCGCCTTCCCCGGCTCGAACCCCGCGATCTGGTAACCGAGTTCGATCAGCGCCATGGAGATAAGATACTGGACCATCGCCGAATTACTGCTCTTTGCGGATTCGTAAGCCGCGATACAACGGTCGGTGAGTTCCGCCTCGACTGACTTCATGCCCCTGGTCATCCGGAAAACCAGCCCGGTGCAGACACCTGGCGCACGTCCGGCACCGAAAAAAGAGTGGCCGATTGCTTGCAGTTTTTCTGAACGCTCACTAGACGCCCTAAGCCGGAAAGATTGCCTGAATGGCGATCCAGTTCGCGCAGAAGTTTCAATTGCGTCTGAAAATTCGGTGCTGTCCGACCCGTTGATCAGATCGATAACATGGCGGAGTGAGATTCCCTCGACCCCTAGTGCATCGGGTAATCCGAGGTATCGACACAGGGTCGCGTCCATCCTGAAAACGTCGGCGGCGGCATCCCACATGTACACACCGTACTCGACCGGGTTCCCTTGCGAGCTGCCAGGCCGTCTTGAGTCAAATCTTCGCATGAAATCCTTTATCGCCGACTGGATCGCAACAAACGAGCATCCCGGCGCGGGAATGATAAGCCTCGAAAGAGGGGTATCCGCGCGGCCCTGCGGTTCGACAGATCAAATTTCTTCCCGGCCTTCCCCATGCCCATGTCATCACTCCATGATGCAGATGAAACCGTGGTCCTGCGCTGCTCCGACCCTGCAGCAAAAGGGCTTCGCGAAATGTACGGGCATGAGCCAAGTGCCCGTTTCGCTCAATTCCTCAAGCATCTTGATCCGGGTCGGAACGGCTGCTTCCGTTACTGAGCACGCAGATGAATTCCAGCTCGGGATGTGGACCTGGATCGGGTGATGAACGACATCACCGGAAAACACCGCTCTCCCGTCGCCCGAGGAAAGTGTAAGGTGGCAGTGTCCGCGCGTGTGCCCGGGACTAGCCTCTATGAGAAGCTCGTCACAGAGTTGGAATGGGGCGTCTATGGGCAACCACTGTCCACTGTCGATGATCGGCTGAATTGTGTCCACGATCAAATTCAGATCGTCGCCCGATGGCGTTTCCTCCCCAACCAAACTCTCGAACTCGGTCCGGGATACGAGATATTTCGCGTTGCGGAATGTAGGCACCCATTTCCCGTCGAGGAGACGCGTGTTCCAGCCTGCATGGTCGATGTGAAGATGCGTGCAGAAAACGTAATCAATATCGTCGGGGTCCACTCCGGCCGCCGCCAGGTTCTCGATGTAACGGGAATTCATCATCGAAAAGAACGGGCTGTCGGGGCGATGCTTGTGGTTTCCGCTGCACGTATCGACGAGCACGGTGAGATTGGGTAACCTGATCAGCCAGCTATGGATCGATCCGACAAGCCTACCATCACCAGGCGCGTAGTGGTCTGGCACCATCCAGTGCAGGTGCTTTTCAACCAGTTGCTCATCCCAATCCGGAAGGAACGCTTTGGGAGGAAAACCGAGGCCATGGTACTCCTCGATCCGCAAGACCTCCGCCCTTCCGATCTTCATGTACGATCCCCCCGTTTTCGTCGACCCACTTATTCCGGTCCGCTATACCCCTTCAACCTGACTCTATGGCTAGGTATATCCGGGTCATTCACAGCGATAAGATGACTTCGCAAAATTAGCCCGATTGCCTTCCCTCATCTGCGGGCTGATCGAGGAGGTTTAGGGACATCCTCATGTCGACTATGCAATTCCTTGACTTCGAACTGGACATCTCCCGCAGATTGCTGGCTCATTGCGGCCAACCAGTGAAGATCGGATCCCGAGCCTTAGATATCCTAACGGTATTGGCGTCGCGGTCCGGGGAGATCGTTTCCTCGAGCGAAATTCTTGAGGCGGTTTGGCCCAACAGCGCTTCCGCGGAAAATTCGCTCAGAGTGAATCTTGTCGCGCTTAGAAAAGCGTTAGCGGTCGCGGACGTGGGCCCACTCGTTCAGAGCGTCGCAGGTCGCGGATACATTCTGTCAGCGACCGTTCTGAAAACGAGGCCGACCGAGGAGCCGATTCCACCGCTGGGCCCGAACAGGGGTAACCTGCCAGGGAAGGCGACAGTCGTCGTTGGAAGAGAGGGCTTTATCGAAAGATGCTTGGATCTCAGACATTCACGGGTCATGACGATTGTCGGAACCGGAGGCATCGGGAAGACCACTGTTGCAGTGGAAGTGGCGCACCTGCTCAAGGATGAGTACGAAGCGGTCTACTTTCTGGATCTGGCTGCCCTCGGATCGATGGTCACGATCGCGCCCACCCTAGCCTCGTTGCTCGGGCTTTCAGTATATGGAGACGACCCGCTCCCTGGCATCATCGCGGCTTTGGCACAACGAAAAGCCCTGCTGCTATTCGATAATTGCGAACACGTGATCGCAGACGCTGCCCGGATTATCGAGGCGATCATCCGGGCGTGCCCGGATGTCACGGTCCTCGCCACCAGCAGAGAACCCCTCTCCATCCACGCTGAAACCATCAGACGCCTCGGGTCGCTTGCTGTGCCGGAAGAAGGTGAAGTGTCTGCCCAGGCGATGCAGCGCGCTGCCGTGGCACTATTCATCGACCGGATGGATCGATCGTTCGAAATGGTTGCTCCGCTTCCATTCGATCAGCTGGATATCGTGAGTGCGATCGTGAGGAAACTCGAAGGAATCCCCCTTGCCATCGAATTCGCGGCTACCCGTGTCGTCGATCTCGGGCTGGAACAGCTCTTGGTCTCGCTGGACCAACCGTTGATGGTCCTGAGAAGGGGCCGACGCACGGCCCCTCGCCGACAGCAGACATTGCAGGCAACGCTCGACTGGAGCTATGGCTACCTCACGGAAAACGAGAAATCCGTTCTGCAGGCACTATCGGTTTTCGCATACTCGTTTTCACGCGAAGGCGCGCTCGCAGTTTGTGGAGTGGCTGTCGACAAGGACGACGCTGAGGACGCGATTTGGGGACTACAGTCCAAATCGCTTCTCGCGCGGTCGGAGTCTGGACGGGCATTGCGTCTCCTCGAGACTACGAGAGAGTATGCGGCGATCAAACTGGCGGCGGCCGGACAACAGGACGAGGTCCGGCTGGCTCATGCCTCGCTCCTCCTCACCCGGATGCGCGAAGCGGAGTTCCAGTGGGATAAGCTCCCGACGGCACAATGGATGAGTGGCTTCGGCATACTGATCCACGACCTTCGCCTCGCTCTAGCTTTCTGCGACGAGTGTGGCGAGGTCCGTCTCTACCACGAGCTACTGGCAAGCTCGGCAATCGTTTGGACCCAACTAGGACTGATGAACGAGCAGTTGCGGCATATCGAGAAGGCCGTACGCGCGTTCGATCTCGAACCGTCGGCTGATGCCTTGCTGGAATCCCAGTTGCGGTCAGCATATGGCTCGATCGCTTACAACGTCCATAGCGTCGATGGTGATGCAGAAGCCCGACGTCAGTTCGAACTGGCGGCGCAGTCAGCACGGTTGTTAGATGACGCCACGGGACTACTGAGGGCAGGCAGCGGCGTATGTGCGATCCTGACTACCCAAGGACGCTATCGAGACGCTAATGAGGTTGCATTGGACTTGCAGCGAGACCTGGGCCTGGCCGCCGAGTCGGCTGTGAACCGTATCCTGGCCCACAACAGCCACTATCTGGGGGCGCACGAAGACGCATATGAGTATGCCGCGCGTGCGCTACGGGCAAATGGCCAAGCAGTTCGTGGGACACTGACAAGCGGTGCGAATTTTGGGCAGAAGACACTGTCGTTGATGGTCATGGCCAAGACGGCTTACATCAGAGGCCACATAAAAACGTCACTTGAACACCTCGATGACCTAACGTCGGACATTCTCCTTGTTGACCATCCCATATCAACTTGTCTCGGCCTCGCCGTCGGAGCCTGCCCGATCTACTTCGGGCTTGGTGAATTGCAACTCGGACACCGATTTTTGGGCATTTTGAGGGATGTATCGACGAAGCACTCCCTTTTCCGGTGGCAGGAGTGGGTCGAGGGCTACGAGTTTGCCCTCGGAGCGAGCCATGTAGATCAAGGGGCAGCAGCCGCGTGCCTCCGACATGGCGGAAATGGACCCCGTCTCGAAAACGTCGTGGCGGTCGCCGGGAAAAAGGCGGGGTTGGAACTTATAGACCTCGCTCTCTCCGGCGAAGCGGGTTGGTGCCACGCGGAGCTAGTCAGGCTCAAGGGGGAAATCCTGCTCGACCGCGGCGATCGAAGCGGGAGGGAGTTGCTCCTCGAAGGATTCCATACTGCCGAGCGACATTCGGCTCTCACATGGCAGCTCAGGTGCGCAAACAGCCTTGCGAAGCACGGTAGCCGCCTAACCCTCGACGCGGACCGTGAAAGAATCACAAAAACACTGGGGCTCTTTCCCGGCTCACCGCCGAAAGGCGATATGCTAATGGCGGAGGCGGCACTCACTCTCGTCCCCACAGAAGTCCAAGAAGCCTGAGCTTATTTGCGCAGTCACTCACGAATTTCGACAAACGTCGTTGCGGTCTCACACGATATTTAGACCGAATGTACAATATCCCGGCTTGAACATAGTGCTTTCTCAAGCAGTCGAAAATCGAACGAGGAATCCCCATGTTCAAGAAACTGCTCGCATCCGCATTGTTTGCCACTTCGCTGGCGAGTGTTCCGGCCCTCGCCGCCGACACCAAGCCGACGATCGTCCTGGTCCATGGCGCGTTCGCTGACGCGTCCAGCTGGAATGGTGTCATCGGCAAACTCGAATCTGACGGCTATAAGGTCGTGGCGGTGGCCAACCCGCTGCGCAGCGTCAAGGGCGACAGCGCATACCTCAAGCGGATCATCGCAAACCTCGATACGCCTGTCGTTCTGGTAGGTCACTCCTACGGCGGCGCGGTTATCTCCGAAGCCGCAACTAAGGGCGAGAAGATCAAATCGCTCGTCTACGTCTCCGCGTTCGCTCCTGAGATCGGAGAGTCTGCTCTTGAGCTCAGCGGGAAATTTCCGGGAAGCACCCTCTCCCCGACGCTCGACAAGCCTGTCGAGCTGGAGAACGGCGCTAAGGACCTCTACATCCAGCAAGACAAGTTCCACAAGCAGTTTGCCGCCGACGTTTCCGAGAAGGCCGCGGCTGCCATGGCTGCATCGCAGCGTCCTGTAACAGATGTAGCCCTCGGCGAAGCCGCAACCAACGCTGGCTGGAAGGAAATCCCCTCTTGGTCGATTTTCGGCTCAGCTGACAAGAATATCCCGCCGGAAGCTATGAAGTGGATGGCCAAGCGGGCGAACGCCAAGGACACCATCGAGGTCAAGGGTGCGTCCCACGTCGTCATGGTCTCGCATCCGGATCGCGTCGCCAAGGTGATCGAGGCCGCCGCCAAGGCCCCTTAACTGGTTTTCCCGGGCCTTTGTCCCTCAAGGCGGGGCCCGGCGACAACTATTTCATTTGAAGCGAGGCGGCGGTCCTCATGGGACCCGCACTTGTTAAATAGTAAACCCCGAAAGGGATTAGCTCCGGCGATCAAGCTGCACCTTTGCTGCGATTTGCTCGCGTTGCCGAGTACGGGCTTCCGTGCGCCGTATTATACAAGCAAAGGGTCACATGCGACCTTTGCAGCCGCTGTCCAGATGCTTGCGGTCTCATGGTAGCACGCTTCTTGAATTCGACGGCGTGCCACTCCAGTCTCCCGATTTCTCAGCCCGGTCGGCGACGTGACACAACCTGGTCACAAAAAATCGATCCCAAACCCAAAACACTGTTTCGGCAGTAGGTCCGGCCTGAAGTCGACTTACCGCTGGTCTAATGGCGACGACGTGGATCGGGGCCTCCGGAGACCTTTTTGTACAATACGCTCCCGGCATCGCTACCTACCGATGGTTCCGCAGTTTGAACTGCATCCTAGGACGCGGACTCATTAGCTGATGCGATCCATATCCTTGTCGCTGCAAGTTTGAGGGCGGCGAGATAGT
>UCIV01000006.1 GCA_900472575.1 Hyphomicrobiales bacterium
CAGGTCTTCTAAAGGCAATGCACGCACAAGCGTGAAACAATCTTCTCACACACGAAACCTATGGCCCCTGGCCAAACTCCAAGGGCCGCCCAAAAGCGGCCTTTCGGCGTTTAATGGCAAAAGCAGAACAAAACGTATGCAAGGATCACGCACAGGACTTAGCCGGTGCGTCCCTTACAGGAGACAAAACCCAATGGGTTTTGCTCCGGCAGAAAGCATCACAGCAAAGCTGTGACGCTACCGCGACATTCGGCAAAGCCGAATGCGCTTGGCGCGGGGTGGAGCAGCCCGGTAGCTCGTCAGGCTCATAACCTGAAGGCCGCGGGTTCAAATCCTGCCCCCGCAACCAATCAAAACTTGTGGCATCTTCCAGTCAGATTCGGCTTAGGGTTCTGCATCATCATCGTCCGCTTCAAGGCTTTCTATGTTGATGAGAATGTCTGCAACAATTCAGGCGGATCGCTGGTTCGGCGTGGCCCGGTTTATAGCGAGCTTTCGCTTTATGCAGAAATGACCGAAGCGGGCGAATTGCGGCTGGTCAATCATCTCGGCATCGATCTTGGTGATGCACCGGAAGAGATGCTTGGAAGGCTGGACAGTGGTCATATCGACCGGTCCCTGATCGTCGAAGGCAAAAGGCCGTGCTTCCGATGACGGTTATGCTTCACGGGTTCGCGATGTGGATGCTTCTACGCCGGCACGGTTCAACGCGGATCCCCGCAGCCTGTTCGAAGCTTCAGGATCAGCCGGGAAACTTGCCGTTTTTGCTGTGCGACTGGATACGTTTCCGGTCGATGCCGATATACGCGTCTATTATATCGGCACCAATGACGCCGCCGCGTTGACGGGGCTGCGGCGCAGTCTGCTGACGGAGTTCTCCGAGCTTCCGATCAGTGGCGAATACCTGCATCGGGACTGTTTTGACGTGACCCGGCGATATGGCAAAGACACATTGCTGATGATCGACCGGTGGGGAACAGACCGTCTTCCTACATTCTTTGCTCTGAAAGGTGCGATGGATGCGTGGCTGGCTAAAGCATCCTTTCTGCCCAACAATCTTGCCGACCGTCTGCTTCAAGGGCTCGCTGATCTTCTGCCCGAAGCGTTGCCCAAGCGGATTCTCGCACATCGCGAGGCTTTCGAGCATCACCTCATTATGAAAATCCCAGGACATATGGCAGGAGAGGTGGAACAGGCGCTGAACAGGAATGTAGGCCCTAATTCCTGGTTTCTGTTCGATGCGGAGGAAGGCAAGAAGGCGATGCTGCATAGGTTCGCTGCAGCGGGTGCCGCCATCCGCTACGCTGCGGTTCACGGCTTGCAGCGAGAGAATGTTCTTGCGCTCGACATCGCACTGCGCCGCAATGACGCCGAATGGTTTGAGCAGCTACCTGCCGAAATCGACCGGCATATCGAAAAGAAGCTCTATTACGGACATTTCCTCTGCCACGTCCTGCATCAGGATTACATCGTCAAGCCAGGAACGGACGTCAAACGACTGAAGGAGATGATGCTGGAGCGCCTCGATGCGCGCGGTGCGGAGTATCCTGCCGAGCACAATGTCGGGCATATCTACCGCGCCAAGCCGGCACTGGCGGAGCACTACAGATCACGTGATCCGACTAACAGTTTCAATCCGGGTATCGGGAAGACCTCTCGGAACCGATTTTACCGGGAGACCTGCCAATGCGGTGATGGCACCCAGTCCTCGGCCGACAAGGCGATGGTGTGCAATTGATGTGCTGCGCGACTAATCATCGTGAACCAGTGCTTACGCAACACCAGCGGCAAACCTGTCGAATAGATCGATGCTTCCCATCTGTCCCCCTTTAAGCATCAGCCTTATCCCGTCTCGCTGCGGATCGTCGCTGCGGCCGATAGAAAGCGAGACGCCCGGCGAAAGTTGACCGCCATAGGCGAGGCCCCAGAGGTTGAGGTTTTGCGCCATATGGCTCGATGTATCGCCTCCCGCCGCAATCAGGCGTCGGACCGGGACTTCGCTCAGCAGTCGGTCCGCAAAACGACCGACCGTCTGAGCCAGCCGCGTATCCGCACTGGAAACAGAAGCCGGATCCTGCGGCGCAGTCGACAGAAGCACATTGCGCTCGTCCCTGAGCGCAGAGCCGATCCGCGTCGCCATACCCTCCCGATAGCTTTCTTCCTCGACGAGCCTGCCGGCATCGGCGCTGATGCGGATGAAGGATGTCGCAGCCTCGACCTGTCGACGCGTCAATGGCGAGAGCGAACCTGCGATGGCAAGCACCGGCCCAGTAACCGTCGTTTGTGGCTCGACAACAGGGGATAATCTGTCGCCGTAAACGGCTTCCGCCACGCTGCTTGCGCCGACGACAAGGAGTGAACCCTGCCGCGCGCGGTGTTTCAGTTCAGTCCCGATCGCTGCAAGATGCTTCTGCGTGAGGACATCGAAGAGAATGTTCGGTTCGTCACTGGCGAGAAGCCGGTCGTTTTCCAGCGTGGTCCAGTCGACCAGTCCGACTGCGTCGGCCCCAAGCTGCTGCAGGTGAAGCCTGAGATCCGCTTCCGCCATCGGCGTCGAAGGATGCCGGCTCATGGTCGGATGGCGGTCGAGGCGATGAATGGCTGCCTCCGTTCCGATCGAGGCAAAGAGATTTCCGAATGCGCAATAACGGCCAAGGGACGGCTGCCCGCCGAGGATCACGGCCTGCCGCTGATCGACGAAGCCGCGCAGGACGGTCATTGCTGTTGCGATATTGCCGACATTCCTGGCGCTGTCGAAGGTGGAGCAGCATTTGTAGTGCAGCATTTTTATGCCCGATCGTGCAAAGAATTGTCCGACCGGGCGGAGCTCGGCTTCCATTGCGGCTGGCGTCATGGCGCGCGCCGAACCGGCTATGCCGACGGCGTCGAGTGTGCCAGCCATCGCGAGATGGCGGGACGAAGGGACGCCAAGGAAAAGGAATGCCTTCGCGCCTCGGCTGAACAGTGTCGCCAGCGTATCCGTGGCGCCGGTGAAGTCGTCGCCATACCAGCCGTAGAAGGGAGCGTTAAAGTTGACACTCATGCGGCCTTACCGAAAAACGCCAGAGCCTCGCGAAGTGGTTCCGACGTGTCGGCGGCGTCTTCGAGCGTCTTGCCATTCTTCATGGCATGAAAGGCTGCACGGATACTTTCGATGCCCGCAGCAGGGCCGCTCGGGTGACCCATGATGCCGCCGCCTGCCATGAACAGGAAGTCGTCACCGCCCGCCGCTTTCCATGTGACAGGAACTGTGCCAGCCCATTGGCCCGACGAAAAGGCGGGAAGCACGCGGTCGTCGGACTGATCGTCGAGTGTGCTCAGGCACATGGCCGTGCTTTCTATGACCTCCCTGTTTTCCTGGGCAAATTTGCCGTCGAGCCCATGGACATGCATGTGGTCGACGCCGGCCAATCGCCAGAGGACCTGATAGGCATCGAAGCCGATGCCGAGAACATCGCAGCGTGACAAGGCGCCGAAACCGTTGCGATGGCCGTGCAACGCCAGATCGGTCGAACGCCGAAGCGTCTCGACTGCGGAAAAGCCACACCAGTTGAGATTGGCCATGACGCAGGTGCCGCCCTCGCTTGAGACCAGATCGGCATGGCGGCGCATGGCATCCGTCTCGTCGGTGATGTTGAAGGCGATCATGACGCGCCGTCCGAGCCTGTCCTCAGCGCGTTTGACCGCTGCCATGACTGCAGGGATGCGTTTGCTCAGGGGGGCGTGGACCGGATTGGCGGAAATCTCGTCATCCTTGATGAAATCGACGCCGGCATCGCAGAGCCGACCGACCAGCCCTGCCGTATCTTCAGCGGTTAATCCCACATTTGGCTTGATGATCGAACCAATCATCGGTCCTTCAGAAACGCCCGTCAGCCTGCGGGTGCCGGCAATGCCCTGTTTCGGCAAGAGGTATCGTCGGCGCCAGGAGGCTGGCAGAGTTATATTCTCTAGCCGAAGGCCTGTGACCTCGCCGAGATCGTAGAGGTTGCCGGCTACCGTTGAGGCAAGTGCCGCAAGATTGACGCCGATATTGTCGATCGGAAAACGGATACTGACGGTTGCTCGATGCGGCCTGGTGGTGATGCCGCGGCGAATAAGCCACGCGCTCGGCAGTGTCGGGTGGCCGATCTCCCCCAAATCGACCACCTCGAGCACCTCCGCACGCGCGCGGGCGCGCAGATCGTCCGTCTCTCCCTCGACACGGATAAACGTGCCAGAAGATTGCTCCCCGGCCATGATCTCCGCCACTTTCTCGAGTGGAAGCGGTGTCTCTATCAGGTAATCCGCCGTAAAATGCGTATCCGTCACGGGAGCCTCAAATCTTCGAGAGGTCGGGGAAGGGACGAACCGGGACACTGCCGTCCCAATCTTCCGAAGCCTTGCGTATCGCGTCGAACATGCGACCCTTCGGACCTGCGACTTCCGACAGTTCGATGACGGTGCCGGGATGGTAATGCGTATCGAAATAGACGAAGCGGCCGTTCTCGCCGACTTCGCCTTCCATCACCACCTTGTAGCCCTGCTGTGTCAGCCGATCGAGGTCTGCATCGAAGGTGTCCGTCCAGTAAGCGACATGCTGAAGGCCGCGATGTCCTGCGTCGCGAAAGTCCTTGTACATTGAAGGCACGTCATTGCGGGTCTGGATCAGCTCGACCTGTAGCTCGCCTGAATTGGCCAACGCCACGGAATTGTGCGGCTCGTGGCGTTCACCGCGATAGCGGTAGTTCACGATCGGAACCCGCTCTTTGTAGAAGAACGGACCGACGCCCAGCGTATCGCTCCAGTATTGCATCGCCGCTTCGATATCATCCACGACATAACCCGCCTGGCGGATCTTTCCAAAAAAACGGCTCATCTGATGTCTTGCTCGTAATTCTGATTGAAATTGATGGAGGTGGCAGGTGTTCGCCCGCCGCCGTATATTTCAAGGTCAGGCGAGTGAGCCGACGACACTTTCGAGCGCGCCCCAGGCTTCGTCGCCGAATTCCTTGCTCCACTTGGAATAGAAGCCGCCCGTCTTCAGCTTGGCGCGGAATGTCTCCGTCTCGACCTTGTTGAACTTCATGCCGGCTTTCTCGAGATCTGCCTGCACGCCCGCATTTAGAGTGGCTATATCCTGGCGTTGCTGCAGTCCGGCCTCGTTGATTGCTCGCGCCACGATCGTCTTGACGTCGTCCTTCAAATCGGACCACTGCCGGCCATTGGCGATGAACCAGTAGCCATCCCAGATATGGTTGGAGAGCGCGCAGTTTTGTTGCACTTCATAGAGCTTCGCGACCTGGATGATCGGTAGCGGGTTCTCCTGAGCATCGACCACCTTTGTCTGCAGAGCAGAATAGACTTCGCTGAACTGCAGGCTGGTCGGCGACGCGCCGAGTGCGGAGAACATGTCGACCGAAAGCGGGCTTACCGGCACGCGGATCTTCAGGCCCTGCATGCCATCGGCATTGGTGATCGCATTGCCGCTGGTGGTCGTCTGGCGGAAGCCGTTGTCCCACATGGTTTCCAGCGCGTAGAGGCGCGAGCCCTCGATCTTGCTGCGCACGAGCTTGCCGACCGGGCCATCCATCGCCTTCCATACCTGCGCATAATCCTTGAAGGCGAAGCCGACGGCATTGAGAGCAGCGGTCGGCACCAGCGTGGCGATGACGAGCGAGGAAGGCGTGAAAAAGGTAAGCGCGCCGCCGCGAACCTGCGACAGCATATCGGTGTCGCCACCAAGCTGGTTTGCCGGAAAGATCAGCATTTCCACCTTGCCGTCGGTTTCCTTTGCGATCCGGTCGGCTGCTTCCTTGGCGCGGATGTTCAGCGGATGGCTGAGCGGTAGGTTGTTGCCATAGCGGAGCTGAATCTCAGCTGCTCCGGCTAGGCGCGGAATTGAAAATACGGCGCCCGCTGCCGGCGCAGCGGTCAGCCCCTTGAGGAGCGTGCGGCGGCTCAATGTCGTTTTCATCTATTCCCTCCCTTATGAAAAAGTCTCTTCCCATTGACGAAAATCAATCATATGAATGATGAAGTCAAACATGAAATCTGATGTAATTTGATGTGTTTCGATGCTGCTAGAATCAACCGAACAGTCTGAAATCAGTCGGCGCCCGACGATTGTCGATGTTGCCCAACATGCCGGTGTATCGACGGCGACCGTCGACCGTGTGCTGAACGGGCGCCAGGGTGTTCGGGCGCCGACGGTGCAGCGCGTGATGCGATCGGCCGCGCAACTCGGATATGTCGAAGGCGATCTGCTGGGGGAGGCGGCAGTGACCTCGCCGGCAAATATCTCGTTCCTGCTTCCGGCCGGAACGAACCGCTATCTCACTCATCTCGGCAAACTGGTTGTCGAGCAGACACCGCTTTTCCAGAAGAACGGCATCAAGCCGACAGTCGAATACATCAAGAGCTTCAGCCCAGATGCGCTGGCCGCTGCAATGCTGAGGCATGGAAAATCCGCCGACGGCATCGCCTTCATGGCGCTAGAACATCCGACGGTGCGCGAAGCGGTCAATCGTCTGGCGGGAAAGGGCGTGCCGACTGTAACGCTGATCTCCGACATCGCCAATGCCCAGCGCTCGATGTATCTCGGTCTCGACAATCGGTCGATCGGGCGGCTTGCCGGATATCTGATCGCGCGGTTCGTCGGCAATGCACCGGCCAAGGTTGCCATGATCGCTGGAAGCCTGAGTTACCGGGCCCATGAGGAACGCGAGATGGGCTTCCTTCATGTTCTGCAGGAACGCCATCCGAATATCGAGGTCGTCGGCATCCGTGAGGGGCATGACGACGAGGCGCTCAATTACCGGCAGATGCGAATGTTGCTGAGCCAGCATCCGGATCTTGCCGGCATCTACAATATTGGTGGCGGTGCGAGCGGTGTCGGCAAGGCAATCAGGGATGCGCGTCGTGAGCAATCCTTAGTCTTCATCGGTCATGGCCTGACGCCGGATACCCGCGCATTCCTGATCGACGGCACCATGGATGCGGTGATTACCCAGAACCCCGGCGAGACGATCAATCGCGCTATCCGGGTCTTCAACAATCTACGAGAAGGTAGGCCTGCCGAAGAGGATATCGACCCGCTGCGCAGCGAGGTGATCTTCCGGGAGAACCTGCCGTGAACCTGTACTAGACCCGGATTACCGCTCGGCCTGGAGGAGGTGGAGTTGGTGATCCGGTTGCCATTGAGGAGGAGAGAGATGGCGATGAGTTCCGAAGTGATGGACGACCTGCCGGCGATGGAGCTTCAGCAGTCGGTGCCGGGCTCGCGTTGGATGCGGCCGGTCGAGATTATCTGTGCGGTTCTGCTGACATTCATCATAGCTATCCTGCTGGTCGGCGTGACCGCACGCTATGTGTTCTCCTCGCCGCTTATCTGGGTGGATGAAAGCGCATCCTTCGCGTTTCTCTGGTTTGCCATGCTTGGTGCCGCAATCGCCATCGACCGGCATGAACATCTGCGCCTGACGGTCTTTCTGCATCTCCTCGATGAACGGAAACAGGCATTCGTCGCGACGATCGGTCTGCTTCTCACCGCCGTTTTCCTGGGCAGTCTGCTTTATCCCGCATTCGATTACGCGATTGAGGAGAGCTATGTCACATCTGCGTCCCTGCTGATCCCGATGAGCTACCGCGCTTCGGCACTGCCCGTCGGGTTGACGCTCATGCTGGCCACTGTCATCCTCCACGGCGTCCGCATCGGTAACGCCCGGATGTTGATCGGCGCAGCGGTTGTTGTTGGAGCTGCCGGAGGATCACTTTTTGCGCTTGAGCCGGTATTCGCCTATTTCGGCAACTGGAATATCGTCGTCTTCCTCGTCTTCGGTGTGGGCCTGTTGTTGGCCATGGGCGTGCCGATCGCTTTCTGTTTCGGTCTCGGTGCGCTGTCCTTTCTGACCTTCACCACCTCCATGCCGACCTTCGTCATCATCGGACGCATGGATGAGGGCATGTCCAGCATCATCCTTCTTTCCGTTCCGATCTTCGTCCTGCTTGGTTGCGTGCTAGATGCGACGGGCATGGGCAAGGCGATCGTCGAGGTGCTTGCCTCGCTGCTCGGTCATGTGAAGGCGGGCATGTCCTATGTCCTGCTCGGTTCCATGTTTCTCGTCTCGGGCATTTCCGGATCCAAAGTCTCCGATATGGCGACGGTCGCGCCGGCGCTGTTTCCGGAGATGAAACGGCGCGGCCACAAGCCGCCGGAAATGATCGCGCTACTGGCGACCGGCGCTGCAATGGCAGAGACGGTTCCGCCCTCGATCGTGCTGATCGTGCTGGGTTCGACCGCAGGTGTCTCGATTGCCGGCCTGTTCACCTCCGGCTTTGCCATCGCCATGGTCCTGCTGCTGGTGCTGGCCGTTCTTGCCCGATGGAAATCAAGGCATGAATCGATGGAAGGTGTCAGGCGAGCATCCGTCAAAACGGTCTGGAAGGCGGTCGTCATCGCGGCGCCGGCCCTGCTTTTACCGTTCCTCATCCGCAGCGCCGTCGGCGGCGGCGTCGCAACTGCAACCGAAGTCTCCACCATAGCTGTCCTCTATGCACTGATTATCGGTGCGACACTTTATGGCGGTATCAGCTTCAAGAAACTCTACAGCATGCTAGTCGAGACTGCGGCCTTGTCCGGCGCGATCCTGATCATTCTCGGCTGCGCCTCGGCAATGGCGTGGGCACTCACCCAGACGGGCTTCGCCTTTAAGCTGGCGCAAGCGGTGACGGACCTTCCCGGCGGCTGGCTCACATTCATGGGCGTGACTGTCCTGATCTTCATGGTGCTGGGCTGTGTGCTGGAAGGCCTTCCGGCGATCGTGCTGATGGCACCGATCATGTTTCCGATAGCCAAAACCCTCGGCATCAACGACGTGCACTACTCCATGGTCGTCGTCACCGCGATGAATGTCGGATTGATCGCGCCGCCGATCGGCATCGGTTTCTATATTGCCTGCAAGATCGGGGGCGTTGCACCTGACGAAGCAATGAAGGCAATCTGGCCCTATATAGGCGCGCTGCTCATTGGTCTCTTCCTGATCGCAGTGTTTCCCGTTCTGTCTACCGCATTCCTCTAGCTAAGCGGGTAAAGTGGTGTTTCGATGTAGGCAGACGGTTAGATGTTGAGGTGATTGGTTGGGATGAACGGGGGCGAATTGCACGCTATGTTAACCAAAGCCGTAATCGCTGCGAGCGCAGGTCGTGGCGAACTTCGGCATATTGTAGTCATGCAATGACGGGCCGGTGTTTTTCATCCCGCGAGACCTTCATCAGGTTCTAAGTTTGAATGCAGCAAGTGCAGCCACCGGGGCTCGGCTCACTAGGATGCGGGTTATTAGCTGATGCGATCCATGTCCTTGTTGCTGCAAGCTTGAGCGCTACGAGATCGTCGTCTGCCCGCCTATCATATCGTGCGTCCAAGCCGCGCCTCTCCTTAAGGCGGTTGAGAACTGCTCCACGAGATTGCGCTAGCGATAGGCCCATCGGCTAAAACTGAAACTCTATTTGCGATTTGTCTTTGCAGAGATGTTCGCGCAGCATTTCCGTTGAGAGTGACCACACCCAGTCAACAAGATGAACCCTCTCTATGAGGACACTACCCTAAGATATCTCGCAATTCTGAGCTGGGGACCGCTCACTTGCCTCCCAGTCATGACAAATAAATAGTTCAAAGGTTCGATTCCCATCACATCCCCGTCGTCTGGGAGGTGACGGTGTGAAGAGCGGAAGCCAGTCCCTGAAGACAGAATTGCGCTTCTATCCTCATCGGGGATGTCATCTGGTGGTACCGGAATACGGGCATTGCTCCTGGCAGCTGGGTCGCCCGAAAAGCTCCAGTAGGCTTAGGAGTTAGTTGCGGCGACCGATCGTCTTTCCACCACATGGCAGGCAAGCTCGATGCGGCGTGACAAAGCCGGCACGCCGGAACAGAGGTCGCGCAGCAGGTCGACCGCCGTCATGCCGATTTCGCGCATAGGGATATGCACAGTGGTCAGCGGCGGGTTGAGGAAGGCGGCCTGTGGCAGGTCGTCCATGCCCATCACCGACACATCGTCTGGCACACTGTAACCGGCCTGTTGCACGGCCATCATCGCGCCGGCCGCAAGGCTGTCGCCGGCCGTCAGAATGGCGGTGAAATCGAGGCCTTTTTGGGCGATACGCTCGGTGATCGCCTGTGTCGCCAGTTCCGGCAACCAGTCGTCGACGGTGACGGTCATGTCCGGTGTCGGGGTGATGCCGCGGTGGCGCAAGGCATCCCAAAAACCTTCCTGACGGCGTTCGATCGTGCGGCGGCCGGGGCGCATGAGGAAGAGGATGCGGCGGTGGCCGAGATCGAGCAGGCGGTCGGTGGCCATTTGCGCGGCGGAACGGTTGCAGGGGGTGACGCTCGACAGCCGCATATGCGGATCGTCGCCATTGATCAGCACGACCGGCTTGTCGAAAGCGCGGGTGGCGGCCAGCATGCGTTCGTCGTCCACTGTCAGGAACAACAGGCCGGTCACGTCGGGGTCGCTGCCTGCCTCGTCGAGGACGGAACGTTCGTCGCTGGCATCGGCAATCGGGCGGGTGATGATATCGAGGCCGAGCATGTTTGCGCGGTCGCGGGCACCTTCGAGAACATGCAGGGTGAACTGGTTGCGCACGTAATCGATCATGGCTGCACTCGAGGCGGCAATGACGATCTTCTTGCCTGGCACGGGTGCCGGCATCGGGTAATTGGCGTCCTTTGCGGCTTCCAGAATACGCTGGCGGATATCGTCGCGCACACCCTTTTCACCGGTCAGGGCGCGCGACACTGTGCTGAGTGAAACACCGACCTTTTCAGCGATATCTTCCAGCCGCACACGCCGGCTCTTCTTGCCGCGTTTGTTGGGAAGTGCTGCGTCTGCCATCGGTCCTCTCCAGTAATCGTCACCAGACTGCAAAAAATTTTCAGATTGCGCAATCGCAAATCCGATGTTTACATCCCGTCACCGCTCGGGAGAAGCGGATTGGAGGAGCCGGTGCCGCAAGGCGCCGGATGAGGAGGAGACTGGCATGGGCCTTTCTGCCCGGCATATCCGTGACAAACTCGATCTGCTCGTCACCGGCATGACCGGCCTGCGCGATGACGGTCGTTTTCACGAACCCAATCTCGATGGTTCGGCCGGCGATTACATTTCCTTCGACAGCTGGGAATGGCCGCAGGGCGTTGGTCTTTATGGCCTGATCCGGCTGTGGCAGTTCACAGGTCGCGACGACCTCAAGATTTTGATCGAGAACTGGTATGCCGCCCGCATC
This sequence comes from Hyphomicrobiales bacterium, assembly GCA_900472575.1. Classification (GTDB taxonomy): domain Bacteria; phylum Pseudomonadota; class Alphaproteobacteria; order Rhizobiales; family Rhizobiaceae; genus Neorhizobium; species Neorhizobium cellulosilyticum. Next base: position 11,263 of record UCIV01000006.1, read on the forward strand.
GAGGCTGGCCTGCCGAAACTCAACGTCAATACGACGGCGCCGATGCTGGGCCTTTCGGTTTTGTGGCGCGAAACCCGCGATACGCGCTGGCAGCCGGTGCTGGATGCGTGGGCGAACCGCGCGGTGACCGAAATGGACCGCACGCGGGAAGGCGCCTTTGCGCATCACGTCTCCGACAAGGTCAATGACGACGAGCTTTGGGACGACACGCTTTATATGGTGGCTTTGTTCCTCGCTTCCTATGGTCAGGCCAGTGGCCGCACCGAACTGGTCGATGAGGCAATAAAGCAGTTTCTCGTCCATACCCGTTATCTCGCCGACAAAAAGACCGGCCTGTGGTTTCATGGCTGGACCTTTCAGGGACATCATAATTTTGCGGAAGCGCGCTGGGCGCGGGGTAATGCCTGGATCACTGCGGGCATGCTCGATCTTTTCGATCTCGCCGATATTCCGGCAGCGGTGAAGGACTTTTTGACCGGCGTTCTGGTGGCGCAGGTGGATGCGCTCCTCGAGTTGCAGACGGCATCCGGCGCATGGCGCACGCTGCTGGACGATCCGACATCCTATGAGGAAATCTCGGCGACGGCCGGTTTTGGTTATGGCCTGCTCAAGGGGCATCGGCTGGGTATCGGCACGCCGGAATGGCGCGAGGCTGGTTTGCGGGCCGTCGAGGCGCTGCTGGCCAATATCGATGAGACCGGCACCGTGCTGAATGTTTCCTACGGCACCCGCATGGGCCACGACCTGCAGTTTTATCGCGACATCCCGATCCAGCCGACCGGTTACGGACAGGCGCTTGCGATCCTGTGCCTGTCCGAGGCGCTGCACCATGTCGAAGGAGAGGTTTGATGGTGATGAAGGTTCTGTATGGCGCCGGTCCGGATGACATCAAAGGTTTTGATACGGCGCGGCTGCGCAAGGAATTTCTGGTCGAGGACCTTTTTCAGCCGGGTGAGGTGAGTTTCACCTATACCCATGTCGATCGCCTGATCCTCGGCGGCGCAGTGCCGCTCGATGCGACGCTTACATTTGGTTCGGGCAAGGATATCGGCACGCCTTATCTTCTCTCGGCGCGCGAAATGGGCGTCGCCAATCTGGGCTGCAGCGGCACGATCACGGTGGATGGCCAAGAATTCGAGCTGGAAAACCGCGATATTCTTTATATCGGCCGGGGTGCGCGGGAGATTTCGCTCGCCAGTCATTCGGTGGATAAGCCGGCGCGGTTCTACATGAATTCGGTTCCGGCAGGCGCGGATATCCCGCATCTGCTGATCAAACGGGCTGAATCGAAACCGCTCGATCTCGGCGATACGAAACGCTCAAACAAGCGGAACCTGCGGATGTATATCCACCCGCAGGTGGCGCCTTCCTGCCTGCTTCTGATGGGCATTACCGATCTTGCCGAGGGCAGTGTGTGGAACACCATGCCGCCGCATCTGCATGAACGGCGCATGGAGGCCTACTGCTATTTCGATCTGGCACCGGAAGAGCGTGTTATCCACCTGATGGGGCGGCCGGAGGAAACGCGGCATCTGCTGGTCAAGGATCTCGATGCGGTGCTGTCGCCGGCATGGTCGATCCATATGGGCGCGGGTACCGATGGCTACGCTTTCGTCTGGGGCATGACCGGCGAAAACCAGGAATATAACGACGTGGCCCCGGTGGCCCTCAGCGAACTCAGATAAGGCGGCAGGCGAAGATGAACCCGGAACAGAACTGGATGCGCAAGACATTGAAGCCGGGCGATGCCGTTCGCTACTGGCAGCTTGGTCGCATCGCCGAGGAACGGTTCGACGTGCCCGACGCGCCGATGAAGGGCGAGATGGACCCCTTCTTCTTCCTCACCAAGGTGAAGAACTTCATTCCGCATGAATATCCCTGCCGCACCATCTTTGCACAAACCTATCGCGGCAAAAGGCCGGATGTGCGCGGTGAATTCGAGGCATCGCGCTGGTGGCTGCCCTTCGGCTCGCCACGGCTCGACCTTTCCGGTTTCTGGTTCCGCCCGACGCGGCTCGCCACATGGACGCGCACCTATATCGAAGCGGAGACGGCGGGCACTGCAAAGATCCGGCTCGGCACCTGCGGCGGCGCCGTGCTCTGGTTGAACGGTTCGGAAGTGGGCTGGATGGCGCCCTATAGCCGCAATCTCGAAGCCAAGCAGGAGTTCGAACTGGAGCTGAGCGCCGGCCCTAATGAGATCGTGCTTTTCTTCGATGATCTCGCCGAACGTGATGCCCGTTATTTCTACCAGTTCGATTATCTTTCCGGCCCCGTCGCCAATGTTGCCCTGCCGGTTCCGGTCGCGGGAGCCGTAGCGGACAGTCTGGAAGAAGCGCTGGACGGCATGCATCTCGATCGCCAGCACTATTTCGGTGGTGATATCACCGTGCTGTTTGCCAAGGCCTTGCCGGTGGAGGCCAAGGTCAATGTCGCCATCGAAGGCGATTTCATGTCGCGGGAACGCTTCGATTACGATTTCGAGCTTCCGGCCGGTGTCGGCACTCTCAATGTCGGGCCATCGGAAAACGCGCCTGCCGATTTCCGCCATCTGCGCGTGACGCTGAATGCCCGCGGTTTTGTCGCCTCGCGGTCGGTCGGCGTGGAAATCTGCCATGCGGCGCGTCAGGGTGAGGCCTCGGCGTCGCTCTCCGAGCGGATCACGGAAACGCTGACCGAGGTGTCCAATTATGCCGAGCGCGATACGGTGCGCGCCTTTGCCCGGCTGGCCAGTGGCCGTGGTGGCGCTGACACCGATGCGATGATCGAGGAAATCCTGTCATCAATCGAGGATTGCCATGACTGCGCCGATTTTTCGCTGGTTCCGCTGATCTGGTCGCGCACGACATGGGGCGGCGATATCAACGACAAGACGCGCGCCCGCGTCGACGCCGCCATCCTGAACTATCGTTACTGGATGGATGAGCCGGGCAATGACGTGCAGTGGTATTTTTCGGAAAACCATGCGCTGCTGTTTCATACCTCCGCATATCTCGCCGGTCATCTGCTCCCCGAAGCGACTTTTGTCCGTTCCGGCCGCAAGGGTTCGGAGCAGGCAAAGGTTGGCGCGGAGCGCGTGCGGGCATGGCTCGACCATTTCGAGCATTGGGAGATGGCCGAGTTCAACTCGGCTCCCTATTTCCCGATCGATCTGAAAGGCCTGACGGCGCTGGCAGCCCTGTCTCCGGACAAGGATATCGCTGACCGCGCCAAGGCCGGCATCGTGCGGTTGGCCGAAATCATCGCCCGTTCGGCGCATCATGGCATGGTGACAGCGGCGCAGGGGCGGTCCTACGAACATACGCTCTGCGCCGGTCGTTCGCTGGAGCTTTCGGCGGTTGCCCGCCTGCTCTGGGGCAAGGGTTTTTATGGCCGCCGCGTGCACTGCCTGCCGCAGATGGCTGTCTGCCTGCGCGACCATGGGCTGGTCATCCCCGATGAATTTGCAGCAATTGCCGATCACAAGGGCGCCGACCATCAGGAATGGCGGTTTGCGCAGGGCGAAAACGCGTTTGCGGCGCTTTATCATTACAAGGGCAAAAATTTCGCCATGGGATCGACGGTGCATTACCGCTGGGACGAATGGGGATATCAGGAAACCGTGCTGCATCTGCGCATTGGTGACAAGCCGGAAGCGGCGATCTGGATCAACCATCCGGGCGAAACGATCCAGTTCGGTTACGGGCGTCCATCCTATTGGGGAGGTTGCGGCACCATTCCTCGCGTGCAGCAATATCGCGGCCTCGCCGTCGTGGAATTCACCACTTATGAGGAACAGCCGGATTTTACCCATGCCTGGTTCCCAAAGGCCGAGTTCGACGAAAGCCGCGTTTCGGGCAGTCTGGCACTTGCCCGTTCGGGTGAGGGGGCCGTGCTTTTACGAGCCGGTTCCAATCTTCACGCCACAGATGATGGCCCTTCGGCCGGTGCCGAATTGCGGCAATACGGCCAGAAAACCCGCTGGATCGTGCGTGTCTGCGAGGCCGGCGATCTGACCTCGGTGGAAAGCCGGTTTGGCGATCTGGCCGCCGAACATGGGCCGGATGGTGTCATCATTGTCGAAGACCCGGAATATGGTAGCGTTCGTTTCGGGGCCGATGGTTCCGTGGAGGCTGAAGGCCGCGTGATAACGCGGACGGATTACAGCGTGAGGGGCGAAGCAATCTTGCTTGGCGTCTAGTCGTCACCGGACGGGTTGGGAGGCCTTGTCCACAATGGGAGGAAACGTGCATGAAGACCAGATCGCTTGTGGCGGGCCTTGCGCTCGCGCTTCTCACCTCGACGGCGGCCCATGCCGGCGATGTGCGTATCATGTGGTATTCCGATGGCGTCGAAGGCGAGGTGATGAAAGACCTTGTCGGGCGTTTCATGAAGGAAAATCCCGGCATCAACGTCATTCTCGACAATGTTGCCTATAGCGTCATCAAGGAACAGCTGCCGGTGCAGCTGGAAGCCGGCAACGGGCCGGATATCGCCCGCGTCACCGCCATCAAGGAACTGTCGAAACACTGGCTGGACCTGCGCCCGCTGGTGAAGGACGCCAAATATTGGGACGACAATTTTGGCAGCCAGGCGGACTGGATGCGGCCGGACGGTTCCAACCAGATTTCCGGTTTCATGACGCAGATCACCCTGACCGGCGGTTATGCCAACAAGACCCTGTTCGATCAGGCCGGCGTGCCGATCCCCGGTCCGAAGGCGACTTGGGAGGACTGGGCTGCCGCCTCGAAGAAGGTGCAGGAAAGCCAACAGGTGCCGTTCGCCATGGCGATCGATCGCTCCGGCCATCGCATCACCGCGCCGCTTCTTTCCTATGGCGCCAATTATGTGGGCTCCGACGGCAAGCCGGCACCGCTCGACAAGGGTGCGAAGGACTATCTCACCAAATTTGTCGGCTGGGCTGACGACGGCACCGTCAGCAAGGATGTCTGGGTGTCCGCTGCCGGCAGCACTTATCGCGCTGCGGCCGACGATTTCATCAACGGCCAGCTCGCCTTCTATTATTCTGGTTCCTGGCAGGTGGCAAACCTTGCCACCAAGATCGGTAACAACTTCGACTGGGTTGCGGTCGGCAGCCCCTGCGGCCCGGCCGCCTGCACCGGCATGCCGGGTGGTGCCGCTCTGGTGGCGGTGAAATACACCAAGAACCAGGAGGACGTCGCCACCGTGATGGACTGGTTCGCGCAGGAAAAAATCGTCGAGGAATTTTCCGAACGCACGCTGTTCCTGCCCGGCCACAAGGCGGTGGTCGACAAGGGTGGTCTCGATTTCAAGTCGGACAATGAACAGGCCAAGGCCGCGCTGAATGTCTTCGTGGAATCCACCAAGACAACATCCGAAGCGGCGCTGAAACTGCCGGGCTGGCGCTGGTCCGACACGGTTTATGCGGCGATCGTTACCCGCATCGGCCAGACGCTGGCGGGTGAATTGAAGATCGATGATGCGTTTACGCGCATCGATGCGGATATCGCCCAGAAGGTGAAGGATGCGGGCAAGTAGTTAGTGCTGAAGTTGAGGCGCTGCGCCCCGCTGATCTTTCCGCAGGCCGAGGGCCTTTGCAGATGGAGGTGAGGCAGTGCCTCTTGCTCCCTTCGATCTCCCCCTCAAGGGGGGAGATCGGCTGGGCGCACTGTCCCGGCTTCATATGCCCTCCCATTTTGGAGGTGGCGAAACGACAAAATTCGACGGTAATGGAGGAGAAGACACGACCATGACCACACCATCTCTCTCCGCCATCCTGATGGCACCCATCAACGCCATCATGCGCATCATCGATGCGCCGCTGCGCCGCCTGCAAAAGGCAACCGGCATCGGTGGCATGGCGGCGTTTTTCCTCGCGCCGAACATGCTGATCTTCGGCATTTTCGTGCTGCTGCCTCTCGTCATCAACTTCGTCTACTCGATGACCGGCGGCACCGCCTTTTTCCTCTCCGAACGCGACTTCATCGGCGGCGCGCAATATTCGCGCCTGTTCGAATGCCAGAACTATCTCGATCCGATGTCGTGCCAGGAGGATGCCTTCTGGACCGCCGTCGGAAACACGTTCTGGTTCGTGGTCCTGCAGGTTTCGCTGATGATCCTGACGGCGTTGATCACGGCGTTGATCCTCAACCGCGAACTTGCCGCCCGGTCATTCTGGCGCGCCGTATTCTTCTTTCCCGTGCTGCTGTCGCCAGTCGTGGTCGGACTGATCTGGAAATGGATTCTGCAGCGTCAGGGCCTCCTGAATTTTGGTCTCTATCAGTTCGGCATGGACCCATACACATGGCTGACCGACCGCAGCTGGACCTTTGCCGCCACGATCGGTGTGTCGCTCTGGGCGCATATGGGGTTTTACGCGCTGATCATTCTGGCGGGCCTTCAGGCGATCCCGAAAGATCTCTATGAGGCGGCGGAGATGGACGGCACCAAGCCGGCGCGCGTCTTCTGGCGCATCACCCTGCCGCTTCTGGCACCGAACCTTCTGGTCGTCGTGGTGCTGGCGCTGATCAAGTCCGTGCAGGTGTTTGACGAAATCTACGTGCTGACCGGCGGTGGGCCGGGCACGAGTACCCTGTTCCTGACGCAATATATCTATGAAACCGGCTTTGCCTCGGCGCTGCGCAATCCGGGTCTGGCGGCCGCCGCCTCCATCCTGATGGGCGGTGTGCTGGTGGTGCTGACGTTGGTCCAGCTCGGCATCGGCAAGCGCGGCGAAAACAAGGGGAAACGCTGATGGGAAAGGTTGCGCGTTTCATCCTGCGCCGGAAAGGCGGCAAGGGCTGGCACTGGACCGATGTCTTTACCTGGGTCTGGCTGGTCGGCGGGTTGATCATCATGTTCGGCCCTGCCGTCTGGCTGGTGTTTTCCTCGCTGAAGACCCCGGCCGCGCTGGCAGAATTCCCGCCATCGATCCTGCCCTATGTCACCAGTCAGGCGACCGTCGAAGGCTACGACAAGCCTTTGATGCTCTATGACGCGAAGATGCCGGACGGTTCGACGCGGGTTCTCGCCGAAGTGCGGCGTATCGGACTGGTGGCGCAGATGGTCGATCCCAAGGCGCCGGGCGAGATCTTCAAGGTCAACATCAACGACCGCGCCCCGGTGCGCACAATGTCGTTCGCCACGGAAAACTATACCGAACCCTTCGTGCATTTCGATTTTCTGCGCTATCTCTGGAACTCGGTTTTCGTGACGGTGGTGGCAACGGTGATCACGCTGGTGGTCAATTCCATGGCGGCATTCGCGTTGTCTAAATACGAGTTCAAGGGCCGCTCGCTCGCCATGCTCGTCATCCTCGCGACGCTGATGGTGCCGCTGTCGGTGATCATGGTGCCGCTTTATTCGATCATCTCGACACTCGGCCTGTTCAACAGTCTATGGGGTGTCATCCTGCCGACCGTGGCGACGCCGACCGGCGTCTTCATCCTGCGGCAATACATGCTGACCATTCCCGACGAACTGATCGACGCGGCGCGCATGGACAAGGCGTCGGAATGGCAAATCTACTGGCGCATCGTGCTACCGCTCACGGCGCCAGCGCTGGCGGTTCTGGCGATCTTTTCGGTCGTCTGGCGTTGGAACGACTTCTTGTGGCCGCTGATCGTGCTGTCGCGGCGTGAGCTTTACACCCTGCAGGTCGGCCTGAGCATCTATTCCGGCGAACTCAATGTGCAATGGCATTTTATTCTGGCGATGACCGTCGTCACCATGATCCCGGTCGTGCTGGTCTTCATTTTCCTGCAGCGTTTCATCACCACCGGCATTGCCGGCACCGGCCTGAAGTAAGGGACACCGATGGGCGAAATCAAACTCACCGTCGTCAAGAAATCCTTTGGCGCACTCGCGGTCCTGAAAGACATCGACCTGCATATCAAGGATGGCGAATTCGTCGTTTTTGTCGGCCCGTCCGGCTGTGGAAAATCGACGCTTCTGCGCACCATTGCCGGGCTGGAAAAGGTGACGGGCGGCGAAATCCAGATTGACGGCAAGCGCGTCAACGAGGTGACGGCGGCCGATCGTGGGCTAGCCATGGTGTTCCAGTCCTATGCGCTCTATCCGCATATGAGCGTGCGCCAGAACCTCGCCTTCGGGCTGGAAAACTCCAACATGCCGAAGGTGGAGATATCAGATCGCATCAACGAAGCCGCGCGCATGCTGGAGATTGAGGCCTATATGGACCGTCGTCCGGGGCAGCTTTCCGGGGGGCAGCGCCAGCGTGTCGCCATCGGCCGCGCAATCGTGCGCCGCCCGACGGCTTTCCTGCTGGACGAGCCGCTCTCCAACCTTGATGCCGAACTGCGTGTTTCGACCCGTGCGGAACTGGCGGCGCTGCATGCGCGGCTGGGGTCTACGATGATTTATGTCACCCATGATCAGGTGGAGGCGATGACGCTTGCGCACCGCATCGTGGTGATGCGGGCCGGCAAGATAGAGCAGGTGGGGACGCCCCTGGAGCTTTATAACGAGCCGGCAAACCGGTTCGTGGCGGGCTTTATGGGCGCGCCGCACATGAATTTTTTGAAGGCTGATGTGCTGGCCGTGTCCGCCGGTTCGGCGACATTGTCCTTCGCCGGTGGTTATCGTGCGGACCTGCAGACCGGGCATGCGAAGCTGCATGTGGGCGACAAGGTGACGGTTGGTGTCCGGCCGCAGCATCTGGTCGTCAGCAACGATCCGCAACATCCGGTGGCAAAGATTTATCTCGTCGAGGCGCTGGGATCGGAAACCGTTGTGCATGGCGATATCGGCGGCGAAAAGCTGCTGGCGGTCCTGCCGGGCCAGCAGAAGCTGAACGCGGGCGACAGGGTGCATTTCGACCTGTCGAAACCGGTCCTGCATGTATTTGATGACAATGGCCACCGCCTGTTCACCCATCCGGGAAGCGGGGCGTAAATCCTATCGACGCTCGCCGGTGCCAAGCGGTGTGGCGGGTGTCTCTTTTGGCACGCGGCCATATTCATGCGGCAGCGAGCAGGTTTTCAGCTGTGGCAAAATTTTTGTGCCAAAATGTTCCGCCTCGTCCAGATGCGGATAACCGGAAAAGATGAAGGCGCGGATGCCCATCTTTCGATAGGCCTCGATTTCCGACAGCACCTGATCGGTGGAGCCAACAATGGCGGCACCGCAGCCGGAACGGGCGCGGCCGATGCCGGTCCACAAATGTCGCTCGACATAACCGAACTGGTCGGCCAGTTCCCGCGCCCGCGCCTGATGCGATACGCCGAGCGAGATGCTGTCATGCGCGCGTTCGCGGATCAGTTTGCCGTATTCGTCATCGAGTTTCGAGACGATATGTTCGGCATATTCGCGCGCCTCCTGTTCGGTATCCCGCACGATCATGTGCACCCGCAGGCCGTAATCCAGCACCCGCCCATGCACCTCTGCGCGGGCATGCACGGCGCGCATGCGTTCCGCCAGCTGTTCCTTGGGTTCCGGCCACATCAGGTAAACGTCGCATTGCGCCCCGCAAAGCTCCAGCGCATCGGGTGAATAACCGCCGAAATAGAGAAGCGGCCCACCATTCTGCTGGTAGGGACGAGCGGGATCGGTGGAAACGTTCTTGAATTGGTAGATTTCGCCGTCGTGGTCGATCGTGTCACGCGTCCAGGCCTGTCGCAGGATCTCAACGACCTCATGGCTGCGACGGTAACGATAGGCGCTGTCGGCGACTTCGCCCGGAAAATCCGAACTGATAACGTTGAGGGTGAGCCGGCCCTTCAGCATATGGTCGAGCGTGGCCACGGTGCGGGCCAGCATGATCGGCTGCATTTCACCGCAACGGATCGCCGCCAGCATGTTGATGTTCTGCGTGATCGGCGCGCAGGCGGCGACAAAGCTCAGCGTATCCTGCCCGGCCTGATAGGAGGAGGGGCAGAGAATGTTGCGAAAACCCAGCGCCTCTGCCTTTTTCACGATAGCGGAACAGTGTTCGAAGCTGGAGCGCAAAGCGCCATCCGGCACGCCGAGAAAGGCGTAATCATCGGAACAAAGCGAGGAAAACCACGAGATTTCCGAGGCATCGAGATCGGCGGATCGGACGGGTACAACGGTCATCGGAATTCTCCTCCCCGAGATCGATTGACTGTTGCGTAACATCGCGATTGATGTAAATCAATAGTGTATCAATTTGGCGGCGCGTGATGGGAGTGGGCATGCAGCAGACATCCGGCAGCCTGCCGATCTACCTGCAGATCACCGAGCTTCTGATCCGTGACATCGCGGCTGGCCGTCTGATCGACGGCGAAAAACTGCCGCCGGAACGGGAGATGTCGGAACGGCTGGGTGTCGCCACCGGCACATTGCGCAAGGCTCTGTCGGAGCTGCAATCTCGCGGCATGCTGGAGCGGGTGCAGGGTTCTGGCAATTACGTGCGCGCCGTCAGCGATCCGCAGAGCGTCTATGCGATGTTCCGGCTGGAGCTGCTGGAAGGCGGAGGCCTGCCGACAGCGGACATTTTGGATGTGCGGCGTTTGCCCAAACCGGCCGACCTGCCGGATTTCGGTTCGTCGAAAGAGGCGCACCGCATCCGGCGCATCCGCAAACTGTCCGGCAAGGTGGCGGGGCTGGAGGAGATCTGGCTGGATGGCGGTTATGTCGACGTGATCGCGCCGGCAGACCTGTCTGAATCGCTTTACCTCTATTACCGCACGCGGCTCGGTCTGTGGATCGCGCGGGCGGAGGATAGGATCGGTCTCGATACGGTGCCGAATTGGGCGCCGGAAAATTTTGGCCGCCGGGCGGGAGAGCCGGCGGTGCAGGTGTTTCGCATCAGTGAAGCGCAGGATGGAAAACGGGCGGAGGTTTCGCGCACATGGATCGACCATTCGGTCGCCCGTTATGTGTCGCGGCTGAAATAGGGACGGAGGAGAAATGGCAGTGCGTTACGGTGTGATCGGCTGCGGCATGATGGGGCAGGAGCATTTGCGCAATCTGGCTTTGCTGCCGGATGCGGAGGTGGTGGCGATTTTCGAGCCTGATGCGGGAATGAGGGCGCGCGCGGCCGAGCTTTCTCCGAATGCGCGTTTGGTCGGTTCGGTGGCGGAGCTTCTGGCCATTGAGGCGGTCGATTGCCTGCTGATCGCCAGCCCCAATCATTTTCATCTCGCTCAGCTGGAGGAGATCGCCGCGATCCGGTCGCTGCCGGTTATGGTGGAAAAGCCTTTGTTCACCAGCCTCGACGACACGGCCCGCATCGAGACCCTGCGCCAAAACTATCCGGCGCCGATCTGGGTGGCGATGGAATATCGTTACATGCCGCCGGTGGCGCGGTTGATTGCGGAGGCTGAAGCCGCGACGGGTGGCATCCGCATGCTGACCATCCGCGAACATCGGTTTCCCTTCCTGACAAAGGTGGGCGACTGGAACCGCTTCAACAGCCGCACCGGCGGCACGATGGTGGAAAAATGCTGCCATTTTTTCGATCTGATGCGGCTTATCCTGAAATCCGATCCGGTGCGCATCATGGCATCCGGCGGCCAGGCGGTGAACCATGCCGATGAGCGTTATGATGGGCTACAGCCGGATATATGGGACCATGGATACGCCATCGTCGATTTTGCCTCCGGTGCCCGCGCCATGCTGGAGCTTTGCATGTTTGCCGAAGGCGCGCGTTACCAAGAGGAAATTTCGGCCGTCGGTCCGCTCGGCAAGATCGAATGCAAGGTGCCCGGGCCGGGGCGCTTCTGGCCGCAGCATCTCGGGAGCCCACCGGTCGCCAAGGTGATCGTGTCGCCGCGCGAGCCGCAGGGGCCACGCGCGATCGACATTCCTGTCGATCGGGCGCTTCTCGATGCCGGCGATCATAACGGTTCGACCTTCTATCAGCATCAACGGTTTCTGCGCGTGGTGAGAGGGGATGGGCCGGTGGAGGTGACGGTCGATGACGGGAGATGGGCGGTACTTATGGGGCTGGCCGCCCAGCAATCGTCGGAGACGGGGCAGGTCTTGGAATTTCGCTCTGGAGCGTAGGTTTGCCACTCAATATCTAGAAATCGGCTCACAGGGGCAATTATCCTCCCTGTTCAGGGGCTTAAGCCAAGCGGAGACGTTGTGATGAAAGCTCGCAGTTGGAGATGACTATGATCCCATATGCACTTGTACAAACTCGCATTGATACCGAAATTCAGGATTGTACTGCCAGCAGCAGCGAAGAGCATGGTGCTTAGGTTTCAGATACGGATGCGTATCCTATTCATCCGTACGGCCAACGATGGACTTTTCCGCTTAAACTTCTTTCGGGTCGAGAGGCTCATGATGCGTGGTTTAGCATCAATAGCTTGAAGCACGGAACGACGTGCAAAAGGCTCTCCCAGAATAATGGTTCGGCGTGGTCTGCAATTTAGCGTAATGGTCACGGCATTCCAAATGCGGCACTCCACTCTGCTCCCATTTTCCAACGGTCTCACAAGAAGTCTTTTCCGAGACTTTCACGTGATCCGAGCTTTTTTGACGATTTCAGTGATATTCCAGTCCGGCACGCAGAGTTCTGGCAGCGCTGCTTTGTAGTCAACCGGGCCTGGCATATGGTGGCGCCACCGATAGGGTATCTGCGGCTGCACAGCGAGCCGGTGGCATCGACGATCCGTTTGTTGTAACCTCACTGACATTGGGAGGACGCATGGAACGTCGTCTCGCCGCCATCCTGGTCGCAGATGTCGTCGGTTATAGCCGTCTCAGCGAAATCGACGAGGAGAGGACGCGCGCGCAATTTCGATCCGACACGTACAACATTTGGGTCCCCACTATCGAGGCCAACAATGGCCGGTTCGTGAAGACACTGGGTGACGGACTGCTCGTGGAATTTCATAGTGTCGTTGACGCTCTTAGGTGCGCAATCGATGTCCAGAGACAGAAGAGGGAGCAGCGCGATGCTTCCGTTGGATCTGCGCAACTGCAATTCCGCATTGGTATCAATCTCGGGGATATTCTTGTCGAGGACGATGATGTGCACGGCGAAGGCGTGAATATCGCCGACCGAATCGAGGCATTGTCGGTGCCTGGCGGCATCGTGATATCCGGCTCCACCTACGACCAGGTCAGATCCAAGATCCATGTTGAATACGAGTCACTGGGTAGTCGAAAATTCAAGGGTCTCTCCGAGCACATCAGGGTATACCGCGTCTTGGCTGAGGCGCCGCCACTGCGGCGATTTCCAATCGTCAGCTTCGTATGGCGGAGGCGAGTACCGGTTGCAATCACCGTGATCGGTGGGCTGATTGCCGTGATCAGCCTGACATGGTGGCATGCGCAGTCCACTTTGTTTAACCCGCAGCCGACGGGACAATATGCCTATCCTTTGCCGGACAAACCATCCGTCGCGGTGTTACCCTTCGCCAATGTGAGCGGTGAGACAACGCGCGATCACTTGGCCGAAGGTCTGACAGATGACCTCATTACCGAACTCTCCAAGGTTTCCGGACTCTTCGTGGTCGCTCAACATTCTGTCTCGAATGCTCGTGAAAAATCCGGCACGATCCAGGAAGTGGCGTCTGCCCTGGGGGTCCGATATGTGCTCGAAGGGACATTGCAGCGCGACGGAACACGCCTGAGGATCAATGCCAAGTTGATCGAGGCGATGACAGGCCTGTCGATCTGGGCTGAAAAATACGACCGCCAATATGCTGATCTGTTCACCGTTCAGGATGACGTGATCGGACGGATCATATCGGCGCTCTCGGTCAAGTTGAGCAAAGGGGAGCAGCAACAGCTTTCCCGTATGCCTACAGACAGTCTGGAGGCCTACGACTATTACATGCGGGCCCAGCATGAGGGATTCATCTATGGCGATGTCGATACCTATCGGCGGACATTGTCTTTCTATCAAAAGGCTATCGAACTCGATCCCCGCTTTGCAAACGCCTATGCTGGGATAGCCCGGGTAGCAGTCGACGTCTGGCGTAACGACTACAACTTCATGTGGTCGGCCGCGGTGGCGCGAAAGATTGCCTATGACGCGGCGGGACAGGCACTGAAATTGGATCCTGGAAATTCCCGGGCGCATACCGTCCTCGCTTTACTGCAGTGGGTCGACGGTCACAGCGGCGAAGCGCTTGCGTCAGCCAACAACGCGATAGCGGCCCAACCCAACGACGCAGAGGCGCTTGCCAACCTGGCGCTTATCCAGGCGCATACAGGCTCGGCTGAGAAGGCTGTTTCCACGATCGAGATGGCGCTCCGGCTCGATCCTTCACCGGCGCCTGGTTTCAAGCTGCTCGCAGGGATAGTATTTTATACCGCGCGCAAGGAAAGTGACGCGATCCCGCTAATCGAGGCAGCGTTGAAAAGCCTTCCTAAAACTGAACCGGCCCGAGAGTATCTTGCGGCAGCCTACGCAAACATTGGCGACAAAACGCGTGCGCGAGAAGAAGCGACACGGTTGCTTTGGCTCTTTCCGGAAAGCAATCTGAGTTATTATCGCTATCTCTATGACTATTGGCCAACCGAAGATCTCGACCATCATCTTACCGCGCTTAAATCCGCCGGCATTCCGGATTGGCCATTCGGCTTCGAGGGCCATGACCGAGATCGCATAACAGGGGTGGACCTGCGGGCTTTGATCGACAACCAGACATGGGTTGGCAGGCATCGAAACGGGTCTGAATTCCTCCAGTATTTCAGCTCGGACGGAAAGACGGCTTACCGCAGCGCCAACACAAGCATTACCGGCACTGCCGAAATCAACGACGATAGACTATGCGAGAAGTTCGAGGGCTATTTTCTAGATCGCCTAGTGTGCGGCACCGTTTATCGCAACGTGAATACGGGGATGGCCAATTTCGCATATGTCCATATTACTCCGCGATCACTGCAGTATTTCTCGCTTGAGGAAAAAGCGCGCTGATTACAACAACGTCATTTCCACTGCTTCTGGATCTTCTCGGATATGAGCGTCTGCTGGACATCGGCCCAGTGTTTTTGCGATTCCGGCACCTTTGACTTGTTTGTCTCCATGCCATCGGCCGCGCCGGGATCATAACTGATGTAGAGTTTGCCATCTATGATGCGCCAGGCGCGTGGATCGACATTAGTCGTTACCGTCCCGAACGACACGCCATCCGCGCAATATCCACCGTATTGAGGGGCATAGCGGGAGGGTTCCTTGACGAAAAGATCCCGGTGTTCGGCGCTGGCAAAATACCAGATCGCTCCCAGCCAGCGATGGGAATATTGGGCGTTCCCTTCCACCGCCTTGCCGTCGACGAAATAGGAAACCGGATCATATCCCTTAATCGCCACATTGCCAAAATAGCCCGTATTCACGAAGTCTTCGCCAGCTGCGGTTTGCGCCAGCGAGGCACAAATTGCGAGCGTAGCCAGCCCAAGATGACGCTTTTTCCTGTCTGTGGACATGATGTCCCTCCCGATGTCGTCCTCAAGTCATATCAGGGCGACTTCCGTTTTATGCACTCCTTGTAGAGCGGTTCACCGACGAGTTCAGCCTTCTGGCATGTCGCCCCCGCCTTCAGTAGCATGTCGCCGACATCCCAATATCCGCGCCACCCGGCTTGCGTAAGTGGCGTATAGCCATTCCTCTCGGCCGCTTCGATATTCGCCTTGTTGGCGAGGAGAAATGCGGCGACATCGGCATGACCTTCCTCGGCCGCTGCATGAAGCGGGGACATGTGGTAGAAATTTTGGGTGTCGTTAACGGCAGCCCCTTCAGCAACAAGACGTTTCACTATGTGGAGGTTTCCGGCATAGGCGGCGGCGTGCAGCGCAGTCAGACCGCTTTTGTTGCGACCCTCAATATCTGCACCCCGGGCAAGAATTAAACCTACGGCGTCGGGATTTCCACTTAGCGACGCCAGGATGAGAGGCAAATCTCCGGCCTCATCCGCATCTGATACATTATCTCCCGCGTCGAGAGCCTGTGTCAGAAGCGCAAGATTCCCATTTCGTGCGGCCTCGTGTAGCTGGCCTGCGGCCGCCATATTGGCCGATATACTGACCAGTAAAAATATCGATTTATCGAAGATCACGGCACAACCCTCCTTGGCCGGGAGAGCTTCAGGCACACTCCCACCTGCACGCCGCATTCAGTAAATCAGGAGGGCGAAATATAGCAGTTGTCAGGTTTTCGAGCAACCAATGCTTCCAAAAGATGGCAAGCGGTCTTCGCCATCTTGCGCTGAACCAGATGTTGGTCAGTCCGGGGCGGGCGGCAGGCGCGCCTTGACGAGTTCGGCGGTTGTCTTGCTCAAGCGTGTTACAAGCGTGCGCATGATCTCCGAAGCGACAGCGGGAAATTCGCTGGTTAACGCCAGAAAGTGATCCTGAGAAATACGTAATGCTTCCAATTTCGACGTAGCACGTACCGTTGCCGTGCGTGGAATATTACACAGAATAGACATCTCCCCAACGACCGCATTGCGGCCAACTTCCGCGACGGTCAGTTCGCCGGAGGCAGATGATACGATCACGTTTGCCGTGCCGGATAGCAGCACAAAGGCGGCATCGCCTTGGTCACCTTGGCGGAAAAGATCCTGGCCTTTTCGGTATGTCATGCGATCGCAAGCGAAAGCGAGCAGCTTCAGCTTGGACGGCTCGATGCTTGCGAAGATAGGCACTTCTTTCAATGTCTGGACCTCATCGCTAAGCAATTTGTCTCTCCAGCAAGATATTTTTCTATAGCATCTCGATGTTCATCGGTGGTCGGACGGCAAGTCTAGGAACTCTCGAAACGCGGCATTTGACCGCGCTAGTTCAAAATAGGTCCCATTGCCGATCAACGATCCACGCTGAAAAAATAGCACCCGATCGAAAATTTGCGCCACACGCGGATCGGAAAGGCCCCACAGGATAGTGGCGGCTTGCTCCGCCTTGTTTCTCCGTTTGACGATGCCCCGTGTGATCTCTTCGTCAACCCGCTGGTCAAGCGCCGACAAAGGCCTGTTGAATATAGTGAAGTCCGATCGTTTCATCAACGCACGAGCAAGATTGAGCTTTTGCCGCTGAGCCAGCGAAAGGCGTTTTCCTCCAGCGCCAACATCAAACTGCAGGCCGAGCGACAAGACATTCTCATAAAGACCCGCCGCGCGAAACAGCTCCTTCACAACGGTCTGAATATGGGCATCGGCGTCGGCCACCTGAGAGGCGATGCGGCCGAACAACACATTGTCGAGTACCGTTGCCGATGCGGTAACGCGCTCGGGATCATGGCGGTCAATCAGGTTTGCTATGTCGTCGGGAATGTCCGTATGAAAGAGTTTCCGCGCGGCCACAAGCTGGTCCATCAGTGGCTCGGTGAGAATGCCGAAGCGGTGGATGGGTTCGATATAAGCCAGGCTCAGCACGATAATCGATGCGCGATCTTTAGGAGGGATGTGCTCAAAGCGAAGCCCGCGGCATCGCGACAGCGTTGCCTGATAGATCGGAATCTCTTCCGCAGCCATAAATGTCAGCCTGCGAAAGAAAGAATGCTGGGGTGCCACGTCGCGGAAGAGTTCGACGGTGATTTCAGCGATCTCCAAACCCATTTCATAGAGGCTATGATCGAGGCCGGTCGAATTCAAAACCCGCTGGAAACAGGGGTGTGTGATCACGTCCAAGTCAGAGGAGGTCCCCCGGCTCCAGGTTCCGAAGAAAAGGTTTTCTCCGACGCTCGCCTGTATGTTGTAGCGATCGAAGTCGAGCGGTATGAGCATTTCGTCAAGCTGCGTCTCTACCAGGCGCTTGCGGAGGGAGCCACGCAGTTCGACGATCCTCTCGCTAACGGCCGATTGCTCTTTCGTATCGATCGTGGAGCGCAGTCCCAGCCCGAAAATGTCATCGGATATCTGCAAGTCGTCCAGTGTCGGCAGGACCTTATGGAGAAGATCGTCCAGCCCATCGGCTCCGGCTGCCTGGTAGTCAATCCAATTCCCGTGTGGCGAGAAGTCGACATTTCCCGCCATGCGCGCCTCGATGGCATAGCGCTCCGATTCAATCCGCTGCTCGTTGTGAGTCGTCGCACTTGGCCTTGGAGCATTTTTCAGTCCATAAAGTAGATTGTCCATCACACTGCCATGCAGCAAAAACGGCTCGCCTGAAGCGTAGGCAATACGTCGTCCTGTGATCGACTCCGGCATATCGAGCAGATCTTGATCACCAATCGTGATGCTGCCGAATTCCGGCCAGACGAGACGAGCGAGAGCCTCTGCAAACGCTTCTGCTCCGCTGCCGGCGGCACCTACTAGGGCGATAGTCTCACTGGGTTTAATCTCGGTGGAAACCCTATCCAGCAGCCTTGCTCCAGTATCGTCGACAAGTGTGAGGTTGCTGATGATGATGGAAGTCTCCAGTCGTGAAGTCGGTCCACTAGCAGGCGCGTGAACCGATTCCGCGATAAGCGGTTCGACGCTGAACTGGTCGCATACTGTTCCGTATTTTATCTGCACGTCCTGGCGTGCCTGATCCCAGTCGATGAGATCCTTTAATGGGCTTGGAAGATCCTTGTAGGCGGCAATGACGGCGACGAGCTGTCCTAGATCGAGTTTTCCGATCAAAACGAAATAGCCGCCGAAAGCATAGAAGATGAACGGAGTGACCTGAGCGATGAGATTGTTGATAAACTTTACCAGAAACTTCCACTGATAAAGGTCGTAGCGGATCGAGAAAATCCGGCCAAGGCGCCAAGCGATGTCGGCGCGTTCGAGATTGGAAGTATCGTTGCTGTGGACTGCTCCAATGCCGTCGACGATTTCGCTGACACGGCCCGAAAATTCGCGCGCAGTCAACTGGCGCAAGCGCCCGAGTTCCCGCACCCTTCGGCGCATCCGGGGTACGATGCTCAGCTGTATCCCTACGATGCCGGCGGTGAGCATACCAAGCCACATATTCTGAACGACGATGAAACCAAGCGTTGTCAGTGCCTGACCACCAAGTAAAGCGGGCAGGACGAACGCGTCCCCTGTAAAGCCTCCAAGTGGTTCCACCTCGTCCTTGACCATGCTGGCGATTTCGGCGGATTTGAGCCGTTTAAAATGTTTGGGAGGAAAGCGAAGTACCCTGTCCACGAGTGCGAAGCGAATACGACGCAGCATCCGTTCGCCGAGCCTGCCCTTGTATGTATTGATGTAGAACTTGAAGAGCCCGTTAATCAGCACCAGAATCAGGAATGTTGTGCTCAGGGCCATAAGCGTCTGCTGGCGATCGAGATCTATGCCGCTGAAAACTTCCGCACGCCCGATCAATGGAAGGTCGTAGACAACTCGGAAAAACGGCTGTCGCGCATTCAGTGCTTCAAAGCCGTTACCCTGAATTGGGCCATTGATGATCTGCTTCGGCAGGTCGAAGGCCAAAAAATACGGTACCATGGATGCCGCCACGACGAGCAGGATCCAAAGTTGTTGCCTGCGGGTATGGCTCCAGATGTAGCGGAGCAGGCTCCTTTCCATCGCATCGACCTGTTCGAAACCATGGTGGTCACAACCGAGGGGCAAATAGATACAGGCTGCCGACCGGGAAGCGGAGCATAGGTCACATGAGATAAACTCGCAAACTGGAGTGGTGTCCAGGCGCCTGGACTGGCCTTCATTGCGTTGAGTGTGATTGCCGGCAGATCGCAGCGAGGGTCTCGCGTCGGCAAATGCCTCTGCGTCATTGAGCTTGGGCAGCCCTATCGACAAAGGTGCTGTTTCGGGATCTCGTGGAATACCTGATCTTAGATCGGTGCGGGGAGTATGATGCGTTCCCAAATCGGCCTCTTACGCCGGCCGATCTGCCGGGATCAGATGATCGAGCTGCTCCAGCAGTGTAACCGTGCTGGCTATGGGCCGCGCACTACAACTGATGGACGCACGTTAGTCACGCCGGAGGATGGCGGCAGGGGGTGAAATCCTGGGTTCCCGGATAGGGGCTTGCCTTGCTGGCAACGTCGGCTTGGGTTTTAGGTCGGTCCGGTGTCGGTATGTCCTCCCTCTGTGCTGCGATTTGAACCGGAAGCCGGACATTTTTAGGCTGCTGGCGCGCAGAAGAGCAGGCGGCCTCGACCTGTGAACTCTTCCATCCTTGGCTGGTTCTGGTCCACAGCATCGAAGGACATACCGGCTCGGGTACGGACCCGCTCGGCAAGCTCTAAAAAAGAAAGCCCAAGCTGGCCATTTCCCAAAACACATCTAGCGGTCATGTTCAATTGTCGATGGTTCAGATCCGTTGTCTAATCGCCTGC
>UCIV01000059.1 GCA_900472575.1 Hyphomicrobiales bacterium
TTATGGGGACGCGGCCTAGTTGACCACCAAAGAGAGATCTCCATGAAGGCCATCGGATACAAGGAAGCAGGCGCGTTGGATCGTCCCGACTCGCTAGTCGACATCGTGTTGGATAAACCCGTCCCGACAGGACGAGACCTCCTCGTCAAGGTCGAAGCAGTTTCGGCGAACCCCGTGGACACCAAGATCAGGAAAGGCATGTCGCCTCCGGAAGGTTCTTGGAAAGTGCTTGGCTGGGACGCTGCCGGAACCGTCGAGGCGGTCGGTGACGGCGTCAATGACTTCAAGGTCGGCGACCACGTCTTCTATGCCGGATCGCTGATCAGGCAGGGCGCGAACGTCGAATACCACCTGGTCGACGAGCGCATCGTCGGAAGAAAGCCGGAAACAGTCTCGTACGTCGAGGCAGCCGCGCTGCCGCTTACTGCAATAACGGCGTGGGAAATGATGTTTGATCGGCTCGACGTTCGGAAGGTCGTGCCGGGCGCAGCCAACGCGATTCTCATCATTGGCGGCGCTGGCGGAGTCGGTTCAATCACCATCCAACTAGCGCGAGCCCTGACTGATTTGACCGTGATCGCGACCGCCTCACGGCCCGAAACCGTCGCGTGGGTAAAAGACTTGGGCGCTCATCACGTGATCGACCACAGGAAACCATTGGCTGAACAGGTGAAAGCGCTGGGGATCGGAGCGCCGGCATTCGTCTTTTCCACAAACGAGACAAAGTCGCAGCTGCCCGAAATCGTCGAACTGATCGCACCTCAGGGCAGATTTGGCCTCATAGACGATCCGGACAGCCTGGACATTATGGGTTTCAAGCGGAAGTCGGTATCGGTCCACCAGGAATTCATGTTCACGCGTTCGATGTACGGCACGGCCGACATCGGTGAGCAGGGGATACTCCTGAACGAAATCTCCAAGTTGATCGATAGCGGGAAGATCAGAACGACCGTGACCGAGATCTTGCGGCCAATCAACGCCGCGAACTTGAAAACAGCGCATGCAACGCTTGAGAGTAGGACCGCGAAGGGCAAGATCGTTCTTGAAGGCTTCTGAAATCAGTCGACGTTTCAGATAGTAGAGCGCCGCCCCAGTGGTGGCGCTCCGCAGGTCTAGTCTCTTGGCGACCACCCCAATGGTTACCTCGCCTGATGGCTCCTGACGAACGAGGCGACCGTTTCAGCGCAAAACATGGGTTCCTGATGATGGGGGCCGTGCCCGGCCTGCGGGATAGACAGAAGATGTAGCGACCGCCACTTCGTGGTTAGAGAGAGCCAGTTCTCGATCGGGCATGCGATATCGTGGTCACCGCTGACAACCAAAATCGGACGAAGGCCGGATGCCAGCGATTTTCCATCTGCACCGTCGGGGTCCGGATATATCGTTGTGCGGTCCTTTGCTTCGCTAAGAAGTTTCAAGAATACCGATTCAGCGATCTGAGGTGATCGGTCTACTTTGCGGCTGTCGATGCGATCAAGCGAGCGCTTGGCGGCGTCCCGACTACGTTCTGAAGTTGGCTCGAAGAAGAGAATGATCTGGTCATCCAAGCCATTGTTTGGATGCATCGCGGTTTCCATGAACAGTCGCTCGCCGCTTTTTTCGGGCGTACCTGGAGGGGCGGTCCCAATCAGAACGGTATGCGAGACCAGATCCGGATGGGTCGCCGTGAATTTCTGCGCGACGACGCCTCCAAGCGACCACCCGCCGATCACCACGGTTTCGAATCCGAGGTAGTCGATGAGATCTTTGGCATCCTTCACGAGAGATGCCCGATCGTAAGACGGGTTCCCGGTGGAAGCGCCAAGACCGGAGTAGTCGTAAACGATGACCTCGAAGTTTTTCGATAGCTCGTCCAAAAACAGCGGATCCCAAGAATCCATCGTCCCGCGGAACCGGACGTTCAAGACAATGGGAGTGCCACTTCCAAATCTGCGGTACGCAATCTTGCGGTCTTGGAGGTCCGCAAATCTGGTCGGTGTCGTTGAGGCTGTGTCAGTCATGTCAGTTCTCCTTTGTAAGGTGCAGAAAGGCGCTTTTGGTTGCCACCTGTCGTCCGATCCGGGGGTGGATCGCGCGGGACCTCTCCGCCGTGGCCGTCGTGTTCGTGCAATCGGCAAAGGCCGGAGATTCAATCCAATGATGTCCGGGGACTGTCGAGACGACCGCTAAACGTGCGGCTCACGCTTGAATGCAGAAAGGTTCTCCTTCAGCCATTCGTAGGCCGAACGCGGCGGTTGCCCTGTCAGTTCGAAGACCGTGGATGTCGTTTCCGACTGTATAGAAAGCTCGAAAAGGCGGTCGAGACCGAGTTGCAGGTCTGCGATCAACTCACTCAGCCCGGTGCTCAAGAGAATTTTTCGTTGTTCTTCGGGGGTGCGGTGGTGATAGGAAATCTCCTCGCCGAGCAGTAGCGACAGCTGGGCTGCGATATCAGGCATGCTCAAGGACTTAGGCCCGGTAAGATGATAGGCGCGCTGCGCCTCGGGATTGGTTCTATCCAGTAATATCGCCCGCGCAACGTCTGCAACGTCGCGGGTATCAATCAGGTTGACACGCCCACCACCTGCTGCACCTCCCCAGTTCCCTTGGGCGATAAACGCAGCCCTGCTCTTCAATATGTCGACGAAGGTGGACGGGCGAAGCAACGTGTATCCAACGTCGCACCTCGAAAGATGGGCTTCGATCTGAGTATGCCAATCGAATGGGTGAAGCGCCAGAGGTGGCCCCATCACTGACACCTTGACGATATGGGCGACGCCTGCAGCAACGGCCGCATCGACAAGCGCGATTTCGTTATCCACCTGTCGTCCGTAGGTCCCATGCACAAGGAAAAGTTTGTCGGCTCCATCGACCGCCTTCCTGAGGGTGGATGGTTGTTCGAAGTCTATTACGGTCGGAGCGATCCCTCTAGGTAAACGGTCTGCGGACGGGTCACGCGAAAGAGCCACGAGTTCGACGTCATCATTCGCGAGGCCCGCGAGCAAAGCGGACCCAATTCGACCTGTCGCCCCTGCGACAGCAATGCGTAGATTGTCGTTAGAATGTGCGGTGGACATGTTGAACCTACACCAAAATTTGTGGCGACGGCTTGGCCGTCGCACGGTGGGAAAAGTAAGACCGTTGAGGAAATGGATGGCTTGGTGAACCAACTGCGACCAGATACCTATGCATTCTGAGCGGTCTCTGGCCCTCTGGCCGAATTTCTCGTTTCGACAGCGAAAGCATCGGTTTTGAGTGATACCGGTGCACGGCCACAACTGAGCTTCGCTTAGCGGTCCGGGTATCTTTCGATGGCCTCGACCTTACGGTCTTTGGCTGGCGTTGATCCTAAGCCATGCGGCCGGAAGCCGGCGGATCGCTCGCCGGGAACGATTCCATCAGGGCTTCATCGAGTAATTCATCTGAACTCGACCTGGGAGCGGTCTGCTTTTCCAGATTGAAATCTTCGAACTCCGGAAGTGTCTCCGCACCGTCACGCAAGGTTTCAGCGGCTTCGTTTTCTGCATATTTGGTCATGGTCGGCTCTCCTTTTCCGAGATCTGACCATCCAACACTTCGCGAATATTGGAAGATTCGATCCTCCCCCCTCTGCAAGGTGACGCATCGAAAGCGCAACGCTGATCGATTTCGGCAGACCATTGAGCCCATCGAACACGGTCTCAGGCACCGAATTTTACAATAATCGCCCACGGCACGGACTTAGATCTCATCGAAAGATCCGATGGAGGTTTCGTTGTCAGCAACATTCAAAAAATTGACCGCCGTCGTTCCCGCCGATGGAGAGGTTCCTCTCTTCAGAGAAGGTGACGCCGTCGTTATCGCAACTCGCTCACCGATCGGGCACTACCGGATGCCGACGTATCTTCGCGGCAAGAGCGGGAAAATTGAAGCCATCATCCCTGGAAGGGCGGTCGACAACGAAGAAGAGGGATACGGCCGCAACGCGGGCTCCAAGGGCTACTACTATCGCGTGGCTATCCCGATGACCGAAATCTGGCCGGACTACATCGGATCGGCAAATGACGGTCTGCGAATTGAGATCTTTGAAAACTGGCTGGAGAACCCGACCGATGTCTGAACAGCACGACCACGACCACGACCACGATCATGACCATGACCATGACCA
>UCIV01000007.1 GCA_900472575.1 Hyphomicrobiales bacterium
TGGCAATCGAGGGGCTGAAGAGGCTTGCAAGCGAATAGACAAAAGGGCGACCGCGAGACCGCCCTTTTTATTTTCCGTAGTCACTGCGGATCTCGATCATATGGAAGGGAAGCTGTCGTGAACGACGCTTCCCTTCATCTTTTTCAGATGTCGACGATCAGGCCCTTGGCCTTGAGAACCGGCTCGAGCTTGCTGACCTCGATAACGGACGCGCCGGCCTTGTAGGCTTCAATGAAACCGGCTTCGGCGTCTTCGCGTGCCTGAGACAGCTTTGCCGCTTCGGCAACTTCGCTGCGGCGAACGACGACCAGACCATCCGCATCACCGACGATCACGTCACCCGGATTGATGATCTCGCCGCCAACGATGATGCTGTCATTTGTCGTGCCGATCGTTTCCTTCACTGTGCCCTTGATGCAGGTACTGAGCGAGAAGACCGGGAAGCCGAGTTCGCGAAGCTGCAGCGTATCGCGCACGCCGGTATCCGTAACCAGGCCGCCGATGCCCTTGGCAAGGCAGGCATTGGCCAGAACGTCACCGAACGAACCGGCTTCTTCGTATTCACCCGCCGAAACAACGATGATGTCGCCGGGCTTGGCGTAATTGATCGCCAGTTGCAGCATGATGTTGTCGCGCGGCGAGGATTTGACGGTGAAGGCCGGGCCACAGAGCTTCATCCGGTAGTCGACCGGCTTAAGCCGCGACGACAGGGCACCCCGACGGCCCTGTGCTTCGTGAATGGTGGCGGGCGAAAATTTCGCGATCGCAGCCAGATCCTCCTTGGAGGGACGCTCGGGAATGTCTTTGATATGTACCATTGCAGGCCCTCCTCGTGGCCATAGATAAACCGCACGGCGGCAAGGCTGCCGCCGTTGGCAATTGTCGGATTTTGGTTTGGGATCAGAAGGCGCTATGCGCCCTCAGATTAGGGGATCGGATCGAACTTCAGTTCGGAGAGTGGAACAACCTTGTCGGTACGGGTCATCTTGTATTCGGTGCCCTGACCGAGCCACTTGTCCCAGATCTTGTTGATCTCGCCATCGGCATCCAGCTTGCGCAGGATTTCGTTGACCTTGGCGGTCAGCGCCGGCTGATCCTTCTGCATGCCGATACCGATCGGCTGGTACAGCATCGGCTCTTCGATCATGCGCATTTCCTTGCCGCGGGTCTTCGACTCGTTGACGAATTTGGTCGTCGTCATCGTGTTGGCGACCATGCCGCGCGCCTTGCCCTGTTGCACGGCGAGATAGGCGGAAGCCGTGTCCTGGAAGGTCAACGGTTCGGACTTGTTGAGCTTGATCGACATTTCCGAGGTCGAACCCTTGGCCGAGGCGATACGCTGGCCGACATAGTCGGCCTTGGCCTTGCCTTCGTCCGTCGCCGGAACGATGAGCATTTCCTTGGCGAGATAATAGGGATCGCTGAACTGAATCTGCTCGGCGCGGCTCTGGGTATAGGCGAGGTTCGCTACGGTGATGTCGACGCGGCCGAGCTTGACTTCCGGCACGCGGGCTTCGACCGAAACCGGCTTCACTTCCGCCGTCACGCCCAGTTCTTTGGCGATGGCATTGCAGAGATCGACGTCGAAGCCGGCCATTTCACGGGTCTTCGGATCCGGCGCCGAGAATGGCGGCACGTCGGCAAAGGTTGCGCAGCGCAGCTTCTTGGCCGACAGGATGTCGGCAAGCTGGTCTGCTTTTGCAGGCGCGACGGCAGCGGTGCTGGCGACGAGTGCTGCGAGAGTTGCGAATTTCCAGTTCATTTGCTGTTCTCCATTGTTATTTTATGTGGAAGGCAGTCAGTGCCGCAGATCAGCGAGGAAGCGCTGGGCACGCGGATGTCGTGGATTCTTGAAAAAGTCTTCGGGAGGAGCGGTTTCGAGGATTTCGCCTGCGTCGATGAACCATATGCGGTCAGCGACATCGCGGGCAAAACCCATTTCGTGAGTGACGCAGAGCATGGTCATGCCTTCGGCGGCCAGGCTCTTCATGACGCTCAGCACTTCGCCGACCATTTCCGGGTCGAGCGCGCTGGTCGGTTCGTCGAACAGCATGACGGGCGGTTCCATGGCAAGTGCACGGGCAATCGCCACGCGCTGCTGCTGACCACCGGAAAGCTGACCTGGATAGGAATTCGCCTTGTCGGCGAGACCAACGCGGTCAAGCAGTTTGAGAGCCTTGTCATGGGCAGCGGCAGGCGGCACACCTTTCACCCGGATCGGCGACATCGAGACATTCTCGACGACCGAAAGGTGCGGAAAGAGGTTAAAACTCTGGAAGACGAAGCCGATACGGCTGCGCAGCTTGTTGAGTTCACTTGCCCGCATCGGCGCGTGGATATCCTGCCCCTCAAAGCTGATGCCGCCGCTGTTGATTTCTTCCAGCCGGTTGACGGTGCGGATAAGCGTCGACTTTCCGGAGCCGGACGGGCCGCAGATCACCACCACTTCGCCCCGCGCCACTTCGGCATTGATGTTCTTCAGGACCTGATAGTCGCCGTAGTTCTTGCAGACATCGGCGATACGGATCGCCTGGGCGGCCTGCGGTTCGGACACTGAGGTGCTCATAGCTGCTCCGTAATGGTTTTGAGGGGCGCGGCCTCGGCCGGAAGGCGGGCATTGCGCGGCCCGGCACGACGGCGGGCGATACGCCGCTCGACGCTGTTGGCGACATAGGTCAGGCTCCAGCAGAGGATGTAATAGACCACTGCGAGAATGAGGAACACTTGGAAGGGCTGGGTCAGAAGCTGATTGTTCACCTGGCTCGCGGCGAATGTCAGGTCCGGCACATTGATGACGTAACCAAGCGTCGTATCCTTGATCGTCGAGACGAAGGTGGAGATCATGCTCGGGATCATGTTGTAGAGCGCCTGCGGCAAGATGACGAAGCGCATGGCACCCATATAGCCATGGCCGAGAGCCCGCGCCGCATCCATCTGCCCCTGCCCCAGCGAAACAATGCCGGCGCGAACGACTTCGCTGAGGAACGCACCCTGATAGATGACTAGCGTCACCAGCATGATCAGGAAGCTCGGCACATCGGCACCCGTCCAGAGCGGGATGACAAAATAGCACCACAGGATGAGCATCAAAAGCGGCACGCCGCGAGTGACATAGACCAGCGCGGTCATCGGCCAGCGCAGGAACCACCATTTCGACAGGCGCGCGAGCGCCATGAGAATGCTGACCGGGAAGGCGAATGCGATGGCCAGGGCCGACAGGATCAGCGTGTTGGCGAGACCGCCGAGCGGGCCGTTGGGATACTGGCCGATCAGGAGAAGCAGCCAATAATCCTGGATGATGGTGATGAAATCCTGGATCATGCGCGTGCCCTCCGCGCCGGATCGGCTCGCATCGCGATATAGGCGCCGATCCCCATGATGATGAGCGAGAAGAACAGGTAGGTCACCGTACCGATCATGTAGACTTCGAAGGTGCGGAAACTGATGTTTTCGATTTCCTTGACTGCATGGGTCAGTTCAGGAGCACCGATGACGATGGCAAGGCTGCTGTTCTTGAAAAGCGAAACACTGTGATTGATCAGCGGCGGCAGCGCGTTGCGCACGCCCTGTGGCATGATCACGAAGCGCATGGCAGAGGCGTACCCGTGACCGAGTGCCTGGGCCGCCTCCATCTGGCCGGGACTGACCGAGCGCAGGCCGGAGCGAAGGTCTTCGCTGAAATAGGCAGCCTGACACAAGCCGAGGCCGATCACCGCAAAGATGGCTTCGGCATTGTTGTTCGCCAGCCAGTCCGACAGGCCCTGCGGCATCAGTGTGAAAATGCCAAAATACCAGAGCATCAACTGCACAAGTGTCGGCACATTACGATGGTAGGACACATAGGCAGCAACGATCGGTTCACCGATGCGCAGTGGCGACACGCGCAGCGCAAGCAGAAGGATGGCCAGCGTCATCGCCAGCGTCCACGAACCGATATAAATGATGAAGGTCATCTCGATGCCGTGCAGCAGCATCGAGATGTATTCCGGGTTGTTGAGGATTGCCGAAAGATCGAACCCGTTCACCGCGTGGTCCCTTCGGAACGGGCGGCAGGGGTCTGCGGCTTGGCCGTCTGCAGGCCGCCCATCACCTGAAGCGTCGGGGTGATTTCCATATGGCCGATATTGACCGCAACAGGTGCAGCAATCGCGAAGGCGATCGCATCTGCGATATCGGAAGCCTGTGGTAGTTCGAAACCGTCGATGAAGCGCTCGCGGATCGATGGGTCATTGCCGTGGACGTGGTTGAAGATGTCGGTCGCAACTCGGCCCGGGCAGATTTCCGTCACCCTCACCCGCTTGCCAAACGTGTCGATGCGCAGCTGGTTCGACAGCATGGCGACACCTGCTTTTACGGCATGATAGGTCGAGTTGCCGCCGAAATTGTAATTGCCGGCAATCGAGGAAATGTTGATGACATGGCCGCGATCCCGCTTTGCCATGCCGGGCACCACCATGCGGCAGAGATGCAGGACGGCGCGCAGGTTGACGTCGATCAAGAGGTCGATATCGCCATCTTCCGCTTCAAGAAACTTCTTCGGCCGGTCGACGCCGGCATTGTTGATGAGGACGTCGAATGCCACGCGGCCAGTCAGCTCTGCGAGAGCTTCCCGGTTGGTTACGTCAACCGCGTGGGCGATGCAGCCGGTACGCTCGGACAGTTCGTGCAGCGGCTCGGCGCTACGCGCAACGGCGTGGACTTCAAGCCCCTCGCGGCACAGTCGTTCAACGACGGCGGCACCGATTCCCGACGAAGCGCCGGTTACCAGAGCAGTCTTGTAGTCGGAAAATGGCATGTCGATCCCCTTTGTTAAGATGAGACTAGCGAAGCTTTTTTCACTTGCCTAAGACCGATTAGTTTTGGGCTAATAAGGAAGCGTTATGGATGTCCGCACGTGTTGCGGAAGGCTGCATTTGCGCTTTATAAATCAAGCGGCTAGGTTTTCTCTTCAACCGCGAAGCAGCAGGTCGCAAACCGCTCACGACCTCATTTGCGGTGATAACAACACAGGCAGCATCGACCATAATGGATATCCGGCGCCTCAAATCCTTCATCGTCATCGTCGATAGCGGCAGCATCACACGCGCCGCCGATATCCTGCATCTTGCCCAGCCGGCGCTCAGCCAACAGCTTGCAGCGCTCGAGGATCATTTCGGGCAGAAGCTGCTGATCCGCAGCCAGCAGGGCGTCACGATGACCGCCGCCGGTCAGGCAGTTTATCGCCACGCGCAAATCATCCTGCGGCAGATGGAACAGGCGCAATCCGACGTCACCACAGCCGGCAAGTCACTGGCCGGTCGTGTCTCTGTCGGGCTTGTCCCGTTCAGCAGCGCGGCGACGCTTTCGGTCGAGCTTCTGTCGGAAACGCGAAAACGCCATCCCGGCATCCTCCTGCACCTGACGGAAAGCGTCGGCCAGACCTATAGCCAGATGATCATGAACGGCCGTCTGGAAATGGCGCTTATTCATGGTGTCGGCCCGATCAAGGGCGTTCGTTTCGAACCGCTGCTGAAAGAAGAGTTTTTTGTCGTCGCGCATCCGGATTTCGAAATCGAGGCCAGCGACGCGCCCGTTCCGGTCACGGCACTCGACGGCCTGCCGTTCCTAATGCCGCCCGCCTATAACTTCGTGCGCCGTGCGGTCGATACCGCGTTCTCGCGCAGCAAGGTCGAGCTGAAAGTGGTGGCGGAAGTGGAAATCGTGAGAACGCTCAGCCGTTCTGTCGATCGGGGGCTTGGCGCCACGATCATGCCCAAGGCGATCGCCGACCGGCTGATTGCCGAATCCAGCGAAAAACTGATTTGTCGCCTTGTGTCGCCGCGCATCGAGGAGACTTTGTCTCTGTGTGTATCCGATCAAACGCCGCTTTCGCAACCGGCGGTCGCGGTCAAGAATATTCTTGTCGAACTGACGGCCAGGCTGAAGGCCTGACCGTCATAACCAGCTGAAACCGATTTACTTCATGTCCTTGCAGTACTGTGCGATCCGGTTGCAGCCCTCTTCCAACATTTCCATGCTTGTGGCGTAGGAAATGCGGAAATACGGGCTCATGCCGTAGGCCGCACCCTGCACGGTCGCGACATGGTGCTCCTCGACAAGACCCATGACAAAATCGACATCGGTCTCGATCTTGCGGCCACCCTTGGTGGTCTTGCCGATCAGCTCGGACATGTTCGGGAAAATATAGAACGCACCTTCGGGCTTATGGGCACGCAGACCCTCGATTTCGGCCAGACGGCCGAGCACATAATCTCGACGGGTCTTGTAGATGGAAGAGCGTTCCTTCAGCAGATCCTGCGGACCATCGAGTGCCGCAACGGCTGCCGCCTGTGTCAGGGTCGAGGTGCCGCCGCTGTTCTGGCCGTTGACATTGCTGATCGCGGCAATGAGATCCTTCGGGCCGCCGCAATAGCCCAGACGCCAGCCGGTCATTGCATAGGCCTTGGACACGCCGTTCATGGTCAGAACCCGATCATAAAGACGCGGCTCGACTTCGGCGATCGTGCAGAACTCGAAATCGTCGTAGACGAGATGCTCGTAGATATCGTCGGTCAGAATCCAGACATGCGGGTGGCGCAGCATGACCTCAGCGATTGCCGCCATTTCCGCGCGCGAGCAGGCAGCGCCCGTCGGGTTGTTCGGAAAGTTCAGGAACAGCCACTTGGTACGTGGCGTGATCGCTGCTTCGAGGTCTTCTGCGCGCAGCTTGAAACCTGCATTTTCCGGGCACGGCACCGAGACCGGAACGCCACCGGCGAATTTGACGATATCCGCATAGCTGACCCATGACGGCGCCGGGATGACAACTTCATCACCCGGATTGCAGGTGGCCAACACCGCATTGAAGATGACCTGCTTGCCACCGCCCGAAACGACGATCTGGTTCGGCTCATAGGTCAAGTTGTTCTCGCGCTTGAACTTGCGGATGATCGCCGCCTTCATGGCCGGCGTGCCGTCCATTGTCGGGTATTTGGTGTCGCCCGCGAGTGCTGCGGCGTAAGCGGCCTCGATCGCATGCGGCGGTGTCGGGAAATCCGGCTCGCCGGAGGAGAGGCTGACAACCTTGATCCCCTGGGCGGCCAGTTCACGGGCGCGTTGCGTCATGGCTGCGGAGGCGGAGATGGAGACATTTTTCAAACGGTCGGCTGTGGCGGGCATGATTTGGTCTTCCGGTTTGTCTAATTCTGGATGGAAAAAGGGAAAGGCCGTGGCTTCAGCCGACAACCTCTGATGCAGGTGCAAGCGTGCCGCCGGCGGCCTCGATTTCGCTGCGCACGATCCGCGCCAGCTCGAGCGAACCCGGCGTGTCGCTGTGAACGAGAACCGATTTCGCCGGCATGTCGATGGTCGCGCCGTCGATTGTGGTGACCGTGCGGTCGACTAGGAACTGGCGCACGCGGGCGCGCACGGCCCCCTCATCCTTGACCAGAGCACCCGGCAATCCGCGGGCAACAAGACGCCCCTGCGCGTCATAGGCGCGGTCGGCGAGGAACAGCAGCAGCGTCTTCAGCGAGGCGCGCTTGGCAGCCGCTTCGATCTCGCTGCCGGGCATGGCAAAAATGATCAGTTCGGGATCGACGGCGCGGATCGCATCCATCATGAGGTCGGCCAGCTTCGGATCACGATTGACCATGTTGCCCATGGCCGCGTGAAAACTGAAATGTGCGACGCGCTGACCTTCGCACGCCGCAATCGCCTTCAACGCACCCAGCTGGTAAAGCATCTGCTGGCGCAGTTCATCGGCGGAATAGGGAATTTCGCGGCGGCCGAAACCGGCGCGATCCGGCAGACCAGGATGGGCACCGATGCCGACGCCGTTTTCCTTGGCAAGGCGCACCATGCGCGCCATCGTATCGGGATCGCCGCCATGGAAACCACAAGCGATGTTGGCCGAGGAGACCACCTTCATCATCGCCTCGTCGTCGCACAGGCTGTAGGGACCAAAGCCTTCGCCCATGTCGGAATTAAGATCGATCTTCATCTCTTCTTCCCTCACTTCATGGCCTGCAATGCATCGCAAACCATTCGAGACGTGCTGCGAACATCATCGATGAAAGTCGCCACTGCCTTTTCGACGGCCGC
Source organism: Hyphomicrobiales bacterium (assembly GCA_900472575.1). GTDB lineage: Bacteria > Pseudomonadota > Alphaproteobacteria > Rhizobiales > Rhizobiaceae > Neorhizobium > Neorhizobium cellulosilyticum. The sequence continues at coordinate 8,083 of UCIV01000007.1, forward strand.
CGCCTGAGCATGCGTTGCACGGACAAAACGCAGACGGCTGCCGATACGCGCCTGCCCGAGCCGCCAGAGATCGGCCTCGATTACGCCGGCAATCTTGGGATAACCGCCAGCCGTATTGGCATCGGCCATTTGGATGATCGGCTCACCGCTTGGTGGAACCTGAACGACACCGGACACGACACCGTGCGAGCGCATTTCAACCGGCGTCGTCGGCTTGATCGGTTCACCCATCAAGCGATATCCGGTACGGTCGCTTTGTGTGGAAATCTTCCAAGTCTGCATCCAGAAACGCTCGGCATCCGCGCCAAACAGGGCATGCTCTCCGGCCGGAATGGCGCGAACAACAAGGGCCCCATCCTCATTGGCAGGATAAAAATCGGTAAGCGCAAAGGCTGGATCGATAACCGCAAGGCCAGTTGCCGGAAAGTTCAGCGCGGTGGAAACCTCACCCAGTTTAAGAACATCGCCCGTGCTCAGAAAACGTCCCTCACTGCCGCCGAAAGCGCCACGCAGCGACGTGCTGCGCGACCCCATGACCGACGCGACATCGATCCCGCCGGCAATGCAGATATAGGCGCGTGTTCCAACCCGCGGCTGCCCTAGCTCCAGCACCTGCCCGGCCTCAATCGGCAGAGCGCACCACGGCTGAACCATACGACCGTCAAGCGATGCGCCACAATCGGCACCCGTTACGGCAAAAGCCGTCTGCTTCGCAAAACGCAGTTTGAACGGATAGGTCTGAACTTCGACAACTGCCGCGCCGGTTTCGTTGCCGAGCAGGCTGTTGCCAGCCTTGAGTGCCAGCGGATCCATGGCGCCGCTGGTGGTCACGCCAATATTGCGGAAGCCGGTACGGCCAAGGTCTTGTACCGTGTTGAACGGTCCTGTCTGGATGATCTCTATCATAGCTCTATGCTCGCTGGCACGAAACGCACCGTATCACCCGGCGCCATCACGGCAGGTGTGGCCGACATCGGGTCGAACATCTGCAATTCGGCAAAACCGATCGAATTCCAGCCATTAGGGCCGGTAAGGACGGCGACACCCGTCTGCATGCCGCCAATGGTGACGCAGCCGCGCGCCATGTTGAGCGACGGCACGGTCTTGCGCGGCATGTAGATGCGCGGATCAAGCCCGTGAAGGTAACCAAAACCGGGCGCACTACCGAGTGCAAACACCCTATAGGTGCCTTCGTAGTGAATGCGAACAACCTCGCGGTCGGAAAGGCCCGACCTGTCGCAGAGAGCGGCAAGATCGGTCGCGTGCTCGCCTCCGTATGTTACGGTGATCTCGATTGTCCTTCCTGCCAGATCGATGCTTTCGGCCTGTTCCCAGGCGTCCAACAGGCGCAACGCCAGAAGTTCCGGATCTTCGGGCGTCATCTTCAGAACGACGAGAAGATTGGTCATGCCGGGTACGATCTCGAGCGTTTCGCTCCACAGTTCGACGGCGCGGGACAGGGCCCAGATCCGTCGCTGCGAGGCAAGGTCGAATTCACCGGTCGCTTCGAGAAGAAATGCGCGCGAACCGATCGGGGAAACACGGGCGCCATTGCGACCGAGCGCAAGCGCTTCGACAGGCTGGGTGATTTTGGCGACTGAGGCGCTCATGCTTCTGTCTCGACTTCAGCAATCGGATCGCCAAAACCGACGATCGTTCCGGGTTCAACTAAGTGACGGCCCAAGCGTTTTGACGGTCCAGCGGAGACCGGCAGCAGGGTAGGGCCAACCCGCAGGAAGCCGATCGCGTCGCGCGCGGTCGATGCAGCCGGCGTGGCGGTACGTGACAGGTCTAACGACCAGAACTCACCGGCCATAGGCGCCTTCACGATCGCCGCAGCACCTACTGAATCAGTCTTGCCGGAACGCACTTGACGCGCAGGCCCCTTGGCAGAACTCGAAAGGCGGATCAGCAGGCTCTGGTCGGGTCGGGTGATTTCAATCCCATCGACGCCAGCGGTTTCAAGGGCTGCGGCCAACCGTTCGATGATTGCGGGGTCGCTGAAATCCGGCTTGGTCATGCTGCCCCCCGCGTCTTCAACCATTTTTCAAGATAATGGATATCCGTTTCACCCTCGGCGAAGGCTGCATCGTCAAACAGTTCGCGCAACAGCGGCAGATTGGTGGCGATGCCCTCCAGCTTGAAGGATGCCAGGGCGGACCGCGTGCGCTGCATGGCATCGGCCCGGTCTTGGCCATGCACGATCAGCTTGGCGATCAGCGAGTCGTAATAAGGCGAGACCTTGTAGCCGGCCTCGACATGGGTATCGACACGAATGCCCTCGCCCTTTGGCAGTTCAAGAGCCGTGATCACACCTGCTGAGGGCATGAAAGTCATCGGGTCTTCGGCATTGATGCGGCATTCGATAGCGTGACCGGCGCAGATCACGTCCACCTGCGCCATCGACAATGCCTCACCCTGCGCCACACGCAATTGCTGCTGGACGATATCGACGCCGCTGGTTTCCTCGGTCACCGGATGTTCGACCTGCAGGCGGGTATTCATCTCGATGAAATAGAAAGCGCCGTCTTCGTAGAGGAATTCGAACGTTCCGACACCGCGATAGCCGATTTGCTGACACGCCTTGACACAGGCTTCGCCGACAGGGCCGATCAGTGTTTCAGAAATACCGGGAGCCGGCGCTTCCTCGACCACTTTCTGGTGACGGCGCTGCATGGAGCAATCACGATGGCCAAGCCAGACGGCATTTCCATGCGTATCACACAGGACCTGAATTTCGATATGGCGCGGATGCTGGAGGAATTTCTCCATGTAGAGCGCCGGCGTTCCAAAGGCCTTGCGTGCTTCTTCACGGGTCAGGGCCACGGCTTCCAGCAGCTCTGCCTCGCCTGACACAACGCGCATGCCGCGTCCGCCGCCACCGCCGGCAGCCTTGACGATCACAGGATACCCAATCTCGGCTGCAATTGCCCGGATCGCTTCGGATTCCGATGGAAGCTCTGTATCTGGACCCGGCACACAAGGCACGCCAGCCGCCATCATGGCGCTCTTGGCGGCAATCTTGTCTCCCATCGTGGCAATGGCGCTGGCATCCGGGCCGATGAAGGTCAGCCCCGCCTTCTCTACTGCCGCCGAGAAGCTGGTGTTTTCCGAAAGAAATCCATAACCTGGATGAACGGCGCCGGCACCGCTGAGGCGCGCCGCCAGCAGGATGGCATTCTGGTTCAGGTAGCTTTTGGACGCGCTCGACGGGCCGATGCAGATCGATTGATCCGCGCTTTTCACATAGGCGGAGTCCCGATCCGCTTCCGAGCAGACCACGACGGTCTTCAGGCCCATTTCGCAGCAGGCGCGAACTACGCGCAAGGCAACTTCACCGCGATTGGCAATAAGAACCTTGTCGAAACGCTGGTGTGACGGCATCACGCGATCTCCGCCAGCATGTCGCCAACCTCGACCTCCGAGCCATTCACATCCGTCAGGCGCGTGATCTTGCCGGCATGCGGTGCAGCTATCTTGTTGAACACTTTCATCGCTTCGATGATGAAAAGTGTCTGCCCCTCGATAACATCATCTCCGACGGCCACGAACGGAGGATCTCCTGGTGCCGGGGAGGCATGCAGCACGCCAAAGACAGGTGCGGTGACCATGCCTGCCTTTTCGTTGACTTCAACCGCAGCGCCTTCGACCTGTCCTATATCGGCGGTCACGCTCGAACTCTCGGGGTTCGTTACGGGTGTATCTCGGCCTCCATCTCGGAATATCCGGACTGTCGTGCCTTTTTCCGTGACCTCCAGTTCGGTGACGTTGGACCGCCCCACAAACGCGATGAGTTTTTCTATCTTTGAAAGGTCCATTCCCCGGTCCACAATTGGGCTGCATCGATGCCGCCGCAAAGATCGAGACACAGCGGATCACAGCCAATGTCGTAACATAGGCAAAGGTCTAATGGGGTCAGACGAACTTTCAATGGAGCAACGATGATACAGGACATGGCTCCTGCTCTTGATGTGTACCGAACCGTTGCCGCCTAGTTTCAACGAACAGTTTCTCATCTCCAATGACCACGAAGAAAATATCCCAGTTAACAGAGCGATCGCCATCATGCGCACCGCTTAGGTCGTCGACCGGAAGATTTGAATCTCGCCATGAAAAAGCTGGCTTGTGCTTGGCTCCTACTCCGCCATCACGCGTCCAGTTCATTCTTGCCTTGCTCGCCGAGGCTATCAATAGTCAATACGGGCACGTTCCAATGAACGCCAATCTTTCGGTGCCTTGCCCGTGCATCGAGCGAAAAAGCGGGAAAAATAAGCGGCATCTTGGAAACCCAGCCGATACGATATTTGCTGTATAGAGGTCATAGAGAAGATGAGCTGTCTCTTCGCTTCCTCGATAATCTTGCGCTCGATCAGTTCATGTGCCGAACATCCATGCCAGGCATGAACGAGGCGATTGAGATGTGTCGGCGAAACCCCGATTCTCCCAGCATAGAACGACAACGCTCGATGGGTTCGGAAATGCTGGTCGATCAGGTTCATCAGGGCATCCACCCGGGTGTCTTCGGACGAGCCGTCCCAAGTGCGTTGATCGCAGCCAATTCGGAACAACAGGTGCAACAGCACGGAGACATAGGCTCTCAGGATTTCATTGCGTCCGCGATTTCGACCTTCAAACTCGGCAGTTATCCGCCCCAAGATGCGCGCGGCCTCTTCCGCATCCGGCACCTGAGGTTCGGGAGCAATCTTTTGGGGGTGAGCCAGCCACTGGCCAAACAAGCTTCTCTCACCGGGTGCATGGTCGAGATGTGACGAAAGGATCGTGATAACCGAGCCGACAACGGTTTTTGAGAATCGGAACCCATGACTTGTTCCCGGAGGAATGGTTATTACCGTTCCGGGCTTCAAACTAAGGGTCTCTTCGTTGAAGAGGACGTCACCGCCTCCGGCGGCAATATGCAGGATCTGAAAGTAAGCAGTGTGCCGGTGAGGCTGGATTTCCCAGTCGTGCTGGCTGCTTCTGGCATGGATCGTTTCATGATGCAGCCAGAAGCCCGGATCTCCGGTATCCGTTTCACCATATAGGGCATAGGTGGGAACCCGTGGCATTGCGACCGCTCCTCCCGATGTTCGAAAAGTACAATTAAAAGAACAGAGCGTCTCTTTCGCCGCAACTCCCAATCATGGAATTTGCAATTATCAGTTTCGTTGGGAGGCGTGATTGAGGCATCAAGTCGTCATCATAGGCGCAGGACCGTCGGGCCTGCTGCTTGGCCAGCTTCTGACCGAAGCGGGGATCGACAATCTCATCCTCGATCGGGTGAGCAAGGAGTATATCCTCGGCCGCGTTCGAGCCGGGGTACTTGAGGAAGGGACCGTCAAGCTTCTGAACCAGGCGGGCGCCGGTGCACGGATGGCCGCCGAAGGGCTGCCGCATGATGGTTTCGATCTTGCTTTCGACGGTCGCGATCATCGGATCGATCTCAACGAATTGACCGGCGGCAAGCGGGTGATGGTTTACGGTCAGACAGAAGTCACGCGCGACCTGATGGATGCACGTGAACGAAGCGGTGCGCATGCCGTCTATGAGGCTGACGACGTGCAGCCGCATGATTTTTCCGGAACAGACCCCTATGTAACTTATCGAAAAGACGGCATAACACATCGTATCGATTGCGATTTCATCGCGGGCTGCGACGGATTCCATGGAACGAGCCGCAGGTCGGTTCCCGAGGCCGCATTAAACTTCTTCGAGAAAGTTTATCCGTTCGGATGGCTCGGCATCCTCGCGGATGTCGCTCCGGTCAGCCACGAACTGATATATGCAAATCATCCGCGCGGCTTCGCACTGTGTTCGATGCGCTCAGCAAGCCGCAGCCGTTATTACATACAATGTCCTCTCGATCAGAAAGCGGAAGACTGGAGCGACGACCGGTTTTGGGACGAACTGCGGCGCAGGCTACCGCCGTCCCATGCCGAAGCTCTTGTAACCGCTCCGTCATTCGAGAAGTCGATCGCTCCGCTGCGTTCCTTTGTGGCAGAGCCCATGCGCTTTGGCCGTCTGTTCCTTGTTGGCGATTCCGCTCACATCGTTCCGCCCACCGGTGCCAAGGGCTTGAACCTTGCCGCAAGCGACGTGCATTATCTCTTCAATTCTTTGCGCGAATATTATCTGGAAGGGTCCGAGGCAGGACTGAATTCCTATTCGAAAAAAGCTCTTGCACGGGTATGGAAAGCTGTACGCTTTTCGTGGTGGATGACGACCATGCTGCATCGCTTTCCGGAGACGAGTGAATTTGATCAGAAAATTCAGGAAGCGGAGCTCGATTATCTAACCCATTCCCGGGCCGCGTCCACCGCTCTGGCAGAAAACTACGTGGGATTACCGTTTTAGCGTGGACGACAGCAACGGGTCGCATTGTTGCAATTCAAAGGGCACGATGTTGGAGGCGGGCCCTGTTTAACCGGGAGGAATGAACATGAAAAAGGCTGCAATTACCGCTTTCGCGGTCATGGCTTTGTGCGGAACCGCTTCCGCCGACGTCATCAAGGTCGGCGTGGTTGGTCCCTTCTCTGGGCCCTTCGCCCTGCAGGGCAAGAACTTCAAGGCGGGAATAGACGCCTATATCGCACTTCACGGTAACAAAATTGGCGACGATACGGTCGAAATTGTCTACCGCGATATTCCGACAGCGGACCCTGCCCAGTCCAAGGCTCTCGGCCAGGAACTGATCGTCAAGGAAAAAGTTCAATATCTTGCAGGCTTCTACTTTACTCCGGATGCAATGGCGGTCACGCCGATCCTCAAGCAGGGCAACGTGCCCATGGTCATCATGAACGCTGCAACATCGGCCATCATGAAGACCAGCCCTCTGGTCGTCAGAACCTCGTTCACCACCTGGCAGACCTCCACGCCCATCGCAAAGGTTGCTTCCGATGTAGGCGTCAAGAAGATCATTTCGGTCGTCAGTGACTATGGACCGGGTGTCGATGCCGAAAATGCGTTCAGAAAGGCCTTCGAAGAAGCCGGCGGGAAGATCGTGGAGGCAATACGAATGCCGCTTTCCACAAACGATTTCAGCCCGATCATGCAGCGTATCAAGGATTCGGGCGCAGAAGGTGTGTTCGCCTTCCTGCCTTCCGGCCCGACCACGCTCGGCTTCGTCAAGGCGTTCAACGACAATGGTCTGAAAGCGGCCGGCACCAAGTTCTATGCGCCGGGTGACCTGACCCAGGAGTCCGATCTGCCGGCACTGGGCGACGCTGCATTGGGAATACAGACGACGTTCCATTATGCCGTTTCTCACGATTCCCCCGAAAACAAGACCTTCGTCGAGGCAGCGACCAAGGCGATCGGCAACGAAGCGGAACTGTCCTTTCCTTCCGTCGGCGCGTTCGATGGCATGCATGTCATCTACAAGATGATCGAGGCGACGGGCGGCAAGCAGGATGCCCAGAAAGCCGTCGATGCCGTCAAGGGACTGGCCTGGACAAGCCCACGCGGCCCTGTCTCCATCGATCCGGAAAGCCGTCACATCACCCAGAACATCTATCTTCGGGAAGTGGCAAGGGGTTCGGATGGCAAATACTTCAACAAGGAGGTTCAGACCTTCGAGAAGCAGGGCGATCCGGGTCTGGCCGCCGCGAAGTAAGCGGCCGACGGTTTCACAGATCGGCAGGCCAGAGTTGGCCTGCCACTCATGAACAGGATTTCTGATGCAGACAGTCTTCAGCATTGCTGTCGACGCACTTGCCTATGGCATGGTGCTGTTCGTCATTTCCATCGGCCTTTCGGTGACCATGGGCCTGATGCGTGTCGTGAACCTCGCCCATGGCGGCTTTGCCATGATCGGCGGTTACATAGCCTCCTATGTCGCGCGGGACTTGGCCCTCGGATACGGACTTGCATTGATCGCGGCGGTCGTCTTCACGATCCTGATCGCCATTCCGATCGAACGTCTTCTTTATCGGCGGATCTACGGTCAGCCGGAACTGACACAGGTGCTGATGACGATCGGGATAACCTTCTGCATCATCGGAATTGCCAATTTCGTCATGGGGCCAACGCTGAAGACCATTCCGCTTGCACCTTCACTACAAGGGTCTGCCGACCTCGGCTTCCGCACCATACCCATCCATCGCCTTTTTGCGATCGCCTGCGGCCTGGCCGTGGCGCTCGGCCTCTGGTACGCGATCGAGAAGACGAATTTCGGCATCAAGCTTCGTGCGTCTGTCGACAATGCCGCAATGGCTGCGGCGCTGGGCGTGAGAACGGAAATCGTCTACGCGGTTAGCTTCGCGGCGGCTGTGGGTCTTGCGGCTTTCGGCGGAGTGGTCGGATCGGAATTCCTGCCGGTGGAACCCTATTATGCACTCCGCTACATGGTGACGTTTCTGGTCGTGGTATCGGTCGGCGGAGCCGGCTCCATCCCTGGCGCACTGGCCGCTTGTCTTCTACTTGGGGCGATCGATACGACCGGCAGGTATCTCATGCCGGAATTCGGCGAATTCTTCTTCTATCTTGCCGTCATCGCAATCATCTGTGTCTTTCCGAGTGGCCTGGCGGGACGCGCAAAATGACAGAGAAGACCAACTCCACGCTAGCCGCCGGCGCTGCAACGACCAGAAGCCGCCTGCGGGCCGGCTTCATCAAGCGAGACCTTTACGGCTTTGCTGCCATCGTCATTGTCGCCGCGGCTGGCTATGTCCTCTTTCCCGACAACCTCGCGTTGCTCACGCGTATCATCGCGATTGCCCTTCTCGTATTGTCGCTTGATCTCGTGACCGGCTATTGCGGTGTTGCGACCCTTGGCCAGGCGGCGTTGTTCGGATCGGGCGCCTATGCGGCAGGCATACTCTCCGCGCATTATGGGATAAATGATCCGCTGCTGATGACACTGGGCGGGATATTTGCGGGTGCGGTCGCCGGACTTATCTGTGGCATCGTGATGCTGCGGGCACACGGTCTCCCGCAGCTCGTGCTATCGATCGCTCTTGTCTACCTGTTTCATGAATTCGCCAACAAGGCGTCTTCCTGGACCGGCGGAAGCGACGGATTGTCGGGCATCGTACTCGACCCGCTCTTTGGCCTCTACGAGTTCGATCTCTTCGGCCATACGGCCTATTTCTTCGGTGTGGTCCTGCTTCTCATCGTATTCACGTTGCTGCGCATCGTCGTTCGCTCGCCCTTCGGCATGCTCTGCCGTGGCATCAAGGAGGATCCCGTGCGGATAAGGGCACTCGGCGCCTCTCCCCATAAAGCTGTGATAAAGATGTACATCATTTCAGGCGCGGTTGCCGGAACCGGGGGTGCGCTCAGTGCCATCTCAACCCAGGTTGTCGCACTCGACGCCCTGTCGTTCACACAATCGGCAGAAGCGCTCGTCATGCTTGTCCTTGGCGGAACAGGTTCCCTGTTCGGCGCTCTGGTCGGGACCGTGATCTTCATGCTGTTTGAGGACTTCGTATCGGCCGCCAACCCGTTTCACTGGCTGACGATGGTTGGCGCGCTTCTCATCGTCGTCGTCCTTTTCGCCCCTAAGGGCATTTTCGGAACGGTGCAGGATCTCCTCTCTGTAAGAAAGAACACGACCGGGGAGACGCGGCCATGAGCGCGGTATTTGAAGTCATCAACCTGAAGAAGGCGTTCGGCGGACTCGTTGTCACAAACGACGTCTCGCTCTCCATGGTGGCAGGCGACCGGGTGGCGCTCATTGGCCCAAACGGAGCCGGCAAGACGACCTTCGTCAATCTCGTCACCGGCGCCCTGAAACCGAGTTCCGGTGAGGTGCGACTTCGAAACGAGCCGGTCACCCGGATCGGACCAACCGGCCGGGTTCAGCGTGGCCTCGTTCGCTCATTCCAGGTGACCCGGCTTTTCCAGGACATGACACCGGCCGAACATGTGGGGCTCGCGGTTCTCCAACGGACAGGAAAATCGGCTGAACTACATGGCAATTTTCTCACCCGTCCGGCGGTGATGGAAGAAGTCTATGACCTGCTTGAAAGACTGGGCCTTTATTCGCTCGCACATAGAAAGGTGCGGGAGATCGCCTACGGGCAGCAGCGGCTTCTGGAACTGGCCATCGCGCTTGCCTTAAAGCCCAGCGTCCTCCTGCTCGACGAACCAGCTGCCGGCGTTCCGCAAAGTGACACGGGACGTATCGAGGAAGCGCTCGCAAACCTGCCCGCCGATCTCGCCGTGGTGATGATCGAACACGACATGGACCTGGTGTTCCGATTTGCCAAACGGGTGGTCGTGCTTGCCGCAGGGACCATTATATTCGACGGCCTTCCCGCCGACGTGACAAAAGATGCCCGCGTCCGCGAGGCCTATCTCGGGAGCTACGCCAATGCCGGCCTCAATGCTTAAAGTCGAAAACCTTTCCGCCGGTTATGGCCCGACCCGAATTCTGGAATCGATTTCGTTTTCTGTGGCTGCTGGTCGTCGGCTCGCCGTTCTCGGTCGCAACGGGATGGGGAAGACGACGCTCTTCGCGACGCTTGCGGGCCAGACCCGCCGTTATGGCGGGAGGATAACGATAGGGGACATCGATCTCAGCTCGATGTCAAGTGCCGCGCGGGCTCACGCGGGCCTCGGATATGTGCCGCAGACGCGGGACATATTCCCGAGCCTTAGCGTCGAGGAAAACCTGACTGTCGGCTTGAAGAAACGGAAGAAGGACGCGATCGAGGAAGGCTATGCTTTGTTTCCCCGGCTGAAAGAGCGTCGCAGGAACCTCGGCAGCCAGCTGTCCGGTGGCGAACAACAGATGCTGACCACGGCGCGCACGATCCTCGGCCGACCCGCGGTGCTGCTGCTCGATGAACCGCTTGAAGGCCTGGCTCCCGTGATCTGCGAGGAGCTCATGGTGGTGTTTTCGGAACTTGCGGCTTCCGGAGACATGACGATCCTGCTCGTCGAGCAGCGAATTCAAAGCGCTCTCGACTTTGCCGACGAGGTCATCGTGCTAGAGCGTGGCCGTATCGCCTGGAACGGTACCCCTTCCGCGCTGTCACAGGATCACGAGGCGGTGGAACGTTTGCTCGGCGTGGGCGGCCTGCATTAGCCTGCCGCCTGCCTTGCTGTTTTCCTGCCGAAAAAGCGGTCAGGCGCGCCCGAGAGCGAGCGCGATACCCTGCCCCACACCTATGCACATGGTTGCGAGCGCGTGGTTACCCCTGCCGGACGAAAGTTCCAGAGCGGCCGTGCCGGCAATTCTCGCACCCGTCATGCCCAGCGGATGTCCAAGCGCGATGGCCCCGCCATTCGGGTTGACGCGCGGATCGTCATCGGCAATGCCGAGTTCGCGCAAGGTTGCAAGGCCCTGGGAGGCAAAGGCCTCGTTCAGTTCGATGACATCGAACTGATCCTGCGTCAGGCCGAGCAATGCCATCAGCTTTTTGGAAGCAGGCGCCGGGCCGATACCCATAACACGTGGAGGAACGCCCGCTGTCGCTCCGGCCAGAACCCGCGCAATCGGCGTCAGCCCGTATTTTCTGACAGCTGTTTCCGAAGCGATAATCAGCGCCGCGGCACCATCGTTGACGCCGGAGGCGTTGCCGGCCGTCACTGTTCCGCCTTCCTTCTTGAAGGGAGTACCAAGTTTGGCGAGCGCTTCGATCGTGGTCGCGCGCGGATGCTCGTCTTTCGAGATGACCAGTGCCTCACCCTTGCGCTGGGGGATGGCGACCGGCGTGATTTCGCGGGCAAGCCGGCCGGTTTCCTGGGCGGCAGCGGCCTTGTTCTGACTGCGCAGAGCAAACGCATCCTGATCTTCGCGAGAGATCCGATAATCTTCCGCAACATTTTCGCCGGTTTCGGGCATGGAATCGACGCCGTAAAGCTTCTTCATCAGCGGATTTACGAAGCGCCAGCCGATTGTCGTGTCGTAGATCTCCGCGTTGCGCGAAAACGCGGCGTCGGCCTTCGGCATGACGAACGGTGCCCGGCTCATGCTTTCGACGCCGCCCGCAATCATCAACTCCGCCTCACCCGACTTGATGGCGCGCGCCGCAGTGATGACGGCATCCATTCCCGAACCGCACAGACGGTTGATGGTCGTGCCCGTGACGGACACAGGAAGCCCGGCCAGAAGCAGAGACATGCGCGCGACATTGCGGTTGTCCTCGCCCGCCTGGTTGGCGCATCCAAAGATCACGTCGCCAACCGCCTCCCAGTCGATGCCGGCATTTCGCTCGATGAGCGCCTTCAGCGGTATGGCGCCGAGGTCGTCAGCCCTCACTGAGGAAAGCGTGCCGCCGAAACGACCAATCGGGGTGCGGATGTAGTCGCAGATTAAAGCCTCGGCCACTGTATTCTCCTCAGACTTCGGGCACGATGAGATCGGCGACCGAACCCGCGATATGCAACGGAGCGTCCGTCATCGACTGCAGTTCTTCTATGCTCAATGCGGCAAGTTTTTCTCGCAGCACGAAGCGTCCTTCAACGATCTCGATGACGGCATGACTGGTGTAAACCCTGGTGACACAGGCCAAGCCGGTCAGCGGAAACGTGCATTTTTCCACGAGCTTGGGTTCGCCGTTCTTTGTCACATGCTCGGTGATGACAAAAACCTGTTTGGCGCCATGCACGAGATCCATGGCGCCACCGACTGCCGGAACGCCCTTCGAGCCGACACGCCAGTTTGCCAGATCCCCGCTTTGCGCAACCTGCAATGCCCCAAGGATCGCAACATCGAGATGGCCGCCGCGCACCATCGCGAAGCTGTCCGCATGATGGAAGAACGAAGCGCCCTGCTTCAGCGTCACTGCCTTTTTGCCGGCATTGATGAGGTCCCAGTCCTCTTCGCCTGGCTTCGGCGCCTCGCCGAAATCGAGGATGCCGTTTTCCGTGTGGAAGATCGCCTCCCGGCCGGGCGGCTGGTAACGGGCGACCATTTCGGGAAAGCCGATACCCAGATTGACATAGGCGCCGTCGACAATGTCCTGCGCCGCGCGCCAGGCGATCTGGGCGTTGGTCAGCTTGATCTCTTCTTGAGCGATGCTGGTCATGCGTAGGTCACTCCGGCGCGAATGAGTTCCTCTTCCTGGCGAGGCTGCGAAACCTCGACGACGCGATCGACGAAAATTCCGGGCGTGACCACATGTTCGGGGTCGATTTCGCCCGCCTCGACGATCCTCGAAACCTGAACGATCGTGCTGGCGGCCGCCATGCACATCAGCGGATTGAAGTTACGAGCCGCCTTGTTGTAGGTGAGATTGCCATGACGGTCGCCGAGATGAGCCTTGATGATGGCGAAGTCAGCCTTCAGCCACCGTTCCTGGACGTAACGCCGACCGTCGAATTCGCCGATCGGCTTGCCTTCCGCGAGCTCCGTGCCGTAAGCGGTCGGGGTGTAGAATGCCGGTATGCCGGCGCCTCCGGCACGGATGCGTTCCGCAAGCGTGCCTTGCGGCACAAGTTCGAGTTCGATTTCTCCGGCCAGGTACTTATCGGTAAAGGCGCGCGGATCGGACGATTTCGGGAACGAGCAGATCATCTTTCGGACCATGCCCGCGTCGATCATCGCCGCAATCCCGATACGGCCATTGCCGGCATTGTTGTTGATGACCGTCAGGTCCTTTGGACCCTTGTCGATCAGCGCGTGGATGAGTTCGATCGGAGCGCCGGAGCCACCGAAGCCGCCGATCATCACTGTCGCTCCGTCGCCTATTTCGGACACAGCCGCCGCCAGGCTCTGGCTTGTCTTGTTCATCCGCCACCTCCCTTGATGATGGGCCTCGTCCTCTGTCGTAGCCTCTCGAAAACCTACCCCTCGACTTTCTCGACCTCAACGTTTTTGTGCGATATGATGCATTTGTTGCATTATCGCACAAACTCGGAGTTATTATATTGAATGTGAAGCAGAGTGACATGATGGGCGGATTGGCGAAGGGGCTTCGCGTGATCGAAGCTTTTACCGCCGAAACGCCTCGATTGAGCATTTCGGAAGCGGCAGAGATCTCCGGCCTGGATCGAGCAACCACCCGCCGTTGTCTGCTGACGCTCGCTGAACACGGATATTGTGCTTATGACGGCAAGTTCTTTACGGTCACTCCGCGCGTCCTGCGTCTCGGTACCGGCTGCCTGGCATCCATGCCGCTGCCGCGCATCGTTCAGCCATGGCTCGATCAGTTATCCGAACAGATTGGCCAGAGCACGTCCGTCGCCATCCTGGATGGTGCAGAGATCGTCTACGTCGCGCGTGCTGCGCAGCGGAAGGTGATGTCGATTGCGCTCATGCCAGGGTCGCGTCTTCCCGCTTATTGCACGTCTCTCGGACGTGTCATGCTTGCAGCACTTCCCGAAACTCAAGCGATTGAACTTCTGAACTCCCATCCGCTTCAGGCAAGAACCGCCCATACGCTCCACACTATCGATGACGTCTTGAAGGAACTCTCGCTGGTTCGAACGCAAGGTTATGCCGCAGTCGACCAGGAGGTCGAGCAGGGATTGAGATCTGTCGCGGTGCCGGTGAAAAATGCACGGGGCGTTGTGGTCGCAGCTTTGAACACAGGGCTGGCCGTCTCGAGCGCCCCCATGGCATCTGTCATCGAAACCTACCTCCCCTCACTTCAGCAGGTAAGCCGCGAGCTTCGCGGAGTGCTCTCGTAGCGCCTCGGGAAATTGAGGCAGGCAAGTGAGCTAACGGGAGCCTGCAGCTTCTCGTATGGTCTGTATCAAAAGCGACATCGCGATGGAGGGGATTGCGTCAGTCCGCATTGTCAGCCCCACGGGCCCTTGGGTATCGCTTGTATCGATCGGCAATGCCTGCATTAGCCCCGTCCCGATATCGCGGGACACAACCCCGGACGATATGATCCACACCGCGTCGCTCGACAGCACGAATGCTCGACCGAAAGAGTCTGAAACGGTCTCGATCTGGTTCGGCAGACTTGAAATGCCGTTGGCGATGAGTAGCCGATCGACAAAGGGCCGAATGATCGACGACGTGGTCGGCATCAGGATCGGATAGTCGCCGAGTTCGGAAAACGATGAATGCCCCGACGTCAGGATCGGATGGCCGGCACGGACGGTAAACACCACCCGTTCGGAATAGAGGTGCTCGAAGATAAATCCCGCCATCCTGTCAGCCCCCGCCAGTCGGCCGATGACAAGATCGAGGTCGCCGAAGCGCAGTTGTTCCAGCAGCACCGAGTTTTCGCCGGTGACGATCTTGATGCGGCTCCCGGTCTTTTCCTTCAGAAAAAGATCCACGGCCCGCGGCATGATGTGGCTGGAAACTGTCGGTAGCGCACCGATCCGTATCAACGGCGCTTCTCCAACACGTTCCTGCGAAACTGAATCGACACCCTGTCGAAGAGCGGCGATCGCCGCACCGGCATGTTTCAGGAATACCTCGCCATAACGCGATAGCCGGATGCCCCTGCCCTCGCGCTCCACAAGCGCGACACCGAGCGCCTCTTCGAGCTCCCGAATGGTCTTGGTAACCGCCGGCTGGCTGACATTCAGAAAACCGGCCGCCTTGACGACGCTCTTGTGACGAGCAACCTCGATAAAGGCTTGGAGATGACGAAACTTAACGTTTGGCTCGCTCATCGAATACATAACCATTCGGATATAAAAAACACCTAAAAAGTCATTTTACCTAACCGAGCCAATATACCAAGATAATTCAGGGAGAGATTTTCAATGCAGTTTGCGCGCGTCAATGACGTCACGATCCACTATCAGGTTATTGGAGGACCGGCGGATAAACCGGTCATCGTATTCGCCAATTCGCTCGGCACGGATTTTCGCATCTGGCGGGATGTCATCGTGCGCCTCGCCGGCGACTTCCCGATCATCCTTTACGACAAGCGTGGCCATGGCCTGTCCGATATCGGCAAGCCCCCTTATTCGATCGAGGATCATGCAGCGGATCTTGCCGGCCTCCTGGATCTGCTCAACGTGCGCAACGCCGTGATCTGCGGCCTTTCCGTTGGAGGGCTTATTGCGCAGGCGATCTACCAGACACGGCCCGAGTTGGTGAAGGCGCTGATACTCTGCGATACTGCCAGCAAGATCGGTTCTGCCGATATGTGGAACGCGCGTATTGCGGCCGTCGAAGAGCACGGCATCGCAAGCATCGTCGATGCGGTCATGGAAAAGTGGTTCACCCCCGCTTTCCGCAGCCCGGACAACATCGCCTTTCACGGTTATCGCAACATGCTGGCTCGCCAACCGATCGAAGGTTATGCGGCAACCTGCGCTTCAATTCGTGATGCCGATTACACCGAGGCCGCTGCACGCATTGTCGTGCCGACCCTCTGCATCGTCGGCGACCAGGATGGCTCAACGCCGCCAGACCTCGTCAGGAATACGGCAGAACTTATCCCCGGCGCGCGTTTCGAGATCGTCAAGGATGCAGGTCACATTCCCTGCGTCGAACAGCCCGAAGCTTTGACCGATCTGATCCGAGACTTCATCAACACCACCAATACCGCAGGGGAGGCTCAATGACTGAGGTTGAGACATACCGACACCGCCTGGGCATGGAGACACGACGTTCCGTGTTGGGAGATGCCCATGTCGATCGAGCGATCGCCAACGCCACTGAATTCGACGAGCCGTTCCAGGCGCTGATCACGGAAGCCGCCTGGGGACATGTCTGGTCACGTCCCAACTTCACCAAGCGGGAACGATCGATCATCACGATCGCGCTTCTGGCAGCACTCGGCCAGGACGAGGAAGTTGCCATGCATGTGCGGGCCACCGCCAATACTGGCGCTTCGCGGGAAGATGTTCGCGAGGCCCTGCTGCATGTCGCTATCTATGCAGGCGTACCTGCCGCAAACCATGCCATAAAGATCGCCAAGCGCGTCTACGAACAGATGGACGCCGAATAGACATCGGGGGAGGAGACCTTAGGGATGTCCGCTAATTCGAACAAACAGCCGGAGACCGGTGGATTTTTCGCGCGCGACCGCGCCTGGCACGCGCCCGCCCTGACACCGGAATACAAGACCTCGATCCTGCGTTCGCCGCAGCGCGCCTTGCTGTCTCTCGACGGCACGATCTCGGAAATCACCGGCCCGGTTTTCGGCCATTCAATGATCGGCGAGTTGGACAATGACCTGATCCACAACTACGCCCGGCCGGGAGAAAGTGCCATCGGCGAGCGGATAATCGTTCATGGCCGCGTGCTGGACGAGCGAGGCCAACCTGTTCGCGGTGCCTTGCTGGAATTCTGGCAGGCCAATGCCGGCGGCCGTTATCGCCACAAGAAAGAAACCTATCTTGCCGCGATCGACCCCAATTTCGGCGGTTGCGGCCGTGCGATCACCGACGACGACGGGCGTTACGCGTTTCGCACCGTCAAGCCCGGCCCCTATCCATGGCCGAACGGCGTCAACGACTGGCGTCCTGCCCATATCCATTTCTCGGTCTTCGGACATGGCTTCGCCCAGCGCCTGATTACCCAGATGTATTTCGAGGGCGACCCGATGATCTGGAAATGTCCGATCGTCAACACGATCCCGGATCGCAAAGCGATCGAACAACTGATCGCGCCGCTGGACTGGGGCCAGACAATCCCGATGGATGCGCGCGCCTACAAATTTGATATCGTGCTGCGTGGACGCCGCTCGACCCTTTTTGAAAACCGGCTGGAGGGCAACTGATGATGCAGGAGCTTCACAGGCTGAAGGAAACGCCGTCGCAGACCGCCGGCCCCTATGTCCATATCGGACTGACGCCGAATTACTGCGACATTCGCGGCGTCTATGACGACGATCTCGGAACCACGATGGTCAACGATCAGACACTGGGCGAACGCATTACCGTGCGTGGCCGCATCTTTGACGGCGCCGATACGCTTGTGCGGGATGCTATTGCCGAAATTTGGCAGCCGGACAGCGCCGGTCTCTACAACAGCCCGTCGGAAATGCGCGGTACCGCTGATCCGAACTTCACCGGCTGGGGCCGTTGTCCGACGAATGCCGAGAATGGTTATTTCCAGTTCGAGACGATCAAACCCGGCAAGGTTCCGTTCAAGGACGGACGCCCCATGGCGCCGCATATCACGCTCTGGATCGTTGCCCGCGGCATCAATATCGGTCTGCATACACGCATCTACTTTTCCGACGAGGCGGAAGCGAACGCCATCGATCCGCTGCTGTTACGCATCGAACATCGCCAGCGGGTCGAGACAATGGTCGCACAGAAGGACGGCAGCATCTATACGCTCGATATCCATCTCCAGGGACCGAAAGAAACCGTGTTCCTCGATATCTGACGCTGCGCCCAACCGGCTGCCTACCCGACATGGAGACATGATGGCCTTCTCTCCCTTCGAGCATCCCTTCCTGTCGGGTCTCCTCGGCGATGAGGAAATCGCTCGCCACCTTTCAGCCGATGCGGACATCAACACCATGCTTCGTTTCGAAGCCGCTTTGGCGCGGGCACAGGCGGGGCTGGGACTTATCCCGGCAGCTGCTGCGGAACAGATTGCGGCGGCATGCGGTACATTCGAACCCGATCTCGCACGGCTGAAGGCAGCCGTTGGGACGGATTCCGTCGTCATCCCCGAACTCGTCAAACAGCTTAGGCAGGCGGTCGGCGGCGATGCGGCCAACCATGTCCATTTCGGCGCAACCAGCCAGGATGCCATCGACACGAGCCTGATGCTTCGGATGAAGGCGATCCATGCGATCTTCACTGAGCGAATAAGGCAGATAGTTGCGCTTCTGGATGGTCTCGATGAACGCTTCGGATCAAACCCGCTGATGGGCTTTACCCGTATGCAGGCGGCCATTCCGATCCGCGTTTCTGATCGAGTGGAAAGCTGGCGTGGCCCGCTCGCGCGACAACTCACAGCGCTGAACAACCTAGTGTTTCCGGTCCAGCTCGGCGGTGCGGCCGGTTCTCTCGACAAGCTGGGACTAGATGGGGCCGCGGTGCGTGCCGCGCTTGCTGAAGAACTGGGGTTGGCGGACATACGGCAATGGCAGAGCCAGCGAGACGGAATTGCGGATATCGGCCATCACCTGTCATCGGTTACGGGCGCACTCGGCAAGATTGGGCAGGATCTCGCGCTGATGGCCCAGTCGGGCCGCGAAATTTCCATGAGCGGTGGCGGAAAATCCTCCGCCATGGCGCATAAACAGAATCCGGTCGGGGCAGAAACACTGGTGGCGCTTGCTCGCTTCAACGCGGTCCAGCTTTCAGGATTGCATCAGGCCATGGTGCATGAGCAGGAGCGTTCAGGAGCAGCCTGGACACTCGAATGGCTGATCATGCCACAGATGGCCATGGCGACTGCTGCCTCACTGCGGCTGGCGAGAGAAACGCTCAGCAAAATCGAACGAATCGGAATGTTGGACTCCGACTCGTCCAATTGATCCTATGGCCCCATCGACCAGGAAGCCCCAGCGACGCGTGTCATAGATCGGCAGGACTGACCGGTCGCCTCTCCCGGCCCGACCGCGCAATCGCCAGTATCGTCGCCAGGGTCATCATTCCATCATGGGCAGAGACCAGGGGTTTGGCGTCACCCGTTACCACTTTCATGAAATGGGCAAGCTGATTGACATAGGCCCGGCTGCCATCCAGCGTGACGTGCCGCTTGACCAGCGGATCCTGCCAATGACCCTCTTCCGCCTCATGCTTCCAAAGATCCATTGACGGCAATGCCAATGCAGCTCTGGTGCCGGAGAAGAAATAGGCGTTTTCCGGCTGATGCGGGAAATACAGCGCCTGCCCGGCGGCCGTATCCCAATTGTAGGGCGAAACGGCCGTGTCGCTCATGAGGACCGTGCCAACCGCACCGGATGAAAAGCGCAGGCTGACGCTGGCACTATCCTCCACCTCGAAGCCGCGCACCGAATTGGAGGTGAAGGCCATGACTTCTGCGATGTCGCCACAGATAAACCGAAGGCAATCGATGTCGTGAATGAGATTGATGAGCAATGGCCCACCACCGGCTTGCCGGCGCCAGGCGGCATCGAAATAAGCCTCCGGCTTGTCGGCCAGCCACATGGCGTTGACCCCGACCAGGCGACCGAGATGCCCCTCTTCGATCAATTGCTTGGCCTTGGCGATGTCGGGGCTATGACGGCGCTGGTGTCCCACCAGAACGGGAACATCGGCTCGTTCTGCCGCCGCCACCAGATCCCTTGCAGCTTCGAGCGTATCCGCCACAGGCTTTTCCACGAGACACGGGATACCGCGTTCAACACAGGCGATTGCCGCTTGAGCATGAAGGGCATTTGGCAGAGCAACGATCACGCCATCCGGCCGCATCTCGTCCAGCATGGTCCGATAATCGAGATAGTGTCTGGCCCCGAATTCGCTCGCGACCAGTTCCGCGGCAGGCGCCGGGTCTGCGATAGCGACAAGATCGGCACCGGGCGCTGCCGCAATGAGCGCTGCATGTTCACGCCCGATCAGGCCACCTCCCATAAGCGCAAATCTGAGAGCTTCGGCTCGCATGCCCGACTCCCTCACAGTCTGGCAACAGCGCGAAGTTCCTTCGCGGTCGTCGTGGGAAGATCGAAGAATTCGAGATAGGCCGGTATCTGCTCGAACAGCATGTCTGTTCCGACCTGATATTCGCAGCCGCGAGCGCGCGCCGCAGCCAGGAACGGCGTTATCTCACGGCTCAGCACCACCTCTCCAACGAAGGCTGAAGGCGCGATCCGGGATACATCGAAAGGCAGCGGATCATTGTCATTCATACCGAGCGGCGTGGCGTTGATGACGATATCGTAGCCGTTTGGATCGGTCTTGCCGGCTTCCACACGCAACCCCGGATAATGACGACGCAACCGGTCCGCGAGGCCCTGCATCATGGGGATGGAGGCATCGGAAAGCGCCAGTTCTGCCAATCCCGCTTTGGCAAGCGACGCGGCGATCGCCGAGCCGACACCTCCGGCACCGGCCATGATCGCTCTCTTGCCCTCGATCTCCCGCCCTCTGCGCAGCATCCCGCGGACGAAACCTTCCCCGTCGAACATATCGCCGACAAGGCCGCCGTCCGATCCGATTTTCACTGCGTTGCAGGCTCCAGCAACCTGCGCATTGGTGGAAATTTCGTCCAGCAATCCCATGGTGGTGATCTTGTGCGGCATGGTGATCAGCGCGCCATGGATATTGGAAAGGCGGAAGACCAGTTTCAGAAATGCCTTGTAGTCATCCGGCCGGCATCCCATCGGCACCACGACCGCATCGATACCGTTTTTCTCGAAATAGGGATTGTAGATCAACGGCGCCTTGAAGGAATGCGTCGGGAACCCGAGATGTGCGATGAGTTTTGTGTTGCCGCTTATCATCGGCCTTACCTTCCGGCTATGAGCCTGTATCGCATCAATGCCGCCCGAGGATTTCGCCAAGAAACTTCCGGGTGCGTTCATGTTTCGGATTGGAGAAGAATTCGGCCGGAGGCGCCTCCTCGACGATCGCGCCGCTCGCCATGAAGATGACGCGATCGGCAACCTGACGGGCGAAACCCATTTCATGGGTCACGCAGATCATCGTCATTCCCTCTTCGGCCAATGCGATCATCGTATCGAGCACTTCCTTGACCATTTCCGGGTCAAGTGCGGATGTCGGTTCATCGAACAGCATCGCCTTGGGCCGCATGCAGAGGGCACGCGCAATGGCGACGCGCTGCTGCTGACCGCCGGAAAGCTGAGCGGGATATTTTTCCGCCTGCTCGGAGATCTTGACCCGCTCCAGCAAGGTGCGGGCACGATCCTCGGCTTGCGCCTTGTCGATACCGAGCGATCTCATCGGAGCCAGCATGCAGTTCTGCAACACGGTCAAATGCGGAAAGAGATTGAACTGCTGGAAGACCATGCCGACCTCGCGGCGAACCGCATCGATCGTCTTCGATCCATGTCCGAGCATGATGCCGCCGACATGGATGTCACCCTTCTGATAGGCCTCCAGGTGATTGATGCAGCGGATAAGCGTGGACTTGCCGCTTCCCGAGGGGCCGCAAAGCACGATCTTCTCGCCCTTCGCGACAGACATGTTGATATTGTCGAGAGCCTTAAAGGCGCCGTACCATTTTTCCACGCCCGACAGGGAGATCATCGGCTCGGTGGTCGTTGCGCTATTCATTGTCTGGTTCATCCATAAAACTCCGGATTTCTCGACCGGCACGGCCTAGCGGCTGGCGGTCAGGAATTTGCGCTCAAGATGGGCGCCGTAGATGGTCAGCGGGCAGCACATCAGGAAGTAGAGGGCTCCAACCACGCCGAAGACGGTCAATGGCTGGAAGATCTGGTTTGAGATGATGTTGCCGGCGCGGGTCAGTTCGGTGAAACCGACGATCGAAGCGAGCGATGTTCCCTTGATGAGCTGCACCAGGAAGCCAATCGTGGCCGGAAGCGAGATCCGTATCGCTTGGGGAAGGACGACATCCTTCATCCGCGAGACGTAACCCAAGCTCAACGCCTTGGCGGCCTCCGTCTGCCCACGCGGGACCGCTTCAATCGATCCTCGCCAGATTTCCCCCAGAAAGGCACTTGCATGGAGGGTCAAGCCGACCGACACCGCAGCCCACGCATCCATCTGGATGCCGATCAGGGCCAGTCCGTAATAAACGACGAAAAGCTGCATCAACAGCGGCGTACCCTGGAATACCGCGATATAGCCGGCCGTCAGGCGCTCGACGATGAAGATGCCGGAGGTGCGCGCCAAAGCTACTATCAGCCCCGCAATACTGCCACATAGGAAGGCGACCACGGACAGCGCGACTGTCCATTTCAGGCCTGCCAGAAGGAAAAGGAATTCTTCGCGTCCCATTCGATTTCCTCCTTATCTGACCGGGTAGCTGAAATAGCGGGAGGAGAAGAGCGCGAAGATGCGCATCATCACCCAGGAGATGACGAGGTAGAACGCCGTCACTGTGAAATAGACCTCGAAGCTGCGGAAGCTGTCGGACTCGATCCGTTGCGATACCGAGGTGAGTTCGTAGGCCGAGATGGCGGATGCGATGCTGGTCGTCAGCGTCAGCAGGATGAACTGGCTGGTCAGGGAGGGATAGATCGCCCTCAGTGCCGGCTTGAGGATGATCAGGCGGAAGACCTGAGCCTTGTGCAGCCCGAGCGCCAGTCCCGCCTCCATCTGCCCCTTCGAAATGGACTGCACGCCACCACGAATGATTTCGATGGCATAGGCGCCGCCATTGATGCCAAGCGCGATGATCGCGGTCGGCGTCGGATCGAGCCGGATGCCGGCCAGCGGCAGCGCGAAATAGATGAAGAAGATCTGCACCAGAAACGGCGTGTTGCGGATCAGTTCGACGAAGCCGATCACGAGCCAGCGCAAAGGCTTGAATGGCGACTGGCGCAAAATGACGCCGCCGATGCCGATCACGATCGCCAGAAGCATGCCGCAAATGGCCAGCGTGAATGTTCCGAGACAGGCCCATAGAAGGTTTGGCAGACCGTCGATGACCGGAGTGAAATCAAGGGTATAGTTCATGATATCTCCTGCGGCGCGTTCTCAGGACGGCTCGACCATGTCGGCCATGGCTTCGATCGCCAGTTCGTAACCGCGGGCTCCGAAGCCGATCATGATGCCGGTCGCGGTGCGTGAAATCAGGGAGTTGTGATAGATGCTCTCGCGGGCATGCACGTTGGATATGTGCAGCTCTATCTTCGCGCCGTCGAAAGTCTTCAGTGCGTCCAGCAGGGCGATGGACGTGAAAGTGTATCCGGCCGGATTGATGATGATGCCACAGGCATCCTTTCGCGCCTGATGGACGGATTCCACCAGCTCGCCCTCGAAATTCGTCTGGCGAAAATCGACCGAGAAACCCAGAGACTCGGCTTTCGCCTCACATCGCTTCCGAATGTCGCCAAGGGTTGTCGTGCCGTATATGGACGGCTCCCGCTCACCCAGAAGATTGAGGTTGGGTCCGTTAAGGACAAAGATCGTCTTGTTCATGAAAAAAACTCCGGGCAGCGTCGGCGCAAGGATTTGCCATGCGCCGACGCTGGCACCTCATTCGGGTGCCACCACGCGAAATTCAGAGTTTACGAAGAGCCGAAGCTCACTTCGCGGTGAACGGAATACCTTCAAGGCTCTTCGGGAATTCCGGCACCGGAACCTTCATCCACTTGTCGTAGATCTTCTTCAGTTCACCATTGCCTTTGATCTTGTCGATGAACTCGTTTACCGCGACATTGATCTCTTTCTCGCCCAGGCGCGTGCAGGCGCCGTTGTAGAGCTTCTGGAATTCGAGCTTGTTTTCGAATTTGCCCGGGACTGCCTTCTCGACGCGATCGAGATAGAAGATGTTGCCGCCGAGCGCGTCGACCTGGCCGGAAGCCAACGCCTGAACGCTTGCTGCGTCGCCGTCATACCGGCGAATGGTCGCGGTAGGCGGGGCATTCTTGGTGACCTGAGTATCCTGGGCTGCACCCTTGGCGACGCTGATCGTCAAGCCGGCCATGTCATCATTCGTCTTGATCGACTTGTCCTTCGGCCCGATCAGGACGATGGCGTTCGCATTGTAAGGTTGGCTGAACTGCACGGCCTTGGCGCGATCCGGCAACATCGCCATCGTCGCGAACAGAATGTCGACGCGGCCTGATGTGAGTGCGGGAATGCGGTTGTTGACTTCGAGCGGAACGAATTCCACTTCGACACCGAGTTCCTTGGCGAACAGGGCGCCCATTTCGGCATCAAAGCCGTCCTGCTTGCCTGCGCTCGTGACAAAACCCCAAGGCGGGTTGTCGCCCTGGATGCCCACGACCAGCTTGCCCTTGGCCTTGATCTCGGCCGGCGTGATAGCCGCAGCTGGCTGCGAAAGCGATGCTGCGGCGACAATTGCCGCGGCGCCCAACAAGGCACGGCGCCGATTCAATTTGAATCCAAACATTAGGTGCTCCTCCTCTGATGGCCTAAAAGGCCTGCCAGCTCTCCTCCAGCTGGTAACACGCCAAAATTGACATAAGCCCATTTTCAAATCAACAGAGTTTTTCTATAATCTCCTACAAAATGCATTTCGACATTTGTGTGGGAAATTGCATTACGATTTTTTGCAGTGCAAAAAGCGGATTGTTTCAGGAGGAGGAAACAATGAAAACATCGATCGCCACGGTGTCGATCAGCGGAGAGTTTCCCGAGAAACTGGCGGCCATTGCAGCAGCCGGGTTCGACGGGGTGGAGATCTTCGAAAATGATTTCCTGGCCTTCGACGGCAGTCCAGCCGATGTCGGACGAATGGTTCGCGACCACGGACTGGAAATCACGCTTTTCCAACCGTTCCGGGATTTTGAGGGCATGCCGGAACCGTTGCGCAGCCGGACTTTCGATCGCGCCGAGCGCAAATTCGACATCATGCAGCAACTCGGCACCGACCTCGTCCTCGTCTGCTCCAATGTTTCGCCTGCATCGCTTGGCGGTATCGATCGGGCTGCAGCAGATTTCCACGAATTGGGCGACCGGGCGGCGAAGCGCGGGCTTCGCGTAGGTTACGAGGCTCTCGCATGGGGCCGGCATATCAATGACCACCGCGATGCTTGGGAAATCGTGCGGCGCGCCGATCATCCCAATATCGGCCTCATACTCGACAGTTTTCACACCCTGTCACGAAAGATCGGCGTCGGATCGATCCGCTCCATACCAAAGGACAAGATTTTCATTGTGCAGATGGCTGACGCGCCGCTGATCGAGATGGATCTGCTCTACTGGTCACGCCATTTCCGCAACATGCCGGGCGAAGGCGACCTGCCGGTAAGGGAGTTCACCGAAGCCATCGCCGCGACGGGCTATGATGGTTATCTGTCGTTGGAAATCTTCAATGACCAGTTCCGCGGCGGCTCTCCAAAGACGATTGCGGCCGACGGTCACCGTTCGCTGGTCTATCTCGGCGATCAGGTTCGTCGAAATCCGGATGCCTCAACACTAACCGTCCCGGAAATGCCGGATCGCGCCGACGTGAAGGGCATAGGGTTCGTCGAGTTCTCTGCCGATGAAAAAGACAGCGAAAACCTTGCCGCCATTCTCAAGACGCTAGGCTTCAGAAAGACTGCGGTTCATCGCTCCAAGAAAGTCGCGATTTTCGAGCAGGGCAAAATCCGCCTTTTGCTCAACACAGACGAAAAGGGCTTTGCAAACGCCTCCTTTGCAGTACACGGCACGTCTGCCTATGCGGTCGCACTGATTGTCGATGATGCGGGCGCGGCCTATGCGCGCGCAATCGCGCTCGGCGCCGAACCATTCGAGCAGTTGGTCAGCCAAGGCGAAGTGCAGATCCCGGCGATCCGCGGTGTCGGCGGCGGACTGATCTATTTCCTCGACGAGAAAGGCAACCTCGGCCGTTTCGCGGAGATCGACTTCACGCCGGCTTCCGAAGACGCGGACATCGCCGCAGCGCATCTTGCCCATATCGATCACGTTGCCCAGACCGTCGCTTACGATGAGATGCTGACCTGGCTGTTGTTCTACACCTCCATATTCGAAGCCGATAAGACGCCGATGGTCGACATCATCGACCCGTCCGGGGTGGTGCGCAGCCAGGTGGTCGAAAATAAGTCAGGCAGCCTGCGCTTGACACTGAATGGAGCGGAGAACCGCCGCACATTGGCTGGCCATTTCATCGCGGAACGGTTCGGCTCGGGCATACAGCACCTCGCTTTTCACACCGAGGACATCTTCGCGACAGTTGCCGCGTTGCGCAAAAACGGCTTCGAACCCCTGCCCATATCTCCGAACTATTACGGCGATATAGAAGCTCGATTCGGCCTGGACCCGGCCCTGACGGAGCGATTGAAGGCCGACAATATTCTCTACGACAGAGATGACCAAGGCGAATATTTCCAGATTTACAGCACGACGTTCGGCGAAGGCTTCTTTTTCGAGATCGTGCAACGTAGCGGCTATCGCGGATATGGCGCGGCCAACGCCATCTTCCGCATTGCTGCATTGAAGAAGGCTCTCAGGCCGGAAGGCTTGCCGAGGCTTTGATCGATGGTGGGCCAATCTGTTGAGCGTGACCGGGTGGGTTTAAACGAGCAGACAAAATATGTATGAGGATTGAGAAAATCTCCGAGATGCGCACATGCTTTCCGATCTAGCCACCGAAACCGTTGCCGAAAACAGCTACAAGCGAATTCGAGCCGATATCATATTCGGGCGTCTCGCTCCCGGTCAGAAGCTTAAGCTCGAGAAGCTCAAGGAGACTTATGACACCAGCGTCAGCACGCTGAGGGAGATCCTCAACCGTCTTGCCTCCGAAGGACTTGTCGTGGCGGAGGGCCAACGCGGCTTTCATGTGGCGCCGATGTCATCGACCGATTTGAAAGAGATCGCCGCACTGCGCCTGCTATTGGAGACACACGCGCTGGAGCAAACCTTCGAGAGGGGTGACGTCGACTGGGAAGCACGGCTCGTATCTGCGCATTACAAACTTGCCCGCATGGAAAGCGTCATGGCCAGCGGCGATACCAGTCAGACGGAAGACTGGAAGCGCTATGACTGGGAATTTCACCAGGCTCTGATTTCCGCTTGTGGGTCGAGATTGCTGATGGAAACCCATGCCGCCATTTTCGATAAATATCTCCGCTACCAAATGGTTGCCCTCTCCTATCGCGGCAAGATCGCTGCAGACGAACACAAGCGTCTTCTGGACGCTGCCCTCGAGCGAGACCAGAAGACGGCGAAAAAGATCCTCGGCCTGCACATTGAGGGAGGCGTGGAACATGCATTGGCGAGAAAGTCGCCGCTTCAGGATTGATCATGCGTGAAGAACGATCATTTGAGCACGAACGGGTGAACGACCTCAGCGAAACCGTCAGCGATGCGGTCTTTCGGCGGTTGCGGCAGGACATCATACTCGGGACATTGCCGCCCGGCTCCAAGATCAAGCTTGAAAAGGCTCGCGAGCGATACTCGATCAGCATTTCGTCACTACGTGAGATCCTTTGCAGATTGTCGGCAGAGAATCTTGTGCTTGCAGAAGGGCAGCGTGGATTTGAGGTCAGTCCAGTATCCAGGCAAGAATTGATGGAACTGGCCGACCTTCGCATCGTGTTGGAATGCCATGCTATCGGCCTTTCATTCGCTACCGGAGATCTTGAGTGGGAAGGCTCGATCGTGGCCGCGCATCATCGATTGGCTGCGGTGGAGCGCAGGCTTCTCGCTGGAGATATTGCCCGCACGATCGACTGGGTCAGATGTGACTGGGAGTTTCACCGGGCGATCGTTGCGGCAAGCAAGTCGACAACGCTCCTGCAAAACCTGTCCTCGGTCTTCGATCGTTTCCTTCGATATCATATGCTCGCTGGCAGTTTTCGAGGCAATGCGGTCGTCGACGATCACAAGCTGCTATTTGAACGGGCGCTTGCGAGAGACGCAGATGGCGCAAGGCAGATCATCACCAGCCATGTGCAAAAGGGCGTTGAGCATATTCTGAAAGAACCGGGGTTTCTTCTGAACATTTGACAGCTCCTTGAGCCTCCTGCCGTGCCGTAAGTTTTGTCAACCGACTTACAGGAATTGCTCATAAAACAGGCAGGGCACATATCCCCTCCAACGCAAGGCACTCAATCGGTCGAGATCTGCGCGCTGGAAGGCATGGCATGCGGATTGCTTCTCCCTCTCAAAGTCAAAAAGGGGATATCCTTGGCGCCGTATCCGCCTTTCATTCGCATTATCCCGGCTGCCTGCGGAGTGACCACCACCATTTCGCCAGGCCGGGCCATTTCATTGCCGTGGACGACATTGATCGCCACCGGAAGTTTCGCTGCCTGTTCGCCCAGCGCCCTTGACTGAGGGTGGCAATGGCAAAATCCGATCTGACAATTCTGGTTATTGATGAAAATGCCATCCGCGCCTCGATCATCGAGGAAGGCCTGAACGAGGCCGGTCACAGCAATGTCACGGTCATTCATGAGGTCAATGGCGTTGCCCGCATCATCGAGACGCAACAGCCGGACGTCATCATCATCGACATCGAAAACCCCAACCGGGATATGATGGAACATCTTTTCCAGCTGACCCGCACCGTCAGTCGCCCGATTGCGATGTTCGTGGATCGATCCGACACCGCCTTGATCGAGTCTGCCATGGAGGCAGGCGTTTCCGCTTATGTTGTCGACGGCCTTAAGAAGGAACGCGTCAAATCCATCCTCGACATGGCCGTCAGCCGCTTCAACGCCTTCAGTCGGCTTCAGCAGGAACTAGCCGAAGCTCGATCCGCGCTTGAGGAGCGTAAGGTCGTGGAGCGAGCTAAAGGCATACTCATGAAAATGCGCGGGCTTTCGGAGGAGGAGGCCTTTGCATTGTTGCGTCAGACAGCAATGAACGAAAAAAAGAAAATGGCTGAAATTGCGCAAAGCCTAGTGACTGCCGCAGGTCTTCTGATGTGATGGATATGGGCAGGAGGACGCAGAGTTAAGATGATGAAGAGAACAGATCGGGCTGGAAATGATCTCGGTGCGCCCGCCACCATTGGCGCTCCGGAACAAAAGATCCTGCGTGCCGGCTTCATCCCGCTCGTCGATGCATCCGTCCTGATTGCGGCCGCAGAGTTCGGCTTTGCAAGAAAAGAGGGGCTGGCACTCGAGATGGTGAAAGATGTCTCCTGGGCCAACATCCGGGATCGGCTTGCCTTTCGTCAATTCGACATCGCCCATATGCTTTCACCCATGCCGGTTGCCTCCATGCTTGGCCTCGGCTCAAACCCCTCCCCAACCATTACCCCGTTTTCGCTCGGTCGTGGCGGCAATGCAATCACGCTGTCGCTCCGCCTATTCGAACGGATGCTGGAGGTCGGCCACCTTGCCGAAACGGCGAGCGCGCTGGAAAACGCCCGTGCATTGGCTAGTCTGCTGAAGGTAATGCGCGAACAGGGTGAAGCCGTGCCGCGCCTCGGGGTCACCTACCCGTTCTCGTCACATAATTATGAGTTCCGCTACTGGCTTGCCGCAGGCGGCATTGATCCCGATCGGGATGTGAAGCTCGTCGTCGTGCCGCCGTCGATGACATCCGATGCCCTCGCAGCCGGCGCCATCGACGGTTTCTGCGTCGGAGCACCCTGGAACATGGTTGCATCGGAGCGCGGCGTTGGACGAATCGTCGCCGCCAAACAGGACATCTGGCCTTCCGCGCCTGAAAAGGTGGTTGCCATGCGGCCGGAATGGGCCGCCAGCCATTCGGACACCGTCTCGCGTCTGATCGTTGCGCTCGACGCGGCAGCGCGCTGGTGCGACACGCCGGAAAACCACGACGGACTTTCCGAGGCACTAGCTGATTCCCGTTACATCGCCGCACCCATCGGCATCATCCGTCAGGTCCTTGCCGGCGAGTTCAGTCTGGACGCGAAGGGTAACCGGCGCCTGATCCCTGACTATTTCACCTTCAACCGGCGTTTTGCCAACTATCCCAAACCGGGGCATGCGCTCTGGATTTACAGTCAGATGATCCGTTGGGGCCAGACGACCTATAACGAGGAAGGGTTGCTTGCCGCCGCAAGCGCATACCGACCAGACCTGTATAAGGCCGCTCTCGGTTCCGCACCCACGGGCCAGGATATAACGGTCGAAGGCAATCTGGAAGGCGACCGGTTCATGGACGGGCACGTATTCGATCCTGCTGCCATACCCGACTATATCGCGACGCTCGGAACGGGTGCCGCCTCTTAGGGCTGAAGACACCTCATATAAATGCGATGATGCGTGTCATGTACTGCTTATCCTTTGCGCGCATGTTTGGCGGCATCAGCACAAAATATTCGCAGAGCATCTGTGGCCCCACGGTTCGGCGCAAATCGAATCCGAAGAATATCCAAGTAATTTCATCGCGATAGTCTGACGCCGTCAATCTGGCACACTACTTGCTTTTATGGATTTGCTCCGGTCAACGGTGATCTGGGCTCATGAACGCGCGAAAGCGTTCTCAAACGACATCGACGTCGCAAGGTTTTTGCTGCCCGGGATTTCCAATCCTTGAGGCGCGATCTCCGAGCGGCGTTTTTTTATGCCCTTTTTCCAAAAAACCAGCAGAGGGAACCTGCCTATGACCCGATTTGTGAAGACCGGCATCACCCGCCGCACCATTTTGAAGACCACAACCACCGCCGCTCTCGTCAGCGCAGTTAAGGCAGCCTTCCCGTCCGGCGCCTTTGCCGCAGCGCCGGGGCCGGAGGTTAAGGGCATCAAGCTCGGCTACATAGCGCTCACGGACGCCGCAGCGCTGATCGTGGCGAAGGAAAAGGGCCTTTTCGACAAACACGGACTGCCGGACGCCGAGGTTACTAAACAGGCCTCTTGGGGAGCGACCCGCGACAATCTCGTGCTCGGCGGCGCCGCCAACGGCATTGACGGCGCGCATATCCTCTCGTCGCTCCCGTACCTCATGCATACCGGCAAGGTGACCCAGAACAACAAGCCAGTGCCGATGGCGATCCTCGCCCGCCTCAATCTCGACAGCCAGGGCATTTCGGTTGCCGCGGACTATGCGGGAACAGGCGTCGAACTCGATGCCTCGAAGCTCAAAGAAGCATTCGCCAAGAAGAAGGCCGCCGGTAACGAGGTAAAGGTGGCCATGACCTTCCCAGGCGGCACACACGATCTCTGGGTCCGCTACTGGCTTGCAGCCGGCGGCATCGACCCGAACAAGGACGTATCCACGATCGTCGTTCCGCCGCCGCAGATGGTCGCCAACATGAAGGTTGGCAACATGGACGCATTCTGTGTGGGAGAGCCATGGAACGAACAGTTGGTCAATCAGGGTATCGGCTTTACGGCCTGTACCACCGGCGAACTCTGGAAGCATCATCCGGAAAAGGCGCTCGGCCTGCGCGCCGATTGGGTCGAGAAGAATCCGAATGCGGCGAGGGCCCTGCTTATGGCCGTCATGGAGGCCCAGCAATGGGCAGACAAGATGGAAAATAAGGAAGAGATGGCAGACATTCTGGGCCGCCGCCAATGGTTTAACGTGCCACCGAAGGATGTGGTAGGCCGCCTGAAAGGCGACATCAACTACGGCAACGGCCGGAATATCAAGAGCACCGACCTCTACATGAAGTTCTGGCGCGATCAGGCGTCCTTCCCCTTCAAGAGCCATGATGCCTGGTTTGTCACGGAAAACATCCGCTGGGGCACATTTGCGCCCGGCACCGACGTCAAGAAGCTGGTCGATCAGGTCAATCGCGAAGACCTGTGGCGCGATGCAGCTAAGGAACTGGGCGTTGCCGCAAGCGACATTCCAGCCTCCGCCTCGCGTGGCAAAGAGACGTTCTTCGACGGCAAGATCTTCGATCCGGACAACCCGACGGCCTATCTCGACAGCCTGACGATCAAGACCGTCTCCTGAACGACCGGCAGACCGCTCCGGCGCGCAGAGACGCGTGCCGGCCCCCTTCTCCCTCAAGCCTTTCCATGGAGCACGCAATGTCAGCCCTGGCAAAACAGGAAACGCCAACCGCAAGCATCGAGCCGACCGCTGGCCCGATCGATGGCGCCAAGCCGCAGGCAAATGTCGTCCACTTCACCGGCAGAACTATGCCTAAGTTCGATGCGGCCAAACTTGGTGGCGCCTTGCTTCGCAATGTCGTCCCCCCGCTGGTCGTGATCCTACTCATTCTTCTGGCATGGGAAGCGCTCTGTTCGTCGCCCAATGCCTCCCTGCCCTCGCCGAGCCGCGTATGGGCCGAAAGCTATGACCTGATCGCCTATCCGTTCTTCAACTACGGCTCGCAGGATATCGGCCTCGGCTGGCGGGTTCTCGTCTCGCTCCAGCGTGTCGCTTACGGGTTCGGCATGGCAGCAGTGGTCGGCATCGTCGTCGGCGCCGTCATCGGCCAGTCGGTTTGGGCGATGCGCGGCCTCGACCCCATCTTCCAAGTCCTGCGCACAGTGCCGCCGCTCGCATGGTTACCGCTTTCGCTTGCCGCCTTCCAGAACGCCAATCCCTCGGCCATTTTCGTGATCTTCATCACCTCCATATGGCCGATCATCATCAACACGGCTGTCGGCGTGCGCAATATTCCTCAGGATTATCGAAACGTCGCCAAGGTACTGCGCCTCAACCAGCTGGAATTCTTCTTCAAGATCATGCTGCCATCGGCCGCCCCTTATATCTTCACCGGGCTTCGCATCGGTGTCGGCCTGTCCTGGCTTGCGATCGTGGCGGCCGAAATGCTGACCGGCGGTGTCGGAATCGGCTTTTTCATCTGGGATGCGTGGAACTCGTCGCGCCTGCCCGACATCATCGTCGCCCTCGCCTATATCGGCGTCGTCGGCTTCATCCTCGACAAGCTGGTAGCCGCGATCGGCAAGCTCGTCACCCGCGGCACCTCGGCCAATTGAGGGGATTTTCATGAACGCTTATCTCAAGCTCGACCACATCGACAAGTATTTCGATCGCGGTGCCTCGCGGGCAGAAGTGCTGAAGGACATCAACCTCACCATCGACAAGGGCGAATTCGTCTCGATAATCGGTCACTCGGGCTGCGGGAAATCCACCCTGCTCAACCTGATAGCCGGTCTGACACCAGTTTCGAATGGCGCCGTGCTCCTGGAGAACAGAGAGGTCAACGCGCCCGGACCGGAACGTGCGGTTGTGTTCCAGAACCATTCGCTGCTGCCATGGCTGACCGTCTACGAGAATGTCAATCTAGCCGTCTCCAAGGTCTTCAGAGCCACCAAGACCAAGAGCGAAAAGCACGACTGGGTCATGGCCAATCTCGACCTCGTGCAGATGGCGCATGCCAAGGACAAGCGCCCGTCAGAGATTTCGGGCGGCATGAAACAGCGCGTCGGCATTGCCCGTGCGCTTGCCATGGAACCGAAGATCCTGCTGCTCGATGAACCTTTCGGCGCGCTGGACGCCCTCACCCGCGCCCATCTTCAGGATGCGGTCATGGAAATCCACGCCCGCCTCGGCAACACGATGGTGATGATCACCCATGACGTCGACGAGGCAGTGCTCCTGTCGGATCGCATTGTGATGATGACCAACGGGCCGGCTGCCCACATCGGTGAGGTGCTCGATGTCGCCATACCGAGGCCGCGCAACCGCATCGAGCTTGCGGGTGACCGCACCTACCTCAAGTGCCGCGAGGCTGTGCTGAAATTCCTCTACGAACGTCACCGCTTCGTTGAAGCTGCGGAGTAAACCCATGTCCGAAACCGCAATTGAGAAACTCGTCGTCATCGGCAACGGCATGGCGCCTGGCCGCATGCTGGAACATCTCTTCGAACACGCCCCCGGCCGCTATTCGGTAACGATCTTCAACGCCGAACCGCGCGTCAATTACGACCGCATCATGCTCTCGCCTGTCCTATCAGGCGAAAAGACCTACGAGCAGATCGTCATTCATGGCGACGGCTGGTACATCGACCATGGCATTACGCTCTACAAGGGCCATAAGATCGTCGCCATCGATCGCGATGCCAAGACCGTGACCTCCGATCACGGTGTGACGGAGAGCTACGACAAGCTGGTGATTGCCACCGGCTCGGTGCCCTTCATTATTCCCGTTCCTGGCAAGGATCTGCCGGGCGTCGTCTCGTATCGCGATCTCGACGATGTCGATGCCATGCTGCTTGCCGCACAGTCGCGCGCCAAGGCCGTCGTCATCGGTGGCGGGCTTCTCGGCCTCGAAGCGGCAGCCGGCCTCGCGCTGCGCGGCATGGACGTCACCGTGCTGCATGTCATGCCGACGCTGATGGAGCGCCAGCTCGATCCCGCTGCCGGCTACCTGCTGCAGAAGGCCGTCGAGGAGCGCGGCATCAAGGTGATCTGCAAGGCCAATACCAAGGCGATCATCGGCGACGGAAAGGTCGAGGGCGTGGAGCTGGATAACGGCACCGTCATTGCGGCCAATCTGGTCGTCATGGCGGTCGGCATCCGTCCGAACATCAATCTCGCCAGGGATGCCGGCCTTGCCGTCAATCGCGGCATCGTCGTCGATACCGGCATGCGAACATCCGATGGCGACATCTATTCGCTCGGCGAATGTGCCGAGGTCGGCGGCATGGTCTATGGCCTCGTCGCGCCGCTATACGAGATGGCGCGCGTTGCAGCCTCCCACCTTGCCGACGACCCGACGCCAGCCTTCGTTCATTCCGACACGCCGACCAAGCTCAAGGTAACCGGTATCGACCTCTATTCGCTCGGCGATTTCGCCGATGGCGACGATCGCCAGGAGATCGTCCTTCGCGATGCGACGGCCGGCATCTACAAGCGCCTCGTCCTTAAGGACAACCGGATCATTGGCACCGTCCTTTACGGCGAAACCGCCGATGGTGCCTGGTTCAACGACCTGAAAAAGAAGGCCGTCGACATTTCCGAGATGCGCGACACCCTGATCTTTGGCCAGGCCTATCAGGGAGGAGCCCCGCTGGACCCTATGGCGGCCGTTGCAGCCTTGCCGGATGATGCAGAAATCTGCGGCTGCAACGGCGTATGCAAGGGCAAGATCACATCGACGATCACGGCCAAGGGGCTGACGACGCTGGACGAGGTGCGCGCCCATACCAAGGCGTCGGCTTCCTGCGGCACCTGCACTGGCCTTGTCGAGCAACTGATGACGCTGACGCTCGGCGACGCCTACAATCCGAAAGCGGTCCAGCCCATCTGTGCCTGCACCGATCTCGGCCATGACGATGTGCGCCGTCTCATCAAGGCCAAGGGGCTGAAATCCATTCCCGCCGTGATGCAGGAACTGGAGTGGAAAACCTCCTGCGGCTGCGCCAAGTGCCGGCCGGCGATCAACTACTACCTCGTCTGCGACTGGCCGGATGAATATGCCGACGATTATCAGTCGCGTTTCATCAACGAGCGCGTCCACGCCAACATCCAGAAGGATGGCACCTATTCCGTCGTGCCGCGCATGTGGGGCGGCGTCACCAATTCGCAGGAATTGCGGGCGATTGCCGACGTTGTCGACAAGTTCGAGATACCGATGGTCAAGGTGACTGGCGGCCAGCGCATCGATCTTCTCGGCATAGAGAAACACGACCTGCCGGCCGTCTGGGCCGATCTGGGCAAAGCCGGCTTCATCTCTGGCCAGGCCTATGCCAAGGGCCTTCGTACCGTCAAAACCTGCGTCGGCTCCGACTGGTGCCGGTTCGGCACGCAGGATTCGACCGGGCTTGGCATCCGCATCGAGAAATTCATGTGGGGCTCCTGGACGCCGGCCAAGCTGAAGATGGCGGTTTCCGGCTGTCCGCGAAATTGCGCCGAGGCAACCTGCAAGGATATAGGGGTCATCTGCGTCGACAGCGGCTTCGAGATCCATTTCGCCGGTGCTGCGGGTCTCGACATCAAGGGCACGGAAGTTCTGGGCCTCGTGAAGAGCGAGGACGAGGCGCTCGAACATATCGTGGCCCTGACCCAGATGTACCGGGAGCAGGCCCGCTATCTCGAACGGATCTACAAATGGGCCAAGCGCATCGGCCTCGAGGAGATCCGCCGTCAGATCATCGAGGATCACGACAGACGGCGCGGTTACTACAACCGTTTCGTCTTTTCCCAGACATTCGCCCAGGTCGACCCCTGGTCGGAGCGCGTATCCGGCAAGGACAAGCACGAGTTCCGGCCGATGGCATCGATCGGCTTCGGCCAGGCTGCGGAGTGAGAACAATGGACATGAACTGGCATCCGATCGGCGACATCACCGAAATCCCGCTGCTTGGCGCGCGCTGCGTCAAAACTCCGTCCATGACCATTGCCGTGTTTCGCACCGACGAACACGAGGTCCATGCGATCGAAAACCGCTGCCCTCACAAGGGAGGCCCGCTCTCCGAAGGCATCGTGCATGGCACGTCCGTCACCTGCCCGCTGCACAACTGGGTCATCTCGCTCGAGACCGGCAAGGCGCTTGGTGCCGATGACGGCGAGGTGCGGACAATCCCTGTCCGCAATGACAACGGCCGGCTCTTCATCGCGCTGGAGGGCGCGATGATGGTCGCGGCGGAGTAGACCGCCATGGCACCCATCGTGTCGACGACAGGACCGAAGGAAACGAAAACCACCTGCCCCTATTGCGGTGTCGGTTGCGGCGTGATCGCCACCGTATCCGACAATGGCGCGGTGACCATCAAGGGAGACCCGGAACATCCGGCCAATCTTGGCCGGCTCTGTTCCAAAGGGTCGGCGCTGGCCGAGACGATCGATCTCGACGGGCGGGTGCTTTTTCCGCAGATCGCAGGGCAAAAAACCGGATGGGACGAGGCACTCGATCTCGTTGCGCAGACATTCTCGGCGGTGATTGCAGAGCATGGACCGGATGCGGTGGCTTTCTACGTATCCGGCCAATTGCTGACCGAGGATTACTATGTCGCCAACAAGCTGATGAAGGGTTTTATCGGCTCCGCCAATATCGACACGAATTCCCGGCTCTGCATGTCGTCATCGGTGGCTGGCCACCGCCGCGCCTTCGGCTCTGACACGGTGCCGGGCAGCTATGAAGATATCGAGCTTGCCGATCTTGTCGTTCTGACGGGCTCCAATCTCGCATGGTGCCACCCGGTCATCTATCAGCGCCTAGCAGCCGCCAAGGCGGCCCGACCGCAGATGAAGGTCGTGGTCATCGATCCGCGCCGTACCATGACATGCGACATCGCCGACCTTCATCTGGCGATCCGCCCAGATGGTGATATCGCGCTGTTCATGGGGCTACTGGCCCATCTTGCCGCAAGCAATTCGATCGACCATGCCTATGTGTCGGTTCATACTGCGGGTTACGAGGAAGCCTTGCAGGCTGCTGCGCAGCTTCCTCTCCCCGACATCGCGGAGCGCACGGGCCTCAGTGAGTCGGAGTTGGTTGCTTTCTACCGCCTCTTCGAGACAACGCGGAAGGTCGTCACTTGCTATAGCCAAGGGGTCAACCAGTCGTCCTCGGGCACCGACAAGGTGAATGCCATCCTCAACTGCCATCTGGCGACCGGCCGCATCGGCCGGCCGGGCATGGGACCGTTTTCGTTGACAGGCCAGCCCAATGCCATGGGTGGACGCGAGGTCGGCGGGCTTTCCAACATGCTGGCAGCGCATATGGCGATCGAAAGCGCCGAGGATCGCGACAGGGTGCAGCGCTTCTGGCAATCCCCCATGATCGCAGCAAGGCCCGGCCTCAAGGCCGTCGACATGTTCCGCGCCGTGGCGGACGGCAGGATCAAGGCGCTATGGATCATGGCAACGAACCCCGTCGTCTCCATGCCCGATGCCGATGCGGTGGAGGCCGCGATCAGGGCCTGCCCGTTCGTCGTCGTCTCGGATGTGCTGCGGGACACGGATACGACGCGTCATGCGCATGTGCTTCTGCCATCGCTGGGGTGGGGAGAAAAGGCGGGCACCGTTACCAATTCGGAACGCCGCATCTCGCGCCAGCGCGATTTCCTCGACCATCCCGGCGATGCAAAGGCAGACTGGTGGCAAATGGCGGAGGTGGCCCGGCGGATGGGCTTTTCCGGCTTCGACTATCGTCACCCATCCGAGATCTTTGCCGAGCATGCGGCCTTGTCAGCCTTTGAGAACGAGGGACGGCGAGACTTCGATATAGGTGCCTGCCAAAATATCGACGAGCGGACCTATCAGGCTCTTCTGCCCTTCCAGTGGCCCGCCAGTTTGACAGAGGATTACAGAGAGGACAGCAAAAGGTTTTTCGCCAAGGGCGACTTTTATCATCCGGACAGCAAGGCCCGTTTTGTGGCGATAAAAGCTCCTGCCGTCACGGATCACACCTGCTCGGCCTACCCCTTGACACTCAATACCGGCCGCGTTCGCGACCACTGGCATACGATGACCCGCACGGGCAAGAGCGACAGGCTGTCGGCCCACATCGCCGAACCCTTTGCGGAAATTCACCCGAGCGACGCAGCCGCACTCGGCATTCAGGACGCCGCGCTGGTCGAGCTTGCCAGCCCGCACGGCAAGGTCATTCTGCGCGCACTGATTACGCCGCGGCAGGCACGCGGCAATATCTTCGTACCGATGCACTGGAATGACCAGTTTGCCTCGCGAGCCCGGATCGATGCCCTTGTGCCGCCCGTGACGGACCCTGTCTCGGGCCAGCCCGCCTCAAAAAACGTGCCTGTCGCAGCCAGTTGCCTCGACGGAGCGCTTTACGGTTTTGCCGTGACCAGCGCCATGCCCGACTTCCGAGGCGTGTTGTATTGGGCGCGCGCCAGGGCACCGGGCGGCTGGCGCAGCGAAATCGCGTTCTCGGAACCGGTCGAGGATTGGGCAGAATGGTGCCACGTCGCCTTCGACATCCCGGTCGGTATCGAACCTCTGGGTTATATCGACAGGCAGGACGGGGACGTCCGCCTTGCCTTTTTCGACGGCGA
Organism: Hyphomicrobiales bacterium; assembly: GCA_900472575.1. Classification (GTDB taxonomy): domain Bacteria; phylum Pseudomonadota; class Alphaproteobacteria; order Rhizobiales; family Rhizobiaceae; genus Neorhizobium; species Neorhizobium cellulosilyticum. Next base: position 47,295 of record UCIV01000007.1, read on the forward strand.
GAGGCTGCTTGCAGCCTTCTTCCTTTCCCGCGGGCCGGTGGGCGTTGCCCGAGATTGGGCCGTCGCTCAGCTGACGGCATCGCATGCGGACGTGCGGCGAAGATTCGCGGTGATCGCCGGTCGGCCCGGAGCAGACCAGCCTGATCCGGGCGCCACCATCTGCACCTGCCTTTCGGTCGGGATCAACCACATCGTTGCTGCCATTCGCGGCGGTGCCTCAAGCGTTGAGGCAGTGAGCCACATGACCAATGCCGGGACAAATTGCGGTTCATGCCGCGCCGAAATCAGGGGGGTCATCGATGGTTGTCTTGCAACAGCAGCGGAATGAGAAAGAGGCGGAACGCGGCGCCCGTATGACGCTGCTTGCCAAGTTGCCGGTCTTCTGGGCCCTGGAGGGCAAACGGGTGATCGTCGCAGGAGGAAGCGAGGCCGCGGCATGGAAGGCCGAGCTTCTCGCCGCTTGCGGCGCAGACGTGCATGTCTATGCTGAACGGCTCTCGGACACATTCGAGACCCTGATTGCCAGAGGCTCCCACCATCCGCTGGGCAGCTTCGCGCGCCATGACCATGCCTGGCATGCAGCCGTCTTCGAGGACGCAGCACTTGCGATTGGCGATTGTGACGAAGAGTACGAAGCCCGCGCATTCTTCGAGGCAGCACGGCAGGCCGGCGTGCCGGTCAACGTGATCGACAAGCCGGCATTTTGCCAGTTCCAGTTCGGTTCGATCGTCAACCGCTCGCCAGTCGTCGTATCGATATCGACAGATGGCGCGGCGCCCATTCTCGCGCAGGCCATTCGCCGGCGGATAGAAACGCTCCTTCCCGCGTCACTCAAAGCTTGGGCCGAGATGGCACAGAGGCTGAGGGATCGGGTGAACGAGAGGCTTCAACCCGGTGCACAACGTCGCCTCTTCTGGGAGCGTTTCGTCGACCGTGCCTTCAGGAACGAGCCCTCGCCGCAAGCCGAAAGTCAGTTTATCCGCGATGCCGACCGGCTGGCAGGCGATCTGCCGACCGGCAAAGGCCATGTAACCCTCGTCGGCGCCGGTCCGGGCGATGCGGCGCTTCTGACGTTGAAAGCTGTCCGAGCGCTGCAGGCGGCGGATGTCATACTCTTCGACGACCTGGTTTCCGACGAAGTGCTCGAACTGTCACGCCGCGAGGCAAAGCGCATGCTTGTCGGCAAGCGCGGCGGTCGGGAAAGCTGCCGTCAGGAAGACATCAACGATATGATGTTGGCACTTGCGAATGCCGGCAAACGGGTGGTGCGCCTCAAATCCGGAGATCCAATGATCTTTGGACGGGCCGGCGAGGAGATCGCCTACCTGCAGCAGGCCGGCATTTCCGTCGATGTCGTGCCGGGAATCACGGCTGCCAGCGCCATGGCCTCGCAACTCGGCATATCGCTGACTCATCGCGACTGCGCGCAATCCGTTCGTTTTGTCACCGGACATTCCCGCAAGGGTGCATTGCCTGACAACTTGGACTGGACGAGCCTCACGGATCCGCACACCACGACGATCTACTATATGGCGGGCCGCACGGCAGGCGAACTCTCGGGCAAGCTGATCGCTGCGGGGCTTTCCCGGGATACACCCGCAACTATCATGCAATCCATCACACGGGGGAACGAGAAGCGATGGTCTGGCAGCTTAAGTTCACTCCCGGCAGCAATGGAACATTTCGGATACGAGCAGCCTGTGCTTGTCGGGATCGGCACCGTATTTCAGGATCCCTTGCACGCTAGGGGTTGCCATGGAAGTTTGATAACAGCGCGCGCGTGAGCCTACCGCAGACATGTATCGATAGCACCCAGCCCGTTAGAACAAAAAGGCACGGTGACCGGAATGGCATACTTGGATGGATCACCCCATAGTTTAAGCACGTCGTGACCATCAACTGGATCAATCAGGAAGGGATTCGGCAAAGCCTATTGAATAGATCTCAAGGGGCCGCGCGATAATCCTTTAGCGCAGTGCTCGCAGTGCATTCAGGATGACCACAAGGTCGATGCCTTCCTGTATTACCGCGCCCTCAACAGGAGAAAGATATCCGAACGCGGCTGCGATCATGGCCGAAACGGATAGGCCAAGCCCTACAATTGCGCTCTCCATTGCTATTTTTTTGCTACGGTGAGCAATTGTCATTGCCGCTGCAAGTGCCTTGAGTTCGTCGACCATGAGGACGATGCTTGCCACCTGGGAGGAAGACGCGCTGCCTCTGGCTCCCATGGCCACACCGACATCTGCGGCAGCGAGTGCCGGGGCATCGTTGACGCCATCGCCTACCATCATGACCGGGCCGCGATGCCGCTCGTCCTGAATGATCCGCACCTTGGCTTCGGGCGACAGATCACCGAGTGCGAGGTCAACTCCCACCGCCCTGCCCATGCTTTCCGCAATTGGAGTTCGGTCGCCGGATGCCAATATGATCCTGTCTATCCCTGAATCTCGCAAATTCTCTATGACAGTGGTTGCATCTGGCCGCATCTGATCTGCGAATGTCAGGATGCCGGCAAATCGGCCGTCCAGGCCAACGCCCACGGTCATAGCATTTGGAAGACCGTCGGATGCGCCGATCTCGGTCACACTGTCACGCTCCGAGGCGGTACAGCGTTCACGGACAAACGCGATGCCACCAACGATAACTTTCCGGCCGGCGACCACACCCTCCAGCCCAGAGCCGGGTGTCTCGTCGACATTCGTTGGAGGAATGAGCGTCAGGCTCCGTTCGGCCGCTTCGCGGATCAGCGCTGTCGCGGTCACATGGGCAGAAGCCTGATCTAGGCTCGCCGCATATGTGAGCAGATTCTGGTCTGTGTAGGGTGCCAGCACCCTTGTCTCCACCAGTTTCGCCTGTCCAGACGTTATGGTGCCGGTCTTGTCCAGCACCGCCGTGCGAATGTTTGCCAACGTCTCCAGCGCCTCGCTTCCTTTAATCAGCACACCGATCCGCGAAGCGCGTGACATGCCTGCGATCAAAGCGATCGGGACTGCGAGGATAAGGGGACACGGTGTCGCAACTACAAGCACGGCAACGACCCGCATAGTATCCTCGCTATACCACCACGTCGCCAGGGCCATTGCGAGCGTAAGCAATAGGAAGCCGACCGCATATCTATCGGCCATGCGCGACAGAGGAGCCTTGCTGTCCTGTGCCGCCTTTACCAGGCGCAGAATATTGGCATAAGCACTCTCGGATGCCGGCCGGCTTACGCTCAGATCGAAGACTGGCCCGACACAGCTCGAACCACTAAACACTTCCTCACCCCTGCTAAAAGTCCTGGGTAAGGATTCGCCCGTAAGGGTGGACAGATCAAGAGTGGCATATTCACTTGCGACACGGCCGTCGACCGGTAGCACCTCACCCTCTCGGATCAGCAGTCTGTCCGCCGGCCGGACTGTACCGAGCGCCACCTCTTCCAGTGCATTACCGCGATATCGCATGGCGGTCCGCGCTATCCGTCCCAACAATGCGCTCATTTCGCGTCCGGCCCTTTGGCGAGCAAGGTCTTCCAACCACTGCCCGCCAGCATACATTAGGGCAACAACGTTTGCCGCCAGATGCTCGCCAAAGACAAGAGCAGCGGACATGGAGATCAGAGCAACGATATCAAGGCCGAAATCGCCGCCGCGCAGCGCCTGAACCACTTGAATCGCAAGCACGGCGATGACCACGCAGCTCGCCGACGACCATGCGATTTGCGCAACATAATAAAGCTGATAGTGCTGAGCCAGCAGCCCGGTGATCAGGCCCACAGCCGCCACCGTCACCAGGATAGCGACGCGGTATCTTTCTAGTTTGACATTGGACAGTGCACTCATTTGATCCGACCTCCGTCGCGCAAAAACAGCCGTGGCCAACGCTTACCGTTCGTCCTGCAAGACTCGCCGGAATTTGCGCAAAAGGATGGCTCTGGAGCGATCGTCGGCCGCGGCGCGAACCGCCTCGTTGATGTCCTGCAAGAGCACCTGATAGTCATTATTCCAGTCTCTGTGCCCGATGGTCAGGGGATCGATTCTCGGCGATGGCATGGACACGGAGATATCGGTTGGGCCACCATCGTTAAGGGCGAATGCGCTATCGATGAACGGCACGAATACCGGGGTCGCGGGTGTGCAGTCGGCAGCGCGGTGCCTCATCGCGGTCAAGGCGGCTTCCTCCCCATGCACGAGGAAGATCCCGTGCGAGATTGGCAAGCGGCTTCGCAACCAGCGCTCCAGTTCGGGACCGTCGGCATGACCACTATAGGCATCGATCTGGCGGATTTGCGCTCTGACCGTGATCTCCTCGCCCTGGATCTTTACGGGCGTCGTTCCACCGGCGAGTAGTCTTCCAAGTGTGCCGGCCGCCTGATAGCCGACAAACAGCACGGTTGTCTCTTCTCTCCATCGCCAGTTCTTCAAGCGATGCTGGATACGGCCAGCTTCGCACATACCGCTTGCGGCGATCACGATGTGAAAACCGCGGACCCGATCGAGAGCCTTTGACTGTTCGACGCTTTCGGTAAAGTGGACGTTCTTGGCATGCATGGCGCGATCAAGGGCGACACCCAGATTGAAGTCATGCCTATGCTTTTGGAAAATCTCGCTCGCCCGTGTCGCAAGTGGAGAATCGATGTAAATCGGGACAGTCTTGATCTCCGATTGCTGCATCAACAGGATCAGGTCAGTCATCAACTCCTGAGTCCGCTCCACCGCGAAGGAAGGAATGATCAGTGCGCCATTCTCATGGCGCGAGGCGGCGCGAACCTCCCGACCGAGGAGCTGACGCCGACCTTCAATCGTGGCATCAACGCGATCCTTGTCCGCATAGGTGCTTTCGCAGACCACATAGTCCCAATGTTTTGGCGCGACTGGCCCAGCCTGAAAAAGCTTGTTGTCCGGTCCGATGTCTCCGGAAAACAGGATGCGGATAGGATTATCCGGGCCGACTTCCATTTCGATTGAAGCCGATCCGAGCAGATGACCGGCATTCCAGAAGCGAAACCGAACGCCCGGTACAACTGACTGCCAGCGCTCACATTCGACCGCGTGAAAGCGGTGTAACATCTGATAGGCGTCATCGGCAGTGTAGATCGGTTCGACCTCCTCCTCGCCTCGCTGACGATAGCGCCTGTTCCTCTGATCGACTTCGACTTCCTGGATGTGGCCAGCATCGGGAAGCATGACACTACAGAGATCTACCGTGGCTGGCGTGGCATAGATAGGGCCGGCAAAGCCGCGTTTTGTAAGTTTTGGCAGCAAGCCTGAATGATCGATGTGAGCATGAGTGAGAATGACCGCATCAACTGAAGCAACATCGAAGGGAAATTCCCGATAATTAAGTTGCTTTTCCGTTTTGGAACCCTGGAAAAGCCCGCAATCGATCAGCACAAATGTATCTGAGGTCTCGATCGCAAAACACGACCCCGTAACGCCTCTCGCTGCGCCGAAAAAGCGAAGAACCGGATCGCGCAGATGCTTTCGTCCAGCTTTTGCTGATGTCATATACAAAGCTCCCTCACCATAAGGCGATACGCATTTAGCGCGCCATCAAAACCGGGATCGCAGGATGCTGAAGCATCGTTTCGGTCGTACCGCCCAGAATACGCTCGCCAAGCCGCGAATGACCGTAGGCACCCATGACGATGAGATCAGCATCAAGGCTTTCGGCATGCCGCTGCAGGACAATGGCCGGATCGTCACTTCCGTGAAGGTGATTAATCACCACCTCAACTCCATGACGCAACAGAAAGCCCGCAAGATCGGCACCATTCGCCTCTCCTGAAGCCTCACTATCGACGTCGACGAGAGCAACGTGAACGCGATTGGCGTTCTGAAGGAGAGTTATAGATGACCGCACCGCAATCCAAGCTTCGCGCCGGCCGTTCCAGGCGACCACGATCTGTTTTGGTCGAAGAGTTGCGACCCTCCGCTTTGGAAGGATCAATAGGGGACATGAAGAGTGGAACAAAACGCCGTCGACCACCCGCCTGGCGAGATGGAGGTCATTTGCCATGGTTCCTCCGATCACGGTGATGTCCGCGGAATTGGCATGACGGGCGACATGGCTGGATACCTGCCCCGAAGAACAAAAGACGGGGGTCACCATGCCGCGTAACCCGCCAGCCGTGAGCACAGATGTCAGTTCATTCGCCTGCGTTTCGAGGCGTCGATGCTCCTCCCAGATCAAGGCAAACGGGCTATCGCCTCCGTATCCGGGGCCTCCGATCAGAGGATACGGGACACAGGATACGAGAATAGCCTGAAGTTCCCCTCCGGCGTCACACGTCATCCTTACTGCCGCGGCCAGATCTTTGTCGCCGTGATCCACGCCAACAACGCTCAATATGCATGTGTTCGACATCTCAAGCCCTCCCGTGCTTTCTTTTGTCCATGCCACGAACATTGTAGGACTAAATTAGAATTGCGAAATGACGCAGATCACGTTGTCGGAGCCCCATTTATGCATGGGTTCTGATCCGAATTTTGAATGCAGACATCCAGAGCACTTGACGCTGTTACCCGCTTCGTTTGCAGCAGCAGCGGCTAGTTGGGGCCTATTGGTTGCGCGTCAACCTCGAGTTTTTGACGGGCTGAGAGATGAGAGCATTGACGGCAATTTTTCTGACATCCTCGCTTTACTGCACCTCACCAGCAGAGCGCTCAAGATCGAGTGCTTTGTTTCAAACTGCTGAACCCGCTGATGTTCGAAAGATCGCCTGCATAGGTCTGATCCAGACCTGACCTTCCAACCATTGGGAAAGCTCTCGGAGTTGATGCACCTTGGGGTGACTAACAGGTGCTTCGTCCGACGGGTTGAGAACACAGGCCGCAGGGATTTTGGCTCGATTGGCTGAAGATGGTCGTCGTGCGGTGCGAGTTGTTTTGAGCCAAAGCGGCAAGCGCCGTTATTGCGGCGGAACCTTCAGTAAATCCAAATTAATGGACATGGTGCACACGTCAATCGATGGAATTCTGGACATCCGGTTACGTAGTCAGTTCCAAGTGTCGATAAACATCGCAATTACTCTGCAAATAGTCCTGCTGGGGTTGTTTTGTTCCCCCCCGCGCTCCGGTGAGATTTACCATATCCCGAAACGCCTTTATCCCCGCAAGTGCGAAGTGTTGAACTATTCTAGATTGGAATTACATTGAAATTCGAAAGTGCTAATTAATCCGCCATCCCCTCTTGGTCCGGATAACAAGCATCACGTTAAAGTGTCAGGAGTTAGTGGTGTTTATAGCCGATACGAACTCTCCCGAATCTCTCTCAATCATTCGTGGTGATACTGGACGTCGAACAATGGTTCTCGTTGCAGAACCAGGATTGTTGATGGAATGTCTTGCAGAGACACTACGTCGCCGATTTCCAGATATGCAGGTGGCGACGTATGCAAATCTGGCTTATTTCCCGGTCGACGTTGGTACAGATACGCGCCTCATTCTCTTTCACTATCAGGACAAGGCCCAACTGGGCGAGTTAATTCGTCACCTCAAGCAAATCGACCACAGTCTATCCATCGGTATCGTCATAAACGATCACGAAGAAAGCGATCGCAATCTGCAGAAACTGGCAGCCGCCCAGCAGATTGACGGTGTTCTTCCACTGAATTTGCGCCTGGACGTTTTTCTTGCGGCCATCGATTTGCTGATAAAAGGCGGGGAACATTTTCCTTCCGCTTTGCTGCAGCACCTGAGTGTTAACGGGGCGGGTTATGGAAGCCCCTCAAAATTTCGCGTCGAACCACCCCATCATCCGGGCCACGCCAATTGCGAGCCGTTTATGCTGACCACACGTGAAGTGGAAATTCTCGACCTAGTGTGCAAGGGAACCCAGAACAAGATAATCGCCGGCCTGCTGAAACTGTCGGAAAACACGGTCAAGGTGCATATCCGAAACATCTACAAGAAGATGCATGTACGTAACCGTACCGAAGCCGCTTCACGATATTTCGATTACGAGGGACGAACCGGATTCCAGCCATCGCTACGCTGATCCGAGCGATGCGCTACCGCAGGAAGCAGTGCGCTTTGCGTCCAAAGCCGCTCGGCGTGCAGATATAGGGCGCGCCCCCGAGATAGGACGATGATCCCTGCGGATCTGCGTCTTCACCCGTATCATCCTTCATAGCAACGGCAACAGGCTTTGCGGAAGAGAAGGCGTAGCTATTCGCCTTGAACGAGCCTGCCGCGACCGCACTGACAGCCGGCACTTTCTTGGCGCCCGCTTTGTTGTCTGCCACGTCGCCATCCACGACCGAGCAGGATGAGAGGACCGCGCACAATCCGGCAAAAAACATTGGACGAATTGAATTGCTGTTCCTGCTCACGATGGGCTCCGGGGTGTTCAACTGTAATCGCCGCCTAGGCTAATCCGTTTACATTAGCAAATCATGCACGCATGGAACACCTGGCAGAAAGCCTAGCCCATACGGGTTAATCCGCCTCGGCAATTAACCTTAATCCCCTCCTAAATTCGTGTAATCATGGAGTTTTTTGTTTGACGAGATCAAAATTTAGGCAGCTAATTCGGTTAAGAGAGCGTTAAAGTTTTCCAGGGTTTTCTTCAAACGAACCACGCAGATAGCATCCAAGCGAACCCGCTTGCTCCTTTCAACTCTGGAAATATCGACCGGCAGGCCGCGTCTGCCGGAGGAGGTAGGTTTATGCGTAAAATCGGGATTACGGCTCCAGGTCTGGCGGATATTGCAACAAGGCCTCTGCCACGATACGTGCTCGTGACGGGCGGCGCGGGCTTTCTGGGATCGCACCTATGTGAAAGACTTCTTCAGGATGGCCATCGCGTCATCTGTTCCGACAATTTCTCGACCGGGCGCCGTAGTAACGTCAGCCACCTGATGTCCAACCCGGATTTCAGTGTCATCGAACAGGATGTCCGCGATGCCTATGATGCCGATGTCTCTCTGATCTTCAATTTCGCCTCCCCTGCCTCGCCACCGGACTATCAACGTGATCCTGTCGGCACGCTATTGACTGGCGTGCTCGGAGCGCTTCATGGCCTCGAACTGGCCCGGCTGCACGGTGCAACCATCGTACAATCGTCCACATCCGAGGTTTATGGCGATCCGCTGCAGCACCCACAGCAGGAAACTTATTGCGGCAACGTCAACCAGATCGGCCCGCGTGGCTGCTATGACGAAGGCAAACGCTGCGCCGAAACACTGCTTTTCGACTACCACCGCAAATACCGGACCGACGTCAAGGTTGGCCGAATATTCAACACCTATGGGCCGCGCATGCGCCTCGATGACGGCCGGGTCGTTTCGAACTTCATCGTCCAGGCCCTGACCAACCAGGATATCACGATCTATGGAGACGGCATGCAGACACGCTCGCTCTGCTATGTCGACGACCTGATCGAAGCCTTCATTCGTTTCTCCAATGCCGGCCCCGACGTCATCGGGCCGATCAATCTCGGCAATCCGGTCGAAATACCCGTCATTGAGCTCGCCGAACTCGTGCTGGAACTAACGAATTCGCGCTCACGGATCATCCACATGCCCGCAGTGATCGATGACCCAAACAACGCCGCCCGGATATTGGCCTTGCGCGCGAAAAGCTCGGCTGGGAACCTCGCGTGCCGCTTCGTGAGGGCCTTTCCCGCACGATCGGCTATTTTGACGGCGTCCTTCGCTCAGCGACACCAGCCCAGCCGGTGGAGGTCGCCTGACATGACCGATACCGTCGTCGTGACCGGAGGAGCAGGTTTCATCGGCAGCCATGTCTGCAAGGCGCTTGCGGAAGCTGGTTTCCAGGTAATTGCCCTCGACAATCTCTCCACCGGTCACGCCGACGCAGTTCGCTGGGGGCCGCTGATCCGGCTCGATATAGCAGATTTTGAAAGACTTCGGCAAAACCTTGAGCGTTTCCATGTGCGCTGTGTGATCCACTGTGCCGCCAATGCCTATGTCGGCGAATCCGTCAACGATCCGCGCAAATATTACAGCAACAACGTCATCGGCGGTCTTTCACTGCTGAATGCATGCCTGGCGGCCGGCGTAGGTCACATGGTCTTCTCCAGCAGTTGTGCGACTTATGGGGTGCCGCATCAGCTTCCGATCCGCGAAAACTGCGAGCAGAAGCCGATTAACCCCTATGGCCGTACCAAGCTCGTTTTCGAGCATGCGCTCGAGGATTACGGCAGCGCTTACGGACTTAGCTACGTGGCCCTGCGTTACTTCAATGCCGCCGGAGCAGATTCTGCAGGAGATCTTTCCGAACGGCACGAGCCCGAGACACACCTGATCCCCCGCGCGTTGCAGGCCGCTGCAGGGCGGCTGAACCTGCTCGAAGTATTCGGCACTGACTACGACACCCCCGACGGCACCTGTGTCAGGGATTATGTCCACGTGTCCGATCTCGCCGATGCCCATGTCGCCGCAGTACGTCATCTTCTCGCCGGAGGCGATACGCTTCGCGTCAATCTCGGCTCGGGGCGTGGGACGTCAATCCGAGAGATCCTGCAGTCCATATCCCACCTCACGGGGCTGCAGGTTCCGGTCGCCTTTCACCCAAGGCGTGTGGGGGATCCGCCGATCCTGTTTGCCGATACGGCCATGGCGCATTCAACGCTGGGCTTTGTGCCCTGGCGCTCCGACCTCGCCACAATCATCCGCACGGCCGGCCCGACATTTGGTCTGGAGATTGTCCGATGATGAGAAAGATCGACATCCCGGCCCGGCAGCAGAACATCGTCGATCAGTCGATGCTTGAACCCGTCTTCTGCGGGCGGCAAAAGCTTTTCTACGGTATTGGTGCGTTCATATGGCTTGCTGCAGTCATCTATTTCTGGCTCTGGTGGCTGCAGCCGGAACATGTCGGCAACTGGCCGCTGTTCATATCGATGAGCGTCATTCTCGCTTGGATCACACTCATCCCATTCTATTTCATCGCAATCTTCTTCGGCGCACGACGTATGAAGGCCTCCGTCCCGCCCCCGAATGGACGGATTGCCATGGTGGTCACCAAGGCCCCGTCAGAACCCTTCAGCGTCGTGCGCCGGACCCTGCTTGCCATGCTTGACCAGGTCGAAATGGACTATGATGTCTGGCTGGCCGACGAGGACCCATCCGAAGAGACGCGAAAATTTTGCAGTGAGCGCGGCGTGTTCATTTCCACGCGCAAGGGCGTGGAAGCATATCATAGGTCCGAATGGCCGCGCCGCACGCGCTGCAAGGAAGGCAATCTCGCCTATTTCTACGATCAGTACGGTTATGACCGATATGACTTCGTTGCACAGTTCGATGCGGATCACGTGCCGGAACTCACTTATCTGAGAGAAGTGATGAAGCCCTTCTCCGATCCGGCAGTCGGTTATGTCTCTGCGCCGAGCATATGTGATGCCAATGCGAAAGAAAGTTGGGCAGCGCGCGGCCGGCTTTACGTAGAAGCGAGCCTGCACGGCGCCTTGCAGGTCGGATACAATAATGGATGGGCGCCACTATGCATCGGATCCCACTATGCCGTGCGTACGAAGGCGCTGAAACAGATCGGCGGACTGGGTCCGGAACTTGCCGAAGATCATTCCACCACTTTGATGATGAATGCCGGCGGATGGCGTGGTGTTCACGCCGTCGATGCGATCGCTCACGGCGACGGCCCTGCCACCTTCGCAGACCTTGCGGTCCAGGAATTTCAGTGGTCACGCAGCCTGACGAGCCTGCTGCTGCAATATTCGCCGCATCTGATCGGCAGGTTGCCTTCAAGGCTGAGGTTTCAGTTCGTCTTTTCGCAACTGTGGTATCCGCTGTTTTCCCTCTTCATGGCGGTCATGTTTGCCATGCCGCTCCTTTCGCTGGCGACCGGTCGTGCATTCGCGGAGGTAAGCTATGCGCAGTTTCTGCAGCATTTCATGCCCCTCTAGATCGTGCTCGTCGGGCTGGCATTCTTCTGGCGTTCGACGGGGCTTTATCGTCCATGCGGTGCCAAACTGTTCGGCTGGGAGGGCATGCTCTTCCTTTTGGTCCGCTGGCCATGGTCGCTGGCCGGTACCCTGATGGCGGTTCGTGACACCCTCAGCAGCCGCTTTGTCGACTTCCGCATTACTCCCAAGGGCGAGCAGTCGCGAATGCTACCGACAAGGATCATTCTTCCCTATCTCGGCCTGGCTGCCTGCAGCGCGGCGGTCATGGTCTGCGCACCGGAGGTGAACGAGACGCGTGGTTTCTATATCTTCGCAGCGATCAACACGCTTGCCTATGCGACAGTTGCGACATTGATCGCCTTCAGGCATGGCCGGGAAAACGGCATGCTTACAGTGGCGCGGGCCAAAGGCATCACGATGGCATCCCTTTGTGCTGTCGCTGCCGTTCTCGTCGGCGGCGGGCAACTGGGCCAACACGCCGTAGGCTCCGTCGAGGCACTTTCCTACGGCCAGAACATCGTCAGCTTCAGCGAAACACGCTTCACCGTGGCAGGCGCCGGTCATCGCAGCCGGACCAAGATCACGACGTTCCGTTTCCACTGGAACGGCTTTGGTGCGCAACAGGATATCTAGGCCGGTTTCTCACCCGGATGTTTGCGTTGAGAACAAGGAGGAGACAATGAAACAGAAACATCTATGGCTGGCTGGCGTCTTCCTCGTCACCGTCCTGGGGCCTTTGCCTGCCCTGGCCGAGAAGACGTTTACACCGCCGCCGACCGCCCCCGTTCCGGCCTCGGAACTGAAGGCGATATATGGCGACAGGACTTGGCTTTGGAGTGCGGGCGGAGGACGGTTCGATACCGGTGACAATCGTTTCTCCGCTTATACACGTGAAGGCGGCAAGCCGTCGGTGGGCCAGGGACACTGGGTCGTTGATGACAATGGAAAGCTCTGCATTCTGGCAAAATGGTATGCCAGCAACGGCAACGCGCGCGCTGCGACCTGTTTCGGCCATGTCAGGATCGGCGATACCATCTTCCAGCGGCGCCATCCCTTCGGTCACTGGTATGTGTTCCGCCATGCGCCGGAGCGTAAGGGCGATGAATCTGCCAAGATTGTCAGCGCCGACACGGTCGCATCGCATATTCGCCAGTGGCAGGCATCAACATCTGGAAATTGACGGAAAGGAGGCCCGTTATGAAATCGATCGACAGACGACAATTCGTCGGAGCAGGCATAGCGACCATTGCAGTGGCTGGCGCCTGTCATTTTGCCCTCGCACAGGGGGAAAACCTGTTATCGGCGACCGCCGGTAGCCGTATCCGGGACAAACGTCCGACAGTGCATACGCCGGGACTGAGGTTCGGCGCCTATGATCCGCACGGAGATTTTGCCGAACAGGCGAATGTAACGACCGAGGCGCTGTTCATGCCCTGGGAGGATGTAGACCTGTCGTCATTACCCGCAGCCGACGCTTATGCCCTGCAACGCAAGCGTAACCTGCTGATCACCGTGGAGCCGTGGTCATGGGACGAAAATTTCCGTCTCACTTCCGGCGAACTCCAGACACGTATCCTCAATGGCACATACGATCGGAACATGCGCGAAATCGCACATCTGATCGGGCAGATGAAGAGCCCGGCCGTCGTTCGCTGGGCGCAGGAAATGGAAGATCATGAAAGTCGCTTCTCCTGGGCAGGCTGGAGGCCTGACGCCTATATAACCGCCTACCGCAGAATGATGGATATCGTCAGAAAGGAAGCGCCGAAAGCGCAGTTGATGTGGTCGCCCAAGGGCGTTCCCGGCTTGCGGGACTATTATCCCGGCAGCAATTACGTCGATTATGTCGGCCTGTCGGTTTTCGGGCTCGAGGCATTCGACAGGATTGCCTACGGAAATCCGCGCAGCTTCAGCGACAATCTCCTTCAGGGATACGGCCTTGTCGAAGAATTCTCCAAACCCGTCTGGGTGGCCGAACTGGGCTATGAAGGCGGCGACGGCTATCTGACGGCCTGGATGGGCGACGTCACACGAGATCGCGAAGAATTTCCGCTTCTTGAACAGGTTGTCTATTTCAATGACCGCGAGGTTCATCCTTGGCCCTATAACCTAGGCAGACCGGATTGGAGGGTCGTACGAACCGGTAGCTTGGGGTAGCGGATAGACACTGCGATGAAAACCGATTGTGCGTGCGTGATCTGTGCATCACTATTCGATGATCAGCATAGACCGCGCCCTGTTTTGTAATGAAGCAACAGGGCTGACTGTTCAGTGGGTGGTCAACTTCCCGATTTCGGCTGAAAGCTGGTCTTGGGTGTAGGGCTTTCCAAGGCGCGCAAAATCGAGCCCCACGCCCGGCGGCAACTCCGCATAGCCGGAAGCGATCAGGATTGGCAGGCTGGGCAGCACGGCTCTCGCCGCCATTGCAAGCTCACCGCCGTTCATTCCTGGCATAGAAAAATCGGTGATCATCAGGTCGAAGCCGTTGCCATCACCCAGACACTCGAGCGCCTCGCGGCCGGAATGCGCCTCGACGACATCGTGTCCCAGATCGGTTAGCATGTCCGCTGAGCTCATGGCGATAAGCGCGTCATCATCGACAAGCAGGATCCGCAAGGGCCTTGCTGCGGCTGCGGCCTCCTCAACCGCCATCTTAGCGACATCCGGCCGGATTTCGTCGTCATTCGAGACGGGGATCCACAATTCGGCGGTGGTGCCTACACCCACTTTGCTGGTCAGCTTCAGATCGCCTTTGAGCTGCAGTGCCAGCCCATGGATCATCGAAAGGCCAAGACCTGTGCCCTTGCCAAGTTCCTTGGTCGAAAAGAACGGTTCGACGGATTTTTTCAAAGTTGCTGCGTCCATGCCCACCCCCTGGTCGGTGACGGACACAACAACATAGCGGCCAGCCGAAAGTGTCCCATGGGGAGTGACCTGTTCCGCTTGCCTGAGCTCGATCCGCAGGGAGCCGCCTCCCGGCATAGCGTCTCGGGCATTGACGGCAAGATTGAGGAGGGCGAGTTCGACCTGGTTCGCATCCGCGGACACCGATGGCAGATGGTCCGGAGCGATAATTTGGATTAGAATGGTGGTACCCACCGAGCGCTTCAGCAAATCCTCCAGGCCAAACACAAGTCCACGCAGATCTACCGGACCGATCTGGAGATCTTGCCGGCGGGCAAAGGCCAGCAGTCTCTGGGTAAGCGATGCGCCGCGCCTAGCGCCCTGCATGGCTCCGTCGATCAGCCTTTCTGCCTTGGCATCTCCGGCATCATGCTTTCGCAAGAGCTCGAGATTACCAAGCACCGCCATCAGCAGATTGTTGAAATCGTGCGCAACACCGCCGGTCAGCTGGCCAATCGCCTCCATCTTCTGGGCCTGGCGCAATTGCTCCTCTGCGTGCTGGCGCTGCGAGATCTCTGCCATGACGATGGCGTGGGCGTCTTCGAGCTCCTTCGTTCGTTCAAGAACCCTTTCCTCCAGCACTTCGTTCAGACGACGCTGCTGCTCCTCCTGGCGAATACGGTCTGTAATGTCTGCCGATACGCCGACCAGTTTGATGGCTTGGCCGGCACGGTCCCGATAGAGCTGTGCACGAATCTCTGCCCAGTGTTGCGAGCCATCCGGCCAGATCGTGCGGTAATCGATCGAATAGTCTCGGCCTGTTGTGATCGTCAGATCAACCGACGCTTTCATTCGCTCGATGTCGTGGGGATGGATACTGGCAATCAGGTCCTCGTAAGTGAAATGCTCCTCTGAGCCACGACCAAAAACGCTCCGACATGTCGGCGACGTCGTCAGTACCATTGTGGCGAGGTCAAGCTCCCAGGCACCAAGGTGGCCAGCTTCCAGTGCAGTCTGCAGGCGCCGTTCACCTTCGTCGAGCGCCTCGATCCTGAGGCGCGCCTCGAATTGGCGACGTCGTCCCCGCAATGCTGAACGGGCGACACTGACGAATGTTGTGGCGTGAAACGGCCGCTCGATGAAGCTGACATTGCCGAGCACTTCCGACAGGCGAGATGCAGCCGGATTGCGCTCCGGCCCTCCGCCGCGATTTGTCAGGATAATGAAAGGAAGATCGGACCAGCTTGGCTGCCTCTCGATCCAAGCCGAAAGCGCGCGCAAGTCGCTTGATCGCAGCGCCTCTTCCGTGACGACGGCAAAAGACACGTCGTCACCAAGCGCCTCGACAAACCCGACAAGGTCTGGGATGACGCGACTTTCGATACCTGCTGCTGCAAGGAGGGAGGCAGCGATCTGAGCATCGCGGCCGCGCGGGGCATGGATCAGGCCAATGGCGTTGCGATTAGGAATTGTTGCGGTCCTCGTCAGAAAGCGCCATCAGAGGGCCGCGTTCACCGACAAAGGTCGGCACGCCGCGTAGCACGCCCTGAAAGCCGGAAAGCGCTTCGCCGACGGTAAGGCCAGCATTGCTGATCTTGAATTCGCGTATCGTGTCCTCATGTCTGCCAGTACGTTTTTTGATCACCGAAATAGCACGCCTGACCTTACCCATGGCTTCGAAATAGCGGAGCAAGATGACCGTGTCTGCAAGGTAGGTCACATCAACCGGCGACTTCATGTCCCCGACAAGACCATGCTGTGCCACGGTGAGGAATGTGTTGGCGCCCTGTCGATTAAGATACTGCAACAGCTCGTGCATGTGCAGGATCAGAGCATTTTCGCCAGGCATGGATGCCTGATATCCGTTGATACTGTCGATGACGACGGTCTTGGCATCGAAACCCGCGACCCGATCACGGACGCGCTGTGCGAATTCGCCGGGCGAAAGCTCTGCGGCATCGAGCTGTTCGATGTGGAGGAGACCTTCGTCTCGCATCTGTTCGAGATCGAGGCCCATGGCCTTGGTCCGCGCGAACAGCAAGCCAAGCTCCTCGTCGAAAAGAAACACCGCTGCTTTTTCTCCGCGTCTGATGCCGGACTCTACAAACTGCAGAGAAAAGAAGCTCTTGCCCGTGCCGGCCGGGCCTATCAGCAGCGTGCTGGAACCTCGCTCGATGCCACCGCCAAGCAGGTCGTCAAATTCGGCAATACCACTCTTCAATGTTGTGCGCTCGAAGTCGATCCTGTGCTCGACGGCCCTCAAGCGAGGGAAGACGGCTACGCCGCCTGTCCTGATAATGAAGTCATGATAGCCACCGCGAAAGGCTTGGCCACGATATTTGATGACCCTCAGCCGCCGGCGTTCCGCCCCATAGTCTGGAGCAAGCTGTTCCAGGTGAACAACACCATGAACGACGCTGTGGACCGTCTTGTCGAACTGATCGGATGTCATATCGTCGAGCAACAGAACCGTTGCTTCTGAGCGCGAGAAGTAATGCTTGAGCGCCAAAATCTGCCGGCGATAGCGAAGCGAGCTTTGTGCAAGGAGGCGGATTTCGGACAGGCTGTCGATAACGACACGATGCGGCTTTACGCGCTCAAATGCCTCGAAGATCAGCTTAGTTGTTTCGCCAAGTTCCAGATCAGACGAATAGAGCAAGCTCTGCTGCTGATCCTCGTCGAGGAGGCTTTCGGGTGGAACTAGCTCAAAAATTTCGATCGTGTCGCCAAAGTCGATGCCATGTGAGAGTGCACTATCCCTAAGCTCGTCTTCCGTCTCGGACAGACTGATATAAAGACACCGCTCCTTGAGTGAGGCGCCCTCAAGGAGAAACTGCAACGCAATAGTCGTCTTTCCGGCACCAGGAGATCCTTCAAGCAGGAATACATGACGACGGGTCAGGCCTCCGGCAAGAATATCATCCAGACCTTCAACGCCTGTCCGTGCTTTTTCCGTCTTAAGTTCTGTCATGTGCTCTCCTTGAGACCATGTGAATTAGTGTGCTACTCCAACCAAACAAGGCAGTGCCCCATAAACCTTTACCTGTCGGGGCGCTCGAGTTGACGTGCGCTCGCAACACATAAACGAGCGATAATCCGTGTTTGTTTCATTGGCTGGCCAACTGTGACGTTGCGCTCAAGTAAGGGGATCTGCAGATCAAGCCGATGAGCATTCACTATCAACAACCCGCTGTCTCATATCGACGGCGGACGCAGCGAAGCGATCAAGCCCGCCAGCTTTTGCAATGTATAGCGCTTGGTCGGCGGACTGTGAAAAGGGCCGACTGAGAAAGCTCACCTTGCACTGTCATCACACCGATGTTGATGGTGACACGCCCCTTTGGCTCGCCAAGCCGATGCCACTGGGAAGGTGCGGGCGTGCAAGGCGAAAGCTCAAACCTTCAGGGCATCGACAATCACCTTGAATGCCGGCGAGTTCTGCCGGCGGCTCGGATAATAGAGATAGTAGCCCGGAAACATCGGGGACCAATCATCCAGGATTTGGACAAGCCGCCCGGAAGCGATCTCGTCCACGACGAGGCTTTCCGGCACGTAAGCGATGCCATAGCCGCTGACCGCGGCGTCTATCATCGCATAGGACGTGTTGAAAATCAGCTGTCCGTCGACTCGAACACGGACTTCCCGGCCATCCTTTCCAAACTCCCAGGCATAGAGCCCGCCAGCGCTAGCCTGCCGGTGGTTGATACAGTCGTGGCCAACCAGATCCTGGGGTGTTCTGGGAGCAGCATGCGCCGCCAGATATTCTGGAGAGGCGACTGCGACCAGGCGCCAGTCGGGACCAATTCGGACGGCGATCATGTCCTTGTCGACGCTCTCGCCAAGACGAACACCCGCGTCGAACTTCTCTTCGACAATGTTTCGGAACCCGTTGTCCATATTGAGCTCGACCCTGACGTCGGGATAATGGCGCAGAACGGGCCGAAGTTTTGGCCATACCACGCTTTCCTGCGCATAGTCCGACAGGGTGATCCGAACGGTCCCGGACGGCTTGTCCCGGATCTCCATCAGTTCGTCGATTTCGGTTTCGAGTTCTTCGATCCTCGGTGCCAGCGAACGTATCAACCTTTCGCCGGCTTCTGTAGGGGAAACGTTACGTGTCGTGCGGGTTAAAAGTCGCAACCCCATGCGAGCCTCAAGCCGCTTGATCGTGTGGCTGATCGTCGATTGAGACGTTCCGAGCTTGGCCGCGGCTTTCGTGAAGCTGCGCTCCTCGGCAACCGCCAGAAACCAAAGCATGTCATTCAGGTCTTCGCGTTTCATCAGCAGCCCTCAAGCTTAGTCATTCATGTCATAAATCGATAAGTCCAAGAGGATTGCAATGGCTAATCATGATAGTTGCGTCAGACTATATTTCGGCCATGACCTATCAAGCTCAGCAAAGAACAGACGACATCGGCCCATTCGGGCCAGACGCGATACTCGAAAATGCGCCAGACACCAAAGTAACGGTTGCTGCCTGGGGCGCTGTCTTCTCGCTGGCGCTTTGCGTCGCCGTCCTGATCGCATCGGAATTCATGCCTGTCGCCCTTCTGTCGCCGATCGCCACAGATCTCGATGTGACCGAAGGACATGCGGGCCAGGCGATCTCGATTTCCGGCGTCTTCGCGGTGGTGACAAGTCTCTTCGTTGCAGGACTGACGCAGCGGATCGACCGGCGTGTGGTGGTGACGTCGTTTTCGCTGTTCCTGATCGTCTCCGGAACTATCGTAACCTTCGCCCCGAACTATCTGGTGCTGATGATAGGCCGCGCTCTGCTCGGCGTGGCGATCGGCGGCTTCTGGTCGATGTCGGCGGCGGTCGTCATGCGGCTGGTACCCGAACAATCTGTTCCCAAGGGACTGGCGATGCTCAATGCAGGCAATGCCATTGCGGCGACGATATCTGCGCCGCTCGGCAGTTTTCTCGGGAACTATGTCGGTTGGCGTGGAGCATTCTTCGCGGTCGTGCCGCTGGCGCTGTTGTCTCTCGTCTGGCAGTGGGTCAGCCTTCCCTCGTTACCGCCGAAACGCAGCGAAGGCCCGAGCAACGTCTTCAGGCTGCTCACCCATTCTCAGGTCGCTATTGGCATGGCGTCCATCATGCTGCTCTTCATGGGCCAGTTCGCACTGTTCACCTACCTGCGCCCCTTTTTGGAAACCGTGACGAACGTGTCCATCTCCACACTCTCGCTTTTGCTCCTGTTGATGGGGCTCGCGGGTGTCGCTGGGACATATGGGGTGAGCCACCTTCTCCAGAAGCGGCTGTTCAGTATCCTCGGTGCGATCCCTCTCATCATGGCCGTGATTGCACTCGGATTGATCGCTTTCGGCTCATCGGTCACGGCCACAGCTCTCCTGCTGTTAGCTTGGGGATTGTTCGCCACAGCCGCGCCTGTCGGCTGGGGCACCTGGCTGACCCGGACGATGCCCGACGATGCTGAGGCGGGCGGCGGCCTGCAGGTCGCGACAATCCAGTTGGCCATTACACTGGGCGCTTCATTCGGAGGGATACTGTTCGACAGCGCCGGCTGGGGGACGACATTTCTGCTCGCCGCTTTGCTCCTTGCCGCTTCATCGACCCTCGCATTCGCGGCCGGGCCGATGGCACGAAGGGTCTGGCCATGATCGACCGCCGTTCCGCGATCGTAGCGATGGTCGCCATGGCTTCAGCTCCGGCGTGGTCACACGCACAGTCGAATAAAATAGGACGCGCCATGAAGTTCAAGATGACATTCAGCGATCACCAGATGGCAGCAACCCTCGACGAAAGCCCGGCGTCGCTGGAGCTTTTCGGATTGCTGCCGCTCGATCTCAAGATCGAGGACTACTCGACCAACGAAAAGATCGCGTATCTGCCGCGCAAGCTGACCAAACATCAGGATGTCCCGTTTGGCGACGGGCGTCCAGGCGACATCGCCTATTACGCGCCTTGGGGCAATCTCGCCTTCTTCCACGCGGACTACCGCTATTCGAGAGGGCTGATCCGTCTCGGCCGCTTCGATGTCGGTTTCGATCCGCTTTTCATCCGAGGGGAGTTCCCACTTCGCATCATTCCGATCTGAACGCTCCCGCCGATGCCACCGTGGCCCAATTTCAAACTCAACATATGAAGGAGACAGCAAATGACTAACAAGCAAGCACTCGATGACGCGCAGCCCCTGAACTCCAGCATCGACAGACGCGATCTCCTGAAGATGTCGAGCGCCGCTGCTGCCGCTCTCGGCATGATGTCCATTTTCGACACCAATTTTGCAGAGGCACAAGACATGTCCAACGGCGCCGCCAATTTCTACACCAGCGACAGGGTGACCCTTCAGAAGGTCACATTCAAAACCCAGTACCATACCCATGTCGCCGGCAACCTCTATCTCCCCAAGGATCTCGATCAGGTGACGAAGAACCCCGCCATCATCGTCGGCCACCCGATGGGTGCGGTGAAAGAACAGAGCGCCAACCTCTATGCCACCAAGATGGCCGAGCAGGGGTTTGTCGCCATGTCAATCGATCTGCCTTTCTGGGGCGAAAGCGAAGGGCAATCTCGCAACCTTGTGTCACCTGAAGTCTATGCCGAGGCATTCAGTGCCGGCATCGATTTCCTCGGTTCGCATGCCTTCGTGGATCGCCAAAGGATCGGCGCGATCGGGGTATGCGGCAGTGGTAGCTTTGTCATCAGCGCCGCCAAGATCGATCCGCGCATCAAGGCAATTGCCACCGTCAGCATGTACGATATGGGAGCTGCCTTCCGTGATGCCCTGAACAAGTCGCAGACGGTCGAGCAGCGCAAGCAGTTCATCGCAGCAGCGGCCGAGCAGCGCTGGGCTGAAGCCGACGGTGGAGCAATCGAGTATGTCGGCGGAACGACGCTCGCCCTTACGGCAGACACAGATCCGGTGCAGCGCGAATTCTACGATTTCTACCGCACGCCGCGGGGCGAGTTTACCCCCGCCGGCGCCACGCCCCAGACGACAACGAAGCCGACGATGAGCAGTATCGTCAAATTCGCGAACTTCTATCCGTTCAACGACATCGAGACGATCTTCCCTCGTCCGATGCTGTTCATCTCCGGCGACCAGGCCCATTCGAAGGAATTTAGCGAAGACGCTTACAAGCGCGCGTCCGAGCCGAAGGAACTGGTATGGGTCAAGGGAGCGGGCCATGTCGATCTCTACGACCGCGTCGATCTGATCCCGTTCGACAAGCTCAACAGCTTCTTCGACCAGCACCTCACCGCCTGAGGTCATCTCATAATGCGCCGGCCGGCCATTTCCCGTAGCCTAGGACGGGATCGGCCGGCGCATGCGGCTGCATCAATCGTCGGTAAGCGTCCCTCTTGCCGGTTGCAATGCCAGCCTTTCTCGTTCTCGGCCTTGCCGATTGGTAGCTCGACAATTCCGCCCACGAACTATCTGGGACGGCAATGTTCTTCTGCTGGGCCGGCATCTGGTGATAAACAGGGGCTGGTTCGGACACCTGTTCCGAGGCCGGCACGACCTGAAGTGCACCATCATCGTAACGTTCCAGACACCGGCGACGACTAGAAAAAGGCCTCGTGGGCCGGAAGCCTTTTATTTCGCGTGACTGTCGTCGGCATGCTCAAGAGTGCCCGGCGAGACTGTTTTCGGCAAGAAAACCGCCTGTATTCCCAAAGAAGCATCGTGATAAGGAAATCCCATTACAAGCCGCGCCCTTCCGAAGTGAAGCCGCCGAAAAGGCGCGTGGTTATCCCGTAACCGGTACCAGTCGCAATTGCAGACAGGAACGTACCCCAGCAAAGATCAGCGAGCGTCAATGCTGTCGACCAGCGTATCAATGTTGCCTGATTGGTCAGGTCATAGGTTGCATAGGCAGTAAAGCCCAGGACGGCACCAGAGAGGACCGCGGTAGAAAGCGCTCCTTGCCTGAATGCCGGCCGAACTGCCAGAAACACCAGTCCAGCCGGATAGATCAGATAAAACATTATCGCCGGGATAAGCCGGAATTCCGGCGCCAGCATGTCCCCAATCACCGGGCGGTAGAGGCGGTCCGCCATGATGCTCAACCACACGGCATCAATCAAAACCATCGTGATCAACGTTACCAAGTAGGCGACAAGATACCTTTTCATCGGCATTTCCTCTTGAGGTGCACTCAATCGATCCGGGTCCAGTCAATGCCCTTGCACAACAGGCCGGCAACGATACAGCCCTTCGTCGTCATCCTGTCTCCCTTGACCGTCACGGTGAGCCGGTAGGTCAGGTCCCGCTGCGGATCGAACGCGCTGCCGGAATAGATGCCGTCACCATCAGGCTTGATGCTCATGACCAGCTTGTCGCCTTCCTTCTCTTTCGGCGTGCCCGGCTTTATCCAGGTATTGACCGCGCAGATGTCGGATCCGCATGGCGCGATCGTCACCTTGGCGTTTCCATCGCCGCGGGCCCATTGGCCGTCGATATCGGCGGCATGGGCGGCCGCTCCCCATGTGAGGCAAGCACCGATCATCATTACACTCATCTTTTTCACGACAGACCTCCTTCTCGCGGCATCGATGCATGCTCGATCGTGTAGAGCCCGACATTGATCGTCCCTTCCTCGAACCCTGCCTCGCAGTAACAAAGGTAGTAGAGCCACAGACGCCGAAATCGCTCGTCGAAACCTTGTGCGGCGATCTGTGGCCAGTGCTCCTCGAAACGAATTCGCCATTCCGCCAGCGTCCGGGCATATGAAGCCCCGAAATGCTCGATCTCGCAGACAGCCAGACCCGATCGAGCGACAGACGCCGACAAGGCACTGTCCGATGGCAGGAAACCGCCGGGGAACACGTATTGCTGGATAAAATCGGTGCTTCCCCGATATGTCCTGAACCGCTCTTCTTCTATCGTGATTATCTGCAGAACGGCACGACCGCCGGGCTTCAGGCAACGTTTCAAACTATCGAAATAGCTCGGCCAATAGGCCTCGCCAACGGCCTCGAACATTTCGATGGAAACGATACGGTCAAACTGCCCGTCGGTGTCGCGATAATCCTGGAGAAGGAGCGTGACGTCGCTTGATAAGCCGGATTGTCCGACAACACCGTTCGCCCATGAAAGCTGAGAGGGCGACAAGGTGATCCCGGTTACCTTCGAGCGGTTCAACTTTGCCAGATGAGTGGCAAGTGCGCCCCAGCCGCAGCCGATCTCGAGAACGCTCTCTCCGCCCGCAAGCGTGAGTTTCTCGACGATACGGTCCAGTTTTCTGCTCTGCGCCTCCTCCAGAGTTCGCGTCGTCTCTTCGAAGATCGCTGAAGAATAGAGCATGGAGGGATCAAGCCACAGCGCATAGAAGTCATTGCCGAGGTCATAATGCGCTTCGATATTCTTGCGACTGCCACGCTTCGTGTTGGCGCGAAACAGATGCTTCATGCGGTTGACGGCACGCATCAGCAAGCCGCCTTCGATGGCCGGCGTCAGTGCCTTTCCATTCCTGGCCGCAAAACGGATGACCGCCGTCAGATCGGGCGTTGTCCAGTCACCTTCGATGAAGCCTTCCGCAAATCCGATATCGCCTGCCGCAATCACCCGACGCAACATCCGCCAATTTCGGATCAGTATGATCGCCTCGGGACCGGGCTGAACACCTTGCTTGTTGATGACCTGACCGGATGGAAGCACGATCTTGATATGGCCGTAGCTCACACCCGCCAAGAACCTCTCAAGCATGGTGCCCGCCCAGCCGAATTCTGCGGGCGCCTGCGAAAGATCAAGTTGCGTCCCGGTGACCTCGTCTGACCAACTCATGCAGTTCTCCCTCCATCAGTTGCGAGGATTGCTTCGATGCATCTGCAAGAGGTTACGAGCGCTTCCGGCTTTTAGTTTCCCGGAGGAGAAGAATTTTTCGATTTTTTCTGATTGTCATGAAACTGGATGGGCTTTTTCTCCGTAGATCTCAGTGAAGGCAATGAGACCTTGCCTTGGGAGGAGCCCATGGACATGCTTCTGCTGATCGTCATCGCATTCTGGCTGTCATTGGCCATGGCTGGCGCATGGGCTATCCAGCGCGCGACCGGCTTGAGTGGATGGATCGATACGATTTGGTCATTTGCTGTCGGTGTAGGTGGGATCCTCTCGGCGCTCTTCGCCGATGGAGATTCCGAGCGGCGCGTTGCAATTCTGGTGATGGTAGCGGCCTGGGCACTGAGGTTGGGTAGCCATATCGGGTCCCGAACCAGGGGAGCAGGCGAGGATCCCCGTTATGCAAAATTCATCGAAGAATGGGGCGAAAACGCCTCTTGGCGGCTCTTCGTCTTTCTGCAAATCCAGGCTCTCGCCGCCTTCATTCTTGTTCTGGCGGTCTACATGGCAGCCACGAACGAAGCGCCCTTCCCTCGCATCCTCGACCTTGTCGGCATCGTCATCGCCGTCTTGGCGCTCGCAGGCGAAGCAATCTCGGATCTGCAACTAAGCCGCTTTCGAAAGACGCCGCAGGCAAAGACCGAGATCTGCGAGACGGGCCTCTGGAGGTATTCGCGCCACCCGAACTACTTCTTCGAGTGGATGTTCTGGTGTTGCTGGTTTCTGTTTGCCGCCTCTTCATCCATTGCGAGCTGGCTGTCCTTGTTGGCGCCGCTCCTCATGTACTGGCTGCTCGTGCATTTCTCAGGCATCCCACCGCTCGAAGACCATATGCTGCGCTCGCGCGGCCAGAAATTTCGCGCCCTGCAGCGGCGTGTGAATGCTTTTTTCCCCGGCCCCAGAAGGCAGGATATCCACCCAGAAGGAGAGTTGAAATGAACATGCTGGCCTTCGCTATCAACACCGCCGAACGCGCGCCTCTGACCGATGGCATGACGCTCGCGGGTATCGACTTCCTTTGTGGTCGTACCAAGCGTCGTCTCGCCGCCACGGCGGCCAGCCAAGAAACTCTGTTTGTCGATGCCATGAACCAATACCCGGTGGCGATCCATGCGGACGAGGCCAATCGCCAGCATTATGAAGTGCCCGCGGCTTTCTTTTCGCGGGTTCTCGGCCCGAGCCGAAAATACTCCTGCTGCCTTTATCCGACCGAATATACGACACTGAAGGAAGCGGAGGTTCATGCCCTCGCCGAAACGGTGAGGCATGTCGCGATCGAGGATGGCATGACGATCCTGGAACTCGGCTGCGGCTGGGGCTCGCTTTCGCTTTATCTGGCGGCGCAGTTTCCGAACTCGCGTATCGTCTCCGTTTCCAACTCCTCCTCGCAACGCGCCTTCATCCTGGCGACGGCCAATCAGCGCGGACTTTCCAACCTGTCGGTGATAACCGCCGATATGAACGAATTTTCGATCGAACAGCGTTTTGATCGTGTCGTCTCGATCGAAATGTTCGAACACATGTCCAACTGGCGGAAGCTCTTTGAGCGTGCCCGCGACTGGGTGAAGCCGGAAGGTCGGCTTTTCCTGCATGTCTTCACTCACAAGGACCGCTCCTACCGCTTCGACCACGACGATCCGGCAGACTGGATCGCCCATCATTTCTTTACCGGCGGTATCATGCCGGCACATGACCTGCCTCATCGTTTCGAGGATCTGTTCGCGGTCGAGGAGGAATGGCGGTGGTCCGGAACTCATTATCGTCGTACGGCGCTCGACTGGCTCGCCAATTTCGACCGGGAGTCCGATCAGATCGAACCTATTTTCGCAGAGGTTTACGGCAAGGACGCACCCCTCTGGCTACGCCGCTGGCGGCTGTTCTTCCTCGCGACCGCCGGCCTGTTCGGTCACGATGACGGCGATATCTGGGGTGTAGGCCATTATCTGCTGAAACCGGCAAGGCTATGAGCGCGCAACGAGTTCCTCTCGATCCTCTTACCCAGGCGACGGTTACGATCGCTTGGGTCATATGTCTCAACAAGCCATTTTATCCGGTCTATGTCTGGTGTCTCGTCGGCGATGGCGTCGTTGCGTCACTTGGTTCGCTGCTCGCGGCTCCGGTCTTTTTGGCAATTCCGTTCATCGCCCGTCGTTGGCCCATCATTGCGCGGATTTCGCTTCCCATCGTGGGGGCATTTGACACCTTGTTCGAGACAAAGTTATTTGGCGAAAGCTCCGGGACGGAATTGTTCTTCGGGGCCTGTATCATGCTCGCGGCAGTCTCTTTCCGAACGAAAGAAAAATGGATTCAACGCAGTGTGACAGCTGTCATTCTCGCCATCTTCCTTTTGTCGCGCTATATCGGTGGACCGCCATTCCACGGCTGGAGTGATACTGATCTTGCCGTGCTTCTCGATCTCAACATTTTCGCGGCCGCATGCCTGATGACGCTCATCGCTATACGATACGCAGGTTTGTCGACGGTTGCGGAACCCGCGAACCGGGAGAAATGCTAGGTAAATATACTGGAGGATGACATGCAGGACTTTTGGAAATGCCTCGTCGGCGTCTTCTGGCTCGCCGGAACACTCGCGCCGCACACCGCTACGGCAGCCGAGCCTGAAGTGGTCAAGGTTGGTGCTGACCATTATCGCGGGACATGGCTTGAGATCGGTCGCCGGCCGATGTGGCTGACCGATGGTTGCGTCGCCGGCTATTCCTCATATCACCGCGGCAAATCACCAGATCAGGTAATGGTCGAAGACGGATGTCGCGTCGGTAATCCGCAGGGTCGATTGAAGACTGTCCGTGGAACAGGGCGCATACTCGATTTTGACAGCGACAAGGCCAAGATGCGTGTCCGCTATCCATTGCTGATCACCTTCAACTATTGGGTCCTCTATAAATCACCGGACAAGAACTGGTTTATCAGCGCTGATCCCGACATGACCAATCTATGGATTTATGCGCGCACAGTTCCATCAAAAGCCAAACTCAAGACAATGGTCCGTAAAGCAAGTCAGCTTGGTTATGATGTTCGCAGGCTGGAGTTTCCCGAGCAATAGCGGATACTACATTATGCGCCTGCTGGAACTGGCGTAAGCCAGTTCTCAGTCTCATGTCCTGCCAATCGAGCCGCGCACTTAGGTCTTGATGGGATATGAACCGCCGGTCCGCGCTGGCGCAGGTCGATTAGTTTGCCTGCAGATCCATCAATAACCGCCGGTCAGGAAAACGGCCTCGCCAGTCATGAAACTGCAGGCCTGCGATGAAAGGAAGATTGCCGCGCCGACCATTTCTTCAGACCGACCAGCCCGTCCCATCCAGTTCAGCGTGCGGGCATATTCAGCCCATCCTTCCGGATCATCGTCGCGTCGATGGGCATTTCTGTCGGTATCGATCAGGCCGGGAGCAAGCGTGTTGAGCAAAACATTGTCCATCGCATAGTCCCGCGCCTGGCTCTGGATGAGGTTGTGTTGTGCAGCTTTCGTTGCCGCATACGCGGTTACGACACCTTTTGGACGAAGCTGGTTAATCGAACCGATGGAGACCACCCTTCCCCATTTGCGGGCAGCCATGAGTGGCAGTGCCGTCTGCAACATGTCCACGGTCGAACCGAAGTTCACCGCCACTTGAAAGGCAAAATCCTCCGGCTTCAGATCCGGCAAAGTTGCGTTGATCTGAGCACTGGCGTTGATGACCAGGATATCGACGGGAGCGATGTCTTCGGCCTGCTCGATCAGATCGCGGCCGGCACCAGGTGCCGACAGGTCGCTCACCAGTTCGTGTGCCGAGCCACCGTTTTCGACGATGCGTTGGTGCACGAGAGCCGCTCCGCCGGCTTTGGTGCCATGCAGAATGACATGTGCTCCTGCAGCCGACAGTCCTTCCGCGATGGCCGCGCCAATGCCGCGGCTGGAACCGGTGACGAGTGCCGTGCGCCCCTTCAAACCAAAGAGTGTTTCAAGATTCATTATTTCCCCCAAACAATGAAATGTGCGCACCGGCAACACCGGGACGGCAGGAAAACAAGCCGCCGGATAGTGGCGCATCGGCCAGTGTCGACGCAGGCAGGCGTGTGCGTGCGCTGGTGATGAACAGCGTGGAAAGGTCCGGTCCGCCAAATGCGATGCTCGACGGCCGCGGCACGGGCATGTCGATTACCTGATCCAGCTTGCCATTGGGCAGGTAACGTCGCACACACCATCCATCCCAGATTGCGCACCAGACGCCGCCTTCCGCATCAACGGCAAGACCATCGGGCCGACCATCGGCGACCGGAATGCGGGCAAATTCCCGACGCGCCGAGAGCGTGCCGGTCGCGGGATTGAAATCGTAGGCGTGGATCAGACCTGGCACCGTATCGACGAAATAGAAAGTTCGGCCATCCGGGCTCCAGCCAAGGCCATTGGAAACGATGATGCCACCTTCCTTTCGTTCAAACGCACCAGTTTCATCGATGCGATAGAGCGCACCGGTCTGCTTGGAGGCATCGATACGCATCGAACCAACCCAGATCGCTCCATCCGGCCCACATTTTGCGTCGTTCAGCCGGTTGCCGGCAAGGTCGGCCTCCGTATTGACAAAAGGCGCAAGGCGGCCGGAGGCAAAATCAAGCCATTCCAGTCCGTCCTGAGATGCAACCAACAGGCGTCCCTTGGAGACCGGAATGACAGCGCTGACAAGCTTGCCCGTTTCACAGGTGTCGTTGCGACCCGTTGCGGGATCAAAACGGTGAACGGCGGGGTGAAGGATATCAACCCAGTAGAGCGCATTCTCGGCCTCATGCCAGACCGGACTTTCGCCCAGCTGAGCTCCCCAAGGCAGAATGCAGCTCAGCTCGGCCGTAGGCTTCCCGGTCGTGGAGCGCGGCCGGGGCCGCGAGCTGATGGCAACGGCGCCTGCAGCACCGGTTATGCGACGGGCGGCCGCGATCAGTTCGCGCCCCACCGGGTGAATATTGGATGCCTCAAGACGCGATGAAGGGCCGAGCGCCACCAGCACACCGATCGGCGTGTTGTCGCGTCCCATCACGGGGGCAGCGACTGAATTCACACTCAGCAGATGCTCCTCATAGGAAATCGAATAACCGCGTGCCCTCGTCAGGGTCAGATCAGCTTGCAAACTTTCAAGAGTGGTGATCGTCTGCGGCGTCTGGCGGTCCAGCGTCAGGCGTTCCGTAAGTGACCGTCCCACCGCGGGGTCCTGGAATGCGAGAAGGGCCTTGCCGGGAGCGGTACAATGCAGCGGCACGCGGCGGCCAACTTCAACACGCACTGACAGTCCATTGGGCGAGCGTTCGGCCAGATATTGCGCCATAACGCCATCCAGCCGGCACAATGCGACTGTCTCGCCGAGTTCGACCGCCAGCCGTTCGAGCTCCGGTGTAGCAGCGGAGACCAGATCAAAACTCTCCCAGACCTTGTGGGACATTTCGAGAAACCGCTGGCCAAGGACATAGGTGCCGCGGGCTTCGTCCTGGCGCACCAGCCCATAGGCGATCAAAGTGCGAAGGATACGGGCAAATGTGGGTTTTGGCAGGCCGGACGCGCGCAGGAGTTCAGCAAAACGCAAAGGCTCGGGCGCATCGGCAACCATGTCCAGAAGGGTCAGGCCTTTCGCCAGTGCTGCTGTGCCACCCGGTGTCTCAGGTTTCATTGCCTCTTCTCCCCGGCGAGGCGTCGCTGCCTTGCTGCGGCGGCCTCTTCCAGCATCCGGTCGATCGTCCATTCCGCCTCAAACCCCAACGTGTTTCTGATACGCTTGTTCGAGGTGTGGTAATAAACGCCCTCACCGGGAAAATCGACTGGCACGATGGGCAGACCGGTCAACGTCGCGATACGCGGCAGAAGTTCGGCGAAATCCGCCGGTTCATTTCCACCCAGGTTGAATGTGCCGCCGGCCGCATCGGGATGATCAAGCGCAAGAAGAATGCCGGTCACCATGTCACGGGTGTCGGTTAGGTGCATTCGAAACGGCCGGCCATTTTCGTTGCGCGCCAACACATGGGCCGGCACTCCGATATCCTTCGCCTTCAGAAGATCGGCGACAGCCGTGTTCCCGAAACTCTCTTGCTGGCGGATGCGTGGGCGCAGGAAGAAGCGTGGACCGGAGAAAAAACTGTCTTCATCCAGCAATTCGGAAGCGTCCTGCGTATGCGAAAAACGCAGGATCACCGTTTCCATCGAGCCGGCCCGCTGGTGAAAGCGCACCAGTTCTTCGCCGAGCAGCTTGCTCAGTCCATAGGGTGAATTCGGCTTGAGCGGATGGTCTTCGGTTACCGGCAGGAATTCCGGGCGGTTTTCAGGATATACCTCACCGGAAGAGGCAAACACGAAACGACGTACGCCAGTAGCCGAGGCGGCATCCAGCAGGCGGCGCGTACCTTCGACATTCACAGCAAACATGAGATCACGGTCCGTCGGAGCCCAGGACATGAATGCGCCGAGATGCAGGATATCGGTGATGCCGTGAGTAGCCTCCGCCAGTCTGTCTGCATCCTCAAGCGAGCCAATAATTTCGTCTCCACCTGTTCCCGATGGACGCAAATCAAACCCCCGCACCATCCGGCCCTTGTCGCGCAAGGCTGCAACTACGGCGCGGCCGACACGCCCGGACGATCCGGTAACAAGGATCATAGCCGTTCACCCGTCTTTTGATCAAAAAGGTAGAGTTGAGCAGGATCAAAGCCAAGCCTGATCTCCTCGTCCCGCGGCAGGCTGCCCGTATGCGATACGCGAGCAATCAGCCCCTTGGATTTGCCCTCTTCACCATCAGCGATCCGGGCGCCTTCGGAGTCGAAATAGACGTACTTTTCGGATCCCAAGCTTTCG
Source organism: Hyphomicrobiales bacterium (assembly GCA_900472575.1). Classification (GTDB taxonomy): domain Bacteria; phylum Pseudomonadota; class Alphaproteobacteria; order Rhizobiales; family Rhizobiaceae; genus Neorhizobium; species Neorhizobium cellulosilyticum. The sequence goes on from UCIV01000007.1 coordinate 78,647, forward strand.
ACGAGTGTTGGCCTTACACCAAAGGTGACGGGGGCATCGCCCAGAACGAGATGTTCCGGTCTAAGGCCCACCACCACCGGCCCCTGACCGCTGGTGGCTCGCGGAAGTGAAATCTGCTGGCCAAAAGCGGTAAGCTTGCCGTCGCGCAGTTCCGCATTCAGGAAGTTCATGCCCGGCGAGCCTATGAAGCCGGCAACAAACAGATTGGCAGGATTATTGAACAACTCGTCAGGTGCGGCAATCTGCTGGATTATCCCTCCCTGCATGATGACAACGCGATCAGCCATTGTCATCGCTTCGACCTGATCATGGGTCACGTAGACGGTGGTGACGCCGATACGCTTATGCAGAGCGCCGATTTCAGCGCGCATATGGACACGCAGTTTGGCGTCGAGATTAGACAGCGGCTCATCCATCAAAAATGCCTGCGGTTGGCGTACGATGGCACGCCCCAGTGCCACACGCTGGCGTTGACCACCCGACAAGTCCTTGGGTTTACGGTCGAGATAGGGAGTTACTTCCAGGATACGCGCCGCATCATCGACACGCCGGTCGATCTCGGTTTTGTCGGTGCCCCGCATTTTAAGGCCAAAGCCAATATTCTGGCGCACCGTCAGATGGGGATAAAGCGCGTAGTTCTGAAACACCATGGCGATATCGCGATCGCCGGGCGCCAGATCGGTCACTTCGCGGTCGCCGATGAAGATCTGACCTTCGGTGGCAGGCTCCAGACCTGCCAGGATCTTCAACATGGTAGACTTGCCGCAGCCGGAGGGGCCGACCAGTACAACAAACTCTCCATTTTCGATTTCCAGCGAAAAGGGTCTGAGCACGTTCAGCGCGCCATAAGACTTGCTGACATTGCGAATTGAAATATTGGCCATGCTTATTTCTCCGCGCCAGCGGTAAGGCCGCCGACCAAATAACGTTCAAGGAACAGGTAGATTGCGATGATCGGCAGAGCGATGAACACCGATGCGGCGGCGATGTCGTTCCAGTAGGTGACATATTCGCCCTGCATCGTGGTGATGCCGAGATTGGCCGTCCAGTTGTCGGGCGAATTGACCAGGAATGTCCGCGCATAGGCGTAATCGGCCCAGCTGAGCACGAAGGCATAAAGTGCTGTGGCAGCCAGACCCGGGGTTGCGATCGGCAGGACGACACGCACCATGGCACCGATCGGCGAGCATCCATCAACCATGGCCGCCTGTTCAAGCTCTTTCGGGATCGTGTCGAAATATCCTTTCAGCATCCATGTCGCGAAGGGAATGATCATGGTTGAATGTGCGAGCACCAGCGTCCAGAGGCTTCCGATCAGGCCGAAGCTTGAAAAGATCGAGAACAGGGGGATGACCAGCAGCGTGGCGGGCAGCATCTTTGCGGTGAGGACGAAAAGCCCCATCGTTGCACCACCGCGCATCGAATAACGCGACAACGCATAACCGGCACTGACCGAAACCAGCATGGAAAGCGCCACGGAACCCACCGCCGCCAGCATCGAATTCCACAGCCAGAGCAGGATCGGCTTTGCCGCCCAGACGCGGGCGAATACATCCCATTGCGGATTATCCGGCCAGAAAGTCGGTGGAAGACGGTAAAGTTCGTCGGTGGTGGACAGCGCCGTGACCAGCAGCCAGTAGACCGGGAAGAGGATCATCACCAGCGTGAAGATCACGGTTGCATAAAGTGCGAGGCTTTGTGCCAGTGTGCGTCTCATCAAGGCCTCCTCAATAGATAGATTTCGAACGTCGACCGAGCATCAGCACGCTGGCGATGATGCAGATGACCAGCGTCAGCACACCGACAGCGGCGGCACGGCCAAAATTGTGATACTGGAAGGCCTGATCGTAGGTCATGATCGACAGTGTCTGCGTTGAACGAAGAGGGCCGCCGCCGGTCAGGACCTTGATGATGGAAAAGTCCCGGAACACCCAGAGCAGCGTGAGCACCAGCGTGACGCCCAGAACTGGCATCAGAAGCGGCATGGTGATCCAGCGGAACCGCTGAAAGGTATTTGCACCATCCACCTTGGCGGCGGCGTAATAATCGGACGGGATCGACTGCAGGCCCGCAAGGCACATGATCGAGACGAAGGGAAAACCCTTCCATACCATGGTGATCGCAACAGCCCAGAAAGCCGCTGTCGAACTACTGACCCAAGGGATCATCTGGTCGGTGGAGCCAAGCTTTATCGCCAGCCAGCCGAACAGACCGAACGAGGTGTCGAACATCCAGGCAAAGATGACGACCGCGATGATTTCCGGCACAGCCCAGGGCAGCGCCATGCCGAGCCGGGCAACCGTGCGGCCCTCGAAACGGTTGTTGACGAGAAGCGCCGTGCTCAAGCCAACCGCAACGCTACCGGCGGTCACGACGACCACAAGCTTGACCGTCACCCAGCAGGCCAGCCAGAATTCCTGCGACGAAAACAGCCACACATAGTTGCTCAATGAGAACGGCCGGCTGGCGCCGCCGAGCCTCGGGATTTTGACCTGTTGAAAGGACAGGTCGATCGCCAGGATCAGCGGCCAGACGATGATGGCAGCGACCATCAGCACCGCCGGGGCGATCAGGATATAGCCGAGAAGATGCTGCCGGCTGGGACGCGCAAGATCAAAGAACTTACGCCGCCCCGCCTGAACGGTGTCGGTCATGATGGTCTCCTACGAATGCTTTGAGTTGCCCATGGCCCGCTGGGCGAACCATGCCCCTGGTAACGGGTCAGCCTTTGATGCTTTCAGCCTTGGCCTGCATCGTCTTGGCGACCTCGGCCGGATCGAGATCCTGGATAATCATCCGCTGACTCTCCTCCATGATCATCTTGCTGAACTCGTTGTAATAGAGCTCAAGGCCGATCGGCACGCGGTCGATCCCCTTCTCGGATGCGGCCTTCATTGTCGCGAGCAGCACCGGGAAATGCGGAATGGTTTTCTCCACGCCGGAGACATCGGCCTTCGGGCTTGGCGGCGTGTTTCCGCCCATCGTCCCATAGCTGCGCTGGAATTCCGGTGTCATCGTCAGCTTGATGAAATCCCAGACAAGCTGCTTCTGGTCGTCGGGGATATCGGACGGCATGGCCAGCACATTCGACGATCCACCAAGAGGCGGCGTCAGCGGCGGCGCGACGTAGACTATATCGCTCTTGGCCGAACCCTTTTCAGTTGTGCCGTAAAGCCATGGTCCGTCCAGGCGCATGGCCATCTTGCCATCGGCAAACAGCTTGCGCACATCACTGGCGCTCATGTCGACCGGACTGATGCCACTCTTCATCACGGTCTTCCAGCGCGTCAGCCCCTCGACCATTTCAGGCGTATCGATTGTGATATTGCCTTCCTTGTCGGTCCAATAGGCGCCCGCGTCGATGATGTAGTTCAGCATCTCGGTCAGATACTGGCCCGGACCACCTTTCGTCTCATGTCCCGTGCCGAACTGGTCGATGATACCGTCGCCGTTAAGATCCTTGGTCGTCGCCTTTGCCGCGGCCAGGAATTCGTCATAGGTCTTCGGCACGGCAATGCCGGCTTCATCCAGGATCTTCTTGTTATAGGCCATGACGAAACCGAAATAGTTCGTCATGATGCAGACGGTTTCGCCGTTCCATTCGCACGTCTTCTGGCCGGCCCAGCCGGTCATGTCGATACCGTCCTTCTTCAGCCAGGGATCGAGCGGTTCCAGCCAGCCGCTGTCCGCGAACATCTGGAATTCGAAGGATGCGAGATGCACGATTTGCGGAGGCTGGTTGGCGGCAAACAGCGTGGTCATCGTATCTGCATAGGAACTTCGCTCAGCCTTGGTGAACTCTATCTTCACGCCCGGATGCTGCTTCTCGAACTCGGCGATGGCCGAATGCCACCAATCACCGGTTCCGGCGTCGTCGGTCTGCCAGGAAATGAATTTCAATACCGTGTCGGCCATGGCCGGTGTAAAGCCGCCCATCGTCATCAAAGCTGCAGTCGCGGCGCCGAGCGCCAGTCTTTTCACTCTCTTGTTCATGGCTTCCTCCTCCAAAGAACCAATTCAGATACGTTCAAGCAGACCGAGCGCCACCTCCGATGGCTTCACCCCAAGTCCAGGCCCGGATGGCAGATGATAGAGACCTTCGCGGCAATCCATGTCACCGGAGAGAAGACGACGGTTTGGCTCGAAGATCGAATGCTGGAATTCGTGCCCCTTGAGCGTCGGCAGTGTCGATGACGCCTGCAGGCTCGCGGCCAGAAATATACCGGCGCCGACCGTGGCATGCGGGATTACGTCGATACCGTGATCAGTGGCAAGTTCACCAATGCGGATGAAATTGGTAATGCCCTTGTGGCCCATCTCTGGCTGCACGATAGCGATGCGGCAACGCTCGATACGGGCGCGCATATCCCAATGGGTACGCCATTCCTCGCCGACCGCGATCGGAATATCCGTACCCCTCGAGACTTTTTCCAGGCCGGCAATATCCTCGGTCCAGACCGGTGCTTCGGCAAACCACGGATCGAACGGCGCCATCTCGGCAATCAGTTCAAGCGCCCGTTCCGGCGTCTGGTTCCAATGCATATCCGCAGCAATCTTCGCCGCGGGTCCGAGAACCTTGCGCAGGTTCTCCATTTCCGCAGCCGGGCCGTCATCCGCCACAGGCGTTGCGAATTTGAAGGCATCGAACCCCCGATCCTGCCAGTATCTTGCCAGCTCGCCGCGGGCCTGGAGCGTCTTCTCCGGCAGACCGGAGACATAGGCAGGAAAGCTTTCGACGCCCCCGCCGAGCAGATCACGAACCGATTTTCCCGCTTCCTGACCCGCAATGTCCCACAGCGCGATATCGAGGGCTGCCAGTGCATCAACGTAGAAGCCACCGGTATAACCGCGTACCCGCATCATGTCGTAGAGATCGTCGTAGATCGCGGACGGGTCCGACGCGTCACGACCGATAACGAAGCCGGCAAGAAGATCGTTGATCAGAGCGGCAACGGCACCGGGCGCGACGATACCGTAGGTTTCACCCCATCCAACCGTACCGGCCCGCGTCGTCATGCGGACGAGAACGCTGCGGTCGAAGGTGGGATAGACCGTGCGGTTACCCTTGCGGACGATATAACCGTTCGGGTTAACTACCTCACCTGCCCGCAATGCGCCGAGATAGGGCACCTTGCGCGGCTGGGTGAGAGTAAAAACCTCGATGGTTTCGACGGGGCTGTTCATGCAGCCTCCGGAGCCAGAACGCCGAGTTCAACCAGGTTTGCATCAATGTCCGCAATGGCCGCGGCGTCGAGTTCCGGTGTAGGAGCGCGCACACCGACGCCCTCGATCACGCCTCGACGCGCCAGCACATACTTGGTCAGCCGCATGCGATAGACTGCCTGAAGAACAAGTAGCGGCAGGGTGAGCACATAAATCCGTCGGGCCTCATCGCGTCTGCCGGCGCTGAGCGCCCGGTCAATCGCCACATGTTCGCCGGCAATCTCCAAGGCCGGCATGGCCGCAGTCGCGCCGCGTGCATATTCGTCGAGAATATAACGCGCGCCACCGCCACCGATGACGCCCTTCAGGCTTTCCGGCGCATGGGCGATGATGTGGCTGATCGCCGGCCCTGCCGGTAGCGTCTCTTCCTTCACGTAGGAAACATGTGGCAAGGCATGGATGATCTCGACGATCGCCTGCGGCGACAGATCTGAACCGCGAGGGGCCGGCGCATTCTGGAGGATGACCTCCACGTCCGGCAGCGCCTCGACCACCTTGCCAAGAAATTCGATAAGGGCCGCTGCATCGGTGCCTACCGACTTCGGTGGCTGTACCATCAGATGGCGAATACCGAGGCCTGCCGCGATCCGGCCATGCTCCACCACGTCGCGCCAATCAGCGGCGCTTGCGCCGGCAACCACGGGTACCCGGCCCGCCACGCTGGCAACGACGATCTTCAAAAGTCCCGCACGTTCTTCTGTGGTGAGATTTTCCACCTCGCTGGCGAAACCGGGAAACACGACACCGTCCACACCCTGATCGAGGGCGAACTGCACCAGCCGCGACATCCCCGCCTCATCAACATCGCCATTCGCCAAAAAGGGCGTTGGCAGGACAGGCAAGATGCCCTTCAGACCAGTTGCCATCTCTTCACCTCCCAATGAAGTATCATAATGTGACACCATGAATTCACTAATTGACACTACATATGCTTGCGCCCTATGACAAGCCCCCAGATGAAATGAGCGGAGGAGGCTCACGACATGGCAGCAGAAACAGCGGCAATCGTCGTCGAGTGGGGAACCACTTCCTTTCGAGCAACGCTGATCGATGACGACGGCAACGAAACGGAGAACATCGAGACGCCCCAAGGTATCTCGAAGCTCAGCAAGGGCGACCATGAAGCGGTCCTGATGACGGCGCTTGCTCCATGGCTGTCGACTCACGGAGCCTTGCCCATTGCCGCACTCGGGATGATCACCAGCCGCAACGGCTGGATCGAAGTTCCCTACGTGCCCTGCCCTGCAGGCCCGGCTGAGCTTGCTGCAGGCAGCTTGCGGAAATCCTTGCCGAACGGATCTGATCTGGTGTTTCTGCCGGGCCTGACGGATCCCTCACGCAGGCCCTTCCCCGACGTCATGCGCGGTGAGGAAATTCAGGTTGCCGGACACGGGCTGGCTGACGACGCAACTATCATCATCCCCGGGACCCACAGCAAGTGGACCAAGGTAAAAGCCGGCCGTATAGACAGCTTTCAAACCTTTGTGACCGGCGAGATCTTTGCGCTACTCTTGAACAATTCCTTCATCGCCCGCGGTGCAACGCAGCCACCGGTGGATGATCCGGAAGCCTATCTCCGGGGGCTTGAAGAGGCGAAGAGCTCTGCGGCGATGCTCTCCCTGCTGTTTTCGGCGCGGACCGGCGGACTGGTGGGAAGGCTTACGGCGGATCAATTGCGGTCCTATGTCCACGGCATGGTAATTGGCCAAGAGTTCAGGCAGGCGCGCGAGGCTGGCTGGTATTCGGAAGGTGACGAGGCCACCATTGTTGGGAATGACGGTCTCAACTACCTTTATGTGATCGCCGCGACTGTATTCGACCTCAAGATTACCCTGGGTGCCGACGACGTCCTGAACCGTGGCGCGCTCGATGTAATGCGTCGCTCGCTTTCATAGACGCGATGCAGCAAGGCGGCAGCTCGCCGGTGAAAAGCTTATAACCAAATGTCCGAGGGTAAATATGTACGATTTTCCAGTCAGTATCGGCACAGGTCGACACGAAAACGATATCATCACGGTGCTGACGCGACTTGAGCGCGTCGGCCTTCCTGCCAATCCGATCGCCTTTTATGGCTCGTCTTCCTTCCGTATCTGGAGTTCCATCACAGAAGATCTAGGCTCGCTGGACGTCGTTAACCTGGGTTTCGGAGGAGGTACATTTCTTTCAGGCATCCACTACATGGATCAGCTTTTGACGCCGCTGAGACCAAGCAGGATAGCGCTCTATTTTGGTGAAAACGATATCGCCAGTGATGGCCTCACCGCCCATACGACGCTTGGCCATCTGAAGGATCTTAGAGAGCGGATTTCGCGCGTCATTCCGCAGTCGGAGGTTTTTGTTTTATCGATCAAGCACAGCCCGGCACGCTGGATTTATCGGCACGAGTTCGATTTGTTCAACCGGCTGGCAAGCGACTGGTGCGGCGGCCGGGATGACACCTTGTGGATTGAGCTCGGTACCGGCCTGATCGGCGAGAACGGCTTGCCGATGTTCCGATACTATCTGCCCGATCTGGTCCACATGAATGCGGCGGGTTATGCGGTTTGGTCAGCATCGCTTAAGAAAGTATTGCGGCTCTTAACCCCGTCCATGCCCGCTTCGACCACGCCCTGATTCAACAAGATTGGCGGTCACCAGTTTCGAGGCGACATGTGCCGCAAAATCGGTGGTCGTGTTCGCGGCCTGCGCAGCCTCTGCCGTTTTCATACGTACCATCCTTCATACGATGAGATCCGGGCATCCTCGGCGCTATGTGGCAAAAGCGAAAGACCGTCATCATTACGGCGATATCATACACGAGGCACGGCGTTCCCTCGTTGACTATCTTGGCGTAACTATCGCTGCCTCCTTTCACGAGACGGTTATCGGCTTCGCCGATCTTCGAAAACCGGCGTGGCCGCAATCAGTGCCCGTGTGTATGCATCCTGCGGATTCGTAAACAGTCGTTGCGGGACATCGATTTCAACGATCCTGCCAGCTTTCATCACTGCGCCCCTGTCGCTGATATGGCGCACGACGCTGAGGTCATGGGCGATGAACAGGTATGTCAGGCCACGCTTTTCCTGCAGGTCAACAAGCAGGTTGATGATCTGCGCCTGCACGGAAACGTCCAGCGCCGAGATCGCCTCGTCGCTAACAATGAATTCCGGTTCGCAGGCAATCGGCCGGCCGATCGCCGCCCATTGGGCTTGGCCGCCCGACAATTCGTACGGATAACGGTTTTCGAATAACGGGCCTAATCCCACGTCCGACAGGATTGCATGGACGCGGTCGCGAACTGTTTCCCGTGTCGCAAGGCCATGATGCAGCAGCGGAAGCGCGATGGCGGAGCCGACCGTTGCGCGCGGATTGAGCGTCGAGAACGGGTCTTGGAAAACGATCTGCAGGTGACGCCGCATGGCCCGGTTCTCTGCTGCAGTGTTCTTGATGATATCCTTGCCGCGATACCAGACGGAGCCGGAGGTCGGGTGCGTTAATTGCAGGAGGCTCATGCCGAGCGTCGATCTTCCCGAACCGGACTCGCCGACGATCGATAGCGTCTCGCCGGGAAAGACGTCGAAACTTACATCCTGCAGCGCATGCACCTGTGATCGCAACTGCCCGAATTGCCCTCCTTTAACGTCGAAGGTACGGGTCAGGTTGCGCACTGAAACGAGAGCTTCGGTCGTTCCCTGCAAGTCTGTCATCCAACAGCCTTGTTTCGTCCTGCACCACGAAACAGGCCGCGCCGCGTTCTCCGTCAATTGGCAAAAGAGCTGGCGGTTCGACCAGACATCGCGCTTCGCGCCGGTCGCAACGTGGTGCAAACACGCAGCCGGCCGTCCCTACTGGAGTGGAAGCTGCCTCTAGCGGCTATATCTCAGCGCATCTCATGGCGCATCCGCATGTTACCAATATGTATGGAAGATGAGGAAGAACATGAGTACAGGTGGTAAAGCTCGATCAAGGATGTATGTGTTCGTCAGTATAATCTTCGTTATCGGGCTCTTGCTCGCTGGTTACTACGTATTCGGCTCCCGGAGAGACTGAAACCGCCCCGGCATCGGAGGTGGTGACCCCAAAGTCGTGACACTTATCGCGCGTTCGGCAACGCTGCACCACTCAGATGAACGGTGAAACAAGACTGGAACGTTCACCACTTTCCATGGTTAAGACAGCCGCGAAGGAGGTTTCATGCAGAAATATTTCTTTCATATCAGGCAGGATGGCGTTCTCACCGAGGATCCGGACGGCTCGGAATTCACGACGTTAGATGAAGCCCATGATTACGCCGTTAGTTCGGCCCGAGAGATTCTTGCAAACAAGGTCAAAAATGGGAAGATCATCGATGGTGACTCTCTTGAGGTCGTCAGACCAGATGGATCGGTAGCGCTGACTGTCCCGCTCAAGTCCGCGCTCAAATTCTATTAGTCAAAATGCCGAAGAATTCGACGCGGTTCGCTGCTAGCGCATCGCCACACCTAGCAACCGTTCCAGGCTACCGAAGGGGAAACAGATCCCAATCGACGTCCTGGTGGCCGAGAACCGCGGCGGATATCAGGTCTGCCGCAATTTTTGCAAACGTAATGCCATTCCCTCCAAATCCCATTTACAAAGATCCGGCTCATCCCTGGCGCAGTCCCTATCATCGGAAGCCCGTCAGGTGTGACGCCGAACGCGGCCGACCAGGAAAAATCAGGTTTGCCGAGCGAAATCCCGGTCAGATCAGCCAGCTTTTCGACAAGGACCGCTGTCTTGTGTTCGATCTTTGTCGGGTCGAGATAGGCAGCCTCACCTTTCTCGTCCTCCCCACCGACGATGACGCGTCCATCGGATGTGGAACGAAAGTAGAGGTAAGGGTCCGAGGCCTCCCATACGAGGTATTTATCCAGCCAGTCAGGTCGTTTCAGCCTTGGCTTGCTAGCCAAGGCCCATGTCGACATGAGCTTGTGGCGTGGATTTCTCAGGCATTCGAGAAACTCGTATCCACTGCAGAATATGACGTGGGCCGCCTCAATCATCTTCCCCTGATCTGTCGCAACGATGACGTTATCGCCGCCCTCGCGAACATCGGTGACCTCCAGCCCGCCTACGACTTCCACCCCCTGTCGCCTGGCAACGCGAAAAATGCCCGTTGTCATCTGCACAGGATTTGACGATGCGGAGATCGCGCTATTGATCGCTCCACTTCGGTTGATGCCATAACGCTCCAGGAGCGCCGCCCGATCGAGATAGTCGGCCAGGATTCCCACCTCTTGGCGAGCCTGCGCCTCTCTTTTCAACGCTCGCGTGCCAAGCTCTTGCCCGGAGAGAAAAAGCGTGTGCCGCGACTGGAATTCGCAGTTGATGCCGAGATCCCGAATGAGACTCTCCAGCTCCTCAACTGCACCTGCCGACCTGCGCCAGACGCGTGAAGCCTTCTCGTGACCGATCGTTCGAGCGAGACGATGAAGCGGGACATCGATCTCATGCTGGATCATGGCAGTGCTCTCAGCGCTGCTACCACGAACCGGATGGCGGCGGTCGATCGTCAGGATGCGCAATCCTTTGCCGCAGAGTGAGTGGGCCATGAGGGCGCCGCCGATTCCCGCACCCACCACAATGACATCGAAGCGATCGGATGACGGGACCTTTCTTGTCACGATAGATGCACGCGGTTTGGCGAGCCACAGGGGTTGCGCGTGGGCGCGTGGCGGAGCGGCTGCCGATGGGTGAGTGAACCGGCGGCGTCGAGCTTGCCGGACCCCGATTTCGCTCGGATCTGCGATGACACCATTATTGGCGAACTTTCGCATTACGACCGTAAATGGCTCCACGATGACGTTCTCGGTAACTGGCGGCCTTCAACCGGGGCTTTCGGCTGATACGATTTAGCCCGGGTGAACCAAACAGCTCAACTTCGTCGATCCTGACGTTCAAATGCATTCCTCCCATGTTTTGAATTGAAGATAGGAGCAGCGTGTTCCGCTGGAAGAGCGGTGAACGTACACAGTGGCCTGTTCCAGACATTTAATGGAACACTGATAGGCCGAGAGTGTTCTCGTCTCAATCGGAGGAACGGCAATGCCCCAGTGGAAAGACATTCATCCAGAGCTTACCGGAAGTTCAACAAGCAGCACGACGTTCGGTCGATCCATGGAGAGTAAAAGTCAGATCGCGGACTCTGCACCGTCGAAGTTCGTTGGGGAGGCTCTCAATATTTACCGGCTTGAGCCGATAGCTTCTGCAGATGATCCCGCGTGGGCTAACAAGCCGGGACACGGTGTGGTGGTCGTCGCGGCACGTACATCCGGAGACGCACGAATAGTGGCCGCGGAACGAGAGCTGGATTTTATGGAAATCGACGCGGCTCCCGCCGACGATGTATCAACCCGGACCGCAAGCGCTTTCAGGGATGAAAAGCTCTACACGGTTGTCGAAATCGAGCACGGGCGGTGCGACTTGGTTCGCGGAGTAGTTGAGGGCGATATCAGGATGGACATTATCAAGCCGCTTAGCATGTAATGCGGTGGTCTTCGATGGCGGGTAAGGTGTTCGGGCAATTGAGGACGGCCTGAGAAACTCCGTGACCTACGCCGCGGTGACGGCGGCTCTCATGGGCAGAAATTCTCGAAGACCGTACAAAGCACCATGACGAGGAACCGGGAAGTTTCAGAAGCGTTCAGGCGATACCAACAACAAGTCGTTTATCGGAGGTTATTATGGGTCGCGGTATTCTTCTTTGGCTTCTCGGCGTGCCGTTGCCGATCGTCATCCTTCTTGTTCTATTTATGCGCTAGGAGAATGACATGCCTCTCTATCAATCTGGTGTATCAGATGTCGGAGTTGAATCCTCGGCCTCGGCTCTCAGTTGGGGTCCGGTAATAGGTGGCGCGGTCGCTGCAGCGGCCACTGCGCTCATCCTGCTTCTGCTGGGGGCCGGCGTTGGCCTGACGATGGTTTCGCCATGGTCGGGAGAAAGCGCTTCATTCACCACAGTAAGTATCACGGCAGCAATCTGGTTTGTGGTGGTCCAGTGGCTCGCTTCCGCGCTCGGCGGCTATCTGACGGGGCGGCTGCGCACGAAATGGGCCGGCGTGCATACCGACGAGGTGTTTTTTCGGGACACCGCGCACGGCTTTCTCAGTTGGGCGCTTGCAACAGTGGTCGTTGCAGGATTGGCCGGATCTGCTTTCACAAGCCTTGTAGGCGGCGGGGTTCAAGCATTGGCATCTGCCACCTCGACTGCGACGATTGCCGGCGCTCCATCCGGCAGCACTGACAACACAGGTCCTAACGGGGCGGCCGGATATTTCACTGATGCCTTGCTTCGTCCCCAGGATCTGCGCAGTCGCGTGCAGACTGACGATGCGGCCGCAGTTGCGGAGGTTTCCCGTATCCTCCTCAATTCCGCAACGGCTGGTTCGATGCCCGACGAAGACAAGACCTACTTGTCGGCCGTCGTGGCGTCTCGCCCTGGGCTCACGCCCGAGGAAGCAAAAGCGCGCGTCGATGCCGTGCTGCAGCGGATCGTACAGGCGAAAGTTGAAACGCAGGAAGCAGCAGAAAAGGCTCGTAAGTCAGCCTCCACAACAGCGATGCTTGGCGCACTCTCGCTCTTGGTAGGTGCCTTCATCGCTTCTGCGGCAGCGGCACTTGGGGGACGACAGCGAGACGACGAAGAAGCCGCACTTATCGCTAGGTTCTGACACGTTCTACGCGTCGGCGATGACAATCCAGCCGACGCGACTTCGCCAATCTTCATCACGTAGTCCCGGATGCATTCGCGAAAAAGCTTCAGTGCCTTCAGGCTTGCCGGAGTAAGAGCGACGAGATGTCCAGACGTTGGTTTCCTCCTTGAATGACGAGAGGGATGAGCCCGGGCTCGCCCATTAATCAGCGTATTGAAATTCCATCACCAAAGCGTGAAACCTTTTATCTCAAGCGCCGTTAAGGGGCTCATGAGTGATCGCAAAATCGACCCCACCACTGAAAAACTTGCAACATTCCAGGGTGCTGAAGTCTCTCCACCGAAGGATGAAGAACACTCAGAGGCTGAGCCGGTACCTGAGGCCATTGAGCCCGATCATGCAATGTCACCCGAGGAAGCCGAGCAGGCCCGCAAATCCTATCTTTTAAAGCGCTTCTGGATCAGTGCGCGCGGCTATTGGAGCCGTCGTGGTGACCGTCTGGCATGGCCAGTCTCCATTGGTCTCCTCGCGTTGATTGGTCTGAACGTCGGTTTCCAATATGGAATTAACGTCTGGAACAGAGAAATTTTCGACGCAATCGAGCAACGCAATGCCTCGTCGGTCTATTATCTGGGAGCTCTGTTCCCGCCGCTGGTACTAGGCAGCGTAGCCTTGGTTACCATTCAGGTATTCGTGAGGATGCTGATCCAGCGACGTTGGCGTTCCTGGCTGACAAAGGCATTGATCGCGCGCTGGCTTGCCAATGGTAGATATTACCAACTGAACCTGATCGGTGGAGACCATCAAAACCCGGAAGCGCGAATTTCCGAAGACATGCGGATCGCAACCGAGTCTCCAGTGGATTTTGTGTCAGGTGTCATCTCTGCCTTTCTCTCTGCCTCGACCTTCATCTTCGTACTCTGGACGATCGGCGGCGCCTTAACACTGCCGGTCGGTGGATCGCTTGTTACGATCCCGGGGTTCCTCGTTGTCGCCGCGGTGATCTACGCATTCGTAACGTCAGGCTCGATCGCTTACATCGCCCGCAATTTTGTGCAGGTCTCCGAGGTCAAGAACCAGGTCGAGGCCGAGTTTCGCTATACACTCACTCGGGTTAGGGAGAATGGCGAAAGCATTGCTCTGCTCGGAGGTGAAGAAGAGGAGCGAAACGATCTCGACAGAACGTTTCAGAAGGTGCGTGAGCAATGGCGCCAGCTTGCTCATCAATATATGCGCACTACGCTCGTCTCGCACGGATCGATGCTGATTGCTCCCGTGGTGCCGGTCTTGCTATGCGCGCCAAAATTTCTAGATGGAAGCATGTCACTTGGTGAGGTCATGCAGGCAGCATCGGCGTTTACCATAGTCCAGACTGCCTTTGGGTGGTTGGTCGATAACTATCCCCGTCTTGCAGACTGGAACGCCTGTGCTCGCCGCGTCGCGTCGCTGATGATGTCGCTAGACGGCCTCGAACGCGCCGAAACCAGCGACAGCCTCGGCCGCATCGCCAGAGGCGAAGCTGCTGACAATACCATGCTCAGTCTTCGCGATCTGTCCGTGTCCCTCGGTGACGGTAGAGCCGTGGTGAAGGAAACCCAAGTAGAGATTGAACCGGGCGAGCGTGTGCTGGTAGCCGGAGAGTCCGGCTCTGGCAAAAGCACATTGGTGCGGGCAATCGCAGGGCTATGGCCTTGGGGCGAAGGAAGTGTCAATTTCCGTGCCAACGCTCGACTGTTCATGCTTCCGCAGAAGCCTTATATTCCGACTGGATCACTTCGCCGGGCGGTCGCTTATCCGCAAGAAGCTGATAGCTGGGGCACCGAAGAAATCGGTTCAGCGCTGGAGAAAGTTGGCTTGGGACATCTCAAGGGCAAGATCGCCGATGAAGCCCCTTGGGACCACACCTTGTCCGGCGGCGAAAAACAACGGCTGGCGTTTGCCCGGCTTCTGCTGAATGCCCCCGACATTGTTGTACTGGATGAGGCAACTTCGGCGCTGGATGACAAAAGCCAGGACAAGATCATGGAGACGGTCATTAATGAGTTGCCGGATGTTACGATACTGAGTGTTGGTCACCGAGCAGAACTTGAGGCATTTCACAGCCGAAAGATCACTCTTGAAAAACGGGATGGCGGGGCAAGGCTTGTCAGCGACGTGGACCTCATTCCGAAGAAAGGGAACCGCATGTCAATCTCTCGGATGTGGGGGAAGAGAAAGGATCGACATTGACTGCAGTCCAGCCAGAGGTTAACCAGATAACGATGGCCCCCTCGCTGCGTTCTCTGCTTCACGATGCGGTAATTCTTCGATAGTCGCGACTATGTCTGCAAAACATACTGGGATTGGTGCCACCCATTTCACGGAATCGTTTCCATCAACGAGGGAGGCCGTGAAGCGGTCGAAGGTGAATCTGTAAGTCTTGGCAACATCGGCCGGACCTGCCACGCAGCGACAGCCTTGCTCGAGGGCCGTAACTTCGGTTCGTGAAACCTCGAAAACAACGATTGCCCGTTCCTGTAGCTCTTGCACGTGTAGCTGGAGTTCATCCAGCTGCTGACGTCGCAAGCCGGTATCGTCTCCCGCGATCAGTAAAATCCATTCCGGTTTGCAATTGGCCTCAAACAAAGCAGACATATGCTGACCCTTCACAGCGAGATTTGCAGCCCGTACGGCCACACCGCGGATACCGTAAAACCGGTAGCAAAAGAGAAGGTTCCTGCGAAGGCGGGCGTGCAAGTGCTCATTTATGTGAACCGCAACCGGCGCGCGCAGCCCTGAACCCGTCGCCCGCCGCGCGGAGTTTCCAAGGTGTTTGATCAAGCAGGCCCGCGGCGTTCACTGTTCCATCGCAAGCGACAAATTCGAAGAGGTCGAACCAACAGATATCGCGCGAAAGGCTGATTGATTAATGCGATGTCCGTCTCAGGCATGCCAGATGGCAGCAGTCCTTAAAGCGAGCAAGCTCGCGATCGAGGCCTGACTTCCTTTGTATCCATTGCCTAATATTATCGCTGAGATCGGAACTTGTCCCGCCACTCGACGTTCTCACGCCGCAGATATGTAGGGAGTAGAGCATTATGTCTGGTCCAAACGCACGATGGAAAGAGCCTGTTGAGATCGCCTTGCCAAACGGCTCACATAAGGTGAGCGGCCCGTTCGAAGCGCTTGCACACATGATGGAAAACTGGCCTGCTTCACAGGGGCTGGATTTCGTCCGCGCGCGAAGCGCCTGCCGCGGCGCGATTGCTGGATACAAGACGATCGATGAGGCACGAGTAGCTTTTGAAGCGGCGGCGGCCGAAGCTCGCAAACAATTCGATCTCCGCCGGCATTGAGCGTGCGCCAGACATGCCGACCTCACTCTACACCTGACTAGTAACGAACGCTTCAATCTGCAAGGTCGTTTGCATTGAATACAACACGTAAACACTATGGAACTCTCGGTATTTTCCTGACGCTCGTACTCATCACGGGCTTCACCCTTGGGATAACCATCCGACCCGGCGATTGGTACGAGACGTTGGTGAAACCGTGGTTTACGCCCCCGAACTGGTTGTTCGCGCCGGCGTGGACATTAGTTTACATCCTCATTGCCATCGCCGGTTGGCGGGTCACAATCGGTCATGGTTTGAGTTCCACACTATTCCGCCTGTGGACCTTGCAGATGCTTTTGAACTGGGCCTGGACACCAGTCTTCTTTGGTTTTCGCCAAGTCGGCTTAGGCCTTGCCGTCATCGTTTGCTTACTTCTGGTGGTCATGGCTTTTCTGATCAAGGCCCAAGACCGAGTGGCCCGATGGTCTTTCGTGCCCTATGCGCTCTGGCTTGCCTACGCGACGTCGCTCAATGCCGCCATCTTCTTTCTGAACTAGAAGAGGTTGGCACAGGCTCCCGGCCCGGCATCCACGGAACGAACGCTGTGGCAGCGAGTTTCAGTGGCACGTCCTCGACTTCTGGAGAGCCACATGGCGGCGCACACCTTGGAAGAACTATCAAAACAGCTGCAGAAAATCGATTTCTGCATGCTCCAAACGAAGAACGAACCTAGCGTGTTCAGCGTTCGCCCGATGAGCAACAATGGTGACGTCGATTATGACGGCGACTCCTATTTCTTCTCATACGATCAGACCCGTAAGGTCAGCGACATCGAGCAAGACGCTCGCGTCGGCCTGACGTTTACCGCGCCACCCAGCTTACTCGGTGAGCCCGGCATATTCCTGGCGATAGACGGTACCGCAAGCCTCATCCGTGACAAGGCGCAGTTTGAGGCTCACTGGGTCAAAGACCTTGAGCGGTGGTTTCCGGAAGGGATCGATACCGCTGGAATCGTGCTGATCAAGGTCTCGGCCACCGAGATACAATACTGGGACGGCGAGGAGAACGGCCGCATCCCTCTCGCAAAGCGCGAAGCTTGCTGAGTTTTGCGTGATGGACTGGCAGGACCCGGGCGAGCTTCAATTTTATCGAGTGAGAGGATGACGATGAGCCTCAAACATACACGCGTCCAGCATGAAGGCGCCGGTCACTGGGTCGTCGATTTCGTCGGAGATGACGGGGAGGCCGTATCAGTGAAGGTAACCGACCACGAATTGTCGGACGAAGACCGCATCGTGGAGCAAGCCAAGCGTGTCATGATCGAGCTGACAGGCTTCGGGACCCGAGGCGGCAAACCGACTTTAAACCGGTACGACGCGTTGAGTAATGGTGATCTCGAAGATGACAACGTAGCGCTCAAAACTACGCATTGATGATGCGAGCGCTTCGATGACGATCGATACCTACAACGTCAATGGAATCGACGGTCGTCTTGAAATCCTTCTGCGTTGGCTAAAGGAAGACAAGCCGGATGTTGTTTGTCTGCAGCAACTGAAGTCCACTTCCTTTCCCCAAACGCAAATCTACCGCTCCGGATAGGGTGCCTCTACCTGCCGAACGGCAACTCTGCCCCAGGCCCCAAGTTCGACTACAAACTGCGCTAGTTCCCGCGGCTCCAGGAATATCTAATGAAAATTCTGGAGCCGGACATTCTCGCCCTGCTGCTTGGCGATTTCAATGTCATGCCGACTGCATTGGGCGTTTACAAGCCGGAGCGTTGGATCGCTGACATGCTTTTGTCAAGCGAAGTGAAGATTTGCCCCCTCTTGGAGGTGCGGACAAATTCTTGGACTGCTTATGCTGCAGTTCCGAGGTTTCGGCGGTATTCGGCGGGGCCAAAGCCGCCGAGTGAGAGCTTTATGCGATGCTCATTGTACCACTGGATGTAGGAATGCAGCTGCTGCATGAAGTCGAACAGGGTCGTATTGATCCAGGTACGATTATAGAACATCTCGTTTTTCAGCCGCCCAAAGAACCCCTCGCAGGCCGAGTTGCCCGGCGAGCACCCTTTACGTGACATAGACCGGATCAGTTGAGCTCGCTGCACACGGGACAACCAGCCGGGCCAGCGATAATGGGCACCCCGGTCGGAGTGCACAATAGGTCGGTCGGGACTGCCGGTGATTGTTTCGATCGCGGCATCAAGCATCGTGTTCACCAGCTGGGGCATCTGGACGTGTGCTTACAGACCAACTGACCACAAGGTCATCGAAACAATCGATCATGGGCGACAGATACACTTTGCCTGCTGGCAGGTGGAATTCGGTGATATCGGTAAGCCACTTCTCGTTGAGCCTTGCAGCATGGAAATCACGATTGACCAAATGTTCCGGCGCAGTGTCTACACCGCCTACCATTGGTCACGACCAACTGCTCTTGCTTCATCAAGCGGCGGACCACCTTTTCGGAGACCTGTTCTCCGCCTTTGGCCAGTGCCGCATGAATGCGTCTGTAGCCGTAGCAGTTACGGTTGGTTTCGAAAAGCACGACGATGGTCTGGCGAAGATCTGCGTATCGGTCCTCGAGAGAAAGCAGAGACCGGTGATAAAAATAGGAGCTGCGGGCGAACTCAAGCCGGATGAGAAGTTCTGCTAATGGATATGTGTCTCGGAGGGCATCAACCAGCAGTGTCTTTTCCCGGTTTCCCAGGAGCCGCAGATCGATGCCCAGATCTTTTTTTACGAGTTCGTTCGCCTTCGTAAGCAAATCATGTTCGAGTTTAAGGCGCTACACATCACTGCGCAGGGCTTCAAGTTCACGCTCGAGCTCGTCTCGGCTGGCGGTTGGTGATAATTTGCGACGGCTTGTCATGGATGCAGGGACCTCACGACCAAGTTTCTGGTTCTTCCAGTCGTACAACGTCTGCCGGCTTACGCCTACCTTCTGAGCCACCACGCGGGCACTGTCACGCCTGGAGCACAGATCGATCACGGCCGTTCGCTTCTGCTGCTCCGATCTGATGGTACCGCTTGAGTTGCCGGTATGAACTCGCCGCCTGTCGCCGGGCTGATATTCATCGATCCAATCCGAAAGCTTTTGACGGCAAGGGTAGCCAAGCGCTTTAATGGTCCATGCCAGGCAACGGCCATGCTCCAGATAGTGCTCAACAGCAATCCTCCTTCGCTCATCCGAATAACGCTGTTTCATAAGCACATATCTTGCCGACAAGTCGTTGCCAGATGCGAATTCGCGATTTCAATGCTTCAGAGCATTCTTCGTCGGATACCCCAACTGGCGGATGGTGGCATTCGCCCGCTTGCCAAGCTTGATATAGAGCTTCACGGCCCTCATGCGGTCTTCGTACGAATACATGAACTATCTCCTGTTAGTCCAAGTTTTCGTCCGTACCTCCGGGGGGGCAGTTTCTCACTTCGCCTGACAGTTTATCGCCCCGAGGTCCGTCAAGCCAATTCGGACTTTATCGAACAAGGCTGGACGGATGCGATCCGCCATCTGCATCCAGACGAGCGGATCTACACATTCTGGAAATATTCACCCAGCGCTCGCTCTTCTCCAGCCAACCAGGCTTCGGCTACAAGCGCCCTGGTCCTCAACGCAACTGCCTCTATCTTCGGCTGGTAGGAATTTTTTGCTTAAGGAAAACTTGGCATGAGCATCGCGACGACGCGCGAGGATTTTGACAACCGCAAATTTTTCGCAGGGATTGCACGCGGTATTGCAGGGGCCCTTCTCTTCGCGCTGCCGATGCTTATGACAATGGAAATGTGGCAGCTCGGCGTTTACATGGACCGCAGCCGTCTGCTGCTCCTTCTCCTCGTCAATATCCCCCTGCTGATCATTCTCTCCGACAGGGTCGGCTTCGAAGAGACATCCACGTGGCGGCAAGCGATCCGTGATGCAAGCATTGCCTATGCTCTTGGTATCGTTTCCTGCGCATTGATCTTGGTTGCGATGGGAGTCATCAAGCAAGACCAGTCAGCGCACGAGATTATTGGCATGATCGCGCTTCAGGCCGTGCCCGCGAGTATAGGTGCGATGCTGGGCCGAAGCCAACTCGGTGGGCAGTCGGATAATAGAAACGACGAAGCGGGCGGAAACGATGACGACCCCGTTCACGAAAGGGAGACAGGCTACGCTGGGGAGTTGTTTCTCATGGCTGTCGGTGCCTTGTTCCTCAATCTCAACGTTGCGCCCACCGAAGAAATGATCCTGCTGTCTTATAAGATGACGCCGTGGCACGCCCTCGTCATCATCGCCGCCTCGCTGGCGGTGATGCATGGTTTCGTCTACGCACTGTCTTTTAGGGGGAGCCATGATCTCGCCGAGGGAACGCCAAGCTGGCATGCTTTTGTCCGTTTCACATTACCTGGATATCTGATCGCTTGTTTGATCAGTGCCTATTGCCTTTGGACGTTCCACAGAACCGATGACATCGGATCCACCCAAATCCTGATGACTATTGTCATCCTGAGCTTCCCCGGCGCGATCGGCGCGGCGGCCGCTCGCCTGATCCTGTGAGGCCGCGATGACCAAAATCTCGAACGGTAAAAACATCGAGGCCGGCGCCCCTCACTGGATCGAATGGATCACAGGTGCTGCCTCCGGGATCATCGTAGTTGGCGTGATCGTCTGGATAGGAAAGGACGGGTTTCTGGACCGCGATACCTCGCCGAACCTTCATGGGAAGGTAGTGCAGATAGACGAGCGCAGCGATGGGTTTCAGGTCTTATTCTCAATCGAAAACGCTTCCAGTGCAACCGCATCCCAAGTGAAAATTCTAGGAGAAATAAGAGAGCAAGGCTCGGTGCTGGAAAGTAAGGAAACCATCTTGGATTACGTTCCCGGACATTCCAAGGCTGGCGGCGGACTGATTTTTCGGCAAAATCCGACTGGGAGGGAGCTCGAGGTCAGAGCGACGGCTTTCAGTGAGCCGTAATTGCCAAGCTGACGCGACGGTCAGTCGGAAACTGCCGGGCCAAAAATTACGATCAGAAGGAAGGCAGTGACAAGGGAAGACATCGAACTGAGTTTAGGCAGCTCGGTGTCTTCCCTTGGAGAGCCGAAATCAACTGCACTGTCGGTGTTCACGTAGATCGCCGTCCCGCATTCGCATCTTCGGCAAGAACCAGGCTCACCGGCGGCGAGCCGCTATCGTCTCCCTGGATGATTGCCGACACATAAGCGAGTGCGTTCTTCATCCCGTTCATCGTGTAAGGCTTCTCTATTGCGCCAAGAGCACCAGCGAAATCATCGGGAATTTTCTTGATGTTGCCACTGACGAACACGTAGGGAATACCTGCGGCAGCAAGCTCTCGCCCGACATCGATGCCCGTAGGCCCATCCATGAGATGGATGTCCACAAACGCAAAATCCGGTTTGGAACTGCCAATCTGATGGCGTGCCTGAGTGCTGCTCATGGCAATCCCGGTCACGATATGTCCTGCCATTTCCACCTCGCTTTCGAGCTCCATGGCAAGCAGCATCTCATCTTCTACGATCATAACTTTCAATGCGTATTCTCCTGATGGTCGCCGACGAGAAGGACGACGTCGACAATCGTCTTCTGCCCGTCCCGCTTCCGTTCGATTTCAGCGCCGAGCTGCAGGGCGGAGGCCTCAAGCAACATCCGTCCAAGCTCAGCACTTTCGCTGTCAGGCTCGACCGGCTCCGAGGTGTCTTCGACACGGATCAGAAAGTGGCCATTGAGGCGTTTTACGACAACATGGATATCGCCGCCGCCATCGCTTAGCCCGCGCCGGACGGCATCCCCGACGAGCTCGTTGACGATCAGCGAGAGTGGTGTGGCCTTGACGGCTGGCACGAGCAGAGGTGACAGATCCAGCGAAAGGCGAATGTCCTTGCGGCCCGTTGCATCGACAAGGTCGGTGACAAGCTCTCGTGTGAACTCCGACATGTCGAACTTCGAGACATCGTCCAGGGTGAACAACTTGCGCTGAACCGTGCTGAGCGCTTCGATCCGGTTCAGCACCGACATTAGAGTGCGTTTTTGTCGATCATCCTTGGTGACACGCGCCTGAATTTTGACGATCGAGGCCATCGTCAAAAGATTATTCTTTACCCGATGGTCGACCTCGTGGACGAGGAGCGTGCGGGCGTCCAGCGCAGAGCGCAGGTTCGCCGTGTGTTTTGCAACCTCCGCCTCGGCCTGATGCCGCGCGGCGGCCAGATCCGCTTCCCGACTCTTGACCGGCGTGAAGTCGAGCTGGGAAGCAAAGAAATAGATGATCCTATTTGCTTCATCGCGCACAGGGCTAATGAATACGGCATTCCAGAACGTGGAGCCATCCTTGCGATAATTGAGGATGTCCACGGCCACGTCCTGACCGGCTCCGATCCGTTCGCGCATGAGCGCGATGGTATCCCGATCAGTCTCAGGCCCCTGCAGAAAACGACAATTACGGCCGATGACCTCATCGTCACTATAGCCCGTTAGCTTTCTAAAAGCCTCGTTGCAGAAGATAATCGGGTTGTCAGCTTGGTTTGGATCCGTGACGATCATTGGCATACGCGTGGCTTTGAACGCCGCCGCGAATGGGTCCTCACTCACGTGCCCGGCGACCAAACGGTCCCCGGCGCTGCGTGCTTCGCGTTGGTGTTGATCCTTTTCCTGCATATTAGCCCTGATTGAGTTGCGTCACGAGAGAAGTCATGGCGGGGAAAATAGTTCCTGCTGGTCATGCCCTGCCGTGTGGCGGCATTAACGCTTCGATTTCGCAGATGACCCCGGCAGAATCATATATGATCGTCGATGTTCCATTGAGCTCGGCCGCCAGCAAACGCTCGACCAGTCGAGATCCGAAGCCCGTCCTGGTCGGGGCACCTACGCTCGGCCCGTCCCTTTCCTGCCAGCGGAGACGAAGAGAAGTGGTTTGGGGGACATAGAGCCAGGTAATCGATACTTTGCCCGTCGGTACGGAAAGGGCACCGTACTTGGCCGCGTTCGTTCCAAGTTCATGGAGGGCGAGCGACAATGTTGCAACGGCCTTTTGGGGCAGCAGAACTGATGGACCGGAGATTTCGAAACGCTCCGGCGGGTAAGGTGCAGCCACCCGCTCGACCACAGCAGCGAGATCCGCGCTTTGCCAGTCACCTTCTGCGAGCAGATCGTGAGCGTGCGCCATTGCCGACAGCCGCGCTTCGAATGCGGCTACCGCATCTGTTGTATAAGTCGTCTTCGCAAAGGTCTGACGCGCGATAGCGATCACTGTCGCGAAGACATTCTTCACCCGGTGATGCAACTCGCCGATCAAAACCGCCTGAAGCCGATCGGCCTCCATTTTTGTGGAAATATCATGGGCGATTTTCGATGCCCCGACAATCTTGCCGGCAGTGTCATGAATGGGTGAGACGCTCAGCAGAACGTCGACCAGATGGCCGTCCTTGCGGCGACGCTTGGTCTCATAGGCCTCGATTACGGAGCCGGCTTTGATCTGCTCGAGCAGAGCCGGCTCCTCTTCGGCCCTGTCTTCTGGCACCAAAGCCAGAACAGACTGACCAAGGATCTCATCGGCTTTGTAGCCATAAAGCCGTTCAGCACCGCCGTTCCATGATGCGATAGTCATGTCCAGGTCTATCGCAAGGATCGCATTGTTTGAGGACGCGATGATCGAGGCTAACCGGCGCTCTGCCTCTTGAGTCTTTTTTCTTTCACTGATGTCGATCGAAACGACAGCAACCTGATGGATACGCCCTTGTGCATCGCGCAGCGCAGAAACGGTATTGTTAACCCACACGAGACTGCCATCTTTCCTCACATATCGCTTCTCCATGTCGAAGCTTTCGCCGGTGGCTGCAAGCTGGCTGAACAGCCGGTTTTGCTCGGGCATGTCATCGAGGTAGGTGATGTCGGCGATACTCTTTCCGATGAGCTCCCGTTCTTCATAACCAACGATTTCGCAAAACCGCCGATTGACGTGCAGGATCTCCCCTTTCAGGCTGCCTTGGCCGATGCCGGCTGCCGACTGCGACACGACAGCTCTTAGCCGCTCCTCGCTTTCCTGCAGGGCCTGATCGGCGCGAACGCGGTCCGTCGTTTCATTCACGATGCAGAAGACGCCTCGCACGACCCCGTCCTCGTCATGGATAGCGGAATACGAGATGTCGAAATAGGCGGTTTCGGGGTAGCCATGACGCTCGATGTAGAAGGGGCGATCCTTCGCGGCGACTGTCTCACCGGTGTCCATCACACGGCGCAAGAGTGGCTCGAGATCGTCCCAGAGCTCGGGCCAATTCTCTCGCGCGGGTCTGCCAAAAGCTATAGGGTGCCGATGGCCGATTGTCGGAGCGTAAGCCTCATTGTATAGCGCGACCAGATCTGGTCCCCAGAAAATGACGATCTGGGCCTTGGCCGGCAGCATGATATCGACAGCGGATTGCAGACGGCGAGGCCATGCTGATAGCGGACCGAGGAAAGAATCGTCCCATTTTCCGCTCTCGATCAATCGTGAGATCTCGTCCGTTTCTTTGAAGGTTTTCCCAGTCTCGCTTCGCATTCGTACCCGCTCTACTTGCCGCTGGGATGTTGCGCATCGTGTTCCCGATTGGTTGTTGGCAGATTTATGGCGGCAGATGACTGCTGCAAGGCCATTCCGCAATGAATTCGGAAAGCGAAGGTAACCGACCTTTGAGGTTAGAGGCATCCAATGCAGGCCCTCTTCAAATCAAAGCCTGCTCTGCCAAGCTTTCATTTCTGAACTCTGGTCACGGCCCATGACCGACGTTGACATGCCACCTGGCATAGGATGGCATGCCGCTCGCCGCGATTATTCGCGACCGCTGGCCACCGATCAAGATCATTGTGTCTGACCATGTCGACGACGCCAGGCGATCTAATTCCAGCCGAAACAGTTTTCTTCTCGACCTTATCGAGAAGAACAAATCATAGAGACAATTGATGCCATTATAGGCATGCAATCATCGGCTAGCACTGTCTGCAAGTGCCTTGTGGTCATCCATAGTTCGGACGAAGTCAGGCAGCGCCTGGTGTCCTTCCCAAGAAGAATTGTCTTCCAAAATTCGAGGATTTCTTCGCAGGCACGAGAACTCTTTCGTCTCCGTACCTCGTAGGAAAATAAAGCGGAGTCTTATTTTCTCCGTCGAAATTCGCCCGCGGCAATACTCTCAAGCCCCGACATATCTGTTACAAAGAGCTTTTGTCGCCCGCCCAGCACAAACCCCATTTGTTCCCACGCGCTTAAAATGCGCGAAACTGTGTGAAGGGTAGTGCCGGTCATTTCCGCAATGTCCTGCCGGGAAATCAGGAAATCGATGCGGATGCCACGCTCCTCCTGTTTCCCCGCCTTCTTGGCAAGGCGCAGAACGGTGTGAGCAACCCGTCGTTCCACTTCCTCGGTCGACATTTCGCGGATGCGAACATGTGCTTCTTCCAGTCTCTCCCCAATAGTCTGCATGGCCGTCACGGCAAGGCGTGGATTGTGCTCCACAAAGCTCGGCCAAAGCTCCGTTGGCCAAGCCAGCGTGACACTTTCGGCTACGGCCGTTGCCGTGCCTGGGTAGTCCGTACGCTGCAGCGCTCTGGCAAAGCCGAACAAATCACCTGGATGCACGACCCTGACAATGATCTGCTGGCCGTCTTCCGTCACCTGCGTCACCTTGAGCCGGCCGTGCAGAAGAAGAAAGAAACTGCCGGCGGATCCGCCTTGTTCGAAAACTGCCTCCCCTTGGGCAAAGCGCCGTGCAGACGCATGTTGCAGCAACCGATCCAACTCATCGTCCGGCATAAGGTCGAAAAGCGAAATAGATCGAATAAGCGAGCGGTCGATTTTCAAGGTGGCTTGTTCCTCGGTGCGGAGCCGGTCAGGTCGCGTTCATAGTGAAACGCAGCCACTTCCCTCCCTGAGGAATCGGCCTGAGTAACGCTACATCGGACGGCCTGAAATGGCAAAAAGCAGCGGCGCATACCACCGTCTGTCACGTACGAGGCGAAAGCCTACGTTGTCGGGTGGTGCGCCGACCGAACACCCGCCACCTTTAGGTTCACGAATAAACGAGCTCAACGGGGCGCTGTGTTTGCCGGCTGTAATATAGATACCGCAACTTTCGGCTTCTGATATCGGCTTCGAGTACCTATCCAGCATGACCCTGCGCAGGCAGGTTGATGTCCATTCCCATATATTTCCTCCGAAATCGGCAAGGCCGTGTTCGTTCTCGCCAAAACTCCCATAGGGTTGAGGATGAGGAAGACGCGAGGCTTTGCGCGCGGTTTCGCGTTCATAGTCCGCCAGCCAACGCAATGCGGGATTCTTGCTCTCCGGATCGATGCCGAGTGCATCATCCGGATATTTCGAGCCTGCAGCAAACGCCAGTTCTTCAATGGACGGCAATCGCCAGATCTCTCCGGTTTTATCGGAAAGCCAGCGGGCATAGATGGCCGCATCGTCAAAGCTTACCCCGGTCACGGGCAAATCGGCGCGTGACGATGTCCGCAAATCGCGGCGAGTACAGCCCCCTTCGAGAACACATTGATCGTAGCTCTCGGCACTTACCTGATACTTCATGATTTCCAACGGCTGTCGGAGAGTGTTGGTCATCGGCGCGTCGACGGCGAGGCCATTGCGAAAGAACTCCCCACTTTCACGATACTCCAAGCGACCCGCAGGGATGCTGATGGTTTCAGGAACTGGGCCGCCGTTTCCACGCGTCGGTAGTAATCCAGACTGAAAGCCAATTGCGCCCGTCAAACCGACAACAAGTGCGAACGGAAGAGCGATTGACGAAAAGGCATTACGAAGAAGAGCGGCATTGAAAAACGTCATAGGATCCTCCGATCCCTCCGGCCTCCTCTGACCGGCACGGAGATGCGGCTCGGCACTCGATCCGAGGCCGAGCCAAACATCGTCAACCCGAGGTCGGCGAGACCACGGCTGTCATAAGGTCATCGTTCCAGTCGCCCGTCACCTTGAAGTGGCCGGCCGCGCCAAGTTCGAACGCCTCGATCAGATTGTGGTTTACATATGCATAGATACCAGGCTGCTGGAACGTGTAGTAAGCCGCACCGGCAGCGCCTCCAGGAATGAACCATGTTTCCTGATCGAGTTCTGGCGGATTGGCGAACTTGCCGGTAGCCCAGACATAGTCGCCATGGCCCCCGATGAGATGCGGACGCGTATCTCTGTTGGCTTGCGAATGCAGGATCAGGACGCGGTCGCCAACCTTTGCCTGCAAGGCGTTCTCACCCGTCAAAGCGCCGACCGCCCCGTTAAACACGACGTGTGTCGGGGTTAGTGTCTTCATCGCTTCCAGGACATCCGGATAGGCTTCACCAGCACTTTCGTACTTCTTGAACTGGCCGTTCTCATCCTTCGGAACATAAAAGTCCTGCTCGCCGACATAGTACACCTTGTCGTAAACGAGGTCGTGGCCCTTGTGGTCCTTGAGTCCGCCACGCGGCAAAACCATGATCGCGCCATTCATGCCCGAAGTGACATGCCATGGCACCATGCCGGCGGGGGCACAGTGGTAGACAAAGACACCCGCCTTGGTGGCCTTGAAGCGCAGCACCGCCGTCTCACCGGGATTGACCACCGTCAGCGCCCCGCCACCCAGCGCACCCGTCGCCGAATGGAAATCTATATTGTGCTGCAGCTCATTGGTATCGGGGTTGACGAGCGTCAGTTCGACGTAGTCGTCCTGGTGAACGACCATCATCGGCCCCGGAACAGATCCATCGAATGTCATCGCATGGACTTCCGTCCCTTTGTCATCGACGATAATCTTCTTTTCCTGGATGGTCATCTTGAACTCGATAACCTTTGGCGCGCCCTCAGCCTTCTGGGTGTGGGCATGTACGAATGGCGGCCTGACCAAGTCAACCTTGACGCGCTTCAGCGTCGCGATGATTGCTGCTGTTGCAGCGGGATTTGTCTTGATATCTCCACCTTCGGCATGTGCAACAGAGGTGACGACCGGCGCCAATGCTCCCGCGACAGCTGCGCCGGCCAGCATGCTCCGGCGGGTCAACCGAAACTGTTCACTCATGAAAGTCTCTCCCTTTTTCAAGAAGCGGACCAATGTCTGTTCCGCAGCTTCGAAGTTAGATCGACTTGAATGCGCGTTATTGTTCCAACACAAATAAAAACGAGAGTTATCGCGTATAGGTAGATTACGCGAAGAGACACTCGTCCACTTGATCAATGCTGATTTTTAGGGAACACTGAAGTACCGGGCGAAGAAAGTTTTGCTCATCGAGCCCTGGGGCAGTGGCCGATCCGAACCATGATTGGACTTGGTTTCAGTACATTGGCAATATCGTCTTGAATGTTGTGCGTCGCCCGCGGCACAATTTTCGTTTGTCTTCTTTTTAATCTTTACGCATATTTTTTTGGCGAACTGCGGCTTATTTGACTTTTATCAAGGTGAACGACTATCGGATTTGGTTATAATTAAGGCATTTGGTGCATATTTGCATTTCAGATCTTGCCAGAACCGGAAGCGAATATGGTTGAGCCGACCGCAACTCTCGAACAGACATCGTTCCGTCAAAAGCGGCGTCGCGAGCTGCTGACTTTTGTTGTTCTCGCGTTTGGCATCTGGCCCATAGTCGCGGTCGGCACTGTTGCCACCTATGGCTTCGCAGTTTGGGCCTACCAGATCGTCTATGGCCCCCCTGGCCCGCACGACATAACCCCGGCACGGCCAAATTCGGCGGAGTGAGTGACATGGGGCAGATGGCCAGCACGCGTCGCGCATTCTTGACCGGCAGCGTTTTGCGCGAAAACAGCAGTTATTACCCGCCCGGCGTTACAGATGAATCCGTAGGCAACTGTACGGGCTGCAGTAACTGCGTTGATGCCTGTCCGACAAAAATAATCAGCCTGCGTGATCGT
The DNA here is from genome assembly GCA_900472575.1 of Hyphomicrobiales bacterium. Lineage (GTDB taxonomy): Bacteria > Pseudomonadota > Alphaproteobacteria > Rhizobiales > Rhizobiaceae > Neorhizobium > Neorhizobium cellulosilyticum. The sequence goes on from UCIV01000007.1 coordinate 107,720, forward strand.
ATTCCCACCGTCGATTTTCAAGTCGGCGAATGTACGTTCTGCGGTGAATGTTCCGCGCGATGTCCTGAGCGGGTTTTCCCGCCTGAACCCGCCACATCATTCGCGCATCATGCCGTCATTGCAGATAGCTGTCTCGCGTTGAACTTCGTTGATTGCCAGGCGTGTCGCGATGCCTGTCCGACGACGGCAATCCGGTTCAAACCCCGGCTGGGCGGGCCTTTCGTGCCGGTGCTCGATACCGATCCTTGTACCGGTTGCGGTGCCTGCATTTCGGTCTGTCCCACCCAGTCCATCACCATGACGGCAAACAGGATGGAGGTGGCGCATGCGTGAACCACAGCACCATATATCGAGCGCCGTGGTCGTCGTGCGGCCCGAAGCGGTCGAGCGTATGACTGCCGCCCTCACCGATATCGAAGGCGTCGAGGTGCATGCCACCGGTGGCGGCAAGATCGTCATCGTCATCGAAGGCCCGAGTTCCGGCTTTCTCGGTGAAACATTGATCGGAATTTCGGCGATGGATGACGTCATCGCCGCACACATGGTCTTCGAACAGACAATTACAGAAAAGGAGATGTCGGATGACGGCAGAACTCACGCGGCGTGACGTGCTGAAAGCGCAAGCTGCTGCCATCGCAGCATCGACAGCCGGCATCGCCATGCCGGCAGCCGCCCAATCCGTCCCCGGTGGCGTTGCGGCACTGGAAATCAAGTGGTCCAAAGCCCCCTGTCGCTTCTGCGGCACCGGTTGCGGTGTCATGGTCGGTGTTAAGGAAAACCACGTGGTTGCCACCCATGGCGACATGGAGGCCGAGGTCAATCGCGGCCTCAACTGCGTCAAGGGCTACTTCCTGTCGAAAATCATGTACGGCAAGGACCGGCTGACGACACCGCTCCTACGCAAACGCAACGGCGTCTTTGACAAGGAAGGCGAATTCGAACCCGTCACCTGGGAAGAAGCCTTCGACATCATGGCCGAGAAGGCCAAGAAGACCCTGAAGGAAAAGGGTCCGACAGCGCTCGGAATGTTCGGCTCCGGCCAATGGACGATTTTCGAAGGGTATGCCGCGACAAAACTGATGCGCGCTGGCTTCCGATCGAACAACCTCGACCCCAACGCCCGCCACTGCATGGCGTCGGCAGCTTATGGCTTCATGCGCACCTTCGGCATGGACGAGCCGATGGGCTGTTATGACGACTTCGAACATGCCGACGCCTTCGTGCTGTGGGGCTCGAACATGGCTGAGATGCATCCCATCCTGTGGACGCGTCTTGCCGACCGTCGCCTGGGCCACGAGCATGTAAAGGTCTCTGTTCTGTCGACCTTCACCCATCGCAGCATGGACCTTGCCGACATTCCGCTGGTCTTCAAACCCGGGACGGATCTGGCGATCCTCAACTACATCGCCAACCACATCATCCAGACCGGTCGCGTCAACCAGGAATTCATCGACAAGAACACCAAGTTCATGCAGGCGACGACCGACATCGGTTATGGCCTGCGCGCCGAACACCCGCTGGAAGTCAAGGCGACCGGTGCGGCCAAGGCGGCCGAGATGACGCCGATCGATTTCGAAGCCTTCAAGAAGCACGTTTCCGAATACACGCTCGACAAGGTAGCCGAGCTTGCAGGTGTCGACAAAGCCTTTCTTGAACAGCTGGCCGAGCTTTATGCCGACCCCAAGATCAAGGTCATGTCGCTCTGGACTATGGGCTTCAACCAGCACGTCCGCGGCGTCTGGGCCAACCAGATGGTCTACAACATCCATCTCTTGACCGGTAAAATCTCCGAGCCGGGCAACAGCCCCTTCTCGCTGACCGGCCAGCCTTCGGCCTGCGGCACCGCCCGCGAGGTCGGCACATTTGCCCACCGCCTGCCGGCCGACATGACTGTGACTAATCCGGAGCACCGCAAACACGCAGAGGAACTCTGGAAGATCCCGCACGGCATCATCCCGGAAAAGCCCGGCTACCATGCCGTCCAGCAGGACCGCATGCTGCATGATGGTAAGCTGAACTTCTACTGGGTTCAGGTGAACAACAACATGCAGGCCGCTGCCAACAACAGCAACGAGGCCTATCTCGGCTATCGCAACCCGGACAATTTCATCGTTGTTTCGGATGCCTACCCGACGGTAACGGCCCTAAGTGCCGATCTTATCCTGCCCGCTGCGATGTGGGTGGAGAAGGAAGGTGCTTACGGCAATGCCGAACGCCGCACCCATGTATGGCACCAGTTGGTAAACGCGCCGGGCGAAGCCCGCTCCGACCTCTGGCAGTTGGTTGAGTTCTCCAAGCGCTTCACCACCGAGGAAGTCTGGCCGCAGGACATTCTCGACCAGAACCCGGACTATAAAGGCAAGACCCTCTACCAAGTCCTTTTCCAGAATGGTCAGGTCGACCGGTTCCCGGTCACCGAAATCTCGCCAGACTACGAAAACCGCGAGGCCAAGGCTTTTGGCTTTTACATCCAGAAAGGCATATTCGAGGAATATGCGAGCTTCGGACGTGGCCATGGCCACGACTTGGGTCCATACGACCTCTATCATGAAGTTCGCGGTCTGCGCTGGCCGGTGGTCGACGGCAAGGAAACCAAATGGCGTTACCGTGAAGGTTATGATCCCTACGTGAAAGCAGGCGAAGGCGTCAAATTTTACGGTCAGAAGGACGGTCGCGCCGTCATCCTCGCCGCCCCTTACGAGCCGCCGGCGGAATCACCGGATGACGAGTTCGGCTTCTGGCTGGTCACCGGCCGTGTTCTCGAACACTGGCATTCCGGCTCTATGACCATGCGCGTTCCCGAACTCTACAGAGCGTTCCCAGGTGCCCGCTGCTTCATGAACGGCGACGACGCGCGCCGGCTCGGCATCAACCAGGGCGGACAGGTGAAAATCCAGTCGCGCCGCGGCGAGATCATCAGCCGGGTGGATATCCGCGGCCGTAACCGCATGCCGCATGGCGTGATCTTCGTGCCTTGGTTCGACGCCAGCCAGTTGATCAACAAGGTCACGCTCGATGCCACCGACCCCATTTCCAAACAGACGGATTTCAAAAAATGCGCAGTCAAGATCCTTCCCGTCGCCTGAGTCGGCGTCTCTGGACGCTTTTCGCGCTTGCTCTGTGTCTGGTCACCGGCACGGTCGCTCTCGCACAGACCGTGCCGCAACTATCGGGCCGTTCAAGCCCGATGCAAAACACCGGAGCGGATCCGCTGCCGAGATGGATCGTCGACGACATCCAGAAGATGCGCAACTATCCCGATCAGCCGCCGGTCATCCCGCATTCGATCGAGGGATACCAGCTGTCGGTCAACACCAACCGCTGCATGTCCTGTCACCGACGTGAACTGACAGAAGGTTCCGGTGCGCCGATGATCAGCGTTACCCATTATATGAACCGTGAGGGCCAGATGCTGGCCGACGTTTCGCCGCGCCGTTATTTCTGCACTGCGTGCCACGTCCCGCAGGCAGATACGCGGCCCCTTGTCGACAACACGTTCAAGGATATGAGCGAACTCGGCTTCAAACCGGCGGGATCTGGACAATGATCGGCATGATCAAAGCAGTGATCCTTTGGGCCTGGCGTATTCTCGCCACGCCCGCTGGAACCTTGGGCCTGGGCTTCCTCACGCTCGGCGGTTTTGTTGGAGGGGTGATTTTCTGGGGCGCGTTCAACACGGCACTGGAAGTGACCAATACTGAAAAATTCTGCACCGGTTGTCACGAAATGAAGACCAACGTCTACGAGGAATTGACGCAAACGGTGCATTTCTCCAACCGTTCGGGTGTTCGGGCATCTTGTCCGGATTGCCACGTCCCGCATCAATGGACTGACAAGATCGCCCGCAAGATGCAGGCTTCGAAAGAAGTCTGGGGCAAGATCTTCGGTACGATCAGCACGCGCGAGAAGTTTCTCGACAAGCGGCTTGAGCTTGCCCAGCACGAATGGGCGCGTCTGAAGGCCAATGACAGCCTGGAATGCCGGAACTGCCACTCGTCGATTGCTATGGATTTGACCAAGCAAACGAAACGCGCTGCTGACATTCACACACGTTATCTCCTCTCGGGCAAAGCGACCTGTATCGACTGCCACAAGGGAATTGCGCATGAACTTCCCAACATGGATGGTGTCGATCCTGGCTGGAAAGTTCCGGCCGAGCTGATGGGTAAAGCCGCCTCGCACGGTCTTCAGGACACCGATCAGCTGGCAGCCTATCTGGCCGCCCGGGAAGGTAACAGCATCGACTGATCGCCGCGATATAATCAGCCCCGAAACGGGGCTGATTATACTGTTTAGTGGCGATGACAAGCGATACGATCAGGATGGAAACAGGTCCAGTCCGCTATCCGACCCGGATAAGCATTCGATAGACGTTGCCTGAACCATCCGAAGCACCGACCCAGCGGTGCCCCCTGTTTTCGAGCTCGGTCGCCAGGAATGCTGGCTCGCGTTCAAAAAGCACAAACAAGACTTCGCCCGGCTCCATCAACGAAAGTCGCGACAGCACTTTTTCCATCGGGACTGGTGGTTGCGCACCGACGAGGTCGAGCTGCCATAACGGCTCCGGCCAATCCGAAGCGTCCTCGGCGCCGCTCGATACGACGACATGAGCCGCCTGTTTTGCAATCGGCGAAAAGATAATCTCCCAATCGCCGGTATCGAGCTCAAGGGTTTCGCTTGAAAAACCCTGTCTGCTCATCAGCGGCAGAAGCGGGGTCGGCTTGAATGTGGAGAGAAGCCGGAGCCCCTCTCCTGGCGCTAATGACCGAACAGCCGCCATGATGTCCTGAAAAGGCTCCCCGCCTTCGCGCAGAATAGGGCGGACATCGAGTTCCTTGTAAACCTGCGACATGCGGATTCTCCTAATAAAGGAATGTGGGCCGCTGCAATTAACCCGACAGTTTCAAAACAGCCGACTTATATCAGTGATTGCCACCGCAGGAACAACCGCAACCATCATGCTTGAGCCGCTTGAGCTCAACCTTCCAAAGCTGCGGGCCGTGCTCGAGGTATTCCCACCCAAAAAGGCCGGCGAAGTTTGTATCGAGATGCATGCGCAAAGGGATCGGATCGTGATCTACTGTAATGTGCAGCACCTCACCAGGCTCAAGCGTTTCCAGCGTGCCAAAAATGCGCCGATGACGCTGAGCCCCCGGAATTTCGCGAACATCGATCGAGAGAACCTCACCAAGCTTTGCAGTCATCGTGTTTATCGTCCTTCATCTGCCCGCGAGATATGTCGGGCCTGGGGCGCGGCCTATGACCTTTCGCTAACACACGCAAAACGCCCCCTCGTTGTTTCGGCTCAAAGATCTTTGAGATCCAGCCAATCCGTTCGCTGCTTGGCATTCGGCAAAGAAGGATAGGTGTGCGACCTCTACTTTTGCTCCTGTCACAGGAGTTGAACGATGAAGAGAAGCATTCTTGAGCGCTATGGCGACGCCCGGCTACCGCGCTACACCAGCTATCCGACCGCGCCGCGGTTTTCTGCGTCCATTGGTGCCGGAACCTATGGCGACTGGTTGTCCCAGATCGAGGGCGACGATCCTATCTCTCTTTATGTCCATATTCCGTTCTGTCGGTCGATGTGCTGGTACTGCGGCTGTCACACGACGATCACCCTGAAAGACCAGCCGATACTCGATTATCTCGATGTCCTGAAACGGGAGATAAGTCTGGTTGCTGACGCCATGCCGAGAAAGCCGGAAATAGCCACGATCCATTTCGGTGGCGGCACGCCGACGATCATGGAACCAAATGAATTTCTGGATCTCGACTTCCACCTGCGCAGCCGTTTCGCTTTTGTCGAGAAAACGGAACTGGCAGTAGAGATAGATCCCCGCACCCTGACCGATGAGATGATCTCTGCCCTCGGCAGGGCCGGTGTCACGCGTGCGAGCCTGGGCGTACAGAGCTTCGATCCGAAAGTGCAAAAAGCGATCAACCGCATTCAGACCCCAAAGCAGACCCGCGCTGCAACTGAAGGCCTCCGCGCCGCCGGTGTCGGAAGTATCAATTTCGACCTCATCTACGGCTTGCCGCATCAAACCGTCGCTTCCGCAATCGAAACGGCAGAAACCGCCATATCCATGCGCCCCGACCGGTTTGCCGTTTTTGGCTATGCCCACGTCCCGACCTTCAAGAAACATCAGCGCCTTATCGATGAGGCAGCGCTCGCAGACGCAGCCGGACGCCATGCACAGGCCGAGGTGATTGCCGCGACCTTGCTCGATGCCGGATACAGGCAGATCGGGCTCGACCATTTTGCCCTTCCCGGCGACAGCCTGTCGATAGCCGCCAAAACCGGATCGCTACATCGGAATTTCCAGGGTTACACGACGGACGCCTGTGAGACCCTGATCGGCTTTGGCGCTTCTGCGATCGGCCGTTCAGCTCACGGCTACGTGCAAAACGAGGTCGCTATCGGCCGATATGCGCAGTCCGTCGCCACTGGCCAGCTTGCCACTGCCAAAGGCTATCGGCTGACCGCCGACGATCGGCTGAGAGCCGAGATCATCGAGCAGGTCATGTGCGATTTTTCGGTCGATCTTGCCGCGATATGCCGATCTCACGGTGTCTCGGCAGATACGATCGTGAATGGGAATCCGCAGCTTCGACGCCTGCTCGCAGATGAAATCGTAACATTGGAGAATGGGGTTTTGCTCCTGCGCGGCGAGGAGCGTTTTCTGGTGAGGGCAGTTGCTGCGTGTTTCGACGCCTATCTTGCTCAGGCGGGCCGCACCCATTCCAAAGCGGCTTAAACGCTCATTGTAGAAGATGGACCCGGCCTTCGGGTAAGGCCGGGTCCTCGCTGGAGTCGGTTGGGGGATTAACCGACCAGCCCGCGATAAATGGCCGGAAGTGCCGAAGGCAGCTTGCGGATATCCGGCACGACAGCAAATCCATGCTGACCGAAAATCGCCGGCACATAGGATTTGGCATCCTGATCGACGGTAACCCCGAACACCTGCACACCCTTGCGACGCGCCTCGATCACCGAACGCCGCGTATCCTCCAGCGCGAACCGGCCTTCGTAGTGATCGACATCATTGGGCTTGCCGTCGGTCAACACCAGCATAAGGTGCTTGCGGTTGGGCTGTTCGGACAGCTTTGCGGCAGCATGGCGGATCGCCGCGCCGATACGGGTGTAATAACCGGGTTTCAGCGAGGCGATGCGGCGGCGCACGGCACGGCTCATCGGCTCGTCGAACGCCTTCACGGCTTCCACCCGCACCCAGTCGCGCCGACGCGAGGTGAAGGTGAGGATGGAGTGCTTGTCGCCACAGGCGGAGAGCCCCTCGGCCAGCACCATTAGTGCTTCCTTTTCGACATCCAGCACCCGCCGGTCGTTGAACCAGGAATCGGTTGAGAGCGACACATCGACCAGCAGCGTCACCGCCAGGTCATGCGCCTGCGGCCGGCTCATCAGGTGGATACGGTCGGAGCATTCTCCGCTGGCTTTCAGGTCGGTGCGACTGCGCACGACGGCATCGAGATCGAGGTCCGTGCCATCAAACTGGGCGCGCAGCATCTCGCGTTTCGGTCGCATCACCTCGAACTGCCGCCGCACCCGGCGAATGAGGTTTTTGACCTGCTCGGACTGCTGGAAATCCTCGCCCTCCAGCGGAGCCGGACCGGCAAACACCCGGCAATGATCGCGCATATAGACGCCGCGACGATAATCCCATTCCGGATAGGTGAGTTCAGCGACAAGAGGCGTATGCACCAGCGCTTCCGGCGGCAGGTCGAGATCGAAACGGAATTTTGCCGATGGTCGCCCCTTTCGCTCGCCGAGCGTCATCTCGTCCAATTCGTCGGCAGCCGCCGCGTCATGATCGTCGCTATCGTCACCGGGGCGATCGACATTAACCATCTCCGCCATGGCGAGGATTTTTTCGAAACGGTTGAGGATAAAAGGGCTGCGCTCGCCTTTCCTCTGAGAATCCTTTTCGCGCACGGCGATATGGCGGCCACCCGCCATGGCATCCTGCGTTGCGCCACCGGCGGGACGATCCTCCTCCTGCCGCGGTTCCGCCTCCTCCCGCGAAAACACATCCGGCCAGAGCGGCACCGGCAGCATTGGCAAATAACCGGGCGGCGCCTTCAGCGGCCACGGCCCCGCTTGGTAAAGCGGCGCAAGACCGGCGCCATGCCGCAACAGATCGCTGATGCGATTTTCCACCATCTGCTCGATACGCGGCAGCTTTCCGCGCTGACGTTGTTCGATCAGCGACAGACAGAGATTTTGATAACGCGGCATCAATCCTGGGAAGGCTTCAAGCACATCCTCCACCCGGTGCGCCGCCTGTTCAAGCAGTGCCAGATCGCGGCGAAGCGGATCGATTTCATGGATCGGCGAAAGATCCATCCGCGCCATGACCGCCGCGAGCCACAGATAGAGATCGCGGTTGAGATCGCGCTGCGGCATCAGGTCTAGCACCGGCGGCAACATCAACGATGCCTCGTCGCGGGCCGGGTGGACGAGCTTTTCTTCTCCCAAACCCATGCGCTGGCGGAGTTTCAGGCGATGCGCGGATGCCTTGCCCCGGGCCGGAACGAGCTGTACCGCCCGCTCGCCACCGAAACCACGGAAGCAGACGGAGATCACCGGAAGCACCTCTTCCAGCTTCACCGCGGCCATCTCATATCGCGGCCAGGTGCGGGTATTGCCGGCAAAATTGTGCCAGGCGCGTCCGACGGTTTCTTCGAGTTCGAGAAAATCCAGCATCGCGTTCTCCCCTAGCGGATTACCGCCTGCATCAGTTCGAGAAGCGCCGAGCGCACATCCTGCTCATCAGTCAGCGGCTCGATCATCGCGGAGCGCACCGCATCACGCGGTTCAAGGCCGGCATCGATCAGGCTTGCGCAATAGACCAGGAGACGGGTGGAAACGCCCTCTTCCAGATCATGGCCTTTCAGCGCCCGCAGCCGCCGGGCAAGTTCGACCAGCGGTTCCACACGGGCGGCATCGAGGCCGCTTTCTTCCGCCACGACCTCGATCTCGCGTGCCTTGGGCAGGAAATCGAACTCGATCGCCACGAAACGCTGGCGCGTCGAAGGCTTGAGCGTCTTCAACAGGCTCTGGTAACCGGGATTGTAGGAGACCACGAGCATAAACGAGCCTGGTGCTTCCAGCTGTTCGCCGGTGCGCTCCAAGGGCAGAATGCGGCGGTCGTCGGTCAAGGGGTGAAGCACGACCGCAACATCCTTGCGGGCTTCAACCACTTCATCGAGGTAACAAATGCCGCCATCGCGCACCGCCCGCGTCAACGGACCATCGACCCAAACTGTATCGCCGCCCTTCAGCAGATAACGGCCGGTAAGGTCGGCGGCGGCGAGATCGTCATGGCAGGACACGGTGGTCAAAGGCAGGTCGAGCTTTGCCGCCATATGGCTGACAAAGCGGGTCTTCCCGCAACCGGTCGGGCCTTTCAGCAGTAGAGGCAGCTGGCGTGTCCAGGCGGTTTCGAACAGGGCGCATTCATTGCCAGCCGGCGCATAGGCCGGGATCTGGGAGGTCGAGTGACGCAGATGCATGTTCATCGGAGATTTCCTTAAGGATGAAAGGATAATTCCCGGCCCGCGCTTCAGGATCGCGAGCCGGGAAGTCACTCATTCGGCCGGCTCAGCGATGCCGCTAATCGCCGGGACGCGATCCTTGCCGGGTACAAGAATGGCCCAGACGAACATCAGTGCCGAGATGAGGACGAAGACGCCGGAGCCCAGGCGGACCCAGTAGAAAAGCGCCAACTGGTCCTGCACGTCCATGTAGCCTTCGCCCAGCACGCGCTGCAGATGAACCTGCAGGACACCCGCAAAGGTGAGCGCGAAGGTCATCACCGACATGGCCGTGCACATCATCCAGAAAGACACCATGGACAGCCACTGGTTATAGGGCCTGCGGCCACGGATTTCCGGAACGGCATAGGCCATGATGGCAAGGTTGAGCATGACATAGGCACCGAAGAAGGCGAGATGGCCGTGCGCTGCGGTCACCTGCGTGCCGTGGGTATAATAGTTCACCGAAGACAGCGTGTGCAGGAAACCCCAGACGCCGGCGCCGAAGAATGCCATGACCGAGCAACCGATCGACCACAGAAGAGCGGCGCGGTTCGGGTGCTTGCGTCCGGCCTTCCATGTCATCACGAAGGTGAAGATGACCATGGTGAAGAAGGGTGCGACTTCCAACGTCGAAAACAGCGAACCGATCCACTGCCAATAGCCTGGAGCGCCGATCCAGTAATAGTGGTGGCCTGTGCCGAGAATGCCGGAAAACAGCGCCAAGCCTACAATAACATAGAGCCATTTCTCGACCACTTCGCGGTCGATACCGTTGAGCTTGATCATCAGGAAGGCCAGGACCGAAGCCATGATCAGCTCCCAAACGCCTTCCACCCACAGGTGGACGACATACCACCAGTACATCTTGTCGAGCGCGAGGTTGGCCGGATTGTAGAAGGAAAACAGGAAGAAGATCGCGATCCCCCAGAGACCGAAGATCAGAATGTTGGTGACGACGGTCTTGCGGCCCTTCAGTGAGGTCATGGTGACGTTGAAGAGGAACATCAGGCAGACGATGACGATACCGACCTTGATGGCAAAGGGCTGTTCGAGGAATTCGCGTCCCTCATGGATCTTGAACATGTAGCCCACGACGGCAACGGCCGCGGCGATGAGAAAGATCCAGAACTGCGCGATTGCCAGCTTTGGGCTATAAAGTTCGGTTTCCGCCTCTTCGGGAAGCAGATAGTAGGTTGCCCCCATGAAACCGATCAGCAGCCAGACGATCAGCGCATTGGTATGGATCATCCTGACGATGTTGAACGGCAGAAGTTCGGAAAGAGTGTTTGGCATGACATAGATCGTGCCGGCCAGAACGCCGAACAGGACCTGCGCCAGGAAGAGGCCGATCGCGCCGTAGAAATACAGCATCGCGACCTTTTGAGTTTGGTATTTCATCGCATGTTTCTCCTTGGGTCCGAGCTCATCAACCGGCGTCGTTCGGCGGCCATTTCTGGGTGTTGATCTTGCTCGTCCATTCGAGGAAGTCGGCGAGGTCGTTCAGTTCCTGTTCGGTCAGGTTGAACTGCGGCATCTGGCGCCGCCCCTCGATGCCCGAGGGCTGCGCCGCCATCCAGGCCTTCAGGCTGTCGCGGGCGCTTTCCGGGTCGTCCTTGCCGCCATAACGAACCCAGACATTGCCCAGCTCAGGCGCGAAATAGGCCCCTTCCCCCAACAAGGTGTGACAGTTTATGCAGGCGTTTCTTTCCCAGACATGCTTGCCGCGGGCAACGCTGTCGGTGAGCGCCGTTTCATCCGTCGAGGTCGTGCGGATGTACCAGTGACTGTGGGCTGTCAGCCCCACGAAAATCGCGAAGAAGAATATGGACCCGCCGTAAAAGACGTTGCGGGCTCCGGTCTTGGTGAGGCGTTCTGCCATACCTTACGTCCTCTCATCTGACGCAGTCAGTGACCACGGCTCGAAATCCCCCGCCATGTTGCGGCCGGACGATCCCCTCGCCGGCCATGCGGGACGTCTTCTTTCTATTGTTCGGTGAAAAGCCTTCTTTGTGCATTGGCAAAGAAGGGAGCGGTTTGGCTTAGGCGAGATATGAAACGAGAAGCGGCCGCGCCAGGGCCACAAGAAGCAACAGGGCGCACCATGCCAACAGCGAGAGTGCCATGCCACGCTGGCCATGACGCAGTTCCATGAAGTCGAGAATGACGAACCGCGCCTTGACGAAAGCTATCCACAGCACGGTACCGATGGCGATCAGGTTGCCGTCAGACAGAGTCGCGATCGTGGCGCCACCGATAGCCAGAATAAGAACGAGAATGAATGTCCCAAGTATTGGGAAACGAGTGTCATGCATATCGTTCAAACCAGATAGATGATCGGGAACATTACCAGCCAGACAAGATCGATCGCGTGCCAGAGTGTGGCGATGAGAAGGATATTGCCCCGCGCCGGTCGCCAGGCGACGAGAAGCAGGACGAAGCTGCCGAAGACGACATGGAGAAGATGAAACCCCGTAATGAGAAAATAAAGCTGGAAAAAATAGGAGAAGGTCGCATCGAAAGAATAACGGAACTCGGCGGCGTATTCGATACATTTGATCACGACGAACAGAAGCCCGAAGGCCGCGGCCAGGCAAAGTGGAATCCGCGCTGTTGAAGGCGACGCCCGCCGCCGTGCCGCAATCGCGGCCTGCCAGCCGCTGGTTAAAAGCACGACAGTGTTTGCGGCCGCAAGGCCGGGAGTGAGGTGAATGCGGGCGACCGCAAAATCCTCTGCATATATGCCTGACGTGATCAGGAATGCCGTGAGCAGAATGCCGAAGGCGATAAGCTCGCTCCAGACCAGAATCCAAAGAAGCAGAGCGTCGTCATCGATAGCCGTCTCATGAGCGATCTGCAGAGGCGCTCCACCTGATATTTCATTTTGCATGGTCATGCCCGACGATAGGCGTCGCGAAAATGTCCTTCTTTGCGCTTCGGCAAAGAGAATTGCGCATCACCAAGGCATGGTGGGAGCATCGAAAGGAATTCTATCATGACGGATGCACAGGTCGGCCTCCTCGTCGCCACACCGATCATCATCGGCTTCGCGCTCACCCTGCAGCGCATGGGCGTGCTTCAGTGCACCGGCACGCTTTCGGCAGTTGCAGCCTCGGTCATCATCGCCGGCATCCTGTTCCTGCAGCAATAAGGGAAGTGTCATGACAGTTTCCGTCAATACGCTGAACGCGCCGGATATTCGCCGGCTCGAAGCCAATCACCAGCAGCTCCTCAGTCTGAGCCTTCAGCTCGAGCAGGCTATGGAATTGGAACCGATCCGAAATACGTCGATCTGCAACGCCTTTCCAATTCCATATTCCTGCTGCTGAGGGAAGCGCATGATCTGGAGGAGCGGGTTCTATTTCCCGGCTTTGACCATCGCGCAGGTTCATGTTTTTCGGTCATGATTATCGAACATTTGAAGGCCGAGCACCGTTACGACAGACTTGCGGGAGAAGAGTTGCGGCTGACCCTCACGGCGCTTTCCGAAGGCCGGTGCGCCCTTCCCCTCGACACGATAGCAAGAATGCTACGTAGCTTCCTGGAGTGCCTGCGCCGCCACGTCTCCACCGAGAAACTGATGATGGAAGCCCTGTTGGCCGCGGAGGCGGAAGAGCGGGAGATTTTCGCTTGAGCCAGCTTTTTCTCGCGCTGATCGCATTCATATTGTTGCATTCGGTACCGGCACTCCCACCGGTCCGTAACGGCGCAATCGCTATTTTCGGCCGAAAAACCTATCTCCTGATCTATTCGGTCGTCTCGACTCTGCTGCTCGTCTGGGTGTTCCATGCCGCTTTGAACACGCCCTATGTAGAATTGTGGGGGCCATCCGGCAGCCACGCGACAGCAACACTGGTGCTCGCTCCGATTGGCATATTTCTCGTCCTTGCCGGCCTGTTCACACCCAACCCCGCCTCGATAACCTTCCGGCACGGTGATCGACCGGGCGCCCTTGTCGCGGTCACGCGCCATCCGGTCCTGTGGGGTTTCCTCTTCTGGTCTGGTGGTCACGTGATTGCGAATGGCGACCTGCGGTCTCTCATCCTCTTTGGCGGACTTGGCCTATTTTCCGCAGCCGGTTTCCTGATGCTGGACAGGCGCGCGAAGCGTCGGCTTGGCCAGGGCTGGAGCACATTTTGCGCGGACCATCGGCTGCTGCCTCTGGCCACATTCGCGACCGGCAGAAAAAGGATCAAGGTCGATGCCCCGATGGCGCTTGCATTTGCACTGACAGCGGCAATGACCCTCTGGCTTCTCCTCGGCGGCCATGCCCTTTTGTTCGGCGCCGATCCGCTGAGTATGGCTACCATATAGAACGTCCTGACGAAGGTCGGTTTGTCAGCCTTGTTTGCGCTCCGACAAAGAAGCCGGACCGGCGCTCAATTAACGCTGGCTACATGACATTTGCGCCTGTGCTCCTTCCCCAAGAATTCCCCTCGCTCTGTCCGTAGCCACCTCGCGGCGCCTGATGGCGCACGGGCGTGGCATCCAAAACATGCAGTCCGGGGGCCTTTCATCATGTCCATTACACAAGAGCGCGTCGTCCAGACACCGCTCATGCGAAACGCTGGCGTCAAGCGTTTCGCAAGCCATACGCTCATTCTCCTTATTACCTCCACGTCGCTCAGCCAGACAGCGCTGGCGCAATCCGCGGTGCCAGGTTCGTCAACCGCACTTGAGCCGATCGTTCTGGAATCCGGGCAGAAAACGACTACCGGCTGGTCCAATGGCGTGATGGACAGGATGGCCGGCGGCGTCACGCTGGTTCAGGCCGACAGCTGGCAAGGTGTGATTGCGCCGACCCTGTCGGATGTTTTGGCTGGAGTTCCGGGCGTCGTGGTGCAGGATTTCTTCGGCGCCAACGACCAGCCGCGCATCCAGATCCGCGGCTCCGGCCTGCAGCAGAACCCGGTCGAGCGCGGCATCCTGATGCTGCATGACGGCCTGCCGATCAACCGCGCCGACGGCTCCTATATTGTCGGGCTTGCCAATCCCTCGACCGCGCAGGGCGTGGAAGTCTATCGTGGCTACATGGCGAACCGGCTCGGTGCCACCGTGCTCGGCGGCGCCATGAACTTCATGTCACCACCGATCACCGGCGCGCCCGGCGTCGAGATTAGCACCGGCGGCGGAAGCTTCGGCCAGGTCGGCGGCACGGCGCGCGCCAATTTCGGCGATGAAAGCCTCGGCGCCTCGATCTATGCCGATGCGACACGACGAGACGGCTTTCGTGACTACAATTCGTCCGAGCGCGTGAGTTTCGGCGGCAGCTTCGTCGCCGAGCTTTCCGACGTCGTGACCACCCGCGTGTTCTTCGATTACACCGATCTCGGTTTTGACGTCGCCGGCCCGATCAACAAGGCGGCGCTCGACAGCGATCCGAGCCAGGTTTCGGCAGGCCCGGTCATCGTCGGTGGTGTCGCCACCAATCCCGGCCCCAATGTGCTGCGCGACAAGCCGCGCCGGGATGCAACGCAGGTGATGCTCGGTTCCCGTACCACGATCGATCTCGGCGAACACCGCATCGATCTCGGCCTCGGTTACACCCATACCGACGACAGCTTCCGTTTTCCGGTTTCCGCCGGCATTCGCGAAACGGTTGGCGGCGACCTGACGGGCATGGCCCGCTACAGCTATGCACCGGACGGATTTGGCGATCTGCCTTTGTTCGAAACCTCGGCGCTCTATACGATCGGCTCGGCGGACCGCCGTTATTACCTCAATGAATCCGGTACACGCGGCAGCCTGTTCGGTGAAAACGACCTCGACGCCTCGAGCCTGTCGCTGCATGCCGGTTTCAACATTCCGGTCGCCGACGGCTGGACAGTTTCGCCTGCCATTTCATACGCGCATGCCTCGCGGCGCAATAGCGATACCTATTCGTCGGCAACGCGTCCGACGATCGCCTACAATCCGATGAACCCGACGGTACGCCTGCCGAACGGCGCCATAACTGCGACTGATACCAGCTATGATGGCAGCTATACGGCCTGGAGCCCCAGCCTCGGCGTGACTTTCGAACCGTCCGCCGATCACATCTTCTTTGCCGCCATAAGCCGCAGCTTCGAACCACCGACCCATGACGATCTGCTGGCGACCATCAACGGTACCCCGAACAGCAGCCCCGGACGCCCGGCACCTGCGAACCCGTCTCTGCCCTCCAACGCCTTCATCACGCCCGCTCTAGAAGCTCAGACGGCAACGACACTCGAAGGAGGCTGGCGCGGCCAGACCGGTAGAGTCGGTTGGGACCTCACCACTTATTATTCCTGGATCGACAATGAGCTTCTGAGCCTGCGCGATGCGACCGGCGCACCCATTGGCGCCATCAATGCTGATCGAACCCGCCATTTCGGCATCGAGATCGGCCTATCCACTGATCTCACCGACCGTCTGACCGGACGGATTGCCTACACGTTCCAGGATTTCCGCTTCGTCGACGATCCGTTGCGCGGCGACAACTATCTTGCCGGCGCACCGCGCCACATCGTCAACCTGGCGCTCGCTTATCAGGCGACCGACGACTGGACGATTTCCACCAGCCTGAAATGGGTGCCGGACGAGACGCCGGTCGACAACATGAACACGTTATGGGCTGATCCTTACGCCGTGATCGATCTGAAGACCGAATACCGCATCAACGACAAACTCTCGATCTTCGGCGAGATCACCAATCTGTTCGACGAAAAATACGCTTCCTCGACGCTGGTGGTCGATCAGGCGACCGCGGGACAGGCCGCCTACATTCCGGGCGACGGTCGCGGCTTTTATGCCGGTCTCAGGAGCCGCTTCTGAAAATCCGCCCCTGTTGTCGCGCCGTTCTTGCGCTTACGCAAAGAGCCGGCGTGATGACCGGATAAGATCCTTATCGCCCCCTTGGAAAGAATCCGTCGTGAACCTTTTTGCAAAACCCGAGAAGAATTCCAGCACCTTGAACGGCATCGACCGCCGCTCCCTGCTAAGGACGGCCGCAACTGCAGCGCTTGCGCTTCCGTTCGTCAGCCGCGTCAATGCCGCCACACTCGATGAACTCGTGCTTTACGGACCTCCGGCCGGCCCTTCGATCACGCTTGCCTATGCCGTTGGCGCCGGCCTGCTGCGCGATGTCGCCGAGCGGGTTCGTTTCCGCATCTGGCGCACGCCGGACGAAATGCGCGCAGGCCTTACCTCCGGCACCATGCAGGCCGTGGTCATGCCGGTGACGGCAGCGGCAAACCTCAGCAACCGTGGCTTCGGCGTCAAGCTCGCCAATGTGATGACCAATGGCCTTCTCTATGTAATCTCGACTAACCCCGAAATTCGCAGCATTGCCGACCTGTCCGGCAGAGAAATCACCGTGCCCTTCCCCAACGATACGCCGGAACTGGTATTCGACGCCGTGCTGGCGCATCACGGTCTGGCTGACAAGGTGAAGGTCAGCCGTTCCGGCTCCCCGATCGAGGCGATCCAGCTGCTTCTTTCTGGCCGGATCGAAACGGCACTGGTGCCAGAACCGGCCGCGACCGCGGCGATGATCAAGGCCTCGAGTACGAGCAAGACCGTCCATCGCGCAATAGACATGCAAAAGGAATGGGGTGCAGTGACAGGGCTTGCGGCCATCATGCCGCAGGCGGGACTGGCATTGGCGCCTGCCTTCCTGCGCGACTACCCGGAGAGGATCGCCCCCCTTCTCTCCGGTCTCGAAAAAGCGACAGCAGAGGTCGTTGCCAACCCGGCAGCCGCGGCTGGCCACGCCGCTTCGGCGCTGGAACTGCCCTGGCCGGTCATCGAAAAATCCGTGCCTTTCTCCAATCTCGTCGCAACGCCCGCAGCTAGGGCTCGCCCCGAGATCGAGGCGCTGCTTGAAGCTATCGCGAAGACCAACGCACCAATGATCGGCGGAAAACTACCCGACGACACGCTGTATCTGTGAGCCCAACCATGCCCTCACTTTCCGAGCGCGCCTCAAGAACGGGACAATTTCTCTGGTCCGGCTGGTCCGGCCTTGCGGGATTGAGCGTCTTTGCAGCCTTCTGGCAGGTGGCGCATGAAGCCTATGGCAGCTTCATCCTGCCCTCGCCGCTGGAAACGCTTGCCGCCGCGTGGGCCCTTCTGGGCGAGGCTTCCGCCTGGCAGCTTTTGCTCACCACCTCGTCACGCGCACTCTCGGGCTTCGCGCTTGCCGGTGTGATCGGCACCATGACCGGATGCCTTGCCGGGTTTCATCCGGCGATCCTGCGCCTCGTTCAACCGCAGATCACCCTGATGCTCGGCGTGCCGCCGATCGCCTGGATCGTGCTTCTGATGATCTGGTTCGGCACCGGTTCAGCGACGGTGACGACGACAGCTGCCGTCGCCTGCCTGCCAATCGTTTTTCTCGGTGCGGCGGAAGGTATCGCCAGCCGCGACAGGCTGCTTGACGACATGGCGCTCTCGCTCGGCATGGGGCGGGTTCGCAGACTTGTTCGCATCACCGTTCCGCAAATGCTGAACCGCCTCTTCCCGATCCTCGTCATGGCGCTCGGAACCGCTTTCAAGGCCGCCGTGATGGCCGAACTTCTCGCCAATGCCGGAGGGATCGGCGAAGCGCTTGCGGTCTCGCGTTCCAATCTCGACGTGGCGAACGCACTTGCCTGGATCCTGCTATCGGTAAGTGCACTGCTTGCCGTCGAATATGGGCTGATCCAGCCGACACGTTCCGAGCTGGAAGCATGGCGCCATGCCGCCCGGCCATGGGGTGTCAAGCGATGAGCGCCCTCACCCTCAACGACATCGGACACGCCTTTCTCGGCCGCACGGTTCTTGATCGGGTTACACTCGACATCGGCGAAGGCGAACTGGTGGCCCTGGTCGGGCCATCCGGTTGCGGCAAGAGCACGCTTCTGCATATCGCCGCCGGGCTTGTCGAACCGCGACATGGCCGCATCAACCGGACCTATGTACGACACGCAGTCGTGTTTCAGGAACCGAGGCTCCTGCCATGGGCCACGGCGCGCAAGAATATCGGCATGGCGCTTCCGGAAAGGCTCTCGGTTCGCGACCGTCACGATCGTATCCTCTCTGCAGCGGCAGCGGCCGCTCTTGAAGGCGAAGATCTCGACAAATATCCGGTCCAGCTTTCGGGCGGCATGAAGCAGCGAACCGCGATTGCCCGCGCGCTGGCAAGCGAAGCCGATTTTCTGTTTTTCGACGAGCCGTTTACCGCGCTTGACCCCGCGCTTCGCCGCCATATGCAGGATATCGTCATCGGCCATGTGGGCAGCGGCAAACGCGGCGGCCTCTTCATCACCCATGACATGGCAGAGGCCGTGCGGATCGCTCATCGGGTCGTCGCGCTGGACCGGCGCGGAAACGGAATATCAGGGAAGCGTCACATATCGCTCATGCCTGGAGAACGTGACGAGCGGATGGTTTTCGAGACCGTTCAGCACTTCATGAAGCAAGACCCGCTGTTTCGACATGTTGAGGAACTCGACGAACGGAGGGCGGGATGACGGTGATGCCCTTTGATACAACTTCGGGATGGCGCAATATCCTGCGGGCCGCGACCGCCGAAGGGCTGCGGTTGTTCTTCCCGATTGCCGCTTTGCACACAGCTCTCTGGCCACTGCTTTGGGTCGCAGGCTGGCAACTCGGCCTGCCCTTCGCTCACAACACCCTGCCGGCCCACTGGCATGCCCAGGAAATGCTGATTGGATCGTTCGGAGCCGCATTGCTCGGGTTTCTCACCTCGGCTTTGCAGGAATGGACGGATACGAAGGGATTTTCGGGAAGGCCACTGCTCATCCTCGCAGGTCTGTGGACTTCAGCCCGGCTCATCGGCCTGTTCGGCATTGACGCCGCAATCCTTCTCGGCGGCATTTTTGATCAGATATGGCTGGTTTTCCTTGTTGGTTACGCTGCCTGTCTGGGTTGGAAAAAACGGACGATGGCGCTGACCGGCTTCGTCCTGCTGCTCGCGACATTGGCAATCGCCGCCGGCCTACTGCGTTTTTCCATGCTGACGGATGCCTATGATCTGGCCGAGCGCGCTATAAGGCTCATGCAATATGCCTTTCTCGGTCTTCTCGGTCTGGCGCTGGCCCGCATCAGCGTGCCGATTACCAACCGCGTTCTCGATCCAAGTGAGGAAACCTCGCCGTACCGGCCGCATCCGGGCCGGATCAATCTCGCGCCGGGGCTTGCAGGACTGCTGATCGCCGCCGAGTTTTCGGGGTTTTCCGATGCTGTTTGCGGTTACCTGGTACTGGCGACGGGCGCTGCCTTTCTCGACCGCGTCGCCGAAGGTTTTATCGGTCGGGAAGGCTGGACGTTCGAGGTCGCAGGCCTCTGGCTGTCCAGCCTGCTTGCCGGCCTGGGCCTTCTCCTCATCGGCCTTGGCAGGATCGGCGTCGATATCCCGACGCTCGGGGGCCTGCACCTGATGCTGATGGGTGGTCTTGGCTTCGGTGTGCTGCAGGTCCTGTCGATCGCCGGTCTGTTGCATACCGGCCAGCCACTCGGTTTTTCGCGCCTCACCCGCGCTGCCATTCTCTGCCTTCTAACTGCTGTGGCGCTGCGTGTCACACCGGAGTTCTGGCCATCTCTCATCCTGCCCGGTGGGCAATATGGCCCGTCTGCCCTCGCCTGGGCTGCCGCCTTCCTTCTCTGGCTTTACGCCTATATTCCCCTCTTGTGGTCAACCACCACAATCGACCAGGACAGATGTTGACCATGTCGAACACCTCCGCCCCGAAAATCCGTCTTTCAAACCTCGCGCTCGAAGGCTTTAGACCGTTCTTTCTGTTCGGCGCACTTTATGCTGCACTGTCGATCCTGCTCTGGGTGCCTTGGTATCTCGGTTTTCTGCATGTGCCGACGGCACTGTCGCCGATCGCATGGCACCAGCATGAACTTCTGTTCGGTTATGTGCCCGCGATTATCGCTGGCTTCCTACTGACAGCCATGCCGAACTGGACCAAACGCAAACGGTTGACCGGCACGCCGCTCGTTCTTCTGTTTGCCCTCTGGCTAGCGGGACGGCTGGCGACCTTCCTCTCGGAATATACCAGCCTCACCGCCGCAAGCGTCATCAACCTCGCCTTCCTGGTCGTGCTCGGCCTTTATGCGCTACGCGAAGTCGTGGCAGCCAGAAACAAACGTAATTACAAACTGGCGGCCGTGATCGGCCTGATCGCGGCAGCGCAGGCGCTTTTCCTTTATGAATTTTCCCGCTTCGCCCATGTCGATGTCGCCGGACGCCTTGCCATATCCGCCATCATCCTGATGATCGCTATCGTCGGCGGCCGCATCATTCCCACCTTTACCGGCAACTGGCTAAGAAAGAATAATCCCGGCCGCGAGCCGCCACCCTTCGGTCGTTTCGATCTTTTCGTAATGGTGATCTCGACCATAGCGCTTGCCACTTGGCCGCTGGCGTCGCACTGGGACGCTCTGGCAAAACCGGCTGCAATCCTGATGCTGCTCGCCGGTACTCTTCAACTGGTCCGACAGGCGCGCTGGTGTCCCAAACGCACGCTCTACGAACCGCTCGTCACCATTCTCCACGTCGCCTTCCTATTCGTGCCACTTGGCTTTGTCTTGACCGGCATCGCCCTGCTTGCCTATGATTCAAGCTTCGCCTCGGCCGGTATCCATGCCTGGACATCGGGGGCGATCGGCACCATGACGCTCGCGGTTATGACCCGCGCAACCCGTGGCCACTCCGGTCAGGCGCTGCATGCGCCGGCTTCGACGGTTTTCGTCATCTACCTGCCAATCGTTATCGCTGCCGCACTACGCATCGCTGCAGCGCTTGCGCCACAATACACGATGTTGCTTCTGCCGCTCGCCGGTCTGCTCTGGGTTCTAGCCTTCTGCGGCTACGCGATTTTCTATGGCAGTTACATACTGTCCAAATAGCGTCAATGCATGTCGCGGGTCCAATCGCTCCGAGATCAATGCCTATGAAGGCCATTGTTTCCCGAACAATCAATTAGCAACGACTAAATAGTGCCAACCGAAGCACGCGAGACAAGCGAGACGCCGATGCCGACCCGCCGCGCAACGCGATCCGGCATCGCAGCTCGCTCAAGCAGCAGATCGACCGCCGTGCGGCCGACTTCCTGTCTGTCGATGCGGATCGAGCTGAGCGGAGGCGTTGAGTGACTACTCACAGGCAGATCATCGAAGCCGATAACCGAGATGTCATTGGGGACCGAGAGACCGGCCGCGGTCGCAGCCTGTATGACGCCGAGCGCCAACATGTCTGCAGCACAGACAAAGCCGGTATAATCCAGCCTGCCGGCCGCCAGCCTTTCCTCGACGGCACGTCGCGCATCGAGGCTCATCAGAGCCCGGCTCTGTGTGTCAATAAGGTGGATTTCGGGATCGAAAGTGATTCCGAAATCCGAAAGCGCATCACGAAAGCCGTCGAGCCGGAGCGCAAATGACACGCGCCAGGGATGCGTCACATGCGCAATCTTGCGATGCCCCTGCTCCAGTAGATGCCGTGCCGCCAACCACCCGCCGAAGTGATAGTCGGGCGACACGCTCGGGATCCGCATCCGGCGGTCGGCACCGTTGACAATCACGGCAGGACAGCCAAGTTCGCTAATCGCATCCAGCATTTCCGGCGTATCGATGCCAAGCACGATGAGACTTTCGGGGCGCTGCCGTCCAAACCAGCTTTCCTGGGCTAGCAGTGCTGGAACTTCGACGGAAGGAAGCAGCTCTACATTGGTGGCAATGCCGCGCCTTTCGGCTTCCTTCAATATCGAGTCGAGGATCTCGCCGTAAAACTGACCGCTCACCACGAACCGGTCGAAGGTGATGATCGTCGTGGACGCCACGTTATATGCGGGTTCCGGTGGCAGCTGGCGCTTCTGGTATCCGAGCCGGCGTGCCGTCTCAATGATTTGCGCTGCAACGCTCGGACTTACGCCACCACGTCTATTGAGCGCCTTGGATACAGTGCCAACCGAAACGCCGGCTGCAGCTGCAACATCGTGAAGTGTCGCCGTTGAAAGATACGAGTCTGGATCGCTCATCATTACTTTGTCTCTGCGGTTCTTAACGCCCGCGATCGGTTCCGCGACAGAATGTCTATCACGAAAATTTTCGGTATTAAAGCTGTGCGCCTTCTTCCGCGATTTTCGTAAATTTTCGCATTTATATCAACACGCGAGATAGTTCTACATGATTGGCACGCCTAGCAATCGACAATTTGCGAAAGGATTTTTCGCTGCATGTGCGAAAAGTTTTCTTAATTGACAAAATTTTCGCACATGCCAAAGTCTTCGCATCTACAGCGAGGAAACCTGCATGCTCACCGCCACCCTTCCACACTCCGTCCAATCTCCTGCCAGGGCAAAACCAAATGGTCGCCAGGCGGTCCTGGAGCGGTGCGTCGAACGGGTGAAGTCGACATCGCGTATTTTCGGGCTGCGCAACCCTCAGATCGGCAGCGTGGAAAACGGCTGGCAGTATTGCAATCCGTTCGACTGGGTCATCAGCTTTTATGCCGGGCAGCTTTGGCTCGCTTATCAGTTCGGTGGCGAACCTGGATTGGCCAATCTCGCCCGAGCCCGTCAGTCTGACCTTAACCTGCTTTTGTCCAACCTCGCTGCGCAGGATCATGATCTCGGTTTCATCTTTTCACTGAACTGCGTGGCCGATTGGAAACTGACCGGATCGCAGACAGCGCGACAGATGGCCCTGCGCGCTGCAGAAGCGCTGCGCGCCCGCTTCAGACCCGCCGGCGGCTATATCCAGGCCTGGAACTCGCATGGTACGGAAAATACGACGCGCTCCACCTTCGTCGCTGGACGCATCATTGCCGACACGATGCAGAACCTTGCGCTGCTTTACTGGGCACATGCAGAAACCGGCGCGCCCGATTTCAAGATGATCGCCGACGCCCATGCGGAAACCACCCGCCGCAATCTGATCCGGGAAGACGGCACGTCCTTCCATACATTCGTTTTCGACGCCACGACCGGTGCGCCGCTACGCGGTGAAACCCATCAGGGTTATGCGCATGATTCTTGTTGGGCCCGTGGCCAGGCCTGGCTGGTGCATGGCTTTGCACAATCCTACGGCACGACGGGCAATCCCGAATATCTCGATGCGGCTCGGCTGGTCGCGGCCAAGGCAGAGGAGCTTATGGGCGATGACCAGGTGCCTCTCTGGGATTTGCGCCTTCCGGCCGATGAGCCGCAATATCTCGACAGTTCGGCAGGGGCCATTCTGTCGGCCGGGCTTTTCATCCTGGCGGATGTGACAAGCGGTGAAGAGAAAATCCGCTGGCGCGCCTTTGCCGATCGACTGCTCGATGGGCTGATCGAGACTTGCGACGTTACGCAAATTGAAGGGGCGCAGGGATTGCTCGATTATGGCGCCGCCCATGTACGGCGCGGCTCGGTGCGCAACATGCTGCCCTATGGCGACTATTATTTCATGGAAGCGCTCATGCGGTCGCTCGGCCATTCCCGTTTCTGCTGGTGAGACCGACGATGCGTCCTTCGCCACCAATCAATCCAGATGCCGCCATCGACCGGAATGCCGCCGCGCATCTCCTCTCATGGCTCGTCGGCAACCATCTCGGCGCGTTCACGCAAGGCAATGCCGGGCTCAAGCTCGGATCGACGGTTGCTGCCTATGATGAACGCGCCGCGCGCCTTGAGGGGCTTTCACGCCTGTTATGGGGTGTGATTCCAGCGCTCGCGGGCGGCTGTTCAGTGCCCGGAGTTGAGGCCATCGTCGAAGGTTTGGCCAACGGCTCCGACCCGGATCATCCTGCCTATTGGGGTGAAGCCGGCGACATGGATCAGCGGCTGGTCGAGATGGCAGCGCTTGCCGTGTTCCTGCGTGAACAACCCGAGCTCCTGAACAGACTGATGTCGCAGGCTTGCCGCGAAAACCTCTTCCGCTGGTTATCGCAAATTCAGCACGCCCGCATCAACCCAAGCAACTGGCGCTTCTTCAGAATTCTGGTGATCGATGCGCTTGCCAGCGTCGGCTGGCCGGTCGACAGGAAAGGCCTCGCCGAAGAGCTTGATTTCATCGACAGCCAATATGTCGGTGAAGGATGGTACAAGGACGGCGCTGAGGTGGGACGGTTCGACTACTACAATCCCTTCGCCTTCCATTTCTACGGGCTTCTCTATGCGCGCTGGCACGCGGTTGACGATCCCGAGCGGTCGGCGCGCTATATCGAGCGGGCGAGAACCTTTGCTCTCTCGTATCGCCACTGGTTTGCAGAAGATGGTGCGGCTATCGCCTATGGCCGCTCGATGACCTATCGCTTCGGAACCGCCGGTTTCTGGGGCCTCCTCGCCGAATTCGGCCATCCTGAACTGAGTGCAGGAAAGTTGCGTGGCCTCTGGTCGCGGGCGATGCGCTGGTGGCTTGGTCAGCCGATCTTCGACACGGAAGGACGCCTGACCGTAGGTTACGCCTACCCTAACCTGCTGATGAGCGAGTTCTACAACAGTGCGCAATCACCACTCTGGGCGTTGAAAGCCTTCGCTCCGCTGGCCCTTCCTGCCGACCATCCATTTTGGAGCACCGCGGAGGAGGCGGACACTCCGCCTGCTCTCCATGCAGTTGCCGTATCGCGCCAGATTACCTGGCGCTCCAACGGCGTTTCCTATCTGGTCGCGCCGCCGCCGAGACATCAAGAGATCCGGCATGTCGCCGATAAATACGCAAAATTTGCCTATTCCTCACATCACGGCTTCTGCGTGGAATCGCTGGATTGGATCTCAAGCGGCTTTGCCGGCGATAACCTGCTCGCGTTTAGTCGCGATGGCGTTACCTGGGCATTTCGCACTGAGATCGACGAAGCCGTTCTCGAAGACGGTGAACTGAAAGCGGTCTGGTCACCCTTTCCCGGTTGCCGCGTGACGACACGACAGCGACCGAGAGATGCAGGAGAGTTGCGCGAGAGTACGATCGAGGCGGATTTCCCGCTGCAGGTTCTTGCAACGGGCCATGCGGCAGATCTGTGGGTAGCGCCGCAGTCCTTGCAGCAGGTGATCGAAAGCGAAGGGTCTTCCGAGGAAAGGCCGGTAGCTGAAGGTTTGACGCTGTTCAGCGACCTGCGCGATCTCGATGGCAGGTTAAAGCGCCGCGTGCTGCCCTGTGCGCCGAACACCAATCTTGTCCACCCCCATTCCGCAGTGCCTGCCTTGCTCGGCTCCATACCCGTCGGCCGCAGTCTCATGCGCACATGCCTGACCGCCGGGAGGCGATCATAACAAGCTGAAGAGGAAATTTAGGAGGAGACCATGTTCAAACGAAAGACACTTGCGGCGCTGACATTCACAGCGCTTGTTTCACTTACATCTGCGGCTTTTGCCGAGGACGCGTCGATCCGTTTCGCCTGGTGGGGTAACGAAGCACGCGCCGCAAATACACTTAAAGTCATAAAGCTTTTC
Source organism: Hyphomicrobiales bacterium (assembly GCA_900472575.1). Lineage (GTDB taxonomy): Bacteria > Pseudomonadota > Alphaproteobacteria > Rhizobiales > Rhizobiaceae > Neorhizobium > Neorhizobium cellulosilyticum. Next base: position 133,675 of record UCIV01000007.1, read on the forward strand.
GAGGAGAAAAACCCGGGCATCACTGTGAAAGCCGAATATTCCGGCTATGATGGTTACCAGACACGCCTGAGCACTCAGTTTGCCGGCGGAACTGAACCGGACGTCATGCAGGTACTACTGGCCTGGCTGCCGATGTTCTCGAAAAAGGGCGACGGCTTTGAAGACATCAACAAGTTCTCCAGCCTGATCAATCTTGAGGAATTCCCCAAGACCACGCTTGAGCAGGTAAGTATCAACGGCAAGATGCAGGGCGTGCCGATCGGCTCGACCGGCTTCCTGTTCCTGTACAATAAGGAACCGTGGCAGAAGGCCAAAATCGACTATCCCAAAACCTGGGACGAGTTGTTCGAAGCCGCGAAACTGATGCGCGAGCGTCTAGGCGACGATTATTACCCGCTCGATCCGACCACACAGGGCAGCTTCCTGATCTCGCTGTCCTGGGCCATGCAGAAATACAATGTAAACTTCATCGATCCGGACGAACCCAAGGTGTCGATGAGCGAGGAACAGGTGGCCGACTGGCTGCGCTTCTTCAAACGACTGGAAAACGAACATGTTCTGGTCAGCATCAAGGCGCGTACCGCCATGGGCGGTGCAAGCAAGCCTACATCGCAGATGCCCGACTGGGTGGAAGGTAAGTGGGGCGGCGTCTATTCGCAGGATTCAACGCTGACATCGCGCGCCGATACCCTGACCGGCGGTCTCGATCAGCTGGAAGTCGGCCCTTACATCATGCTGCCAGACGCCAAGACAGCGGGCACCATGAGCCGTACCGGCTTCATCTATTCGATCAGCAAGCACAGCAAGCAGCAGGAGGCGGCGGCGAAATTTATCAACTTCCTGACAACGGATGCGGAAGCCGCCCGCATCATCGGCACGTCACGCGCCATCCCCGCCTCCAAAACGCAATGGGATGTCCTGACCAAGGAAAATCTCATCCCGCCGATCCAGAAGATCGGAACAGGTCAGATCATGGAGCTCGATGAGGAGGGACTTGTGCCACGCTTCTCGCTCTATTTCGAACATCCGCTGATCTACAAGCTTCTGTTCAATACCTTCGAGGAGCTTTCTTTCGACAAGACCACACCGGAGGAAGCTGCGCCGAAGCTGATCAAGGAAGCCACCCGGATACTGTCCCGCCTATAGCGCGACAAGGGTCACCGGCCCGTGAGGCCCGGATGAGCCCGACCTTTCCGGAAGAGTGCGACGGCTGCTGTCGGCGCACTCACCCTTCCACGCGGCCATCGGCCGAACATTTCTCAGGTGATGCGGATGTATGAAAGCAAACGCCTTGGCTATCTTTTTGTGATGCCCTTTATTCTGGGCATCCTCGCCTTCAATCTATTCCCTTTCGCGGCCTCGTTCGCGTTGAGCTTTACCGACTATCCGCTGATCGGATCGCCGACCTATATCGGGCTGGAAAACTACGAAAAGATGGTTTTCGACGATGATCTATTCTGGAAGTCGCTGACGGTTACGGTGTCCTTCGCCCTCATCGTCGTTCCGGCCCGGCTGGCGGTCGCGCTTTTCATCGCGCAGGTGCTGAACTTCAAGCTGCGCGGCATCAATTTCTTCCGCGCCGCCTATTACCTGCCTACCATTCTCGGCGGCTCGATCGCCATCTCCGTGATGTGGAAGTTCCTCTTCCAGCAGAAGGGGCTGGTCAACATCATCCTCGATACCGTCGGCATCGATCCGATCCCGTGGCTGGCAAATGAGCGTTATGCGGTCTGGACCATTGTCGCGCTCAACACCTGGCAGTTCGGCGCCGCCATGGTGATCTTTCTGGCCGCGCTCCAGGGTGTGCCGAAATCGCTTTACGAAGCAGCCGAAATCGACGGTGCATCCTTCTGGCAGCAGTTCCGCAGTGTCACCCTGCCGATCATCACGCCGGTCATCTTCTTCAACATGATCATGCAGATCGTGAACTGCTTCCAGGAGTTCAACGCGCCTTACATGATTACCGAAGGCGGCCCTCTCTACTCCACTTACTTCATGGCCATCTACATCTACGACGAAGCATTCAAATATTTCAACATGGGCTACGCCAGCGCCCTGTCCTGGGTCCTGTTCTTCCTGATCGTCGCGATTGCAGGCGTCCTGTTCTGGTCCTCGAAATATTGGGTCTTCTATTCAGGGGAAAAGGAGAAAGCGCGATGAGCAGTGACACAGTCGCAACCGCGCTGCCGAAAACGCGAATCCCGTCGAACGCGGAAGTGCTGCGCACACAACGCAGGGAGCGGATTTCACTCGCCTTGCGCTATCTGATACTGGGAAGCGTCGGCTTGCTGATGCTTTATCCGTTATTCTGGCTGCTGGGAGCATCGTTCAAATCGAACCAGGAAATCTTCACCACGATCTGGTTCCTGCCGCGTGACCTTACCCAGTTGCTCGATTTCAGCGCCTATTACAATGGCTGGATGACGCGGACCGAGTTTACCTTCGCAACCTACTTCCTGAACTCGTTCCTCATCGTCATCCCGCGGGTCATCGTCACGCTGATTTCGTGCACGCTGGTGGCATATTCCTTCGCACGCTTTGAATATCCGGGGAAAAAGTTCCTGTTTTCCATCATGATCGGCACCATGCTCCTGCCGCCGATCGTGTTGCGCGTGCCGCAATATCTGATGTTCAAGGAACTGGGCATGATCGACACCTATTGGCCGTTGATCCTGCCATCGGCCTTTGCCGTCGATACCTTCTTTACCTTCCTTGTCGTCCAGTTCCTGCGCGGCACGCCTCGCGACATGGAAGAGGCGGCGATCATCGACGGCTGCAACGCCTTGCAGCTTTTGTGGCACATCGTCGTGCCGCTTTTAAAACCGGCGCTGATCTCGGTTGCTCTCTTCCAGTTCATCTGGACGATGAACGACTTCATTGGGCCACTGATCTACATTTCCACCGTCGAGAAATACCCTGTGTCACTCGCGCTCAAGATGAGCATGGACGTCAGCGGCGAAGTCGAGTGGGCCAATATTATTGCAATTTCCATCGTAGCCCTGCTGCCGTCACTGACCGTGTTCTTCCTGGCGCAGCGCTATTTCATCGAGGGCGCAACCTCGAGCGGTATCAAGGGTTGAGGAGAAGGAGCCATCATGGCTAGCGTTAATCTCGAAAAGATCGTCAAGACATATCCCAACGGTTTCGAGGCCGTGCACGGTGTCGACCTTGAAGTGCGCGATGGCGAATTCATGGTCTTTGTGGGCCCGTCCGGCTGCTCGAAAAGCACCATTCTGCGCATGATCGCTGGGCTGGAATCGATTTCCGGCGGAGAACTGAAGATCGGCAATACTGTCGTCAACAACCTGCGCGCCAAGGAGCGCGGGATTGCCATGGTATTCCAGAACTACGCGCTTTATCCGCATATGAAAGTCTATGACAACATGGCCTTCGGCCTGAAGCTGGCAGGTCTGCCCAAGCAGGAAATCCACGAACGTGTCACCCAGGCCGCCAAAATGCTGGAAATGGAGCAATTGCTCGATCGCCTGCCGCGCCAGCTTTCGGGTGGTCAGGCGCAGCGCGTGGCTGTCGGCCGCTGCATCGTCAAGCGGCCGGAAGTGTTCCTCTTCGATGAGCCGCTCTCCAACCTCGACGCCAAGCTGCGTGCCTCGATGCGCGTGCGTCTGACGGAACTTCATCGCGAGTTGCGTGACCGGGGACAGCCATCGACGGCAATCTACGTGACCCATGACCAGGTCGAGGCAATGACCATGGGCGAACGCATCTGCGTGCTGAAAGACGGCACGATCCAGCAGGTGGACACGCCGACGACGCTCTATGATCGTCCCGTCAACGCCTTCGTCGCCGGGTTCATCGGCTCGCCCGAAATGAACATCCGCCCGGCAACGGTGGTGGCGCGCGACGGCGGGTTGGGCGTTGAGATCGGCGATACGATGCTGCCGCTTCCCGCTGCATATTCCGATGCCCTTGGCAATCGGATCGGCCAGAAGGTGCAGTTCGGTATTCGCCCTGAAAATATCGGCACGCCACGCAGCATTTTTGCTGCGGGATCGCAGGAACGTGCTTCCGTCGCCAATTGCACTTTCCGCCTGCGCGAGCATATGGGCAACGAGGTCTATACCTATTTCGATCTTGGCGGCCACGAGTTTGCCGCCCGCGTCCCGACCGATTTTGCCGGCGAGATCGACAAAGCAGAACGTGGCCAGACGATCCCACTCGGTTTCGTGATGGACAAGGCACACATATTCGATGCGGATACCGGATTGAATCTGACGCTAAGCGCATTGCAACCGGCATAAGCTACCTGGCTTGACAGGTAACACCTGCGCCAAAGGACGCAGCACACACCTGTCAGCTGGAGCCGCGCAACATAAACCGCCTTCCCTTGAATAGGATCGGCGGTTTGCTGCAGCTCGAAGAAGCCCGGCGCGCAAAGACGGATCTGGAAAGCTCATGGTTCTGAAGCGTGAAGTCTCTGTTTTAGCTGTCAACTGCCCTTCAGAACGCCTTTGCCGCAGCACACATCTGCGCTGAACCGCGGAACTACATAGGAAGATCGTGAATCTGACCATTACTCCCGGTGGTTTTCCTGCCGCGACCTTGCCTTTCCGGGCGCTGCCGCAACGCTTTGTGTCGCGTTCCTGGCCTCATTGAGGCCAAGTGAGAGGCAGCGGGAGCCATCGAAACCTTGGTCCTTGCGCTTGTTTCAGCGAATGACTTCATTCCGTGATGCCTGACATTGTATTCCAAGAACGTCTGCAGTCCTCCTACGACAGGAACTCGGGAAACGCTCGGCTGTCGCCACGACTTCGGATCATCTGTAAGTAGTCGATAGGGCACGCGGTAATCAAACCTATGCGCACACCCTCCATCACCCGTATGCCGAATGTTGCGCCGCACAACAAATACGCACAATAATTCGATCGATACGGGCGTGAATTAGGAAAGATTTAGTCAATATTGAACATTGATCTTGTAATGCGAGATCGCCTTGATCGCGCGGAGGATATTGGATCGGCGTGTGCAAGGGGAATTGCGTTCCGTGCCGGTCTCTTTGGGGGCATTGCAATGAAATTTTCGGTTCGAAACATACTCGTCACCGTGTTTGCGGTTCTCAGTTTCGCAGTTATGGGTCTTATGTTGCAGCAGCTGCTGCGACAGATCGAAACCCAGCGCGTATCCACCCAACTGGCAGGCTTGGCCTCGCTCGATAAATCGCTGTTCGATGCGCTGCTCGGCATGCGCGGCGAACGCGGCGCCATCAGCTCAGCCGTCAAGCTGGAACCGGTGGATATGGCCTCCACCCGCAAGAATATCGAGGATGGCAGACGTGATCTCGATGCCGCCTTCAATGATGCCAAATCAATCATCGACAGGGTCGAACCGGCGAGCCTGAAGATCAGCCTCGGCCCGGTTCTCGAAAACTACCGCAAATGGCTGGATCTTCGCGCGAAGGTGGATGCAGGACTCGCCCTTCCGGTCAAGGATCGCGATGCCAGTGTCGGAAAGAACGCACTCGGCCTTGCCGACCAGATGCTCGTCGATCTCGAAAAGGCCTCCTATCAGGTCGAAGCGGTCATCAATGCTCGCGGGCCTGCCATGATCATGTTCACGCAGCTGCGTTCGCTTGCCTGGACCTCCCGCACGCAGCTCGGTACCGCCAATTCCTCGATCGTTGGTGCCATCATTTCCAAGCAGCCGCTTTCGGCAGAAAAGCTGGCCGAAATCGCTGTGCAGGACGCCCGCGTGTTTCTGGCCTGGGACGTGATCTCGCAGATTGTCGCAAGCGACACGACGCCGGCCGCCATCCGCGATCTGCACAAGGTCGCGCAGAACACCTACTTCTCCGGCGCCTACGCCGAACAGAAGTCGTCCGCCATCAAGCAGTTCCAGGCCGGGCAGCCCTTTGCCATGAATGTCGATGACTGGCGCAAGCCCGCCGGCCCGGCGCAGGCATCGCTTGCCGATATCGCCTCGGCATCGCTGAAGGAAATGACGGCTCTGACCGGTGCCAATGCGGCCGCGTCTACACGGTCGATCGTCATCTATGGCGTTGCCACGCTTCTTGCTCTTGCGCTCGCCATCGTCGGTTTCACTACCATCATCTTCCGTATCGCCAACCCGATCACCGCCCTGACCGGCGCCATGCGCACGCTCGCCGCCGGCGATCTCTCCGCCAAGATCGATGGTGCCACCCGCAAAGATGAAATAGGCGACATGGCCCGCGCCGTCGAGGTTTTCCGCGAGGCCTCAATCCACAATCGCCAGCTTGAAGAAGAAGCAATCGGCTCCCGCCAGGCGGCCGAAGCCGAGCGCGTTGCCTTCCAGAAACGCGCTGAAAGCGAAGCCGAAGCCCGCCTCACCCAAGCGACTTCCGGCCTCGCCGCCGGCCTGCGCCGTCTTGCAGCCGGTGATCTGCTCTGCGAAATCGAAGAGGAGTTTTCCGAGCAGTTCGAAGCCCTGCGCCACGATTTCAATAGCTCGATCCGCCAACTGCGGACTGCGCTGGAAGGTGTCGCCAAGTCGGCACTGACGGTTCGCAGCGGCAGCGACGAGATTTCCACTGCCTCGGACCAACTCGCCAAGCGCACCGAACAGCAGGCCGCCTCGCTGGAAGAAACGGCAGCGGCGCTCGAACAGGTTACGACAAACGTCAAGCAGACGTCGGAACGAGCCTCCGAGGCTCGCGAGATGGTTCGCCATGCCAGCGCGCGCGCAAACTCCTCCAGTTCGGTCGTATCGAACGCGATCGATGCAATGAGCAAGATCGAGGCAGCGTCCACACAGATAGGCCAGATCATCGGTGTCATCAACGACATCGCCTTCCAGACCAACCTTCTGGCCCTTAACGCCGGTGTGGAAGCTGCCCGTGCGGGCGAAGCGGGCAAGGGATTTGCGGTCGTTGCTCAGGAAGTCCGTGAACTCGCGCAGCGTTCCGCCAACGCAGCCAAGGAGATCAAGACGCTGATCGGCAATTCGGAAGCCGCGGTCACGCAAGGAGTGGCGTTGGTCAACGATACCGGTAACGGGCTGAACGAGATTGCGAATCTCGTCTCCGCCATCAACCAGCACATGGACGCGATCGCCCTCGGCGCGCGGGAACAGGCATCGGGTCTCACAGAAATCAACACCTCGGTCAATCACATGGACCAGGTAACCCAGCAGAATGCCGCCATGGTGGAAGAAATGAATGCCGCCGGCGCTGGCCTTGCTGATGAAAGCGGCCGCCTTTCAGAGCTGCTAATGCGTTTTGAGATGCGTCAAGCAGCTGCCCAAGGCTCAAGAATGCGCGCCGCCTGATGAAATGAGTTCCGCAACTGTATCGTAGGTCAGGAGAGCCTCAATGCGTTGCGCTCATCCACGAGCGCAACGCGACATGAACAGAAAAACACCGTGGATCCGACTTCAAGTAATGCCCATTTTCGGCCGAAGGGAAAATAATGCCGCACGCAATTATCCCGTCGACGACCCCGCCCGACACATCTTCGGGCCATCCACCTATTCGCGATGTCCGGAAACGCTACGAAATTGCCAGCGCACTCGTGCTTTCAAGTTCAAGCTATTGATAAGACCAGATCAGGCTTTGTGCCAGGTTCGTCAGTGAGACCGGCTTATCCGAACAGCACCAGCAGTGCGGCGATATTCAAGAGATCGTGGTGCGGTTCGTGAGCAAGCCGAGACGGGGATTGGCGTGAAAAGCTCAGCCGGCTAGCGCCGCTCACGGATTTGCTGGAGCATACTCCTGCCTGCATAAACAAGCTCCAGAAGGAACGCGAGAAGCGAAAGCATCAGACAAATGATCGCCCCGCCAAAAAGCCATGGCAGGTTTTCCGGTCGAAGCCGAATGGAAAGGCCGCCTGCAAGAAGATTAAGGATTGCGGCACAAGTACACAAACCAGATACCACTCCAAAGATAACTGCTACCTCCAGAATAAGCGTGCGACGGCTCAAATAGGTTATCCATTGCACCCCTCTATCTCCCAAGTCGGGTTTGTCCCCGACTTCATTCAGGCGGTCCGCAACTCTGCCCAGTCGCAGGCTGTAGATACTCACGAATGCTGCGGTCCCGGCAAGCAGAAAGACAGGAGCCAACGAGGTCTGAATTATCCCTGCATACTGGTTGATGATGGGTGGTGTATCCATAATTTCCTCCTCGTCCAGGCATCGTCCTCGCTGAGAAGTTCCGGAGCCCTCTTCGTCCACCGGGGCAACAACCTGAAGCAATAGAGAAATGGTAGGGCAGACCGGAAGCCTTGGCTATCCTGCAGTCAAGCCGGCCAATGCAATTTGCGTATGACCCCGCCAAGCAAAGCTGGGCCTTTTCGGAACGCAGTCACTCTATTGGGTCTCTCGACCAGATGGAGCTTGGCATTTCGGCAAAATCTGGCTGGTGAAGCGACAGCCAAGCTCTATCGCCTCAAGCGCCGCGCCTCGGTTGCTATCGGCAGGATCACGTCTAAGTCTTTCCAACATCTCGATCAGCTTCAGGATCGGCCCGGACCACCGCATTTTGGACTCGTCGTCCGACATTCGATACGCTTCAGCGATATCTCGAAGCAAGATTCCCAACACCGCTTGACGTTGTCTGTGAGAAAGATTGCTCCACAGCGCCTCAACATCTGTTTCCCGAGCGATCACAATCCGTTACCTCGCAGACAAACCCGAAATCATTGCCGGTTGTGTCTCGCCTCCACCACCAAAATCACTGGCTTCCTGTTTCATTCCTGATTGACGCCCGTTCATTCAGAGCGGCCTCGTATTTATGGCGGGCTTCCATCGATGGTTGCGGCTAGCTGCGTGTGCTTGCTCAATGCCTGTAATGCCGCCGCTGACGCATTGCCCGCAGCCCCCTCTCCTCCGACATTCACCGTTGGCTGTGCGAACTGAATTCCGTTCGAGACGAAAGCCTCACGCAACAAAAGGTTTGCACGCCTTCGAATGAAGGACTGCATCGGAGAAGGCTTGAGCGTCATCCCGAAACTCAGCACCATTCCGTAATCGCCGAATTCCTCGACGCCCTTCATCTTCAGGGGCTCGATAAAGATTGGGCCGAACTCGGGATCCTCCAGCATCGTGGCACCGATCTTTTTCGTCAATTTCCGCGCCTTCTCGACATCGGCGTCGAAGCCGACGGAAATGCGAAATTTCACCACACCCCAATCCCGGCTCATGTTCTCCACCGCACCGAGTTCGCCGAATGGGACGGTAAAAATAGGCCCCCGGTGGTGCCGGAGACGGACAGACCTGAGGCTGAAGCCCTCGACGGTACCCTTGTAACTCTTCGCCTGAATGTATTCTCCGACCCTGAACGCGTCGTCGAGCATATAAAAGACACCGCTGATAACATCCTTCACCAAGGTCTGTGACCCAAAGCCGATCGCAACCCCGAAAACCCCTGCTCCGGCGATCAGCGGGCCGATCTCCACCCCGAGTTCCGCCAGGACGAGAAGCACGGTTATCGTCAGGCCGACCGCCGCCAGCGCATTTCGCAGTATCGGCAGCAAGGTGCGTAGACGACCGCGGCGCGACGTTTCCTGAGCTGTTAAACCTGCATCGTCACTTGTGACGAGCTGTCCGTCGATCCAGGATTTTGCCATGTGCCACAGAAGATCGGCAACAAGCACGACTGCGACACTTTTCAACAGCCCATAAAAGACCGCCGAGAGCGCAGGATCCCGCTGCGCAAGCCCTTCCGGATTCATCTTCCAGACAAAGACGAGCCAGGCCAAGGCAACGACGATGATCGCGGCACGCGCGCCGCGTGTGATAAGCACGCTACGCATCCCTGTGGCATTCGGCACCAGACGCAGTGCTGCCTTTCCCACGGACTGGAGGGTAGCAGGCAGGATCAGCGCAAAAAACCCGATCCAGAAAAGCCCCTTTAATCCCAGACACCAAAGCGCCCAGATGACGACAATGGCAAAAGTCAACGTGAACCTACGTTGCAGGCTGCGCGTCCGCACCGACCAGACAGCTTCCAGCAGCAAGGCCAGAAGGAGGATCGAGCTGAGATAGGACAAGGCATCCACCACGTCCTGATCGATACCGATCAAGGAACCGGCGACCGAATTCGCGGTCGCCAGCGCTGCGGCTCCCACTAGAAGCTGTGCCCGTATCAGGCCCTCCCTTGGGACTGCAAGCACAACCAATGCAGAAGCCAACCGAAAGCCCACGAAGGCAATCAGGTAGACGAGCAGAGCAACACGCACGAGTGGCGGCCAGTGAACGGCGAAGAATATGATGGCCAGCGGCAAGGCAAAAACGAAAACGGACAGCAGGCCGTAAACGCCATTGTCGGCATGTGACCGCATTCGGAGATAAAGCCGCTCGACAATCATTCCGACAAGGATAAGCCCGAAAAACATCAGGAAGACTGGTGCGTATCCGTTCGAGACAGCATCCCCCCTGACGCGTTTGGCAGCTTTCAGAACTTCGGTTGGGATCCGGGGGATTGCCGCGGCAATCCTGTCCATGCGGGCCCGGATGGCCGTTTCCCACGTCGAGATCAAAGGTTCGGAAGATGGTTTTGGAGGCGGCGTGCTTTTATCCTCGGCCCGCTTGATCCACGACTGGACCTCGGGATCCTGAAGCAGTGTTGTAAGCGCTTCGATCTTTTCGGGCAGAGGGGGCGCCGGCTGCGAATAGGCAGGCGCGGCGGCTAAAAGCAGAAACAGCGATAGCGCCAGCCACTTCATTATCCGTATGTCCTGGATAGCTACTCAGTAAAAGTTATTGTGCCGAATGATATCGCGGACCTTGCCTGCGTATACGTAGAATACCGTAACCTACTGGCGAGCCGTACGAACTGGCATGCCCTCTGTCGTTCATTGACACCGTAGATGTCTATCTCTGACCCGCCTTCGGCTCCTCACTGTCTTCAGAGAACCAGAGCGTTCCCGAAACCTTGAAAAGGAATGCTGTCGTCCAGCCGAAAAGGAGGATGCCATTCACGCCTTCGATTGCACTGCCGATCCTCCAGCCACCGGAAAGCGTGACGTCGCCATAGCCAATTGTTGCAAAAGTGACGGCCGAAAAATAGACTGCCTCCTCCATGCTTTCGAGCGCGCCCAATGCCCGGTAGGCCACAGCCCAGATGGCGATTTCAAAAAAATGGGCAAAAACAAACCCCAAGACGAAGACGTAGGTGAGGCATAGCCGGGCTATGCCGGATAGGTTTCGGGCATTTCTGACCGCCCCTATGCACAGGCTGTAGAGACATGTCACGACCAGCCCGTGAATGATGATGGTGAAAAACAGTATGCCGGCAGAAAGAAGGATGACCATGAACATGAAGGATGCCCCGTTTCCTGTATAAAGTGCTGATCGGCAATCACATATTCGCGTTTCCGCTCCCTCTTTCAGCTATGATGCGGACCGGGCTTCATCGGGCTTGAGACAGGTGCCTCGATACTGTGCTGAAAGTGGCGAACCCCGTCATCCAACCGCTTGAACATGCGGCTTGTACCAAGTTTTTCAGCGAAGCCTGAGGCGCGGACATAGTCGAGTACATCGGGGTTGAGGCTCGCGAGCCATAATGTCACTCCCTGATCCGCGAGATTTCGATCGCTCGCGATTACCATCTGCATCGCGGAATATTCAATATCGAACACCCTGCTCAGATCCAGCAACAGGACCTTCGGCTTTCTTTGCAGTACTAGGTCGCGGATTCGATCGGCAACCTGCTGCACATTGGCAAAGAAAAGCCGCCCTTCCGGGCGCAGGATCAATAGCCCATCCACAATATTCTCTTCATCGTCCTTGTCAGAAACGGGCCGCAAAACCCTGTCTCCGCGAGCACGACCGATTACATGTATCCGTGGGTTTGCGGATTGGCTGGATAGGCCGAGCAAAGAGACGATGATAGCGACAACGATACCCTGGAGCGTGCCAAAGAACAGCACTCCCACCAGCGCAGCCAAGGCCCAGCGGAACTCCATCCTGCGAACCTGGAGTATACTCCTGAACTCACTGGGCCGGATCAGACCGAGTGAATAGACGATGACGATTGCGGAAAGCGCTGCTTGAGGCAAAAGCCCCAGCAGGGGAGCGAGCACCAGCATCGTCGCAACGGAAACCGCGGCCGTGACCAGTGAGGCGCGCTGGGTTTGCCCTCCGACTGCCCGTACGACCGCGGTTTGCGACGTCCCGCCCCCGGCTGGCATGGCACCGAAAAATGCGCCTCCGAGATTGGACGCACCGATCGCGAACAACTCTCTATTAGGGCGGATTGGAGGATCCGAAGAAATTGCGAAAGCGCGTCCTGCAGCCGCGGTCTCGGTGAAACTCATCAGTGCCACACCGATCGCCCCAGGCAACAGCATCATGATCAGATCGAGATTGGGCACGGTCACCGTTGGCAGCGCCCGTGGAATCTCGCCGATGATGGCAACTCCTCTGTCGCTCAGGCCCAACATCCATGAGGCGGCAATGGCGCCACCGACGACAGCAAGCGGCGCCGGAGAGTGAGGACGGATCCATTCTACCAATAACAACAGGAAAAGCGCCGTAAGTCCTACAATTGCAGTGATTACTGATGCTTGGGGAAGCTGTTCCACAAACGCCAATATGTCTCTGAAAAAGCCGGCCTTGGGAATGTGAAGCCCGAAGAGCTTCGGCAACTGGTCCAGGATGATTACCAGCCCGATACCTGCCTTGAACCCAGTCAGCACCGGCACCGAGATAAAATTGGCAACAAAGCCCAACCGCAGACCAGATGCAATGAGCAGCAGCGCGCCCGTCAAAGCCGTGAAGGTCGCGGTAGCGACGATGAGCTCGCTTGGATCCCCATCGGGTACAACTAACTGCAGCTCAGCTGCGGTCAGGATTGCGATGGTTGTCGTCGAGCTGACGCTCAACACCCGCGACGAACCGAGAAAGGCATAAATGATCATCGGCACGAATGCCGTATAAAGGCCGACGATCACGGGCAATCCGGCAACCGTCGCGTAGGCCATAGCCTTCGGCAGGACGACAGCTGCCGCCGTCAAGCCAGCGATGACATCTCGCCGGATGCCTCCTGCGGGGGACAGATCGGCAGTGCTGCCAGAGGATGATGGCCCGATCATCGTTACCGTTCCTTACAATCATGGCGGAAATTGCCTTTCTCCCGCCAAACCGGATATTCGCTCACGAGATCGTCCGGCATCGGTGATCCCTAACCTGCGATCACATTGACGATTACGCTTCCCCAGGTCGTAAGCAGGATGTGTCCGAGCGGCACTGCCGGCGTATACCCGAGCACCGCGACTGTGCTACCGGAACGTTCCTGAACTGCCGCCATGGCCGCCGTCATCGTCTGCGCCCCCGCAAGTCCGCCAAGAAGCAGGATGGGGTTCATCTTGAGGACATAGCGGCCGAAATACAGCCCGACGATCAATGGCGTTATCGTTACGATCATGCCTCCGAAGAGAAGACCCAATCCCGCGTCAGCAATCGCCGAGAAGAAGACAGGTCCGGCATGCAAACCGATCATCGCCACGAACGCCGAAAGCCCCAGGCCGGTCATCAGCGAGATACCAGCGTCCGGTATCCGGCCGAAAAGCGGGAAGCGCGTGCGCAAATGTCCGACCAGCAGGCCTGACAACAAGGCACCGACGCTGGTGCTGAGCGAAATCTGCATGCTGCCGACTGGAAACGTCACGATGACGCCGACAAGCCCACCTAGGAAAATCCCCAGTCCCAGAACGAAAAAGTCCGTCGTCTGCGTTGCGGATATGACTGTCCCGATTTGCCGGGCAGCTTTCTCGACCACCGCTTCCGGCCCGACAAGTCCAACAATATCGCCACGCTGCACGGTAACGCCGGGCGCGATCGGCACCTCGTTTCCACCACGGGTAACCCCCCGCAGGTAGAGGCCATGGGCGAGGTTTCCCTCTCCCAATTGTGTAATCGTACGCCCATCGAGATCGCGGTTGGTCAGTATGACGTCGGTGGAGACGACCGGCATATCGAGCAGAGCCTTGTCCTCGATCTCCTCGGCATGCGGACCGATCAATCTCACGAGCTTCGCGCGCTCCCCGGAGACGGCAAGAACATCGCCAGGAACGATCACCATCGAGGGTGTCGCATCGATCAGGGCATCGCCTCGACGCAGCCGATGAATGAACAATCTCTCGCCCGAAGCCTGCCGTTCGGCGGCAGCGATCGAAAGACCCGCGACCAGTCCGTTTTCGGCAACCCGATATGCCCGCAACTCGAACCGACGCCATGCGGACGCCACCCCCTCGGATCGGCGGACGATACCCAGTTCACGTTCGAGTTTCAGCGCCTCGGCGGGCAGGTCGATCCCGAGCAGCCGGGGAGCGACGACACTGCAGAAAAGGATCACGCCTAAGGCGCCGAAAACGTAACATACCGCATCGGCCACAGCGATATGCGCCACCAGTCGTTCGCGCTCCGCATCGGGTAACGGCAATGCATTGATCGCCTCGGCGGCAGTGCCGATCGCCGGACTTTCCGTCAGCGATCCGGAGAGAAGACCAGCCGCGAAGCCGGGATCGAGATCCAGCAGCCTGGCGATAGTGATCGCCAGGCCCAGCCCGGTGACGGTGACCACCACGGCGAGCAGCATAGGCTTCAACCCGTCCCGCCTGATCGACTTCATGAACTGCGGGCCGACCGAATAACCTGTTCCGAAGAGGAAAAGGAGAAACAGGAAGGACTTTGCCATGGAGGCAATCGGCACATCGGCCAGTTGTCCGATCGCGATACCGGCAAACAGTGAACCGGTCACAGGCCCCAGGCTAAAGCCTGCAATCTTGAAGGTCCCGATCAGATAGCCGATGCTGATCGCGAGAAACACCGCAAGTTCCGGATACTTGATAAGGAATTGTTCGGTCCAGACCATTGAAAACCAGCCCTGTCTGTTCCCGGAACGCGCCGGGCCAGAATGCCCGACGCCGAAGATCCGGTACCATTCTCAATGCGATCGCTTCTCGTCCTTGCTCTTTCGTGGTCGTTCGGCCACCGCGATCGCGTCTGAGCGGATAAGCTTCAGCCCCCTCGCCTTTTCGAAGCCGTGGATTTCCTTCACATCCAGTTTACGCATGAAGTCGATCGTCTCCTGCGTCAGGACCTGGCCCGGAACCATGATCGGAAAGCCGGGCGGATAGGGAATGACGAAATTGGCAGAGACCATTTCCGGCCCGTCTTTGAGACGCTTGTCGCATTCGGTACCGAACAGTGGCACATATTCGCATACCGACGCATCATAGGCCTTGAAGAACGCCGTCCGGATATCGCCCTCCGGCGTGTCGCGGCCTGCATCGTGACGAAACGCCTCATGGAAGTGGCTGAAGTTGGGTAGATCCGGTACGTCCGTCATGAGCGATTTCACGCGCGCAGCAAAGGCAGTGCGCTCGCCTTCCCCGCCATCGGAGAGGCGCTCCTCGATGGACTGGCATATCTCAACCAAAACCCTGATCAGATGCGCGACATCGCTGCGGGTGTTGTTGATGTTGGATTGCAGCAGCACGCTGTTGCGGGACGTCTTGTTGAGCTGGATGCCGTATTTCTCGGCCAGCAGGCCCTTGAGTTGCGTGCCGTCGAAGCCGGCCGTGCCGCAAACAAGCGTGATACGCGTCGGGTCGAGATAGAACTCGTCTTCGTGCATTGCCTTGACGGCATCCGCCCAGGTGGTGCCGTCGCGGATGTATCCCTCAAACCCCGACTGACGATAGGATTTGGGGATCATATCATCGGCGTCGAGCGCCCTGAAATATTTCGAGATCAGCCTGTGCTCGTTGACGCTACGCCGGATCTTGAGTGCAATCTCGATCGCGTTCATCACCAGCCCGTAGCCTTCCAGCTCCATCTGCCGGCGAGCAACGTCAAGGCTTGCGATCAGTTGCTGATTGGGGCTCGTCGATGCGTGGGTAAACACGGCCTCGCGGAATTGTGCCGCGACGGTATGGAAGTCGACGTCCTTGACGAGAAGCATCGACCCCTGCCGAATAGCCGACATCGACTTGTGGGTCGAATTCGTCTGGTAGACACGCAACCGGACAAGACGCGGATCGGGAATGAGCTGCGCCGCAAGCAGGGCATCATCGCCTGGGTTTTCGCCTAGTTGCGCTTTCTGCGCCTCGAATGCTTTCAAAGACGCCGGATCACGCAGCCAGTCTTCGATTTCCTCCGCGGCACCCATCGCTGTTCTTGGGCGCAGGAAGGGCGAGAAGCGGGCGAAACCCGACCAGGCTTCGTCCCACAGGAAAATCAGATCCGGCTTGATCGCAAGGCATTCCTCCATCACCCGCCGCACATTGTACATATGGCCATCGAACGTGCAGTTGGTCAAATCCAGAAGCTTAAGCCGATCGAGCCGTCCCTCGGCCTTCAAGGTCAGCAGCGCGCGCTTGATCGTTGCAAGCGGCACGGCCCCGTACATCGAATATTCCGTCATAGGAAAGGCTTCGACATAATAGGGCTGCGCGCCCGACAGAACCATTCCGTAATGATGCGACTTGTGGCAGTTGCGGTCGACGACGGCGATATCGCCCGGAGCCAACAGCGCCTGCACGGCCATCTTGTTGGAGGTTGACGTGCCGTTAGTGACGAAGAAGACGTGGTCAGCGCCAAACGCCCTTGCCGCCATTTCCTGAGATCGTTTGATATTGCCCGTTGGCTCCAGAAGGCTATCCAGTCCGCCAGTCGTCGCACTGCTTTCGGCCAGAAACAGGTTCAGGCCGTAGAATTCGCCGAAATCGCGGATCCAGTCCGACTTGAAGACCGACTTTCCTCTGGCGATCGGTAAAGCATGAAATGTGCCGATCGGCCGGCGGGCGTATTTCTTGAGGTTGTCGAAGAATGGCGTCTCGTAGCGTGCATAAACACCTTCCAACACGGCCAGGTGCAATTCGAGCATCTCTTCGACCGCGTAAAAGACGCGTCGCACGCCCTTCGCGTTGGGGTCGCCCGCGATCTTCTCCACCTCGCGATCGGAAAGCAGATAGACGTCGAGTTCCGGGCGAAGCCTCCGCAGGGCACTGGAGAGACGAAGGGCAGAAGCGTCTGCACTCTCCACCTCGCCGAGCGGATCAAGTACGGAACGCAGGATCGGCGCATCGTGACGCGAGCGATAGGGAAAACCTTCCGCGAGAACGACTGCAACGATGTTGGGGTTGAGGATCGTCGCGCAGATGGCATCTTCAAAGGAGCCAACCATCACCGGCTCGTAGATGAAGGCATCCTCGCGCCGCCGCAACCGGCGTATTTCACGTGCAAAGGCCGGCCATCTGGCAGCCGGCTGACTGTTGACGAACAGGACCTCGAAATAGGGACGCCGTTCACTGGCATCATTCGTCGAGGGCGGCAGGATGTCGGGAACCTCAGACGCCGACATTTCGTCGTGAACGTCCCATTCCGCTGACCGGCTGCGATATGCATCTGTGAGCAGGCCGTTGGAGATCCGCCGGGCCAATCGTGCAGCACCGCCGGCATCATTCGCCGCGATACTTTCCCGCAGCGCTGCAAGAAGCTGTGGCCCCGGATAGGCGTGATATTCCTCCACGGCCTCCAGGGCGCTCAAGATTGCTTCCAGCTTCAACCTGTCACCCTGCTGTTTCGCCCAGGCATCGGCCATTGTCGTCAGTTCGCGCCATTTGTCTGCACGCGCCGAATGGAGGAGGAGGAACTGGTCGATCTGTACGTTTCGATTTGACATTTCACGCTCCCGTTGTTTCCCGATTATGGTTGGCGGCACTGGTCGAACCGTGCCGCACTTCCCGCCGCCCGCGATGAAAGAAACTGCAGATGCAAAGACTTGCGCATCGCCGAGGGTGACGAACTTCTTCACCCTCGACCTGCTGTCTGCTTCAGGCCAGAAGCAGAACCAGAACCATGCCCCAGATGGTCAGCAACGTGTTTCCGACGGCATAAGTCACCGTGTAGCCCAAGCCCGGAATTTGGCTTTTTGCCCGGTCGTTGATCATTCCGAGGGAGGCCGTCGTCGTGCGCGCGCCGGAGCAGCATCCCAGCAGGATTGCGGGATGAAAGCGGAAAACGTATTTGCCGACATACATCGCAAGGATCAGCGGGAGCGTCGTTACCATCACACCCCAGAGGAACAGGCTGAACCCGAGTTGCTGCAGACCGGCGACGAAGCCAGGTCCCGACGAAATACCGACCACGGCGATAAAAACGTTGAGACCCACGGAATTCATGAACCAGACGGTAGGCGAAGGTATGCGCCCGAATGTCGGACGGACAGATCGAAGCCATCCGAAGAAAAGGCCAGAAATCAATGCCCCGCCGGATGTCGAAAGCGTCAAGGGTACGCTGCCAACCTTGTAGGTCATCGCCCCGATCAAAGCGCCGATTGCGATAGCGGCGCCGATGAAAGCCACGTCGGCAATGTCCGTCTGTGCGTCCGGCCGTCCAAGAGCCTTTGTTGCCGCAGCGGTATCCTGTGTGCGCCCGACAATCGTCAGAATATCGCCGCGCTGCACCTGCGTGTTCGGCAGGATAGGAATTTCGGTTGCAGTTGCACCGCGAACAATCTTGCGCAGAAAGACGCCGCGGGCGAGCGGCATGGATGCAAGCTCGGCAAGCGTCTTGCCGTCCACCGCCTTGTTGGTGACGAAGACATCGACACCGCCGGCCGGGACTGCGAGCAGTTCCTGGTCGTTTATCTCCTCCGCCACACTGCCGATGAGATCGACGAGGATTTCCCGTCGACCTGCCACGGCGAGAATGTCGCCGGCGGCGATTACGGTATCGACGGTTGCGTCCTGCACCTTTCCATCGCGCCTGATGCGTTCGATGAATACGCGTTCGGACGGAAGCATACGTTCTGCCTCGAGTACGGTCAGGCCCGCGGCTCGTCCCCCCTCCTTCACCCGGTAGGCGCGCAGCTCGTAATGATGCCATGCAGTCCCTGCACCACCCAGAGCCTTCTTGCCGCCATGCTCGAGTTCGTAACGCTTGCATTCCGCTTCCAGATCTATGCCCAGCAGGGATGGCCCGATCAGCGCAAGAACAATGGCGGAGCCCACCGTCCCGAAAATATAGGTGACAGCATAGGCGACAGGCATTGCATCCAGCATCGCCTTGCTCTGTTCAGGCGGAAGGCCAAGACGGTTGATGGCATCCGTCGCCAGCCCCATCGAGGCCGAAATCGTCTGGGAACCTGCATAGAGCCCGGCGGCAGAGCCTATGTCATAACCGGCGATGAGTGCGCCGAAATAGGCAGCCCCCAGGCAGAAGAGGCAGACCACGGCCGCAAAGACTGCCTGCGGAATTCCGTCCTTCGCGATCCCTCTCACGAACTGGGGGCCAACCCCATACCCGATCGCGAAAAGGAACATCAGGAAGAATGTCGACTTCAATGGCGGGGAAATGGTGATGCCGAGCTGGCCGATAAGAACCGCGGCAATCAGCGTTGCAGTGACGGCACCCAGACCCAGCCCTTTATAGGTGAATGAGCCGAAGTAATAGCCAAGGCCCAGCGACAGGAAGATTGCAATTTCAGGATAGGTGCGGAGTGTGTTTACGAACCAGTCAACCATCGGTCCCTCTCTCGGTTGATCACAGGGGCATGGGAGGTCGTTTCCCTCTGAATGCACCCGGACGGCTCTCCTTTGCTCCAAACCGCTTGTGGGTGGAGCGCCGAGTTCAGGGTCGCTCACCGGAGAGTGTTCGCGAAGTAGAATACGGTATTATACCGCGGCGGCTGACACTGGTTACAAGCGCGCACCCCGAGCCAGAGAGCCTGTCCGCAAATCGTGCATGCGGCTAGTGACGCGGCGGCCGCAACAGGATGACATTGGCTCGTGAGAGGGCCTGTTCGATTTCCTTGGCAAGGCTGTCGATAAGCTCTTCATACTCGAGCCGCCTTGCATCTCTGATATCGGCAGGCAGATGTCGACATTCGTTCAGAGCGGTTTTGACATCCGCAAGGTCCTCGCAAAGAACCCTGAACTCTTCATCGAGTTCGAACAGGTTATCTATCTGTCTCAGCAAATCCGGAAATCGTTCGCGAGCTGCGGCAAGTCCGCGCGAATGTGGTGCCTTATCTGAGCTGGATCCCATCACACCCCCACGAAGGCTTCTATTGCGACAGATTGATTATCGTAGCGCGGTTCGGGAAAGCGTGACGTATTATACTCGAAATTACCAAGCCTCCGACGGGAGACCTCTCCTCGGCCGCCTGACCTGTCCGACAGCCATCGCGTCATTGCATCGCCGGATCCGATGCGATCGAAGGCATGCGATCGTCGAACTCACGACCGTTAGCTCGCCGCGACACGCCGTAACACAGAGATTACGGGAAGTTACGAGCCACGCGAAACGGGCCGCACTAGATTAACCGAAGGCTCGCAATCGACGCGACAGCATACCGCTATTTTTTTGGCCGTGTTGTTCATTTCTTCCTGAGGCCCACTCTCAACACCGTCAATGGTTTTGCCGTCTGGACTGCGTTTTCCGATCACGGCTCGGCCTCATCATGGCCCGGCATATTCAGGCAGTACAGGAGGCTAGGATGAACCAGTTGCATGACGCGGATCACGAGATCGGAAAAAAGGAAAAGAAGTCGTGGAACTACGACAAGGAGCTCAAGAGGCTCCAGGTGGAACTTGCTCACCTTCAGGCATGGGTCAAGGATTCTGGCATGCGGGTCGTCATCATATTCGAAGGACGCGATGCGGCCGGCAAAGGCGGCGTCATCAAACGTATCCTTGAGAAGGTCAGCCCCAGAGTGTTTCGGGTTGTCGCGCTTCCGGCTCCGACAGAGCGTGAGAAGTCTCAGATCTATATGCAACGCTATATTGCGCATCTTCCTGCCGCCGGTGAGATCGTGATCTTCGACCGCAGCTGGTATAATCGGCCCGGCGTTGACAGGATCATGGGCTTTTGCAGCGAGAAGAAGGCGCGCCGTTTCCTGGAGCTCGCACCACGTTTCGAAGCAGCAATCGTCGAAAGCGGCGTTCTGCTCCTGAAGTATTTTCTCATCGTCAGCGAGGAAGAGCAGGAACGCCGTTTCAAGAAGCGTATCGAAGATCCGCTGCGGCAGTGGAAACTGAGCCCGATGGATGTCGAATCCTACCGGCGCTGGTGGGACTACACTCAGGCCTATGACGAAATGCTACGCATGACCGACACCGAGCACGCGCCTTGGTGGATAGTCCCCTCAGACGACAAGAAGCGTGCCCGCGTGAACTGCATCGCCCACATTCTCTCATCCATTCCCTATGAGAGAATAGCGTTCAAGATCCCTGATCTCGGCAAACGCCAGAAGCGGCCGAACGACTATATCGAAGATCAAAGTCCTCGACATATCGTGCCTGACATCAGCCGATCAGCACGCCACGGTAATTGAGCCCGTTCGTCAGCCAGCGAGGCCAGATCATGAACGCCGCTGCCCCAGCCGATAAGCAGGAGCCGCATCCCGTCGCGGCAAGCCATATATCGATCGAGGCGCGCGTAAGCGATATCGTCCGGATCGGGGTCATTGCGGCCTTCACCTATTGGTCGGCGCAACTGATCGCGCCCTTCGCCCTGATCGTTATATGGGCGGCAATAATGACAGTGGCGCTCTATCCGTTGTTCAACCTTTTGACCAAGCTCCTCGGGGGAAGGCAGTTCCTGTCGGCATCCACTCTCGTCGCCGCATGTCTTATCGTGATCATCAGCCCTCTGGCGCTCGCTGCGGTGAACTTTGTCGATACCCTGCAGACATTTTTTTCGGATGCCGTCGGCTTCCACATACCGAGGGCGCCAGAGCGACTGAATGAGGTTCCGATCGTCGGAACAAAACTCTACTCTGCCTGGAATGAGGCTGCCACCAACGTGGCCGCAGCGATACTGTCGTTCAAGCAGCCGTTGCGTGAGGCGGGTGGGGTCATTCTGGGCAGGGTTCTATCAATCGGCGGTGGGATCCTCAGCTTCATCGTTTCGGTAATTCTGTGTGGTGTTTTCCTGACCATGGCGCCTCGCCTCGCCTCCGGCATTCAGATCTTGGCAAGCCGCATCGCTGGCGAAAGAGGTGTAGGATTCGCGAAACTGGCGGGCACGACGGTTAGGAACGTTTCGCGCGGCGTGATTGGCGTCGCACTGCTCCAGGCCATCTTATGCGGATTGATCTTCATGGCCTTTGGTGTGCCGGTGCGAGGGGCTTTAACCTACGGCGTATTCATTTTGTGCCTGATACAGATTGGGCCAGCCCTCATCCTGTTACCGCTCCTTGTCTGGATTTGGTTTTCTTGGCCGTTCAACGTCTCCGCTCTGTTCACGGCAATTATCGTGCCGGTCATGCTGGTGGACAATATTTTGAAACCTATATTGATTTCCAGAGGACTTTCGACGCCCATGCCCGTCATTCTGGTCGGGGTTATTGGCGGCACGCTGACCCACGGGCTCGTGGGACTTTTCATCGGTCCGATCGTTTTGGGCGTATTTTATGATTTGATCGTCGCTTGGGCATGGCCGCAACCGCCCGTTTCACAACCATCCACCTCTATCATAAAATCAGCCGATGAGATCGGGTCGGAAAATCTACCCGGAAGCTGAAATCAACACGCACCCAACATGCTCAACTCATCTCAGAGCAATAGCGAGAAACTTCGCGTTCGATTTCACGGCAGAGGTCTTCGTATTCATGAACGCGTTTCACGTCAGTTGGCCGCTCCAATCGTAGACGATCTAGCGCGATTGTCGCGAGGTCGTAGGATTCGAAGAGATCGGCAATCGTGTCGCTGACATGGCTGCGGAGCTGATCTCGCAGTGCAGGCAATTTCAACATGAGTTTGTTGCGCCCGCTGCGGGCATTGGAAGACTGCATCCCGATTGCCTTGGTTCAACCTCTCCGACAAAATTCGACGAGGCGCCAGATAGTTCCAGTGTCGCAATCAAAAGCCTGAAAGTATCTCAGCAACCCGCTTCGGGCCGGGCAACGCATGGAGCACGATAGCGGTAAGTCTCTCTCGGAAGCTACCCATTGCGCAGAACGCGGCAGCGCGTGATCCCGCGCTGTCGCTTTTGTTTTAAGTCTTACGGAACCGCATCCACCAGAGGCTAGTCCATCGTGATATCCCAATCGTCACCCGGATTGAACAACCGGGTTTGCGACGCACGTTCTTGCGTTTCGTCTCCCAGGTCCTTCTCGTATACGACCCCAGAGTAGTTGACGATGAAGGTTTGGACGCCCGTGACGCCATAGGTAACCGGCCAGGCGATCAGTGCAAAACCGTTCGTCATGTTACCATTCACGATATAGCTGTACTCGCCGCCTAGCACATTCGGTCCCTGCCCCGTCAGAATACGGTATCGGTAACCGTAATACCCTTCACCCTGCTTGGCCTTGCTGAAGGCCGCAGATTCGAGCATCGGCCCTGCCGGGCTTTCCTCTTCATCGTCGTTGGCTTGCCAATATAGTCCATCGCGTTTGCCGGGCGAGCTGATCAGCCGTTGAGCGAACTCGACAATCTGATCCCCGTCTTCGTCTATCCGGGCATATTCGTATTGGGCGTCGACATAATCACGCATGGTATCGATCGTGACGAGTTCATTCTCGCCAATCCGTCGGTTAACGATCTCTTCCAGCCCTATCTCCGTGTCGAACGACCATTGGCCGTTGGCCTGCTTGGAGAGCGGAAATGGCAAAGGCCACAGGATATCTCCGACGGCAACGACCTTGAATCCCCTCACGTCCTGAAGGCGCAACTGTCTCGCTGCCCCCTCGCGGATCAGATCGAGGCTCGTCATGGCCTCGCTGCTGTCACGTAGCTTGCTGGCATTGAGCCCAAGCAGCTTTGCCAAGCCGTCGACATCCTGCGCCTTCAGCACCTTGCCGAATTCGTCCATCGCGGCTGAGGGCTCCACGAAGGATGGTGGTATCTCGCCTTTGAATTCCTGAAGGTTTGTCTTCTGCGCGGCCTCTGACGGTGTCGCGATGGCTACTGCAGCGGCCATGACAGTCAGTCCAACCAATAAACTAATCTTCTGCCTCATGATCTGTCTCCAAACACTGTTAGGAACGTTTATCTGCGGCCACCACCGCCGCCGCGGCCGCCGCGACCGCCACCGTGATGCATGGGGCGTCCGCCGCCACGGGGTGCCGCGCGCGGGGCGCCACGCTGTCCGCCGCCCATGCTGTGTCCTCCACGCTGAGAGGCGACGGATTCCCGCCGTCCCGACTGGACATTGCCGAGCGCATTCGGTTGCCGCGCGCGATTGTCGGGCCGGGCGGCCATTTTAGGCTTATTCGCCTGCTTGGCCTTCGGAGCGGACTGCGAACTGCGACGCGGTTCTGCGGCCGGCCGACTGGCCGCTTGGTTGCTACGGTTTGCTGCGGGCCGATTTTCGGCAGCCCTGTTGGTTGCGGGTCTGGTTCCCTGTTTCAGCCCCTCAGCAGTCTTCCGGCGAACGTCGTCGGGGCGGGACAGGTTTTGCCTGTTTGCAATTCCGTCGCTAGCCTTGCGATCACGGACCTGATTTTTGAGGGAATTACGATTGTCCGAAACCAGACCGGATTTTATCGCGGAGCGATCGAAATTTGCGAACTGGTCCTTGCCGATATTCAGCTTGCTGCGATCTACCTTCCTCCAATCAACGTCGTTCCATTTCAGTTTGCCGTTGAAATTACGGTCGTTGAAGCAGTTATTGCAGTCGATATCGACATCGCCGCCGTTCCATCTTCCGCCCCAGACGCCCCAGTCGTCCCAGTTGACGATGGCTGCCCAGGCGATGCCTGTGACCGCCCCAGCGAAAAATGCGGCGCCGGGATAGTAGTAGTTGTCGTAATAACTATCGGAATAATAAACCGGCTGGGCGGCATAGCCCGGCTCATAGAGCATCTGCGGCGGATATTGTGGGATATAGACCTTTTCCGGATCCGTGGGGCGAATGATGACGTTTTCATTTTCGACGACGACGGTGATCTTTTCATCCGTCTTGATCAAGTCCTTGGCCATTGCTTCGTCTCGAAGCTGCTGGATGGCCACAAGCACATCCTTTTGCTGATAGGTCAGCGCATTTCCAAGTGCTTGTGTCCAGGCAAGATCATCGCTCATCATCTTGACGACGTCGGGGTAGTTGAGAAGCGAGATAACGCTTCCATCCCACCCTTCATTCGGCTTCAAGTCCTTGTTCTTCTGCTTGGCCTGCAGGAACCGATCAGCCTCGACGATCTGCAACGGGAGGAGTGAAGCGGCGGAAATCGCAGCAACCAGTTCGTCCGGATAGAGTGCTATCCGCGCCACCAGAATTTCGAGCTGGTCCTCCGACAACAAGGGGGGGTGCGCAGGCGCCTGAACGGATGTCGCGGCCGGATTAGGCTGGGGCACCGGCGCCTGGGAAAAGGCAGGCGGGCCGGGATATGACGAGACAAGTGTCAGCGCGGACAGCCCGGCGACCAACGTGAAGCTTTTCGATTTCATCACTCGTCAACCTCATCCTGTTTAATGAAAGATCTTGTGGGCTGGAGAGGTCGCGTTCGCGTCACAAAGTATGGGACACAGAGGATAAATCTCTATGTCTCGACGCAGTTCGGCAGCAACGGACGTTGCGGCAGCCCAGGGCACATATAAACCGCCAAATCGGCGCTGGGGCGTAGTTTACGCGATCCTACTTTTCGCCCTTGACGCGTCCTGCAGGACGAAAAACGGCTGAGGCGGCAAGATACCCTCAGGCGTTCAAGTGCATCTGTTGAGGCCGCAGTGTCCTTATCGGCCTCGCGATGTTGTTCGGTTATCCGCAACGAAACCGATACGGATCCACCAGTCAGTCAATTCTCCTACTTCCCCTAACAGCGGCGGGGAAAATGCCGGAAAACCAGAAGCGAATCCGCCGTAAATTACACGATGTTACGAGCGTGAAACCCCACTAGGCGCGTATCGTCGTTATGAACCCCAAGGTCGCTTGTGCAGACGCCTATTCGCGGGAGTCCTACGGCTGGTCGACGTCGCGAGAGACGGCAGATCAAGCACCTTCGGCAGGTCCCGTTTTGATTATGACTTATTCTGCTAAAGGAAATCGCAATGGCGCAAGACATTCATCCGGCGGCGATCGATCACCTGCCAGCGTTCATTACCGAGCCAGGCCAGGCTGATTACCTCTTCGTCGCCGTTGTCGTCTTCCTGATCGTGGCCATTCTGGTCATCGGCAACCTCTACTTCCAGCTTCACGCCGTGCCTGAACGACTGGCACATCGCACCAGCAAGGTGCAGATGGAGGTTGTCGCGGTTCTCGCCCTGATTTCGCTTTTCACGCACAATCATCTCTTCTGGATCGCTGGCCTGCTGCTCGCCTTCATCCAGATCCCGGACTTTTCCACGCCGCTTTACTCAATCGCGGAATCGCTCGGAAAGCTTTCCGGTCGCGATGTCCGCATGGAGCTTGACGACAGACCCGAGGAGGAAATTACGCCACCTCCGGACGACGCCAATTTGAAAAACAAACCTGGTAGCGAGGGAGTTTGACAATGCTGGAACTGATGCTCTGCTCCCTCCTGACAATTTTCCCGGACTACCTTTATCGGCGCTTTGGGCAGAATAAGCTCATCGGTCGCGAAATTACGCTCTACACCATGTGGTATGAACTTCGCTGGGGTATCTCGGCTTGCCTGTTGCTCACCATCTCGCTGATCACGCTGATCTTTTATTTCCATCCCTCGACCAAAAGCGTAACCGCTGTTTTTCGCACAGTGACCATTCTGCCCGAAACGGTCGGCCGTGTTGACGAGATCTATGTCGGGATCAACGAAAAGGTTACCGCTGGAGCACCTCTTTTCCGGCTGGATGATTCAAAACAGAAAGCCGAAGTCGAAACTGCTCGACGACAAGTCGCGGAGATCGATGCCCAAGCGCATGTGGCGCAAACGGAACTGGCGACGGCAGATTCACAGATACAGGAGGCGCAGGGCTCCTTACAGGTTGCTGTCGACGAATACGAAATGAAGGTCCAACTACTGGCAAAGGATGCCGTTGCGCGGCGGGAAGTTCAGCGGCTTGCGAATACCATTGAGGCCCGAAAGGGAACTCTCGGCGCCGCGATGGCAAAGAAGCAAACTCTCATCACGCAGATCAACGTCCTTTTGCCGGCGCAAAAGCAAAGCGCCGAAGCATCTCTAGCCCAGGCACAGGTGGAACTGGACAAGACAGTTGTCTACGCCGGCGTTACCGGAACCATACAGCAGTTTACCCTCCGCGTCGGAGACGTGGTCAACACGATGCTGCGTCCGGCGGGCATTCTCGTGCCGGCCGAGGCAGGACGGGGTAATCTTGTCGCGGGTTTCGGGCAGATCGAAGCGCAAGTCATGAAGAAGGGTATGATCGCAGAGGCGACCTGCATCGGCAAGCCTTTCACCATTATCCCTCTCGTCGTGACCGAGGTCCAGGACGTGATCGCCGCCGGACAGCTGCGCCCGACCGACCAACTTCTTGACGTCCAACAACTGAGCAAGCCCGGAACACTGACGGTTTTCCTGCAGCCTCTTTACGAAGGCGGCTTGGACAATATTCCACCCGGCAGCAGTTGCATCGCAAATGCCTATACCAATAATCACGAGGCTCTCGCGGACGAGAATATCGGCGTGGTGCAATGGTTTTTCCTGCATGCAATCGATGCAGTCGGTCTTGTGCATGCAATGATCCTGCGCATGCAGGCTCTTTTCCTCCCGGTGCAGACATTGGTTCTGACAGGCCACTGAACTGCAATTGATCAATATAGGTCCGCCCCGTAGATGACGGCCGGAAGATTCAAGGCGCCTGCTGCCTGCAGCTTGGCGCCTTTGTCGAACGAAAGAGCAGATGGACAGCAGTTCCAGGTCGTCGCGCTGACATCCCCAATCGCGGTCCATGGCGGCAGTGCGACAACTGACATATTGTCATCTATTTAAGGTTGTGCTTATGTAGAAGCGTCGCGAGTAGAAAGCTGTACTTTCAAAGTACGAGGGGGGAGCGATGGAAAATACAAGACCCACTGAGGCGATTTTTATTGAGCCCTGCGCGGAAGAAATAAACACACAGCTTGAACGAATACTTTCCAGCGAGCGAGTAAATCTACCGGAACGCGCACGCAAATTTCTCCGCTTCGTTGTCTCTGAAACGCTTTCGGGACGTTCGATATATCTCAAAGCATATACGATCGCGGATGTGGTCTTCGGAAGGCGCAATTTCGATGCGCAAAGCGATCCTGCAGTTCGGATAGAAGCTGGCCGCATTCGCCGTGAACTGGAGCGCTACTATCTCATGGCGGGACCGCGAGAGCCGGTCATCATCACGATCCCGAAAGGCGGATATGTTCCGACATTCGAGAGGGGAGGAGGTTTTATCGAAGAAAACCCGGATGGTCCGCTCGCAGTTACGCCAAGCAGCGTAACTATTCCGGCCCCGCACCCCTTGGTGGATCTTCCGTCGTCCGACGGCCGACTGATAGTGAGCCGCCTCTTCATCGCGGGACTGACCGCAGGTGCGGTGCTAGCCGGGCTCACTTTCTTCCTCCACGATTTGCGTAACCCGCTCGTGACTAATGGTGACGGCCGCGCGACCATTGCCGTCGATCTATTCGATTATCCTGCCGACGACAGGGACCTGTCGAAGATGTCGCGGGGCACCATCGATGAACTCATTACCAAGCTCGTGAAATTCAAAGAGATCGTGGTGATCGACGCAGCTGCAGAAGAAGGGAAACCTTCGAATGCGAGATATCTGCTTGAGGGTAACCTGCGAAAACACGAGGACAAAATTCGATCCAGCGTACGATTGGTTCGCCAGTCGGACAATGCTGTCATCTGGGCAAGCAACTATGACACGGATCTCAGCATCCAGAGCGTGCTGGAGGCGGAAACTGCAGTCGCCGAAAAGATTGCAACGGCCGTAGCGCAACCATTCGGCGTCATTTTTTCGTCCGATGTGGCGGCGACCGGAGGCTGGGAGGCTTATGACTGTACCCTTTCCTACTACAGTTATCGCAGGATCATGACAAAAGCCGCCCTGGCGACATCACAACAGTGCCTAACAGCCCTGATACAGAAATACCCGGAAGATGCCACGTCGCTCGCGATGCTGTCGCTGACCAATCTTGACCAGGTACGCTTCGCCTACAAACTCGGACTCGTTGCGCCAAAAGATGCGCTAGAAAGGGCCTCTGAACTCGCCAACCGTGCGTTCGCCATCGATTCGCAAAATGCTCGTGTGCTACAGGCACTCATGCTGTCCTATTTCTTCAGCAACGATATCCCTGCCGCCCTGGAAGCGGGCGCAGCATCCTATGCCCTGAACCCAAACGACACGGAGGTCGTCGGCGAGTATGGCTTGCGGTTGTCCATGAGTGGGAAATGGGACACCGGCTGCGATCTTGTCAGCAAGGCGGTCAGTCATGGTGCCGGCCCAGCGGGATATTACGAAGTGGGGATGGCGCTTTGTGCGTTCATGAGGGGAGACCTTCAGGCCGCGGAGCTCTGGTCGCGGATGTCAGACCTGACCTATAACCCCATGCATCGAATGGTACTGGCCTCGATACTTGGCGCCTCGGGAAAGACGATACAGGCCCGCCAGGAGTTGGATTGGCTGAATGCGAATGCGCAGAACTTGATGCCAAACATAAAACGGGAAGTGACGGCACGACTCCCCAGGCCCGAAGATCAGGAAAAGGTTTTCGCTGGTTTGCGGGCAGCCGGATTGGCACTCACAGCGAACCCGACCTCCAACTGATCTCACTCATCTCTGCATCAGCCAGGTCGACGACAGTAGATGATACGCGATGCTACAGGGCACCTTCGAACCTGCATGGTAGCTTCCTCACTCAGTATCAGGGTATTTCGCTGGGATACACATGCAGAAATATGGCACGGCAGCCCTGATCGTTCTTCTGACGAGTTGTGGGCATCCGAAAGGAGTAATGGCACCGGTTCCGACACCGATCGGCGGCACAAAAGTCGCCGGCAAGGTCGATATGCTTGTCGCGACGACACGCCAACCCTCCGGATCGACAGCAACACTGTTCGACGGCGAACGTGGCTCGAAACCGCATTTGACCGAGATTACCGTCTCAATTCCCAATGGCCGTGAGCAGGGCAGTGTCCAGTGGCCAAAGAAATTGCCTCCCGACCCCAGGACGGACTTTGCCGTTACGAATGTCAGGCAGATGGAGACAGTTGCCGAGGGCCGCGCCTGGTTCAGGCAACAGGCCAACGGCAGCCATGCCCTTGTTTTCATCCATGGCTTCAACAACACCTATGGCGATGCCGTCTTTCGCCTCGCCCAGATCGTCCACGACAGCAACATGCAGGCGACCCCCATATTGTTTACCTGGCCGTCACGCGCGGAAATCACTGGCTATCTATACGACAAGGAAAGCACGAATTACTCCCGTTCAGGGTTGGAACAGGCGCTGCGGACGCTTGCCGGCGATCCCAGTGTGAAGGACATAATCGTGCTGGCGCATTCGATGGGCTCATGGCTCGCGATGGAAGCGCTGCGGCAGATGGGAATTAGAGACGGCCGGGTTGATCCGAAAATCAAGAACGTGATCCTTGCCTCACCCGATATCGATATTCAGGTATTCGCAAAGCAATATGTAGAAATGGGTGAACCGCGGCCGCGCTTCACGATCTTCATGTCGAGCGACGACAAGGCACTTGCAGCCTCCAGCTTCATAACCGGACGCGTGTCCCGACTGGGAGCAATCAATCCAGCCGAAGAGCCCTATCGCTCACGGCTAGAAAAAGGGGGCATCACCGCAATCGACCTCACGAAAGTGGAGACGAAAGACGGGCTCAACCACGGAAAATTCGCCGAGAGCCCCGAGATCGTGCAGCTGATAGGGCAACGCCTTATCATGGGACAAACCCTGACTGATTCCAATGTCACGCTCGGTCAGGGTATCACCGCAGTTGTCGGCGGAACGGTGACGAATATCGGTACCGTTGCCGCAAGCGCCGTGGCCGCACCGGCGACGATCGTCGAGCGGCCGTTGTCAGCCAAGACAAAACGGCCGCCCGCGGAAACGACACTCGACGAAGACCTCAAGCCTCAGCAGCTCGTTCGATAGGAACGGGATGGCCGTATAGGCTCATCGAGGCCATGCCCGCTACCTCGACCGCCAGGGATAGCCGGCATGACACGTCTACTACCGTAAAATACGTCCCCGAACGGCTCTCGTCGTGCCACGCTTCAAATGCGTTGATCACCGACAGAAAGAGAGCGCGAGATGCTGAACAGACGAATGCTCATCGTCACCATCGTGGCTGGTGCGGCCGGTTTTGGCATGCCCGCTGCGGCGCAGACGCTCAGCTATGCCGAAGCAACCACCAGGCTGGCCAACACCTGCGGAGGCGACATTCAAAAGCTCTGCAAAGGCCTCAATCTCGGCAACGGGCGGATCCTGGAGTGCCTGCAACAGAATGCCGCCAAGGTCTCGGCAGGCTGCAAAGGTTCCTTTGCTCAGGTTTTCCAATCCATCAGCAAGCGCGAAGAGGCCCAGTCCTCCTACGAACAGACATGCAAGCGAGACATGAATGCGCGATGCGCCGGCGTCAAAGGCGACGGCTTCGTTCTTGCCTGCCTGGTCAAGAAGGAAAAGCGTGTCAGCCCGGAATGCTACCAGGTGATCACTGACGCAGGTTGGAGATGATGCCATGCAGCCTATGAATTCCAGAGCCGCACTTCTGCTGCTTTCCATAATGGCCTTGCCCATGGCGGTGCCGGAGCCAGCTTTCGCTCAGGAAGTTTCCCAGGAGCGGATCGTCAAGGGCCTCGGCAAGCTTACCGCCGCAGCCCCGGCAATCGATATCGAGATCCTGCGCCAGGAAGCAGTCAATGGCGGCGACAAGCCAATGTCCGCGCTCCCCAACTGGGGACGTTTAGCAAAGCTTCCGCAGATGGTGGTCGAGATCAATTTCGAAAACGATTCAGTTGCTATCCAGCCAACATCCTACCGAACGCTTGGAATGATCGCGGATGCGCTGCATCATCCGAACCTCTGGGACTACAATTTCCTCGTCGTAGGCAACGCAAGCGCCACAGGCAGCGACGCACATAATCTCGATCTCAGTGGCCGACGCGCCGATGCGATCAAGGAGGTCCTCGCGACCACGTTTGCAGTCAATCCGTCGCGGCTTTACGCCGTCGGTGTCGGAGAGCATCTGCCGATCGAGGGGAGTAAGAAAGACGCATCCGTAAACCGCCGGGTCCAGCTCATCAATCTCGGCGTGTTCAAGCGCAGATCCTAGCGATCGCCGGCGCTCGTTTTCGTAAGGCCGGGTTCGCCCGACCGCATATCCGCGCATATGCCGTGGCTTCGGAGATGATCATTTCCATCCGGAACCGCTCAACAGATCCACGAACTGAAACGTCCCACCCGTTCGGGTTGGCGAGGAGGATATTATGGGTGACGCAAGCATTTATGCGAAATTCGAAGAACTGAGCCCGTTCGAGATCAAGGATGAATTGATCAGACTTGCGCAGGTCGACAAGGCCGGAAAGGCCTACCTCAATGCCGGGCGAGGAAATCCCAACTGGATCGCCACCCGAGCACGCGAGGCATTTTTTCTTCTCGGCCAATTCGCCCTCACGGAATCCAAGCGCACCTTTTTCGATGCTGAAGCCGGGGTGGCCGGCATGCCACCAACCAGGGGCTGCTACGATCGTCTCAAGACGTGGACTTCAAGGCGCAAGTCAGATCCCGAGACACCGGGAGCCGATACGCTGCAAGCTGCCGTCGATTTTGCAATCATGAAATTCGGGTTCGATCCCGACAAGTTCGTCAACGAACTGACGGACTCGATTATCGGCGATCACTACCCGGTACCGGACCGGTCGTTAGTGCACAATGAGGCCATAACCCATGAATATCTGATGTGGGCGATGTGTGCAGGTCACCGCCCGACGGCAAAGTTCGATCTCTACCCGGTCGAGGGCGGCACGGCGGCTATGTGCTATATCTTCAAGGCACTGAAGAATGCTCGCCTGCTCAATCCCGGCGATACGATCGCGCTCGTAACGCCGATCTTCACCCCTTATCTCGAAATGCCGCATCTCGAAGATTACGCCCTCAAACAGATCCATATTTCGGCGGAAGCGGAAGATCGTTTCCAGCTGACAGACGACGATCTGCGACCGCTGGAAGACAAGACTGTCAAGGCGTTGTTCATCGTCAATCCGGGCAATCCTTCCGCCGTCGCCATCGATCCAGACTCCATGGGAAGGCTGGTCTCCTTCGTGCGCACCAAGAGGCCCGACCTGATGATCCTGACGGACGATGTCTACGGGACCTTTGTGCCTAATTTCGAGTCCGTCATGGGACATCTTCCCTACAACACGATCGGCGTCTATTCCTTCTCCAAATATTTCGGCTGCACCGGCTGGCGGCTCGGCGTCGTCGCCGTCGCCCAGGACAATATTTTCGACAAGACAATCCGGGTGATGCCGGAAGCGACGCAGAAGCTCATGGACGCCCGCTACAAGGCGCTCACGCCGAAGCCGCGCGACATCAAGTTCATCGACCGAGTTGTAGCCGACAGCCGCGATGTTGCGCTGAACCACACTGCCGGCCTGTCCTTGCCGCAACAGGTCATGATGTCATTGTTCGGTCTTGTGGAGATGATGGACGAGAACAAACTCTATCAAAAAGCGTGTATGGCGATATGTGAAAAGCGCTTCCAAATGCTTATGGATGGCATGGGCATCGAGTTTGCCGCCCGCCCCTATTTCGACCGCTATTACGGTGTCATCGACTACGAATACTGGGCGCGAAAATATGTCGGCGATGAAGTCACGGACTGGGTCAAGCAGAACGTGCACCCGCTCGACATTGCGTTCAAGCTTGCCGAGGATCACGGTATCGTTGTTCTGAACGGCTCTGGCTTCGAGGCGCCGAACTGGTCTATACGCGTGTCTTTCGCCAACCTACCGGACGAATCCTATTCAGCCATCGGGCGCGGCATCCGCTCCGTCGCGCGCGGCTATCTTCAGGCCTATCGTGCCGCCAAAGGACAGACAGCTCAGCCGTAAGTGTCCATTGGGCCGGACAGTGTTGGCCCGCATATTTCTCGCCCGCCCGCAATGGAGAGGCAAGACAACCACGCAGATAAATTGCCCCGTCAATCTTGTGAGGACAAGACAATGCGATATCACCATACACAGGCGCGTTTTTCCTCCCTCAGGAACTCCATTCTTGCGGCTGCGACCATCTCGCTCATGCATTGCCCGGCAGCCAAGGCACAGGGACCGCTTGACGACTTTCCGCTCGTCATAACCTGCCAAAATAAGGACACCTATCATGTGTTCTATCTATCAAGGATAGCTAAAGACGGAACGGCAACCTTTACGGCCTCCGATCGACTGGCTGGAACGATCACAGTGACCGGGCAGGCAAAGGCGGTTGGTGACGCACTCTCAGGTGGCAGTTGCGCAGGAAAAAGCCTGGAAGATTTGCGGGCGTCTGGACAGGCACGCGATGCCAAACGCTGATTGGCGCTGAAGCGGTGATCACACCACGTGGCCGCAGTAGGCTGGCCTCATGACGAAGTGAGAGGACTGGACCCGATCTAGTGTTCGCCCGTCGGAACTTTTCCATTAAAAGCCCCCTCTTCACCTCGCAGCCAGAGTAAATTGCGTAAGATCCGGTAAAATCTATCGCAGAAGCCACCACCATGGTGCTTCCTGATTTGAGCTTAATCAGAACGCCATGGGAAGGAGCAACCAATGAAGAAGCGGATATCGGTTCTTAATCTTGCGATAGCCCTGTCACTTTTGATCCTGGCGCAACCATCTGCCAACGCGCAAGAGACGACACGGAAAGAACATCGGAGAATGAATTGGGCAGAAAATCTGCCAGAATCCGTCAGTAGGTTTCATGGTAAACGCTTCACCGTTTTGTATTACCACACGCAGCATGGAACAGGGCACCATCCCAAGCCTGGAACAAAAAAGAAATAGAAGCTATCGATCTGCTGTGCGAGGGAACAAATGGCTTGCAGCAGAGCTGAGGGCAAGAAATATCAGACCAGATGATATTCAATGGGTTAAGAGAACTATGAATGGCAGCCTGATATTCTACATCAAATGACTCTTGCTTAGGGTTATTCCCAGAATTCACTACTGGGCAATCCGCCTGACAAAAGTCATATGGAGGCGGCATGAAACAAGGCTTGGGCGCCAAAGTGGCTGAGGTTCTTTTTCGAGGCCTACATGAATGACGGCGAGGCCACTGGCGAGCGCTCCGTGATCGAGCGGATCGCTAAAAGCATCGGTCTGAGCCCCGAAGAAATCGGCGTTGCACTCTCATCCCCAACATCGACGCCAATATTGAAGCGAATCTGAAGACCGCCCCGGAGATCGGCGTAACCGGGGTGCCGCTCTTCGTGATCGACGGCAAGGTGGCGCCCTCGGGAGCGCGACCGCGGGAGGTGTTCAACAAGACTCTTGAGCGGGGTTTTGCTTCAGGATTGAGCGGATGGAGGGCGATCAGGCGATCATTTGCGACGCCGACGGTTGCAGAATACTGGAGGCCTGATGGCGGCTTTGGGGCCGATAGCCGTCATGACGCGAAAGCGCCAGACGCGGACGTTGCGCAGTGGATGCTCCGGTTATAGGCTTAATTTCGGTTCAGTTTGTAATGAGCGGATAATGACTTTAATCGATTTTGAGGCAATCCACTTCCCGGTCCTTCGCAGTTGGCTGGGCAGCGAGCGCGATGTCGTGCAGTGGGGCGGACCTGATCTTACTTATCCGATCACCGACGATCAGCTTGAACAGATTATTATCGAAGGGCAAACGTTACCGCCCAAGCGGCTATCCTGGATGGCTGTTAACGCCTCCCAGGCTATAGCAGGGCATATCCAATTAGCTGTGGACTGGAAAAATGGCGTCGCAAGGATTGGCCGCGTCATGGTCGCGCCAACAATGCGGGGACAAGGACTAGGACGCGGACTCATTAG
>UCIV01000015.1 GCA_900472575.1 Hyphomicrobiales bacterium
GGGTTTAGGGGGCCACTACATAAGGAAAACTTGCGCTCACCTATTTTCAGACTTTCAACAGCATAGGCTGAAGGCGTCGATCAATTTCACGAGGCATAGCCTGATTTGACCTTGAAGGCACCGCCTAGGCGCTTGTGGCCTAGTGCCTCGTTCGCGAGAGTGACCGCCGAACATGCCGGCGGCAGCAACCGGGCACCCGAAGATGCCCGGCGCAGTCATTGATCAAACAACCTTCGCCAGTGCATCCACCGCAAAGATCGCATCCGCCACCTCTTCCGCCGTGAAGTCGGCGCGCAGGTTCTGCAGCGTGTCGTCCTTGCTGTTGGCGAGTTGGCCGACCTTGATCAGGTCTTCGCGGGAGACGCCTTCCAGATGCAGTTCGGCGAGCGTTACCGGCATCTTTATCGAGCGGTAGAAGTCGATATAGCCGGCGATCTCGTCGTCGGGGCGCTGTTCGAGGATCATATGGGCGAGTGTGCCGTAGGCGACCTTTTCGCCGTGGGTGAGGTGATGGATATCACCATTGAGCGCCGTGAAGCCGTTATGGATGGCGTGGGCGGCAGCCAGACCACCATTTTCGAAGCCAAGGCCGGAGAGAAGCGTTGCGGCTTCGACGACTGCTTCGACGGCCGGCGTCACCAGCTTCTTTTCGACGGCCTGATAGGCGCTCAGACCATAGGTCAGAAGCGTCTTTTCGCAGGCTTCGGCAATTGCCATGCCGGCGATGGTGGCGGAGCCGCCGACCATGGTTTTGGAATTGGAGCGCTGAACGGCGAGCGCCTCGACATAGGTCGCAAGGCCATCGGCGATGCCCGATGCGAAGAGGCGGACCGGCGCCTGGGCGCAGATCCAGGTATCGACCAGAACCAGATCCGGGTTCTTGGCATAAAAACGGTATTTCTCGAAGACGCCGTCATCGGAATAGATGACCGAAAGCGCGCTGCAGGGCGCGTCTGTGGAGGCGATGGTCGGCACGATGATGACGGGGCTCTTCAACTCGTCAGCCACGGCCTTCACCGTATCCAGCGTCTTGCCGCCGCCGATGCCGACGACGAGGTTGGTGCCGTTTTTCTTCGCCACGTCGACGAGACGGTTGATCTCGTTGGTGGAGGCTTCGCCTGAGAATTTTTCGCGGGCAAATTCGACCTTGCCGGAGACTGCCGCCTCGACCTTCGTGCCAATCAGACCCCAGACGATATCGTCGGAGACGAGAAGAGCCTTGGTGCCCATTTCGGAAAGATAATCGCCGAGTTCGGCAATGACGCCGCTTCCTTGAATATAACGGCCGGGGGAGGCAAAAATTCGCTTGGTCATGTCTGTCACTTCCAGTTCATCAATGGAAAAACTACCACGCGGATATCGACCGGCTGGCGATCCAAGGCAAGGCTTTTGGGCGCAACCAACGAAACCGTTACCAGCCAGAATGGAGCGGCGGGCGGATAGTTCATTGAGGCAGATCATTGCAGGCAAAGGAATTAAACCGAGCGAAAACAATGAAATGTAACCTACTCTCCCTTGCGCCCGAGCGCGGATAACCAGCCGGCCACCGCATGATGGACGCGTTGTTTTCAATCCGAAACCCCCGCCATTTCGGCAGCCGAAGCATCAGTCGACGATCGAGCGGAAATGTTGCTTGAGGCGGGTCACGTCATCGACCGAGACCGCCGGATCCGTCAGCGGGATCCAGGCATCGATATAGTGTTCCGACGCATAGACATGGCCGTGGCCGATCGGCGAGCTGGTAGCGATCGCCATGTCGACCGCCAGCTGCAGGCCGGTTACGACCGGGATCCAGGTAAAGCTCGGCGACACGTCCGGCCCGCGCGTACCTCTCAACCAGGCAGGCTCGCGGAAAAACGAGGACGGATCGAAGAAGGTAACGGGGTCGCTCGCATATTGCAGATAGATCATGCGGATCGGCCCCCAGGGCGCAAAGCCGTCTGACGCGGTTTCCTCCTGATTTGCAAAACGCACGATCGATCCGTCGCGGAATTTCGGCAGCCAGGCGGGAGAACCCTTCTGGCGCATCGCGGTGATCGCATTCCATCTGGCGCTACGGAATGGCGGACCGCTCCACAGAGCGCCCTGGAACGGATCGGCCACTACATCATAGATGTCGGTGGAGAGCTGCGAATTCAGCGCGCCGAGACTAAGGCCATGCAGGTAGAGGCGCGGCCGCCGATCCTTCGGCAGTGTTTTCCAATGGTCATAGACGGCTTGGAACAGCGCCCGCGCCGCATCCTGTCCGTTTTCCGGTTCGACCAGCAACGATAGCCAGCTTGACAGATAGGAATATTGCAGGGCGACGCTCGCGACATCGCCGTCATGCAGATATTCGAGCGTATCCATGGCGGCCGGATCGACCCAGCCGGTGCCGGTGGGAACAACGACGACCAGGAGCGAGCGCTCGAAGCCGCCTTGTCGTTGAAGTTCCCTCAGGGCAAGCGCCGCACGCTCCTCGACGGTTTCGGCACTGTTCAGACCGACATAGACGCGCACTGGGTCGATGGCCTGCTTCTGCCGGAAATCGCCGATAGCGGCGGCTTTCGGGCCACTTGAGACGAACGCCCTGCCCTGTCGGCCAAGCGTGTCCCAGCCCACCAGCGATCCCGGGCCGCCGGTCACGAAGGGGCTTGCCGGCGGTGTCTCGTCAGGCTCGATCAGCGCGTCGGCCTTTTGGAACGAGGCATCGGTCGCATCGAGCGCCCATCTGACAAGCAGCCCCTGCCCGATCAACCAGAATACGGCGATCGCAAGTGTCAGGCCGATAACGTTGGAAACCCGGCGCGGCATGATCGCATCGAGCCAGTGGGAAAAACGGCTCGCAGCCAATTGGAATAGCCAGCCAAGCGCCAACAATATCGCAAAGGTGATTGCGGCTATCCCTGCCAGACGAAACGGATCGGCGCTTTGCTGCGGCTGCATCTGCCAGAGCGTGCGGATCGAATTCTGCCATTCGACCGCGTGCCAGAGGAACACGACCGATACGATGATGGCGAACAGAAGCGTGGTTGCCCTCAAAGGGGCCGCTTGTTTCGAAAACCATGGAAGTTCCAGATAACGCCAGAGCCAGCCGATGAAGACGCCGAACGCATAACCGGTCGCAGCGCAGGCACCGGACAAGACACCCTGGATGAGCCAGGACCGTGGCATGAGGCTTGGCGTGAGGGAGGCTGCAAAAAAGAGAAGTGCGAGCAACACCCCCGTTGCGCTCAGGGATCCCATAAACCGCAAAACAAATCGCAATATTCGCCCGCCCAACTGCTCGAAACACCCCATCTGTCGCCATCAAGGCAAATAGCGCGCGAGGTCATGAGATCCAGCGAGCCACGGCCACTCATCTGCGCAACCTGCACGACTTCAGCGGGAAAATCCACAAGCCTCTGCCGGCATCATGTCGGCGGCTCAGACAAGCCGGACCGGCCAACAGATTGGTGCAAAAGCTGCCATGGGCTTCACGAAAGCGTGTCGGATCGGCACGGCTAATATTTCGTCAACCTCCTATTAGCATTTCATTGACCATAATCAGGGCTTCGTTGCCGGGTTCTCGTCCTTTGTCCCGGTGTGGTGATCTTGGCGTAAAGCGAGTTGTGTCGTGTTCCAGCCCCTGTCGAATGCTCCCATCAAGAGTGCTATCCGCACGCTTCTTGGCCATGCCGCCGATACGGCATTGACCATCGCCAAGGCCTCCTGCGCCGTGGTTCTCGCGCTTTCCG
Source organism: Hyphomicrobiales bacterium (assembly GCA_900472575.1). Classification (GTDB taxonomy): domain Bacteria; phylum Pseudomonadota; class Alphaproteobacteria; order Rhizobiales; family Rhizobiaceae; genus Neorhizobium; species Neorhizobium cellulosilyticum. The sequence goes on from UCIV01000015.1 coordinate 3,717, forward strand.
CATGTGCTGGAACTGCCGCGATGGCGTTTGCGGAAGACCGGACGCTGAAACTGCACTTTACCCATACAGGCGAGCGGGCAGCGATTACCTACAAGCGCAATGGCAGGTTTGACCAGAAGGGCCTTGCGCAGGCCAACCGGCTGTTGCGCGACTGGCGTCGCAACCAGTCGACGCGGATGGACCCGCGCCTTCTCGATCTCGTCTGGGAAGTTTACCAGCGCAGCGGCGCCACCGACTATATCCATGTCGTTTCCGCCTATCGCTCGCCGGCCACCAACAGCATGCTGCGCGGTCGCTCGCGCAGTACCGGCGTTGCCAAGAAAAGCCAGCACATGCTGGGCAAGGCGATGGATTTCTATATTCCGGGCGTAAAAATCTCGACGTTGCGCCGGCTTGCCATGCAAGCGCAGGTCGGCGGTGTCGGCTTTTACCCGACCTCCGGTTCCCCCTTCGTGCATCTCGATGTCGGCAGTGTGCGCGCCTGGCCGCGCATGTCGCGCAAGGAACTGGTGGGTGTTTTTCCGAACGGCAGGACGATGCATGTGCCGGCAGATGGACGACCGCTCCCCGGTTATGATCAGGCGGTGGCCGACTACAAGCGTCGCATCGGATCGCAATCGATCCAGATCGCCAGCACGGCACCGGATGATGACGAGGATACCGGCAGCGCAAAACGTGGTGGCAGCGGCCTCTTGACCGCGATGCTGCCGACACCGAAGAGCCGTGCGGCGGAAGCACTTGCGGAACAGACGAGCCCAACGGCTATCGCCAAGGCAGCGAGCCGCAAGAGCGATCCAGAATTTGCCGATCTTGCAGCTCTCTCCGCACCATTGCCAATCCTGCGGCCTTCGAAGGCTGTCGATGTTGATCCCGTGCAGACCGCATCGCTCGTGCCGACACCGAGCCTTGCGCCCGTCATTGCGGCAAGACCGGTAGCGGCTTCGGCGCCTGCAAGCACGCCGGCCTTCAGCGCCCTTGCGGCACTTGCTGCACCAGACGGGATGAAATTGCTGCGAGCACCGGAAGGCTCGATCGCTTTGCTGCCGATCTCGGGACCAGATCTCGATGTCGAGGACGAATTCGATGGCGAAGACACGCTTCTGTCATGGGCGCTCGCTGCCCCTGCCGAGAATGTCGGCATGGCCGCGCCGGTCGTCATCGGCAGAACATTGACGGACCTGACGGCAAAACCGGAGAGCACAACGCCGTTGCCGCTTTCGATCGCAGAAGAATTCGATCACGACCGATTCTGGTCCGGCGGCTAACGGAGCTAGCGGAAGTCAGCCACAAGCACAACCGGATCCGCGCATAGATACACCTAGCAGCTGCATCCGCTTCGTGGAGCGGTCCTGCCGAATCGCCTAGCGTTCTCGCTGTAACACTCGGGAGGACGACATGCCGAATTGCAAGGACAGCAATGGGGATACTTGGGAAATCTATCAGAGTGGCAGCCAATGGCGCTGGCGCCGCACGGCATCAAATGGCCGCATAGTAGGCGCTTCGGCAGAGAGCTACGTCAACAGGAGTGACTGTGTCGACAATGCCCGACGCAATGGAATGAAGTGCAATCCCACCTGACGTGATCAATCCGTAAAATGATTACGGGCCTTCGCCACAAAGGTTCGAAGGCCCGTTCAGATTTGGCTGCAACTCATGGATGGCTTGAGTTAGAGAAGCCTCAGAACTCAGTCCATTCCGACTCTTTTACCGCAGCGGCTGATGCCGAACCACCACCGAATGCGGAGGCGAGTTTTCGCCCCAGGGAACGAGCAGGAGACAAGCGAGGCCGTTCATCCTGCTCGGCGACGCGCACCGGTGCGGATACACGTGAGGCCTGCCGATCGAAAGCAGGCCGCTCGGCGGAGCGGAAAGATTGCGGACTTTCGCTGCCGACCTGGAACTGGCCAAGCAACGTCATCAGCGCCTCGGCATCCTTTGCAAGACTATGGCTGGCAGCGGTCGATTGCTCAACCATTGCCGCATTCTGCTGCGTTCCCTGATCGATCGTATTGACGGCCGTGCTGATTTCCTGAAGGCCAAGCGACTGTTCGCGTGACGCTTCTGCGATCGCTTGAACATGCCGATTTATCTCATGGACCTCAGCCACGATTGCATCAAGTGCCTTCCCGGTCTCGCCGACCAGATTGACGCCCTGCTCGACATGGCCGCCGGAGGTATTGATCAGCGTCTTGATTTCCTTGGCGGCAGCGGCTGAACGCTGGGCCAGCTCGCGAACTTCCTGAGCCACTACGGCGAAGCCCTTGCCCGCATCACCCGCGCGTGCGGCCTCGACCCCGGCATTCAACGCCAGAAGGTTCGTCTGGAAGGCAATATCGTCTATCACACCGATGATGTTGCTGATTTCAGACGAGGAACGCTCGATCTGATGCATCGCATTCACTGTGTCTCGAACGATCTCGCCGGATTTCTCCGCCCCTGCACGCGTACGGGCAACAAGCTGGCTGGCTTCTTCGGCACGGCTCGCCGCGTCCTTGACGGTGGTGGTGATCTCCTCGAGCGCTGCGGCCGTCTCTTCGACAGAAGCAGCCTGCTGCTCCGTGCGACTGGACATATCGTCAGCCGAAGCAAGAAGCTCGTTGGCACTGGCGGTAATTGCCTTCGCATTGAAACCAACGGATTGCATCGCCTCGCGAACCCTGCTCAGCGAGTCGTTGAAATCCTCGCGAACGATGTCGAGATCAGCCACAAACGGCGTATCGATACTTGTCACCAGATCGCCAGCGGCCAGCCGCTTCAGCCCATTGCCGAGCGACTGAAGTGCGAACTGGACGTTGCGGGCCTCCGTGGCTTTCTCGATTTCCTGACGCGCTCTTTCGCTTTCGGCGTTGCTCCTGGTTGCTTCCGTCTGCTCTTCCAGACGAGCACGCTCAATCGCATTTTCCCGGAAAATCGCGACTGTGGCCGCCATCTCCCCAATCTCGTCACGCCGATCGCGACCGACGATCTCTCCGGATGTCTCTCCGCGTGCCAATTGCTGCATCTGCGCGCGCAAGCCATTCATCGGCTTGGTTATTCCTTGTTGGACAAAATACGCAGCGAGTACAAGAACGAGAACAATGCTGATGACCATAGCGGCCATGTTGGTCACGATTGTTTTGTGCACGAGTGCCGCCAGACGATCCGTGCCGGCGGTCTGCACCGCCTGCAAGGCGCTATTGCTGTCGTTGAACTGCTTGGAGATCCGCGTTGTCAGACCTTCAAGCGCCCCCATCCGAGCCACGGCAGCCGGATACTGCCCATCATCGCGCAGCTTCACGATATCAGCAAGAAGCTCCCGCACGCCGCTAATGTCGACCATAAGGTTGTCCATCGCCTGTTTGGTGCTCGGAACAAGTACCGAAAGCTCCTGCATGCGGCCGACGGCGATATCAAGAAGTGAATTGAATTCCTTCTGTGCCGTTTCGAATTGCGGTGCATCGGGCGAAAACAGCAAAAGGCGGCCCAGGCGAACGGCGGCGCCGTTGACGCCGGAGCTTGCTCTTGCCGACAACAGGGCAGCCTTCGCTTCGGTATTTAGAAATTCGTTATAGGCGAGACTGGCTTCATCGAACTTGTAAGTGAGGTAGGACACTCCGCAGAGAGAGATAAGCGCCAATACGCCGATGGACAGAAGGATCTTGGTTCTGATGCGTATATGCTTCAACATCGTAATAGTACCTATGAAATCGACAGGGTGGGAAATGCGCCATAACCGCAACTGAATGTGCAGCGGCGTCACAGAAATGACTGAGGATTGGGTGCGCGCATCATGCGACGGCTCAAGCAGGCTCACCTGCAGTGTCGACAGAAGATCCCAGATGAATTAATGCATCGAAAATAACCAAGTACAAATACTTGAAAAACAGTGACAAACGTCAAAAAACAAGTCGATTTATTGGTAATTCTTCATATTTAAAACAGGAAAAACCTGAATTTATGAATCTATACTCAAGTATAATTTCTGTAATCAGAAAACCTAATTATTGCAGATCGCCTGATTATCGGCTTCGGCAGCCGCCCACATCTTATTCATGCAGCCGACGCCCGTAGCCCACGCATTTCGTTTAAGACAAACGAAAATGGCGCCGCAGACCCTAAGGTATGCGGCGCCATCGTCATGTCATTCACGAGCCTTGAAGCTCGATATTTTAGAACCGGTAGTTTACGCCGGCCTTGATCGTGTGGTCGCCGATATCCTTCTCGGAAGTCGTGCCAGCACGGAAGCTGCGAACATCGTTGGTCTGGGTATAGTTGTATTCAACCCGACCCGAGAGATTGCCGGTGATCTTCTGCTCGACACCTGCGCCGACCAGCCAGCCAGGCTTCCAGCCATCCGGGCCTTCAGTCGCACCGTTGTCACGCAGGCTGGTCATTGCCACACCGGCGGTACCGTAAACCAGCGTATTGCCAAGCGGTGCACCGACCTTACCCTTGGCTGCGACGCGGTAACGTTCCTTCAGCGTACCGCCGCGCACACCAACTTCCGCATCACCGAGATGGGAGAGCTCGGCTTCACCACCAACCACGACACCATTGATTTCGGTGTTGTAACCGCCATGAATGCCGCCCGTGAATTCAGAGGAACTCGAGAACGGGTTCAGCTTGTCGGAAGCGGTACCGGCATTCAGACCAACGTAAGCGCCACTCCAGTCGGAGGACGGGCCAGAAGGCTCGTTGTAAGCGGGCGGCTCATAGGAGCTGGTCAGGTCAGCAGCAGATACCGACATTACAGAGCCGGAAACGAAAACGGCGGCAAGAGCCAGCGCGAAGGGCTTGTTGTTCATAATAGATTTACTCCATACACAGCCTGCGTCTGGTGGATGGGCAGGCGATACATCCAGCTCTTAAGCCTCGGGTCACTCATGCGGATTTGCCCTACCCCCGGCCGCATGTGCGATCCCGCACCGATTGCCTTCTAATTTCACGAATTTATAAACACTCCATTAACTGCTACCGGTGTCACCGCAGAAAGGCTTGCACCGGGCATTCACGACATCGCGAGGGGGGTTGAGAGCCGCATTTCGTCTGACAATTCATTGTCAGCTTAGACAAATTCCAGAAGCCAAATCAGCGAAAGATCTGGCCGGCGCAACGTTGGATACTATCTTGTTCGGAATCCTATCGAGTCCGCCAGACAGCAACCCTCGGGGTATTATGGAAACAGGAAAACGATCAGCCAGAGACCGTTTTGTCCTCCTCGACGGGTTGAGGGGCATTGCTGCGATATTCCTCATCCAGCGTCATGCCGAGGATCTGCTAGGAGACGCCTTGCCCTCCAGCTATCTGGGGGTCGATCTGTTTTTCGCCTTGAGTGGCTTCGTGCTTGCCCATGCCTACGGCACTTCGCTTTCAGAAGGGCGTATTTCACCGCTACAATTCATGAAAGCCCGGCTGCTGAGACTTTATCCCCTTTATGCGATCGCGCTGGCGCTGGTTACGGCGTACTACATTTATATGTATCTTGCGGGCCTTCCGGTCATGGCAGACGAACATGTGATCCCGAACGAACTTCTGCTTGCTTTCGCAACCGGGCTTTTCTTCCTTCCCTCGCCTGTCACCATCTCGTTCAACGCGGCGCTTTTCCTGGTCCATCCGGCATGGTCGCTGTTCAACGAACTTGTTGCAAACATGGCCTATGCTCTGCGGGGGGCGCGGGCTACGCTGATCCAGATTGGCATCGTGCTCGCAATAAGCGCTATGCTTCTGGTGGTGGCCGCCCTGCAATTCGAGCGTCTGCATGCCGGTTTCCGCTGGCATGAAATGTATGCAGGTATGGCTCGCGTCTTCTTTTCATTCTCCATGGGGATGCTGATCTATCGCTACCGTCGCAAGATGCCCGTGATGCGACCGGTACAGGCACTCCTTTGCCTTGGGATACTGATGCTTGTACTCGCGTTCCCGACTCCACGGGACTGGCGATGGATCTTCGACCTGCTTGTCGTTTTCTTCGTCTGGCCGATACTACTCTACTGGGCTAGTGCGATCGTGCCCGGCCCGAGGACCTCATCCGTCGCGAATTTTCTCGGGGTCGCCTCCTATGCCGTCTATGTGCTGCATACTCCGTTGCTTGACTGGGCGCATGTTATCGCTCCCGGCATCGCCAACCCGGAAATGATGCCATTTCCCGGCATTGCTCTCGTCACCTTGATCGTCGCCATTTCATGGTGCGTGACGATTTGGCTCGACCAGCCATTGCAGAAACGCTTCAAGAGGCGAATTCTCCATCGGCCAGCGCTAGTTCAAAAATAAAAGAGGTTTCGACGGGAACTTTTTCCGTTCCCGGGAAATTGACAGGGATTCGCGCAAAAAAAGAGAGGAGAACTGCATCCATGCCGAACGACGCACGCCAATCCGTCGCCTCGCCGAAAGACCATGTTCTCACGGTCCAGGAGGCTCTTGAGCCGTTGTTTCTGGCCCTTGAGCAGGAGGCCGAGCTCAAGATGCTTTCCGCTGCACTCGATGCAGGATGGCCTCTCGACGAAGCTGTGGTCGCGATAGATGAGTTGAGGCGAAACGAACTCTTGCCAATCCTTCGACCTCACTGACCTGCGGCGCTACGCAGAAATTGAATTATTACAAAAACTCCTTCACCTTGCGGCCCTCGCTGCTCTACCCTGCCTCAGACAATTGGAATGCAGCGAGGGACGATGAGCATAAAGACAATTTGCATTTATGGCGCAGGCGCACTTGGAGGGGCGTTTGCGGCAAATATCGCGCATGCCCTTGAAGGGAAGGTGGACGTTTCCGTCATTGCCCGAGGGGCACAACTCGCAGCAATTCGAGAACAGGGCTTGAGTGTCATATATGACAACGAGGCTTTTCCTGCGATTTCAGTACGAGTTACGGCAACTGACGATCCTTCAAGCCTTCCACCGCAGGATCTCGTGATCACCGGCCTGAAGGGGCATCAACTTTCCGCAGCAGCCGACGGCATCGCATCTCTGCTTCACCCCCAAACGCGGGTGATGATGATCCTCAATGGCATACCATGGTGGTACTTCCATAAAGATGAGACAAGCGGATTTGCAGAATTGCAATTGCCGCAACTCGATCCGGACGGCAAATTGTGGACGCTGATCGGTCCCAAGCGCGTCATTGGTTGCGTGGCATACCAGGGCGCCGAAGTAATCCAGCCCGGCCGTACCAAGCTCAACGGCAAGGGCCATTTCTTCCTCGGAGAACCAAACGGCAAGCTCTCCGACGATTTGCAGGCCGTTGCAGACTTGCTCGGTCAGGCCGGTCTCGATATCCGACCTACTGCTCGCATCCGCGACGAGATCTGGTCCAAGCTTAGGGGCAATGCCGCGTTCAATCCGATCAGCGCGTTGACGCGGACACTGATGGTCGACCTGATGGCCAATCCAGAATTGGCGCAGATGGTTCGCAAGATCATGAACGAGGTGCAGGCGGTCGGTATCGCGCTCGGTTGCCAGTTCCAACGATCAGCAGACGAACAGTTTGCTAGCGCCAACGGCTTTGGCCCGGTCAAGACGTCCATGCTTCAAGACCTGATTGCCGGAAAGGCGCTGGAAATCATTCCGCTCAACGGGATGGTGGTCGAACTCGGAAAGCTTGCGAACGTCCCGACACCAATCTGCGACACAATATTGACACTCGCTCAACAGCTTGATGTCGAAAATCGGAGATAACTCAACGCAAAAGAAACCTCGCCGAGGGGACGCGGCGAGGTTCTAATTATATGTCTCATTTTTATTGTCGGGCGGCACAGGGGACGGGCACCACCGGCTTTATTCCTATGGCAACTGCATCGATCGCTCTCAGCTTTGCCATTCACCAATATAACCCACCAGCGAGGGTTAGGTTCCACCAATCCTTAACCCGACAGCCGCTAAAGTTGCGCAAACCTGGACGGGGTAGCAAAGAGACTTACATGACGGGACCAAATTTCCGTTTCACCCATTACGATCTCAAACCACAGCGCGCGGGCACCGCGATCGAGGTGACATTGAGTGCGGTAAACAATATTCGCCTCATGAATGCGGTGAACTATCAGCGATTTACAGAACGACTCGATTTCAAATATGCCGGTGGCATTGCGCGCAAATCGCCGGTTCGGCTGGTCATCCCAGAAAATGGGCACTGGCACTTGATCGTCGATACCGAAGGCCACCATGGATTGGCGGAATCTTCTGTCAAACTTATTCCCGCACCAGCGATGCAAAGCCCACAATAGCAGGTTTCGTGATCAAATTATACGGACGCGTGGGCGCATGATGCGTCAAGATGCGTAATCTCATCATCTTGATCGCCATGCGTTCTGTGAACACCATGCGGCCTGCTCTTCACCAGGTCGTGATGAGCATGCTGCATGGGAGGATACAGCTTTGGCGGAATTGCAACATATCGAGACCAGCATGGATGGAAACGTTATTCCCCTCTCAAACGAGGCGGCTAACCAGCTGAGCGGCTCGTGGCCTGACCGGAGTTATGAGATTGTCCGGCGGCTGGAACTACATGCCTATAAAGTCACGAAGCCGAAAGCACAGGCATTGATCTATCCCGGCGGCGGATATCTGAAGCTGATGCATGACAAGGAAGGCGTCGAGGTCGCGCTCTGGCTGAATTCGCTTTCTATCGACGCCTATGTCGTGACGCATCGCCTGCCTGGCTCCCAAGCTGAGGAAGGTCTGCATCCCAAGGATATTGCACTAACCGACTCGCTTTCCTGCCTCGATTATCTGCATAAAAACAGCCCGCATCTGCCGCTTTTCCATGTCGGCCTTTCGTCAGGAGGGCACCTCGCTGGCGTGATGGCCTGCCAAAATCATCCGCTTGCAGCAAAAGGTGCGATCATCGCCTATGCACCGGTAAACGCCAATCACCGGGATTACAAAGCGCCTGCGGGAAAACCAGACTATCCTCCGGTCGAGAAACAGGCTTTTTACGATGACTGGCCGATCGGGATAGCGGCGATACCGCACGGAATGCCAAATATACCGCTATTTCTTGCCTATGCGTTGCATGATCAATCCGTGCCGGTGGATCACGTGCTCAACCTGATCCGATCGGCCCGGCAGGCCAAGCGTGAGGTGGATGCCCATATCTTCGGGACAGCTCCTCACGGTTTTGCGCTCAGAGACAAATCCGGCACGCATGCGTCCTGGGCGAGCCTCGCGGAGCAATGGATAGAACGGCATCTCTAGGCCAAGACATCAGGGTTCGCCGCGTTCCCTGCGCAGTTTCGACCACCACTCCAGCCTTTTCCGGATCTCACGCTCGAAACCACGCTCCGGCGGGTCGTAAAACGTCTGGCGGCCCATTTTCTCGGGGAAATAGTTCTGGCCGGAAAAGGCATCCGGCTCATCGTGGTCATAGCGATAGCCGTCGCTATAGCCTTCCTGCTTCATCAGCTTGGTCGGTGCATTGAGGATGTGCTTGGGCGGTACAAGCGAGCCGTTCTCCTTGGCTGCCCGCATCGCTAACTTGAAGGCGGTATAGACAGCATTGGATTTCGGAGCGGTTGCGAGATAGACGCAGGCATTGGCGAGCGCCAGTTCGCCCTCCGGCGAACCGAGATAATCGTAGGCATCCTTGGCGGCATTGCAGACGACGAGCGCCTGCGGATCGGCAAGGCCGATGTCCTCGATCGCCATCCTGACCAGGCGTCGACCGAGATAGAGCGGATCCTCACCGGCATCGAACATACGGGCGAGATAATAGAGTGCAGCATCCGGATCGGAGCCGCGAACGGCTTTGTGCAGGGCCGAGATCAGATTGTAATGACCGTCCTGCCCCTTGTCATAGATCGGAGCGCGGCGCTGGACGATCTCGGTCAGGCCGGCCGTATCGAAGACTTCCCCTGCCCTTGCGGCGCGCCAGACTTCTTCCGCCAGCGTCAAGACTGCACGGCCGTCGCCATCCGCCATGCGGATGAGTGTCGCCCGTGCCTCGTCATCGAGCGGTAGCGGCTTTTTCTCCACATCTTCGGCACGCTTGAGAAGTTCCTCCAGGCTCTCCTCGTCATGCGCCCTGAATGTCAGGACGCGGGCACGTGACAGGAGAGCGGCATTCAGTTCGAAGCTCGGATTTTCGGTCGTCGCGCCGACAAGGATCACGGTGCCATCCTCAATGACCGGCAGGAAGCTATCCTGCTGGGCGCGGTTGAACCGATGGATCTCGTCGACGAAGAGGAGCGTCTGTCGCCCGTCCATCCGGCGCAGGCGCGCCATCTCGAAAACCTTTTTCAAGTCGGCGACACCCGAGAATATCGCCGAAATCTGCTCGAAGGCGAGGCCCGTCTCTCCGGACAGGAGCCGGGCAACGGTTGTCTTTCCCGTTCCCGGCGGTCCCCAGAAGATCATCGAGCCAAGCGTGCCGGATGCGATCATGCGGCGCAGCGTACCGTCCTCTCCCGTCAGATGTGACTGGCCGGTGACCTCGCTGAGCGAGGTCGGGCGCAACCTGTCGGCCAACGGTCTCCGGCTGGCGACATCATCTGGAATACTGGGAGAGAACAGGTCGTTGCTCATCGGAAGAATTGCCGGATGCGCTGGCCGCCACGTTCGATTTCGACGCGCCAGAAGCTCGGGTCTGCATCCAGCATGTCTTCGAGCGTCTTGGTGGTGTTGACCGTGCTGCCGTTGATGGAAACGATGATGTCGTTCGGCTGGAAACCAAGACGTGCAGAAGGCGATCCGCGGGTGACATCGGTCACGACGACGCCGGTCTTTTCGGTCGACAGGTGAAGCTCGGTTGCAAGCTTGGGCGATAGGTTCGCAACATGCAGGCCGGAAAACGGGTTGCGGCCCTCCATCAAGCGCTCGTCGCGCGGCGTGGTTTCCGGGGCGGTGTTCAACACCAGCGTCATCTCCCGCTGCCCGTCACTTGTCTGGACCGTGAGATCCGCCTTTTTGCCGAGACCGGCCGTGGTCAGGCGGTAACCGAGGGCATCGGGATGCTCGACTGCAACGCCATTGACGGCAGTGATCACTTCGCCGGGCTTGAGGCCCGCTTTGTCGGCCGGACCACCCTCGACAGTCCGCACGACCAAGGCGCCGCGAGCGGCTTTCAGACCAAGAGCTTCGGCGACATCGGAGGTGACGGCATCGAAGGTCGCACCGACATAGGGCCGCTCGAACGTCGTCTTGCCTTCTTCGGCCGCAACCAGAAAAGCTTTCACGAGATTGGCGGGTATGGCGAAACCGACGCCATTCGAGCCGCCGCCACGGGAAAAGATCGCCGTATTGATACCGATCAGCTCGCCATTCATGTTCATCAGCGCGCCGCCGGAATTGCCCGGATTGATGGATGCGTCCGTTTGGATGAAGAAGCCGAAATCACCGCTCGACACCTGATTACGGGCAAGCGCCGAAACGATACCACTGGTGACGGTCTGGCCGACACCGAAGGGATTGCCGATCGCCAGAACCAGATCACCGACCTCGGTGCGGTCGGAATCGGCGATGCCAAGCACCGGGAAATTCTCCTTACTCTTGATCCGCAGGACCGCGAGATCGACGCTCTCATCTTTCAGCACCAGCTCGCAAGGGAACTCGCGGCCATCGGCGAGCGCGATCTTGATGTCGTCGGCGCCCTGGATGACGTGATTGTTGGTGACCACGAGACCGTTATGCGAGAGGATCACGCCGGAGCCGAGAGAGGACTGCTTTTCCGATCTGTTCGGCATGCGCTGGCCGAAGAATTGATCGAAAAAGGGGTCGCCTGTCATCATGTTCGGGCGCTGCACGAGGCGTTCGGCATAGACATTGACCACGGCACCGGCCGTCTGCTTGACCAGCGGCGCGAAGGACAGTTGCATCTCCTGACGGCTCTGGGGGACCGCTTTGCTGTCCTGCGCATAGGCAGTTACGGGACAAACCACGGCTAGGACGAGAAGACCGACCGAGAGACGCTTGAGCAGGTTGGGCATGTGATTCCTCTTTGCGAATTTCCGGATCGAGTTTTAGCGCCGGAGGCTGGAAAATAAAGGTGACCTTGCCAGACAAAACGGGCATTCGTTCGTCTATAGGGTAGCGGCCTCAACCGAGATAAGAAGATGCTGAAAAAGGCAAAAGCATGGGCAAAGGCCCTCAAGCGCGATATCGTCGCCCTGTGGCTTGCCGCCCGTGACCCGCGCGTGCCGCTGAGCGCCAAACTGGTGGCAGGAGCAGTGGCGGCCTACGCGCTCTCCCCTATCGACCTTATCCCCGACTTCATTCCCGTTCTCGGTTATCTCGACGATCTCATTCTGGTGCCGGTCGGCATCCTGATCGCCATCCGGCTTGTGCCGCAGGAGCTGATGTCGGAGTTCCGTCTGGCGGCCGAACAACGGTCGGGCCGTCCCGTCAGTCGGTCGGGTCTCTTCTTCATCCTTGCCATATGGCTTGCCTGCATCATCTTCATGGTCTGGAGCCTGAAGGAGTTCTTCTGACCGGTCTCCGGCGCAAGATCAGGAGCATGGACGATGAAATCGAGACTGGCTGTTTTAGGCGTAATGAGCTTTCTCATCGCCCCCACCTTTCCCATTCCTGCATCTGCTGCGAGTTTCGACTGCGAACGGACCGATCTTGCCGCCGATGAAAAGGCGATCTGCGATACGCGCGTGCTCAACGACGCGGATGTGAAGATGGCCACGACTTTCGATATCCTCACTAGCCTGCTTGCCATGGGAACCCGAGACGCACTTCGTGACGAACAGAGCGCATGGCTAAAAAAGCGCCAGGCCTGCGGCGGCGATGTCGCTTGCCTGACGGCGGCCTATGAAGCGCGCATGAAGCAGCTCACGCAAGCCTTTGAAGGGCTCAGCCGACCGCTTTAATTCGGCGTGCAATGATCTGCCGCAATCCGATCGAGCGAAGCCATGCGGCTTTCCGCCGCATGCCCAAGCTTGACCGGTGCGGTGCCGCCGACAATCGACTAATCTTGCTGCGTCGTCTGGTCGCGGACGAGATTCCCAAGGAGCGGACGGGAGCGCGGGTGTCTCAAGGCGGCGGATGACCGGGTCCGGCCGCGTCCGGAAACACCCCTCCTGTCATCGACAATTAGCGTCGGCCAATTCGGCATTTCAGCATGATCATTCGTGAACGCCCCACGCTCGGGCAGCTTTTCTTCATCTACCGCGGATCCGTCATCCAGCGGATCTTTCCCCAGATGCTCGTCGTCGTCGCGATGTCGGCGATTATCGTCATCGCGCATCGCCTCGCACCACAATTCGTGCCTTCGGTCGCCGGCGCGCCGTTTACGCTGATCGGCATCGCGCTATCGATCTTCCTCTCGTTCCGCAACAGTGCCTGTTACGAGCGCTGGTGGGAAGCGCGCAAGAACTGGGGGGAGCTGCTGGCGGCGAGCCGCGATCTTGCACGGCAGACGGAGCTTTTCGAGGCCCGCAGCGCGGAGGCGGCTCAAGCACGACGCCTCATCCTGCTTCTGACCGTCGTACTTGCCGACGAACTGGTAAAATTCCTGCGCGGTGGCGACTGTCCGAACAACAGCGCAGTCCGCCTCCTGCCGAAGGAGATGTCCGACGCGATCAAGGCCTCTAGGCATCCGCCCGTCCATATCGTCGACCTTATCGGCCGCCAGCTGATCGAGCTACAGCGAAACGGTATGCTGAGCGATGTGGAATTCTCGCTGTTCGACCGGACAATGACGCGACTGAGTGGCTCGCTCGCCGCCTGCGAAAGATTGAGAACGACGCCGGTTCCGTTCGGCTATACGCTGCTCATCCATCGAACGGCGCACATGTTCTGCTTCATGGTGCCGTTCGGCTTCGCCGATGTGCTCGGTCCGGCGACGCCGCTAGCCGCAGGTCTCGTCGCCTATACGTTCTTCGGGCTCGATGCGCTCGGTGATGAGCTGGAAGAGCCGTTCGGGACATTGCCAAACGACCTGCCGATTGCCGCCATCTCAACCGTGATCGAAATCGACCTACGCAGCATGCTGGGAGATACAGACCTGCCGCCCATGCCCAAGCCGGTGGATCACATTCTGCTGTGATCGCCCACCCTTGCAGCAAAGACCGCTGCCCCAGCGGCCATCTTTCAAAGAACTTCGATGATCGTTTCACCACGATCCAGGGCGTTCAAGATACCGGGAAACACCTGTTCAAACCAATTTAGCAGGTCCCGGCGTCTGGAATTGGGCAATCGCACCCATATGATTGCCGGACCGACTTTGGTCAGCGCTCGCCGCTGGGCGAAGTCCTCGTCCTTGGTGACGATGACGCAAGTATTGTCTAGCGCGAATTCCCAGATCTGCCGATCCGACGCCGACTGGAGGTCATGGTCGATGACATGTTCGGCCCGGTGGCCTCGCTCTGTCAGCCATCTGGCAAGCGCTGGTGGAAGTTGCGCATCGATCAGGAAACGCATCAGGCGACGCGCAGAACCGTGTGGTCGCTCTGGCGCGCGGCGTATTCCAATATGGCGGTAAGATCTTCTCTTTCCAGCATTGGATAATCCTCAAGTATCTCGTCGTGGCCGGCACCGGCAGCCATAAGCTCCAGAATATCCTTCACGCGAATGCGCAGCCCACGGATGGTCGGGCGGCCGGAGCAGACCTGCGGATCGAATGTGATGCGATGAAGCTCGGACATATCCTGTTTCCTTGCGTGATTGCTCCACCATAACACAAAGCCCCGCCGGGAAAACCGGGCGGGGCTTTGGAGAAATTTGCAGCAGTGAAAATCCTTACTCCGGCAGGATCCGGACTGCGCCCTTGTCGGCAGAGGCGGCAAACGCGGCGTAGGCCTTGAGCGCTGTCGTGACATTGCGCTTGCGGGGAGCAGCCGGCTTCCAGCCAAGCGCATCCTGCTCGTGACGGCGGGCGGAAAGCTCGGCGTCGGAGACCTTGAGGTTGATCGTCCGGTTCGGAATATCAATCTCGATCAGGTCGCCTTCCTGCACGAGGCCGATGGCGCCGCCCTGGGCGGCTTCAGGCGAAGCGTGGCCGATGGAGAGGCCCGAGGTACCACCTGAGAACCGGCCGTCGGTGATCAGCGCACAGGCCTTGCCGAGACCCTTCGACTTCAGATAGCTGGTCGGATAAAGCATCTCCTGCATGCCCGGACCGCCCTTGGGGCCTTCGTAGCGGATGACGACGACATCGCCGGCCTTGACCTCGTTGGAGAGGATGGCCTTGACGGAGGCGTCCTGGCTTTCGAACACGCGAGCCGGGCCGGAGAACTTCAGGATCGATTCATCGACGCCGGCGGTTTTGACGATGCAGCCATCGAGCGCGATATTGCCGTAAAGCACGGCCAGACCGCCGTCCTTGGAGAACGGCTTTTCGACCGAGCGGATAACGCCTTTTTCGGAGTCGGTGTCGAGTTCATCCCAGCGAGAGGACTGCGAGAACGCGACCTGGGTAGGCACGCCGCCGGGAGCGGCCTTGAAGAAGGTGCGGACGGTTTCGGAATTGGTGCGGGTGATATCCCAACGATCGATGGCGTCACCGAGCGTCGCTTCATGGACCGTGGAGCAATCGCGGTTGATCAGGCCGCCGCGGTCGAGTTCGCCCAGGATGCGCATGATGCCGCCGGCGCGGTGGACATCTTCCATGTGGACATCCTGCTTGGCCGGCGCGACCTTGGACAGGCACGGGACACGGCGCGACAGCGCATCGATATCTTCCATGCCGAAATCGACACCGCCTTCATACGCAGCAGCGAGAATGTGAAGAACCGTGTTGGTCGAACCGCCCATGGCGATATCGAGCGACATAGCGTTCTCGAAAGCCTGCTTGGTGGCGATGTTGCGCGGCAGAACGCTCGCGTCGTCCTGTTCGTAATAACGACGTGCAAGATCGACGATCAGGTGACCGGCTTCGACGAACAGGCGCTTGCGATCCGAATGGGTGGCGAGCGTCGAGCCGTTACCGGGCAGAGACAGGCCGAGCGCCTCGGTCAGGCAGTTCATCGAGTTTGCAGTAAACATCCCGGAGCAGGAGCCGCAGGTGGGACAGGCGGAGCGTTCGATGGTCTCGACTTCCTCGTCCGTATAGCTCTCGTCTGCCGCTGCGACCATGGCGTCGACGAGATCGAGCGCGACCTTCTTGCCATGCACGGTCGCCTTACCGGCCTCCATCGGACCACCGGAAACGAAAACGGCGGGGATATTGAGGCGCATGGCGGCATTCAGCATGCCGGGGGTGATCTTGTCGCAATTGGAGATGCAGACCATGGCATCGGCGCAATGCGCATTGACCATGTATTCGACCGAGTCGGCGATGATCTCGCGCG
This sequence comes from Hyphomicrobiales bacterium, assembly GCA_900472575.1. Taxonomy (GTDB): domain Bacteria; phylum Pseudomonadota; class Alphaproteobacteria; order Rhizobiales; family Rhizobiaceae; genus Neorhizobium; species Neorhizobium cellulosilyticum. Next base: position 19,915 of record UCIV01000015.1, read on the forward strand.
ACGGCAGCGAATAGAGCATGCCGTCATGGCCCATGGCGATGCCGTCATCGACGGCGATCGTGTTGAATTCCTTGGCGACGCCGCCGGCAGCCTCGATTTCACGGGCAACCAGCTGGCCGAGATCCTTCAGGTGCACGTGGCCCGGCACGAACTGGGTGAACGAGTTAACGACAGCAATGATCGGCTTACCGAAATCGCCGTCCTTCATGCCGGTGGCGCGCCAAAGGCCGCGTGCGCCGGCCATGTTGCGGCCGTGGGTGGTGGTTCTGGAACGATAAACAGGCATGGATCTTTCCTCGCTCGATCAGGCCCCTAGTCTACCCGCTCCTCGGCAGAGACACAAAAGGCCGCATTTTTGAAAAATGTCCTAAACCAACTGCTGATCACTGTCACTGCCGGTTATCGATAAATCAGTACGGTACGGTACGGTTCTCATCCAAACCGATCTCCGCCCTATCGTAGATCCTCGCGACGCAAGTCGAAATGATCGAGAATAATATCGAGATTTCGGCGATGCGACTTGAAGAAAAGGTCGAACAGGTCACCCGCGACCGGCACGCTGCCGACGAAAGCATCCACACCAAGATTGCCCAGCATCTGGACGAGCTTTGCGGACGGCACGCCCATGCGGCGCGCCTCGTTGATGAGGTAGAGACCAACCAGCGCTCCACCCGCATCACCGATTACGGGAATGAGACCGAAGGCGGAATCTGCGCCGAAACGGATTCCGGTACCCGGAATGCGGATCGCCGTATCCATCAGGCGCGCAATACCGTTCAGCCGGCGCAGGCGCTTGAGCTTTTCGACGTGATCCAGATCGTCCTTGACGAACCGCCCGCTGGCGGCATCCCAGGTCTTCGTCGCCATCCGGCAATTCTCCATATTCGTTCAAAGCTACAAATGAGAATCGCGGATGTCGGTTCCAAGATGGCCGGACAGAGAATATGTGGTTTTTCTCACGCAAACGTGGTTCCGGCGAAAAATCCGGCATCTGTGAAACCGAGTGGTTTGGGATTACGTATAGTTCAAAGGAACGGCATCGCGCCCGAGGAGACATCCCATGCCCGCCTATCGTCCGCCGCATATCTCGCCATCGGAGATCACGCCGAAAGATATCTATCTCTCCCGCCGCGGCTTCATCGGCGCCGCAGCTGCCGCTGGGTTCGGTCTGGCAGCGAGTAGTGAAGCCTTAGCTGCGCCATTGAGCGCCGTGCCCGGTCCCTACAAGCTGAATGAGAAGCTGACACCAAAGGAGGCGGTGACGACCTATAACAATTTCTACGAATTCGGTGTCAACAAGGAAGATCCCTCGCAGAATTCCGGTGCCTTCAAGACGACGCCCTGGTCCGTCAAAGTCGAGGGTATGGTCGGCAAGCCGAAGGAATTCGGGCTTGATGAAATCCTTAAGATGAAGCTCGAGGACCGGACCTACCGGATGCGCTGCGTCGAGGGCTGGTCGATGGTAATCCCGTGGATCGGTTTTCCGCTTTCGGCCATCCTCGATCAGGTCGAGCCGCTTGGCAGCGCCAAATATGTCGCTTTCGAAACGGTGGTGCGGCCCGAGGAAATGCCGGGTCAGGGCGGCCTCTTCCAGCCCCTGCCCTGGCCCTATATCGAGGGCCTCAGAATGGACGAGGCGCGGCATCCGCTGACCATTCTTGCCGCCGGGCTTTATGGCGAAACGTTGCCGAACCAGAACGGCGCACCGATCCGGCTGGTCGTTCCATGGAAATACGGGTTCAAGAGCATCAAGTCGATCGTCAAGATCAAGCTGGTGGAAGAACAGCCGCAGACCACCTGGAAGAATTCAAACGCCCGCGAATACGGATTCTATTCCAACGTCAACCCGGCGGTGGATCATCCGCGCTGGAGCCAGGCGACGGAACAGCGGATCGGTGAAGGCGGGTTCTTCGGGACGAAGCGGGTCGATACGCTGCCGTTCAACGGCTATGCTAACGAGGTGGCAAGCCTTTACTCCGGCATGGACCTTAAGGCGAATTACTGAAAATGACCTCGATCTCTGCCGCCATCCCTGCGCTGCCGCGCAAATATCATGCGGCCAGCATCTGGGCGCTCTACGTGATCGGCCTCTGTCCGGCCGCCTGGTATTTCTATCAGGCGGCAACCGGCGGGCTCGGCTTCAATCCGGTCAAGACCTTTGAACACCTTCTCGGCATATGGGCCTTGCGCCTGATCATCGCGACGCTCGCGATCACACCCTTGCGCGATCTCTTCGGCATCAACTGGGTGCGTTATCGACGGGCGCTCGGACTGCTCGCCTTCTATTATGTGCTGATGCATTTTTCTGTTTATCTGCTTCTCGACCTGCAGCTCAATTTCGCGGCGGTCGGCGGTGATATCGCAAAGCGGCCCTATATCACCATCGGGTTCGCAGCGCTGCTATGCCTTATTCCCCTGGCGGTGACATCCAACAACTGGTCGATCCGCAAGATGGGGCAAGGCTGGATACGGCTGCACAAGCTGATCTATCTTATCGCCATTGGTGGTGCGATCCATTATGTGCTGGCGGTCAAATCGGTGACCTCGGGGCCATTCGCCCATATTGCGCTTATCGGCATACTCGTTGCCTACCGCCTCATCCGGCGGCCGCTCGTGAACTGGAAGCGTGGGCGACGTCAGTCGGCGCAGGTCGTCCGCTGACGTCACCACATGGAGACACGCTCACACGGAGCGCGTCAAACCGCCGTCAACCTTAAGGTTCTGGCCGGTAATGTAGCCCGCACCTTCGGAAGCCAAGAAAGCGACGGTCGCTGCGATTTCCTCGCTCGTGCCGTAGCGCTTCATCGGCACGCCATCACGACGCTCTTCGGTGGCCGGCAGGCTGTCGATCCAGCCAGGCAGGACATTGTTCATCCGCACGTTATCGGCGGCATAGGTATCGGCGAAAATCTTCGTGTAGGAGGCAAGTCCGGCGCGGAAAACGGCGGAGGTCGGGAACATCGACGACGGTTCGAAGGCCCAGGCCGTGGAGATGTTGACGATGCTGCCGGATTTCTGCGTCTGCATGATGGGTGCCACGAGGCGCACCGGGCGGATGACGTTCATCAGGTAGACGTCGAGGCCGGTGTGCCACTGCTCGTCGGTGATCTCGATGATCTGGGCGCGAGGGCCGTGGCCGGCGCTGTTGACTAGGACATCTATGCGGCCCCAGCTATCCATCACCGTATCGACGAGGCGCTTGAGATCGTCATTGGACTGGTTCGACCCGGTGATACCGATGCCACCGAGTTCCTGCGCCAGCGCCTCACCCTTGCCGGAAGACGACAGGATCGCGACCTTGAAACCGTCCGCTGCGAGTTTTCTTGCCGAGGCTGCGCCCATGCCGCTGCCGCCCGCCGTTACGATCGCTACCCTTGCTTCCGACATCTCTTCAAGCCTTTCGATGCTATTGGATGACAATGGGTAACGCTGCTGCGCGCAGAACGCCAGCGCGGGTTTTGCTTAATCAGGAGCGGCTTTTCGACTTTGCCTTGGCAGTATTCAGCGCCGCCGCGTTGCGGATCAGCGCCATGAAGGCTTGCTCATCGATCGTCTCGCCCTCCCGCAGGTCGATCGCCCTACGGGCATTGCCTTCAAGGCTGGCGTTGAAAAGGCCGGACGGGTCCTCGACGAACGCTCCCTTGGAGAAGGTCAGCTTGACGACCGCCTTATAGGTCTCGCCGGTGCAGATAATGCCGTCCTTTTCCCAGACCGGTACACCGCGCCATTTCCAAGTCTCGACGACATCTGGAACAGCCTTGTGGATGAGAGCACGGACATGAGCCAGCATCTCTCCGCGCCAGTCGTCGAGTTCCGAGATGCGCTGATCGATCAACAGGGAGGAATCCTGTGTACTGCCTTCAGCATCATTGTTCATGGCATCATCCTAAAGCTTTTCGCCGGGCAGCGCGCTTGCCTGCCTGACCCAGGTTGCGAGCTGTGCCTCGTTCCACTCGTCGGTTTCGTGGATATGGAAATAACGCGTCTCGGGCATTTTTGAATTCTCCGGCGGGACGGGATCCAGCGATACGCCGCGAAAGAAAGTCAGCTTCACATATTTGGTGAAACAATGAAGACCGAGGAACCAGCCCTGCCCTTCGATCCCATACAAAGGCGTGTTCCACTTTACTGCCTTGGCGACATTGGGAACACAGCGCTCGACAAGCACGTCGAGCTTCCGCCCGACCTCGCTTTTCCAGCCCGGCATCGCAGCAATATAGGCCTGAACCGGCTCGTTTCCGTAACCTTTCGGGATTTGCGGATTGCCGCCGGACAGGAGCTTGGGGGAGCCCTGCTGCGCCTTGCCCTTGCCTTTCATGATGTCACGCTCCTCCCCGATCATGATCGGAATGATCATAGAGCAACGAACGATGGCGTCCATGCTTGGGATATGAAGCCCTATCCCAGTTCCCGATACGTCATGCCTGTAAATGCACAAGGGCCGGCGCCAATGGCCCGGCCCTTCCTGGATTGATAGAACTCGCTTCCGGTTCAGAACTGCTTCTTGAACAGAAGCCTGTCCAGCGACAGGTAACCGCCGCCGAAGGCTGCGAAGAGAAAGGCGCCGCCCGTCCAGAAGAGCGAATCCTGCTCGGCCTTTTCCTGAACCTGATGCAGGAACTTGGCGCCTCCATCGGCAAGACGCGCCACACCAGTTGGCGTGAAGTACTCGCCCCCCGCCTTCAGGGCATCGATGCCTGCCTGCGTCAGAAGCGCGTCGCCATAGGGATGGGCGAAATGGTACCAGAGAGTTATCGCCAGCATCACGCCGCTTGCCAGCGCGGCGGGACGGGTGAAAAGTCCGACTGCGATCAGGATGCCACCGACCACCTGGATCAGTGCAAGAACCGGCGACCAGAGCCAGCCGGGATAAAAGCCGAGATTTTCGACGAATCCGACCTGTGCGAGCGGAGCCATCAGTTTCGGCCAGCCCTCCACAACCAGCATGCCACCGACGGCCAGGCGAAACATGCTCCAGGCCATAGGCTGGGCGACCTTCTCATAAAAGCCGCCAAGGGCGGGAATTATCAAATCTTTACGTTCGTTCTCAAATACGGGTGTGTATGCCATTGTCGTCCCTCACAACCCCACTGGTTGATATGTTTCGACACTAAGCCTGCCTTGCGCTTCATCATTGATTCCGGTCAAGAAAACGCAGCCGGTTTTCGATAGCCATTCCCAATCCGATGCCCGCGGCATAGGCGACAATGTTCCAGAGCGAGAATACCCGACCGAGCAGAAGCCTTCCTGCCAGGGTCAGGCGAAATTCGTCGAGAGCCGGGGTCTGGTAAAGTCGGGAGAACTCTACAGAAACGGCTATCGCCAGTGCGATTGCGGCCATAACGGCCACGCGGCGGGACACGATGGCAGCTGCGACCAGCAAAAAAACCATGCAACCCCAAAGAAGAGAACCGCCATATTTCACGACACTGAAAGGCAGGCCCAGGTCATAACCGAAACCGCGAAGTGCAAGTCCGGCGACAATAACAGCGCCGACGCACATTAGTCTTTGCAACCGAGCCCTCAGCATCCACCTTCCACCTGTCATGCCATCTCCAGAAATAAAAAAGCCGGGCGTTTCCACCCGGCTTTTCAAATTTGCGATCAAAGATCGAAAATTATGCGGCTTCAGCAGCTTCTGCTTCAGCGGCAACGCGAGCCTTGTCGGCTGCGCCCTTGGCAGTGACGTCGCGTTCAACGAACTCGATGACTGCGAGCGGAGCATTGTCGCCCTGACGGTAGCCAGCCTTCATGATACGCAGGTAACCGCCGTTGCGGGTTGCGTAACGAGAAGCGATGACGTCGAACAGCTTCTTGACAGCGTCCTGGTCCTGAACCTGCGAGATCGCCTGACGACGAGCGTGCAGATCGCCGCGCTTGCCGAGGGTGACGAGCTTTTCGACGATCGGGCGAATTTCCTTCGCCTTGGGAAGGGTGGTTACGATCTGCTCATGGGTGATGAGCGATGCTGCCATGTTGGTGAACATAGCCTTGCGGTGGCTTGCAGTGCGGTTAAGCTTGCGGCCGGCTTTTGCGTGACGCATATCTGGTCTCCTTCACTTGCAGGCATTCGCCTGCAGTATGATTTGTTAGTATTGGTCTTCGTAACGCTTAGCGAGATCTTCGATGTTTTCCGGCGGCCAAGCAGGAACTTCCATACCAAGATGGAGGCCCATGGATGCCAGAACTTCCTTGATCTCGTTCAGCGACTTACGACCAAAGTTCGGAGTGCGGAGCATTTCCGCCTCGGTCTTCTGGATGAGGTCGCCGATATAAACGATGTTGTCGTTCTTCAGGCAGTTGGCCGAACGAACGGACAGTTCCAGTTCGTCGACCTTCTTGAGGAGCGCCGGGTTGAACGCGAGTTCAGTGACGGACTCTTCTTCCTGTTCCTTCTGCGGCTCGTCGAAGTTGACGAAGACCGACAGCTGATCCTGAAGAATGCGGGCGGCGAAGGCTACGGCGTCTTCACCCGTGACCGAACCATCGGTTTCGATAGTCATGGTCAGCTTGTCGTAGTCGAGAACCTGGCCTTCGCGGGTGTTTTCCACCTTGTAGGACACTTTCTTGACCGGCGAGTAGAGGCTGTCGACCGGGATGAGACCGATCGGGGCATCCTCTGCACGGTTACGCTCGGCCGGGACATAACCCTTGCCGTTGTTGACCGTGAATTCCATGCGGATCTCAGCGCCGTCGTCCAGCGTGCAGATCACGTGGTCGGGGTTCAGGATCTCGATGTCGCCAACCGTCTGGATATCACCAGCGGTAACGGCACCAGGGCCCTGCTTGCGCACGACCATGCGCTTCGGGTCATCGCCGTCCATCTTGATGGCGATTTCCTTGATGTTGAGCACGATGTCCGTCACATCTTCCCGAACGCCCGGGATAGAGGAGAACTCATGCAGGACGCCGTCGATCTGGACAGCCGTAACGGCTGCACCGCGGAGCGACGACAGAAGCACGCGGCGAAGCGCGTTGCCGAGCGTCAGGCCGAAGCCGCGCTCAAGAGGTTCAGCAACAAGCGTTGCCTTGGTACGACCGGACGAGGTGAATTCCACCTTGTTCGGCTTAATCAGTTCCTGCCAGTTCTTCTGGATCATGACCTATACCTTCCGTTCGTTGCCACCATCCAATCGTGGCAACCGAGCACGAGGAACACCGGAAAATACCCTTCCGGCGATACGGTGAAAGCCGCCTCGACCCCTGCAGGAGACAAAGCGGCTATTACCGAGTTCAGATGGCACTCGCCTTAAAAAGCGAGCCCCAATACGTCCATTAGACGCGGCGCTTCTTGCGCGGGCGGCAGCCGTTGTGCGGGATCGGCGTAACGTCGCGGATAGAAGTGATCATGAAACCGGCAGCCTGGAGCGCGCGCAGAGCCGATTCACGGCCGGAACCCGGACCGCAGACTTCAACTTCGAGCGACTTCATGCCGTGTTCCTGAGCCTTCTTGGCGCAGTCTTCAGCGGCGATCTGAGCAGCAAACGGGGTCGACTTACGCGAACCCTTGAAGCCCTTTGCACCGGCAGACGACCAGGCAATAGCATTGCCCTGCGCGTCGGTGATGGTGATCATGGTGTTGTTGAAGGTAGAATTGACGTGGGCAACGCCCGACGTGATATTCTTGCGTTCGCGACGGCGAACGCGAGTGGCTTCCTTGGCCATTTTATCCCTTTCGTTGATCTCTGCACCGCCGTAGTTCCAGCGGCTCCACCTTGAGAGGCAGTAGGTTTTAGGCAGCAGACAATTGGGCTTTCGCCCAATGCCTATTGGCTAATGCCTCAGAATTACTTCTTCTTACCGGCGATTGCCTTAGCCGGACCCTTGCGGGTACGAGCGTTGGTGTGGGTGCGCTGACCGCGGACCGGAAGGCCACGACGGTGACGCAGGCCACGGTAGCAACCGAGGTCCATAAGACGCTTGATGTTCATCGCGGTTTCACGACGAAGATCACCTTCGACAGCGTAGTCGCGGTCGATGGTTTCGCGGATCTGAAGGATTTCAGAGTCCGTCAGCTGATGGACGCGCTTTTCAGCCGGAAGACCGACCTTGTCCATGATTTCCTGCGCAAATTTCGGGCCGATCCCGTGAATGTAGGTCAGCGCGATAACAACGCGCTTCGCAGTCGGGATGTTGACGCCAGCGATACGTGCCACGTCTATTCTCCTTCGTTCCGGTTGCCATCCGGCAAGCGGTACTTCTTCCATGATAGCAGCCTGATCAAGGCCACCAGTTCAACAACACCAAACGAGACAGGTCAAAACGACCAGCCCCGGATATCCTTGCGGAAATCCGCGCCAATCGCTCAAATCTGTCGCGAGTTGGCGCGGTGTTTAACGGAATCAGCGCTGAATTGCAACCGCCGAGCCCGAGATTCTTTAACAGACCTGTGACAGCTCAAAGAGCAGACAGTGTCTTTTCGATTTCGGCAGTCACGGCCTTCACGTCAGCCATGCCGTCGATTGTCTTCAACTGACCGGTCGATTCGTAATGAGCCGAGAGCGGAGCAGTCTTTTCACGATATTCGACCAGACGCTTCTTGAAAGCCTCCGGCATATCGTCGGCGCGAACCTTGCCGCCAGCGGCAATGGTTTCGGCCACGCGGTTTTCGATTCGGCCCATAAGAGCCCCCTCGTCCACCTTCAGTTCAATGACTGCGTCGAGAGGGCAGCCCTTGTCCTGCAGCATCTTTTCCAGCGCGATGGCCTGGGGCACGGTGCGCGGATAACCATCCAGGATGAAACCATTCGAACAGTCGTCGAGATCGATACGCTCAGCGACGATGGCGTTGACGATATCATCGGACACCAGCTGGCCGGCATCCATAACCGCCTTCGCCTTCAGACCGATCTCGGTTCCTGCTTCCTTGGCGGCACGAAGCATGTCACCCGTGGAAAGCTGCGGAATACCGTATTTCTCAGTCAGCAGCTTTGCCTGCGTACCCTTACCGGCGCCGGGTGGCCCCAAGAATATAAGTCTCATCGTCCCCTCTTTCCTCCGCGCAGTTTCGACTTCTTGATCAGACCCTCATACTGCTGCGCAATGAGATGTCCTTGGATCTGCGCAACCGTATCGAGGGTTACACTGACAACAATCAAAAGCGAAGTACCACCAAGGGCTAATGGCACGCCCGTACGGGCGATCAGAAACTCTGGCAGAATGCAGACGAAGACGAGGTAGATCGCACCGATAACTGTGATGCGGGTCAGTACATAGTCGATATATTCGGCAGTCCGTTCGCCCGGACGGATGCCCGGGATGAAACCACCGTGTTTCTTCAGGTTGTCGGCCGTGTCCTTCGGATTGAAGACGATGGCCGTGTAGAAGAAGGCAAAGAAGGCGATCAGCAGGCCGTAAAGCAGCATGAACAGCGGCTGGCCATGGCCGAGGGCAGCAATGGCGGCTGTTGCCCATGCAGGCAGGTCGGAATTGCCTGCGAAGCCGGCAGCCGTTGCGGGGAGAAGCAGCAGCGACGAGGCAAAGATCGCCGGAATAACACCGGACGTGTTGAGCTTGAGCGGCAGGTGCGAGGTGTCGCCCTGGAACATGCGGTTGCCGACCTGGCGCTTCGGATACTGGATCAGAAGACGACGCTGGGCGCGCTCTACGAAGACGATCAGGCCGATGACGAAGATCGCGACGAGGATGACGGCGAGAATCAGACCGGTCGACAGCGCGCCGGTGCGGCCGAGTTCCAGCGTGCCAGCGAGAGCGGACGGAAGACCTGCAGCGATACCTGCGAAGATGATCAGCGAAATGCCGTTACCGATGCCACGCGAGGTGATCTGTTCACCCAGCCACATCAGGAACATGGTGCCGCCGAGAAGCGTGACAACGGTCGACAGGCGGAAGAACATACCGGGATCGTTGACGATGCCCTGCCCGCTCTCGAGACCGGCGGCAATGCCGTAGGCCTGGAGGGTGCCGAGAATCACCGTGCCGTAGCGGGTGTACTGGTTGATGATCTTGCGGCCGGCTTCGCCTTCCTTCTTGAGATTCTCAAGCGAAGGAACGACCGAGGTCATCAGCTGCACGATGATCGACGCGGAGATATACGGCATGATGCCGAGCGCGAAGATCGCCATGCGCTCGACAGCGCCACCGGCAAACATGTTGAAGAGGCCGAGGATACCGCCAGCCTGGCCGCGGAAGGCCTGCGCATAGGCTTCGGGGTTTAGGCCCGGAAGCGGGATATGCGTGCCGAGGCGGTAAACGAGGAGAGCAGCAAGGGTAAACCACAGCCGCTTCTTGAGATCCTCTGCCTTGGCGAAGGTTGAAAAATTGAGATTAGAGGCAAGTTGTTCCGCTGCAGACGCCATGCGTTTCTCCGCCCGATCACTTTCCCCGGGCGCAAAATGCCTGGTCAGGAAAGCAGTCGCAAATTCTGGTTCAAAAAACCGGGCGCGGAGATTGCGGGAGCAATCGGGTGCCTCACCCTGTTTTCATGTGATCGGCGCCCATCGGGGCCGCCAAATCGTGAGGCTCACATATGGACATAAAATCGCCCGGTGTGAAGCTCACACCGGGCGATTTTAAACGTTTTACTCTGCGGCAGTTTCCGCAACGACGAGCAGCTTGATAGAGCCGCCAGCCTTTTCGATCTTTTCGACGGCAGCCTTGGAGGCACCGGCAACTTCGATCGTCAGCTTTGCCTTCAGTTCGCCATCGGAAAGAACGCGAACGCCGTCCTTCTCGCGACGGATAACGCCGGCAGCCTTGAGAGCTGCCGCATCAACCGTTGCCTTGGCGTCGAGTTTGCCAGCATCGATCGCGGTCTGGATACGGCCAACCGAAACGGTGACGTATTCAGAAGCGAAGATGTTGTTGAAGCCGCGCTTCGGCAGGCGACGGTAGATCGGCATCTGACCGCCTTCGAAGCCGTTGATGGCAACGCCAGAACGAGCCTTCTGACCCTTGACGCCGCGACCACCGGTCTTGCCCTTGCCGGAACCGATACCACGACCTACGCGGATACGGTCCTTGGACGAACCTTCGTTGTCCTTGATCTCATTCAGTTTCATGATCAAACCCTCACTTCTCGTCGACGACGCGGACGAGATGCTGGACGGCCCGGATCATGCCACGGACGGAAGGCGTATCTTCCAGCGTGCTTACCCGGTGCATCTTGTTGAGGCCCAGACCAACCAGCGTTGCGCGCTGGATAGCCGGACGGCGAATAGGCGATCCGATCTGTTCGACCGTAACCGTCTTTGCTTCAGTCTTCTTCGTAGCCTTAGCCATGGGTCAGACTCCTCTTATTCTTCAGCAGCATTGCCGGAGGCGGCACGGCGAGCCTGAAGCGTAGCATATTTCATGCCGCGCTGAGCTGCGATGTCCTTCGGATGCACCTGGGCCTTGAGGGCGTCGAACGTTGCACGAATCATGTTGTACGGGTTCGACGAACCGGTCGACTTCGCAACAACATCGTGAACGCCCAGCGTTTCGAAAACAGCACGCATCGGGCCACCAGCGATGATACCGGTACCAGCCTTGGCGGAGCGCAGCAGAACCTTGCCGGCGCCGTGGCGGCCATTGACGTCGTGATGCAGCGTACGGCCGTCACGCAGCGGTACGAAGATCAGATCGCGCTTTGCGGATTCAGTTGCCTTGCGGATAGCTTCCGGCACTTCACGAGCCTTGCCATGACCGAAGCCAACGCGACCCTTCTGGTCGCCAACGACGACGAGAGCAGCAAAACCGAAACGACGGCCGCCCTTGACGACCTTAGCGACGCGGTTGATCGCGACCAGCTTGTCGACGAATTCGCTATCGCGCTCTTCACGGGCCTGACGATCGTCGCGGCCCTTTCTTTCCTGTGCCATTGTCCTTGTCCTTTTTCTTTTGCGGGTAGAACGGCAGGTTAAAGATAACCCGGAAAAATCCGGGTGGTGCGGAGAAACCGCATTTCGCCCGGCCTCCCCTATTCAAAGGAAGACCGGGCGAAAATTTCTTAGAAGCTCAGACCGCCTTCGCGGGCAGCTTCAGCAAGTGCCTTGATACGGCCGTGGTAGATGAAGGCGCCGCGATCGAACACGACTTCCTTCACGCCAGCCTTGGAGGCGCGCTCTGCAACCAGCTTGCCGACGGCAGCAGCTGCTGCAACGTCCGCGCCGGTCTTCAGCGACTTGCGCAGGTCGGCGTCGAGCGTGGAGGCGGCTGCAAGCGTGCGGCCGGCCACATCGTCGATGACCTGTACGTAGATGTTCTTGGACGAGCGGTGAACCGACAGACGCGGACGGCCATTTGCGACCTTCTTGATCTGACGGCGAACACGGCTCGCACGCTTGGTGAGTGCTTCTTTCCGAGTAGCCATTGTTCCGCGTCCTTACTTCTTCTTGCCTTCCTTGCGGACGATCCGTTCCTCGGCGTACTTGACGCCTTTGCCCTTGTAGGGCTCGGGACCACGGTATTCGCGGATTTCCGCGGCAACCTGACCGACCTGCTGCTTGTTGATGCCGGAGACGATGATTTCCGTCGGCTTCGGCACGGCAATGGTGATGCCCTCAGGGGCTTCGTAGACTACGTCGTGGGAGAAACCGAGAGCCAGCTGCAGGTTCTTGCCCTGCATGGCTGCGCGGTAACCAACGCCGTTGATTTCGAGCTTGCGCTCGTAACCGTCCTTAACGCCCTTGAAGATGTTCTCGACCATCGTGCGGGACATGCCCCACTTCGAACGAGCATCCTTGGAATCGTTGACCGGGGTCACCGAAACGGCGTTATCATTCAGCTCAACCTTGACTTCGTCATTAGCGACGAAGTGAAGTTCGCCCTTCGGGCCCTTCGCGGTGATCTTCTGGCCTTCGACCGAAGCCGTAACGCCTGCAGGAACCGGAACGGGCTTTTTACCGATACGAGACATTTTGTTATCCTGTCTGTCCGTTATGGAGATCCTTGCCCAGTCTTAGAAGACCGAGCAAAGAACCTCGCCGCCTACGTTCTGTTCGCGAGCCTGGTGATCGGCCATCACGCCCTTCGGGGTCGAAAGGATGGTGATGCCGAGGCCGTTCGCGACCTGCGGAATGGACTTAACCGAGACATAAACTCGGCGGCCCGGCTTCGAAACGCGGCCGATCTCACGGATCACGGACGCACCTTCGTAGTACTTCAGTTCGATTTCAATCTCGGACTTGCCGTTGCCGAAATCGGTCTGGGTGTAGCCGCGAATGTAGCCTTCAGCCTGCAGGACATCCAGGACACGAGCGCGCAGGCGCGAAGCCGGCGTCGTGACGGAGTTCTTGCGGCGGGAAGCGCCGTTGCGGATACGGGTGAGCATATCGCCCAAGGGATCAGTCATGGTCATCGAACGATCTCCTTACCAGCTCGACTTAACAATACCCGGCACCTTGCCGAGGTTGCCGAGCTCACGAAGCGCGATACGCGACATCTTGAGCTTGCGATAGAAAGCGCGCGGGCGACCGGTGACTTCACAACGGTTGCGGATACGCGTCTTCGAGCCATCGCGCGGCAGGGAAGCGAGCTTGATAGTTGCCTTGAACCGCTCTTCGATCGGAAGCTCCTGGTTCATGATGGTTGCCTTCAATGCTGCGCGCTTGGCAGCATGGTCGGCGACCGTCTTGCGGCGGCGCTTGTTCTTTTCAACTGCGCTGGTCTTCGCCATATCGTAGTTCCTTTTTAACGCTCGTCGTTACGGTTACGCACGGAACGGGAAGTTGAACTCTTTCAGAAGAGCCCGTGCTTCGTCGTCGTTCGTAGCCGTCGTGCAAACGATGATGTCCATGCCCCACATCTGATCAACCTTGTCGTAGTTGATTTCCGGGAACACAATGTGCTCCTTGAGGCCCATGGCGAAGTTGCCACGACCATCAAAGGACTTCGGGTTCAGGCCGCGGAAGTCGCGAACGCGCGGAAGCGCGATGTTGACCAGGCGATCCATGAATTCATACATGCGGGCGCCACGAAGGGTAACCTTCGCGCCGATCGGCATCTGTTCGCGAACCTTGAAGCCTGCAATCGAGTTGCGGGCGCGCGTGATAACCGGCTTCTGGCCAGCGATCGCAGCAAGGTCGGCTGCAGCAACAGTAGGCTTCTTGGAGTCGGCAGTTGCCTCGCCCACGCCCATGTTGATGACAATCTTGTCCATCTTCGGGATCATCATCTCGTTAGCGAACGAGAATTGCTCCTGAAGTGCTGCGCGGATGCGGGTGGTGTATTCGACCTTGAGCCGCGGCTCGTAATTTGCCTCAGCCATCGATGACATCTCCCGTACGCTTGGCTACACGCACCTTCTTACCGTCGACGACAGAGAAGCCAACGCGGGTCGGCTTGCCGTCTTTCGCCACGATCGCGACGTTCGACAGATGGATGGATGCTTCCTTGTTGACGATGCCAGCTTCCTGCGTCTGGGTCTGACGCTGGTGGCGCTTCACCATGTTGATACCGCGGACGACCGCACGGTCTTCCTTCGGCAGAACCTGGAGAACTTCACCGGTACGGCCCTTGTCCTTGCCGGCGAGGATGACGACGTTGTCGCCCTTCTTGATCTTCTGCATGGGTCCCGCTCCTTACAGTACTTCTGGAGCCAGCGAGATGATCTTCATGTGGTTCTTGGCGCGAAGTTCGCGCGGAACCGGTCCGAAGATACGGGTGCCGATCGGCTCTTTCTTGTTGTCGATGAGAACCGCTGCGTTGTTATCGAAGCGGATGACGCTGCCGTCGGCGCGACGGATGTCTTTAGCGGTACGCACAACAACCGCCTTCATCACGTCGCCCTTCTTCACGCGGCCGCGCGGAATAGCTTCCTTGATCGAAACGACGATAATGTCGCCGACCGAAGCGTACTTGCGCTTGGAGCCGCCCAGCACCTTGATGCACATGACACGACGTGCGCCGGAATTATCCGCCACGTCGAGGTTTGTTTGCATCTGAATCATGTCAGGTCGCCTTTTTCTAATGACCGGAACACCACACACCGAAGCGCGTGATGCCGGCTATGAACAGATTTTCAGTGTGCGCGGGATGGGTCTTGCCAAGGTGGTTTCCCTGAAAGGGACCTTCCGTGCGCTCAAAGCAAAAGAACGCCCGTTTCCGAGCGTTCTACGCCAGTGGCGTGCTTCATACAGGATTCTCCGCCAGACGCAAGTGCCTGACGGAAATTCCTGGTCTTCTTAAGCCTGGGCGGCAATTACCGTCCAGCGCTTGTCCTTGGAGATCGGTGCGCATTCCTCGATGGAAACGACATCACCAACCTTGTACTGGTTGTTTTCGTCATGGGCCTTGTACTTCTTGGACCGGCGAACGGTCTTCTGAAGCAGAGGGTGAGCGAAGCGGCGCTCGACGCGGACAACAACGGTCTTTTCGTTCTTGTCGGAAACGACAACGCCCTGCAGAATGCGTTTTGGCATATTATTCTTCCTTAGGCCTTGGCTTCTGCCGCCTTCTGGCGGGCAATGGTTTTCACGCGAGCGATGTCCTTGCGAACTTCAGTGATGCGCGAGGACTTCTCGAGCTGGCCGGTGGCCTTCTGGAAGCGCAGGTTGAACTGCTCCTTCTTGAGCTCGGCGAGCTTGTCCTTGAGCTGGTCGGCGCTGAGGCCGCGTACGTCTTCGGCTTTCATCGTGCCTTCTCCTTACTCTGCGATGCGCTGAACGAAGCGCGTCGTGACCGAGAGCTTGGCAGAACCGAGGCGAAGTGCCTCGCGCGCGATTTCTTCCGAAACGCCGTCGATCTCGAACATGATACGACCAGGCTTGACCTTGCAAGCCCAGTATTCAACCGAACCCTTACCCTTACCCATACGAACTTCGGTGGGCTTTGCAGTAACCGGGACGTCAGGGAAGACGCGGATCCATACTCGACCCGCGCGCTTCATGTAACGCGTAATCGCGCGGCGAGCCGCTTCGATTTCGCGGGCGTTCACACGGTTCGGTTCCTGAGCCTTCAGGCCGAATTCGCCGAATGCCAGATCAAAACCGCCCTTGGCCACACCCTTGATGCGACCCTTGAACTGTTTGCGGTACTTGGTACGCTTTGGCTGCAACATTTTATTACTTCTCCGAGCTTATCTTTCGCCAGCGATAATCAAGCGTTTTCGCGTTCGCGGCGACGATCGCCACGATCACGGTCGCGGCTTGCCGGACCCTGCGCATCGCCTTCCAGCGCGCGACGTTCGGAAGCCATCGGATCGTGCTCAAGGATTTCGCCCTTGAAGATCCAGACCTTGATGCCGCAAATACCGAATGCGGTTTCGGCTTCAGCCGTACCGTAGTCGATGTCTGCACGCAGCGTGTGAAGCGGAACGCGGCCTTCGCGGTACCATTCGGTACGAGCGATTTCCGCGCCACCCAGACGGCCGGCGCAGGTGATCTTGATGCCTTCGGCGCCAAGACGCATTGCGGACTGAACAGCGCGCTTCATCGCACGGCGGAAAGCCACGCGGCGTTCGAGCTGCTGAGCGATCGACTGTGCAACCAGCGTCGCATCAACTTCCGGCTTGCGAACTTCAACGATGTTGAGGTGCGTTTCGGAGGAAGTCATTTCGGAAAGCTTCTTGCGGAGCTTTTCGATGTCTGCACCCTTCTTGCCGATGATCAGACCCGGGCGAGCCGAGTGGATCGTGACGCGGCACTTCTTGTGCGGACGCTCGATGACGACCTTGGCGATACCGGCCTGCTTCAGTTCCTGCATGAGGTATGCACGGATCTTCAGGTCTTCGTGGAGCAGCTGGCCGTATTCCGAGTTATCGGCGAACCAACGGCTGTCCCAGGTGCGGTTAATGCCGAGGCGGAAACCGATCGGATTAATTTTCTGGCCCATTATGCGGCCTCCCCTTTTTCCTCGACTTCGCGAACGACGATCGTCAGATGCGCGAACGGCTTTTCAATGCGCGATGCGCGGCCGCGACCACGAGCGTGGAAACGCTTCATGGTGATCGACTTGCCGACGTAAGCTTCCGCTACGATCAGGCTGTCGACGTCGAGGTCATGGTTGTTTTCAGCGTTGGCGATAGCAGACTCGAGAGTCTTCTTCACCGTGCCGGAGATGCGCTTGCGCGAGAACTCGAGTTCTGCGAGAGCGCGCTCTACCTTCTTGCCGCGGATCATGGCGGCAACCAGGTTCAGCTTCTGCGGGCTGACGCGAAGCGTACGGGCAACTGCCTGTGCTTCGTTGTCCTTCAGCCGGCGTTCGGTCTTTGCCTTGGCCATGATTACTTCCTCTTCGCTTTCTTGTCCGCGCCGTGACCGTAATAGGTCCGGGTGGGAGCGAATTCACCGAACTTGTGACCGACCATGTCTTCGTTGACATTAACCGGGATGTGCTTCGAGCCATTGTAGACGCCGAAGGTGAGACCGACGAACTGCGGCAGGATGGTGGAGCGACGGCTCCACATCTTGATCACTTCGTTGCGGCCGCCTTCACGTACCTTCTCAGCCTTGGCGAGAAGATAGCCGTCAACAAACGGACCTTTCCATACTGAACGAGCCATTGAACGACTTCCTCTCTTACTTCTTCACGTGGCGCGAGCGCATGATGAACTTGTCCGTGGACTTGTTCGAACGTGTGCGCTTGCCCTTGGTGGGCTTGCCCCAAGGCGAGACCGGATGACGGCCGCCCGAGGTACGACCTTCACCACCGCCGTGCGGGTGGTCGACCGGGTTCATGACAACGCCGCGGTTATGCGGACGCTTGCCACGCCATACGGTGCGACCGGCCTTGCCGTCATTGATGTTGCCGTGATCCGGGTTGGATACGGCGCCAATCGAGGCGAGGCAGGAACCCGGGACGAGACGCTGCTCACCAGAGTTCAGACGAAGGATCGCCATGCCGCTATCACGACCGACGAGCTGTACGTAGGTGCCAGCCGAACGAGCGATCTGGCCACCCTTGCCCGGCTTCATCTCGACGTTATGAACGATCGAGCCAACCGGAATGTACTGCAGCGGCATGGTGTTGCCAGGCTTGACGTCGACAGCCTTGTCGGAAGCGATGACCTTGTCGCCGGCAGCAAGGCGCTGCGGAGCGATGATGTAGGCCTGTTCGCCGTCCGTGTAGGTGACGAGCGCGATGAATGCAGAGCGGTTCGGGTCGTATTCCAGACGCTCGACCGTGCCCTCAACGTCGAACTTGCGACGCTTGAAGTCGACCAGGCGGTAGGTACGCTTGTGACCACCGCCGATGAAGCGGGCGGTGATGCGGCCGTTGTTGTTACGGCCGCCGCTCTTGGAGAGACCCTCGGTGAGCGCCTTGACCGGCTTGCCCTTCCACAGGCCCGAACGGTCGACGATGACCAGCTGACGCTGGCTCGGGGTCGTCGGATTGTAGCTTTTCAATGCCATTGTTTCTTACCTCAAAGACCGGTGGAGACGTCGATCGTCTGACCTTCGGCCAGGGTGACGATAGCCTTCTTGACGTCCTTCTGCTTACCGATGAAGCCGCGGAAGCGCTTCGTCTTGCCCAAACGGACCAGCGTATTGACGGCAGTGACCTTCACACCGAAGAGAGCTTCTACGGCAGCCTTGATTTCGGGCTTCGAAGCAGTCTTGGCAACGTTGAAGACAACCTGGTTCTGTTCAGACAGAAGGGTCGACTTTTCGGTGATCGAGGGAGATACGATCACATCATAGTGGCGAATGTCGGTCACTTGAAACGCTCCTCGAGGGCTTCAACCGCAGCCTTGGAAAGCACGAGCTTGCCGCGACGCAGGATGTCGTAAACATTGATGCCCTGAACCGGCAGAACATCGATGTTCGGGATGTTCTGGGCTGCGAGCTTGAAATTGCTGTCCAGCTCGGCGCCACCGATAACCAGAGCATTGGTCAGGCCGAGCGACGCGAACGTGCCGACGAGAGCCTTGGTCTTTGCTTCGGTCGCAACCAGATCGTCGATAACAATCAGATCTTCGGACTTCAGCTTGGCGGAAAGAGCATGACGCAGGGCCAGAGCGCGAACCTTCTTCGGCAGATCGAAGGCGTGGCTACGGGAAACCGGGCCATGAGCCTTACCACCACCGCGGAACTGCGGAGCGCGAGCCGAATGGTGACGAGCGCGGCCCGTACCCTTCTGCTTGTACATCTTGGAACCGGTGCGCGAAACTTCGCCACGGGTCAGTGTCTGATGCGTGCCCTGCTGCTTCTTGGCGAGCTGGTAACGAACCATACGAGCGAGGATGTCCTCGCGGGGGTCGAGGCCGAAGATCGCGTCCGACAGGGAAACCTTGCCAGCGTCTTTGCCTTCGAGGGTCTTGACGTTGAATTCCATAATAATGGCTCCCTTACTTCGCAGCCGACTTGACGGCGTCGCGAACAACGATCCAGGCGCCCTTGGAGCCGGGGACGGCACCCTTGACGAGGATCAGGCCGCGGCCTTCATCGGTGGACACGACTTCGAGGTTCTGGGTGGTGACGCGCGTCTGGCCCATGTGACCAGCCATGCGCTTGCCCTTCCAGACCTTGCCCGGATCCTGGTTGTTACCAGTCGAACCGTGCGAACGGTGCGAAACGGAAACACCGTGGGTCGCACGCAGACCGCCGAAGTTATGGCGCTTCATGGCGCCGGCGAAGCCCTTACCGATCGAGGTACCGGTCACGTCGACCAGCTGGCCAGCCGTAAAATGGTCAGCCTTCAGCTCGGTGCCAACTTCAATCAAGTTGTCTTCAGATACGCGAAACTCGACGAGCTTCGACTTCGGCTCAACATTTGCGATGGCAAAGTTGCCGCGCATTGCCTTGGAGGTGTTCTTCACCTTGGCAGCGCCTGCACCGAGCTGAAGAGCGACATAGCCGTTCTTCTCTTCAGTGCGATGAGCAACGACCTGGCAGTTGTCGAGACGCAATACGGTTACCGGGATATGCTCACCGGCGTCATTGTAGACGCGGGTCATCCCAATCTTCTGTGCAATTACACCTGAACGCATCGGTTCAATCCTTCCAACTCAGCTCTGATTTCTCAGAGCTTGATCTCAACATCGACGCCGGCGGCGAGGTCGAGCTTCATCAGCGCGTCCACCGTCTGCGGTGTCGGGTCAACGATATCGAGAAGGCGCTTATGAGTGCGCATCTCGAACTGCTCGCGGCTCTTCTTGTCGATGTGGGGGGACCGGTTAACCGTAAACTTCTCGATGCGGGTCGGAAGCGGAACGGGGCCCCGGACACTTGCTCCGGTGCGCTTCGCCGTCGACACGATCTCGCGCGTGGAAGCGTCGAGAATACGATGATCGAATGCCTTAAGGCGAATGCGGATATTTTGGCCGTTCATTCGACGTTATCCTTGTTTTCTGTTCTCCCGATACCAAACGTGATGGCACGGGTTGTTCGTTTACCTAAGGCGGATCACCGGTTTCAAAGATCGAAGAGAACACCGCTTCCAGCAGGTGCCCACTTCCAGTCTTCAGGCCCGAAGGCCCACCTTAAATTCTTGTGCAACTTCCTGAATCGCCAAAGCGAAGCAGGCGCAAATCGCGCTTGCGCGCCATTTGCAATGTTTTTGTGTCATAAGCAAGTCGCAATAGGCCACTTGCTTAAAAAAAATTGAAGCGGGCGGCATCCGAAGATACCGCCCTGCCCTTTATCGATTACTCGATGATC
>UCIV01000011.1 GCA_900472575.1 Hyphomicrobiales bacterium
GGAAACCCGGCGGCGGCGACATGGAGGGTTGGCGATAAGTCGTTTCGCCCGTTTTCCATCAAGCCAAACGAACACCATCCGGCAAGGCAACGGCAGAGGGACCGGAGTCGCGGATAAAAACTGCCGAACGGGACGCTGAGAGGTGTCACTTACAAACTAACCTACGAGGCAGCTTTCAGCGCCCCGTCCGTTCAATCACTCGTCCTCCTCGGGCGAACGAAGTGAGACCCGAGGATCGCCAAGGGAGTATAGTGTCAATACCGGGGCAGACGTCTTCAGCCCCGGCACAGGCTCACCCCTTCGCCAGCTCCGCAAACTGCGTCATGATCTGCGCCGCAGCCGTCAGGCGCTTGGTTGGCGTCGGCAGGTCGCGGTTGAGGAAGATGCTCTGGTCGGGCCTGATCTTGGCGAGCGAGCCCTGCTTGGCGATATAACCAACGAGATTGGCCGGGTTGGGGAACTGCTTGTCGCGGAAGACGATGACAACGCCCTTCGGACCGGCATCGACCTTCTCGACATTCGCCTTGCGGCAGAGCGTCTTGATATAGACGACCTTAAGCAGGTTCTGCACCTCCGGCGGCATCGGCCCGAACCGATCCACCATTTCCGCGCCAAAGCCGTCGATTTCCGAAAGCTCCTGCACCTCGCCGAGACGGCGATAGAGGCCCATGCGCAGATGAAGATCCGGCACGTAGTTTTCGGGGATCATCGTGGTGATGCCGACGGAAATCTGCGGCGACCAACCGGTATCGACGATCTCGTCCTCACCCTTCACCTCAGCGACCGCCTCCTCCAGCATCTGCTGGTAAAGCTCGAAACCGACCTCCTTGATATGGCCGGACTGTTCCTCGCCGAGCAGATTGCCCGCGCCGCGAATATCCAGATCGTGGCTCGCCAGCTGGAAGCCCGCGCCAAGCGTGTCGAGCGACTGCAGCACCTTGAGGCGGCGATCCGCCATCTGCGTCAGCGTCTTGTTGACCGGCAGGGTGAACAGCGCAAACGCCCTCACCTTCGAGCGTCCGACACGGCCACGCAGCTGGTAGAGCTGCGCCAGACCGAACATGTCGGCGCGGTGGACGATCAGCGTATTGGCCGTCGGCACGTCGAGACCGGATTCGACGATCGTCGTCGACAGAAGCACATCATATTTGCCGTCATAGAAGGCATTCATGATGTCCTCCAGCTCGCCCGCCGCCATCTGGCCATGAGCCACCGCGACCTTGAGCTCCGGTACGTCCGACTGCAGGAAAGCCTGGATATCGGCGAGATCCGCCAAACGCGGGCAGACGTAAAAACTCTGGCCACCGCGATAATGCTCGCGCATCAGCGTCTCGCGGATCACCAGCGGATCGAACGGCGAGATGAAAGTGCGCACCGCCATGCGGTCGACCGGCGGCGTCGTGATCAGCGACAGTTCGCGAACACCGGTCATCGCCAGCTGCAGCGTGCGCGGGATCGGCGTGGCCGACAGCGTCAGCACATGCACGTCGGTCTTCAGGTCCTTCAGCCGTTCCTTGTGCTTCACGCCGAAATGCTGCTCCTCGTCGATGATGAGAAGCGAGAGATTGGCGAACTGGATGCCGGCGCCGAGCAGCGCATGCGTGCCGACAACGATATCGACCTTGCCCTCGGCAATATCCTTCTTGGTCTGCGCCAGCTCCTTGGCCGAGACGAGGCGGGACGCCTGCGCGATCCTGATCGGCAGGCCACGGAACCGCTCGGAGAATGTCCTGAAATGCTGACGCGACAGAAGCGTGGTCGGCACGACGACCGCCACCTGTGCCCCGTTCATCGCGGCGAAGAAGGCCGCACGCAGCGCCACTTCCGTCTTGCCGAAGCCGACATCGCCGCAAACAAGGCGATCCATCGGACGCCCGGCGGCGAGATCTTCGCGCACCGATTCGATGGCGTTTTCCTGGTCTTCCGTCTCGTCATACGGGAAACGGGCGGCGAACTCGTCATAGAGCCCTTCCGGCGTCGCCAGAACCGGCGCCTTGCGCACCATGCGGGTCGCAGCGATGCGGATAAGATCGCCTGCCATGTCGAGCAGGCGTTTCTTCAGCTTCGCCTTGCGGGCCTGCCATGCACCACCGCCGAGCCGGTCGAGATTGGCTTCCGCCGCATCCGAACCGTAGCGCGACAGAAGATCGATATTTTCGACCGGCAGGAACAGCTTCGCCTGATCGGCATAATGTAGCTCAAGGCAGGCGCGCGGCGCACCGGCCGCCTCTATCGTGATCAGCCCGACAAACTTGCCGATACCATGTTCGGCATGAACGACCAGCGAGCCTTCGTCGAGACCCGCCACCTCGGTAAGAAAATCCGCTCCGCGCTTACGCCGCTTGCCGCGACGAACCATTCGGTCGCCCAGAATATCCTGTTCGCCGATGACGGCGATATTGCCCGTCTCGAAACCGGATTCTAGGCTCATCACCGCCGATGCCGCCTCGCCCTTGTCCAGCTTTTCGAGATCGGCAAGCTTTTCGATCGGCTTGATCCGCTTCAGCCCGCGCTCGTCGAGCACCTGCAGAAGGCGGTCGAGCGAACCCACCGACCAACCGGTGACGAGAACCTTCGTGCCTTCGGCCCGCTTGTCGGCGATATGCTTGACGACGAGATCGAAGACATTCACCCGCTCATCGCGATCCTGCGTCTCGGAGCTGGCTTCCGCCTGGCTTTTCGCCCAGCGCGGACCGGTATGCGCATCGAGTGTCACCACCGGGCGACCCGACGCATCCATCTCGTTGAACGGCGTCAGGCGAAGCGCTGCAACCTCGTCCAGAGCCGAGGCAAACGCCTTGCCGTCGAGATAAAGCTGGCCGGGCGAAACCGGCTTGTAGGGCGTCGAATGGGCGGCCGCCCCTTTGCCCTGAGATCCCTGATCACGGCGAGCCTCAAAGTAGTCGATGACCAGCTTCGAACGTTCCGCCGCCGCCTCACGCGCCGTGTGATCGGTGACGATCCGAAAACCTGCGAGATAATCAAAAGCCGTTTCCAGCTTTTCGTAAAACAGTGGCAGCCAATGCTCCATGCCGGCATAACGACGGCCTTCGGAAACGGCCTGATAAAGCGCATCGTCGCGGGTGGCCGCACCGAACAGTGACAGATAATTGGTGCGAAACCGGCTGATTGTATCAGGTGTCAGCGTCACTTCGCTCATCGGGTTGAGATCGAGCGAGCGCGCCTGCCCCGTCGTGCGCTGGCTTGCCGGATCGAACGAGCGGATGCTTTCCAGCGTATCGCCGAAGAAATCGAGCCGCACCGGCTCTTCCGTTCCCGGCACGAAGACGTCGAGAATGCCGCCGCGCACCGCAAATTCACCGACTTCACGCACGGTCGACACGCGGTCGAAACCATTACGCTCAAGACGAGCGGCAATATCGTCCATGCGGATCTGGTTGCCGGGTTTTGCCGAAAACGCCAGGCTCTCGATGATTTCCGCCGGCGCGATCTTCTGTAGCATCGCATTGACGGTGACGAGCACGATCGCCGGATGCGGCTTCTTCGCGTGCGCAATCAGACCCGACAGCGCCGCCAGTCTCCGCGCAGAGACATCGGCGCTAGGAGAAACGCGGTCGTAAGGCAGGCAGTCCCAGGCCGGCAGGGTCAGGACGGGAATTTCCGGCGCGACGAAGGAGAGCATCTGCTCCAGATCCGGCATGCGCTGACCATCGGACAGCACATAGGCCACCGACTGGCCCGAACGCGCAAGCTCCGCCAGCACCATCGGCTCCATGCCGGGCGGCACATTGCCGACCGTCAGCGGCTGGGAAGCGGCCGCGATCTTCTTCGCATCAAAACCGGAAATCATTGGCCGAGTTTCTCTTTCAGCGACTCTTTCGTGACAGGATCGAAATCCGGCTTGTAGGCTGCGACACGCGCAAACAGCGGCGTGTTGCGATCTTCGGGAAGAACCATAGCCCCGGTGATCCAGGCATGCAGGTCGTGATCGTCCTCGCCCATGATCTGTTCGAACTCGTCGAGTTCCGTGTCCGAAAGCTTGGCTATCTCCGCCTCGGCAAACGAGCCGAAAACGAGATCCATCTCGCGAATACCGCGATGCCAGCAACGATAGAGAATACGCCTGCGGCGCGGGTCGAGGTCGGCGCTCGTGCGTGCCAATCCAGTCATGTGCAAATCCCTGTTTTGCGGTTCATATAGGATCAAAATGCGCGCGCGTCACCTTGCCAAATGGCCAAAACTTGCCCCATTTAACCGCCCATGCGCCCAGCCATACTCGATCCCCTCTTTGCTTCCGCCTCGTCGCTGCCCGGTGTCGGGCCGAAGATCGCTGACCTGATCGCCAAAGTGACGGGCCGCGAGGACGCCGAAGACTGCCGTGTCGTCGACCTTCTTTTCCACGCACCCTTCTCGCTGATCGACCGGCGCAACCGCCCCGGCATCGCGCTAGCGCCTCAGGGAACGATTGTCACCATCGAGGGACGTGTCGACCGTCACCAACCGCCGGCGCGCGGCACCAACCAGCCCTACCGCGTGTTTCTTCACGACGATACCGGCGAACTGGCGCTGACCTTCTTCCGCGCCAAGGGCGACTGGCTGTCGAAATCATTGCCGGTAGATGAGCAGGTCATGGTCAGCGGCAAGGTCGACTGGTTCAACGGCCGGGCCTCGATGGTCCATCCGGATTTCATGGTAAAAGTCTCCGAAGCGCAGAACCTGGCTCTGGTCGAGCCGGTCTATCCGCTGACCGCCGGCCTGTCGCCGAAGACATTGCGCAAGGTCATCGAAGGCGCCGTCGAGCGCCTGCCGGCCTTCCCGGAATGGGCCGATGCGCCACTGACGCAAAAACAGAATTTTCCGGATGTCGCAGATGCCTTCCGCAACCTGCATCACCCGGAGGACGAAAAGGACATAGACCCCAACGCCCCGGCCCGTCGGCGTCTGGCCTATGACGAATTCCTCGCCGGACAGGTCTCGCTCGCTCTGGTGCGCCAGAAGATACGCAAGGTGCCGGGCCAACCGATCCGCGTTAAGGGCGATCTCGCCGCAAAAATCGTCCACGCCCTGCCCTTCTCGCTGACCCCGAGCCAGAAGGCGGCGGTCGACGACATCATCAGGGATATGGCCGGCGAAGACCGGATGCTGCGCCTGCTGCAGGGCGATGTCGGCGCCGGCAAGACACTGGTGGCGCTTCTTTCCATGGCGGCCGCCATCGAGGCCGGCGGTCAGGCCGTGTTGATGGCCCCGACCGAAATCCTCGCCCGCCAGCATTTTGCCACCATCTCGAAACTCGCAGGCGCCGCCGGTGTCACCGTCGAACTTCTGACCGGCCGCACCAAGGGCCGCGAGCGCGACGCGATCGTCGAACGCATAGCATCGGGTGAAGCACAGATCGTCATCGGCACCCATGCGCTGTTTCAGGATACGGTGAGCTACGCCAACCTGATGATGGCGGTTGTCGACGAACAGCATCGTTTCGGCGTCCACCAGCGCCTGCGCCTGACGGCCAAGGGCATCTCTCCACATATGCTGGTGATGACCGCAACGCCGATCCCGCGAACCCTGGTGCTTGCCGCCTTTGGCGATATGGACGTATCGAAACTCACCGAAAAGCCCGCCGGCCGCAAACCGATCCAGACCGTCACCGTCCCAACCGAGCGCATCAGCAACATCGTTAGCCGACTAAAAGGCGCCGTTGCCGAGGGCAAGAAGGCCTATTGGATCTGCCCGCTGGTCGAAGAATCCGACGTCTCCGAACTGATGTCGGCGGAAGAACGTCACGCAGTCCTTGCCCGAGAACTCGGCGCGAAAAATGTCGGCCTCGTGCATGGCCGCATGGCGGGTCCGGAAAAGGACGCGGTGATGGCCGCCTTCAAGAATGGCGACATCCGCATGCTGGTCGCCACCACAGTCGTCGAAGTCGGCGTCGACGTGCCGGATGCAACGATCATGGTGATCGAACATGCAGAACGTTTCGGCCTTGCCCAGTTGCATCAGCTGCGCGGCCGTGTGGGTCGTGGCGACGAGGCGTCAACCTGCATTCTGCTCTACAAGGGACCATTAAGCGAAACCGGCCATGCCCGCCTGTCGATCCTGCGCGACAGCGAGGACGGGTTCCTGATCGCCGAGGAGGACCTGAAACTGCGCGGCGAAGGTGAGCTTCTCGGCACCCGCCAGTCCGGCACGCCGGGTTTCCGCATTGCCAGCCTGGCGGCTCATGCCGATCTTCTGGAAATCGCCCGCAAGGACGCGACCTATCTGCTCGATCGCGACCCGGACCTGACCAGCGAACGCGGTGAGGCCGTGCGGGTGCTGCTATATCTGCACCGTCGCGACGAGGCGATCAGGTTTCTGCGGGCGGGATAACGGTGGTTTCTTCGCCACCCTTGCGGCGCGCCTTTGCTGCCTTCTTGCGCGGCGCAGGCAATGCCGGAACCACAGCTCCACCCGGATTATAATCCGGCGCGATCAGGCCGCCGGAAATCAGCAGCTTGGCGCCCTCTTCCGGCGTCATGTCGAGCATGACGATCTTGCTTTTCGGCACGAACATGAGGAAGCCTGCGGTCGGAACCGGGGTTGGCGGCATGAACACCGCGACCATCTCTTCGCCATTCTCGTTCAGTTTCGCCGCGATTTCACCTTGTGCGTCGCCCGCGATGAACACCAGCGCCCACATGCCGGGGCTTGGAAACTCGATCAGTCCGCATTTCTTGAACGAGGTGGACTGTTCGCGCAGGACGGTCTCGAAGATCTGCTTGATGCTTTTGTAGACACTGCGGATCAGCGGCATTCGCTGCAGGATCGACTCGCCGAAATTGACGATCGAGCGGCCGATCAGGTTCTTGCCGAGAAAACCGACAATGGTGATGAACAGGACTGCGATGAGCAGTCCGGTGCCGGGGATCGTCACGTCGAAATAATATTGCGGATTGTAGCGCTGCGGCAGATAGGGCGTCACCCAGCTGTCGGCCCAGTCGATGAAGGTGAAGGTCAGCCAGACGGTGATGGCAAGCGGCGCGCAGATGATCAGACCGGTGAGGAAATTATTCCTGAGCCGACCCGCCATGGAAATGCGCTCGGGGCTTTCACTCATCTGATCTTCCTAGGAAATTTCGGCCCGAATCACGATTGGGCATTGCCGCATTCTTGTGATGCGACAATGCAGGATGGTTTGCTGCGATGCAAGGAAACCCTTAAACCGCCGACATCACTCAACTGTGACGGACTTGGCAAGGTTCCTCGGCTGGTCCACATCGGTGCCCATGAACACGGCGGTGTGATAGGCCAGAAGCTGGATCGGCAGCGAGAAGATCATCGGTGCGATGATTTCGTCGACATTCGGCAGCGTGATCGTCGCCATGGTTTCGAGCTTGGAGGCAGCGGCTCCCTTTTCATCGGTTATGAAGATGATCTTGCCGCCGCGGGCCGCCACTTCCTGCATGTTCGATACGGTCTTTTCGAAGAACCGGTCATGCGGGGCGATAACGATCACCGGCATGTGCTCGTCGATCAGCGCGATCGGCCCATGCTTCAACTCACCGGCCGCATAACCTTCAGCGTGGATGTAGGAGATTTCCTTGAGCTTCAGCGCGCCTTCCATGGCAAGCGGGAAGCTGGTGCCACGGCCAAGATAAAGCACGTCCTTGAAACGCGACAGATCGCGCGACAAAGTTTCAATCACCGGCTGTATCTCGTTCAGCACCTTGCTCATGATCCGCGGCATCTCCGCGAGATGTTTGACCATCGCTTTTTCTTCGGCCTCGGAAACCGTGCCCCGTGCACGACCGGCGGCAATTGATAGGCTGGCGAGCACGGCCAGCTGGCAGGTAAATGCCTTGGTCGAGGCTACGCCGATTTCGGGGCCTGCGAGGATCGGGAAGATCGCATCGGATTCCCGCGCAATCGTCGATTCGCGGACATTGACGATCGCGCCGATCTTCAGCCCCTCATCTTTGCAATAGCGCAGCGAGGCAAGCGTGTCGGCGGTTTCACCCGACTGCGAGATGAAAAGTGCTGCCTGTGTCGGCGACAGCGGCAGTTCGCGGTAGCGGAATTCGGATGCGACATCGATTTCGACCGGCAGGCGCGCATACCGCTCGAACCAGTATTTGCCGACGAGACCGGCAAGATAGGCCGTGCCGCAAGCGGAAATGGCGAGGCCCGAGAGCTTGGAGAAATCGATCGACTTGTCGGTCGCCTTCACCGTATGGCTGGCGAAATCGATGTAATGGCTGAGCGCATGGGAGATGATCTCCGGCTGCTCGTAGATTTCCTTCTCCATGAAATGCCGGTGATTGCCCTTGTCGACCATGAAGGCGGTCGCCTGGGAAATCTGGCTCTTGCGCGTAACCGGCTTGCCCTCATAATCCATCACCTCGAGACCCTTGTGGCTGATGATGGCGCAGTCGCCATCCACCAGATAGGTGATCTCGTTGGTGAACGGCGACAGCGCAATCGCGTCCGAGCCAAGGAACATCTCGCCCTTGCCGTGGCCGATGGCGAGCGGCGGCCCGAAACGGGCGGAGAGAATCGTGCCCGGATCATCCTGGAACATCACCACCAGCGCGTAGGCGCCGGAAACGCGGTTCAGCATGGCAAGCATCGCCTCGCGATGGGTCTTGCCTTCGCGCGTGTATTTGGCGAGCAGATGGGCGACGACTTCCGTATCCGTCTGGCTGGTAAAAACCGCGCCGTCAGCAATCAGCTCGTCCTTCAGTTCGGAAAAGTTCTCGATAATGCCGTTATGAACGACCGCCACACCATCGACGAAATGCGGGTGGGCATTGGTCTCGTTCGGCACGCCATGGGTCGCCCAGCGCGTGTGTGCTATACCGATTGTGCCCGGTAGTGGTTCGCCATCGAGCTTCTTTTCCAGATTGAACAGCTTGCCTTCCGCGCGACGACGGTCGAGCCTGCCCTCATGGATCGTCGCAACACCGGCGGAATCATAACCGCGATATTCAAGCCTGCGCAGCGCATCTACCAGACGCGCAGCCACCGGCTCTCGACCAACGATCCCAACAATTCCGCACATGCAAAAAACCTTTCGATAAATCAGCTGGACGCAAGTCCTAGACGATTGCTGCACTTGCGCAATCGCCGCATTCGTCACTTTCGGTATCGGCGCGTAACGCGCCGCAATCTCTATTTTGCAGGCTTCCTGGCAGCCTTTATCGCCAGCGCCCGTTCACGAATCAGCTTTGCCCGCTCAGGCTTCACTTCTTGCCTAGCTCGCCCCAATGCCAAAGCATCGGCCGGCACATTTTCCGTGATTACACTGCCCGACGCGACATAGGCGCCGTCGCCAATCGAAACCGGTGCCACAAGCGACGAATTGGAACCGACAAAACTGTTTGCGCCGATTACCGTCTGGTGCTTGTTCACGCCGTCATAATTGCAGGTGATCGTGCCCGCGCCGATATTGGCATGCGCACCGACCACTGCATCACCGATATAGGTCAGATGGTTGACCTTCGCGCCCTCGCTGATCTTGCCGTTTTTTACCTCGCAGAAATTGCCAACCTTGGAACCTTCGGCCAGGTCAGCGCCCGGACGAAGCCGCGCAAATGGGCCGACGGTTGCGCCGGCGCTCACATGGGCACCCTCGATATGCGAGAAGGCATGGATGACCGCGCCGCCATCGATCGTCACGCCCGGACCAAACACCACATTCGGCTCGATCAGCGCGTCCTGGCCGATCTCGGTATCAAACGAGAGGAACACGGTTTCCGGTGCGATCATCGAAACGCCCGACACCATCAGTTGGTGGCGACGACGCTCCTGCCAGAGCTTTTCGATGACGGCGAGTTCGGCGCGGTTGTTGCAGCCGGTCAGTTCCGTTTCCGGCGCATCGACCGCGACCACCTTGCCGCCTTCGGCGCGGGCAATCTCGACGAGGTCGGTGAGGTAATATTCGCCCTTGGCATTGCTGTTACCGATCTTGTCGAGCAGCGCGAGCGCCTTCTTCCCATTGATCGCCATCAGCCCGCTATTGCACCAGGTGACCTTGCGCTCTTCGTCGGTAGCATCCTTTTCTTCGCGGATGGCGACGAGTTCGCCGTTCTCGACCAGCAACCGGCCGTAGCCGAAAGGCTTGTCGGTATGAAAACCGATGACGACAACATCGGCGCCCTCGGCCAGTTTTTCACGCGCGGCAGCAAAGGGAGCGGCCGTGATCAGCGGCACGTCTCCATAGGCGACGAGAACATCGTCGAAACCTCCGGCAATCGCCTCACGGGCAGCAAGCACTGCATGGCCTGTCCCGAGTCGCTCTGTCTGCAGAAAGCTCTTCACCGAAATCCCGTCGAGCGATCCGGCCTTGGCGACCTTTTCGGCATCGCGGCCCACCACCAGCGCCGCGTCGGTCATTCCCGCAGAAGCCACCGCCGCCATAACATGCGCGATCATCGGGCGGTTTGCGACCGGATGCAGCACTTTCGACATCGACGACTTCATCCGCGTGCTGTCGCCCGCAGCGAGAATGACGGCAAGGCAGGAACGGCTCATTTAGGGAATCTCCTTCGGCATTTGCTCGCTGTTTAGCAGCAACAATCTTGCAGGGCGATAAACGGCTTGTGTCTCAACGACATAAAAAGAAAGGGCGCCCGAAGACGCCCTTTCGATCTGTAACGCGGAAAAAGCTCACTTCGGCAGCTTGTCGTCCACGCCTTCGATGTAGAAGTTCATGCCGAGCAGAACGCCGTCTTCGGCCTTTTCGCCGGCCTTCAGCCATTCCGAACCGTCCTGCTTGTTGATCGGGCCGGTGAACGGGTGCAACTCGCCCGACTTGATCTTGGCTTCGGTCTCTTCGGCCATCGCCTTCACGTCATCCGGCATGTTGGTATATGGTGCCATGGTCAGGATGCCGTCCTTCAGTCCGTCCCAGATCTGTTCAGACTTCCACGAGCCGTCGAGAACCGCCTTGGTGCGCTTGATGTAATAGGCGCCCCAGGTGTCGACGATTGCCGTCAGCTGCGTCTTCGGGCCGGCTGCGATCATGTCGGAAGCCTGACCGAAAGCGAGAATGCCGCGCTCGGCAGCAACCTGCATCGGAGCGGTCGTATCGGTGTGCTGGGTGAGGATATCGACGCCCTGGTCGATCAGTGCCTTGGCGGCATCAGCTTCCTTGCCCGGGTCGAACCAGGTATTGGCCCAGACGACCTTCAGCTTGAATTCCGGATTGACCGACTTTGCGCCCAGTTCAAAGGCGTTGATGCCCATGACCACTTCCGGGATCGGGAAGGAGGCGATGTAACCGGCGACGCCCTTCTTCGACATCTTGGCTGCAATCTGGCCCTGGATGTAACGGCCTTCATAGAAGCGCGAATTGTAGGTCGAAAGGTTTTCGGCAGCCTTGAAACCGGTGGCGTGCTCGAACTTCACGTTCGGGAATTTTGCGGCGACCTTGACCGTTGCATCCATGAAGCCGAACGAGGTCGTGTAGATCAGGGCGCAGCCGGAGCGAGCCATGCGCTCGATGGCGCGCTCGGCATCCGGGCCTTCCGGCACGCTTTCGAGGAACGGCGTCTCGATCTTGTCGTCGAGAGCCTTCTGCAGCGCCTGGCGTCCGATATCGTGCGCCTGGGTCCAGCCACCGTCGGTCTTGGAACCGACATAGATGAAGCAGATCTTCTTCTTTTCCTGAGCCGACGCGCTACCGGCAAAACCGCCGAGCACGGCAGCAGTAGCAGCCAGCGCAATGATGAGTTTTTTCATTTTCCAACCTCTGATGGAGTATGACATGAACGTTAACGTGGTCACCGATCGGGGACAAATGGTTTTCCGAGGGATGCCGGCGTATTGATGAGCGTCGTGCGGCGATTATGCGAAATGATGATCAGCACGACAATAGTTGCGACATAAGGCAATGCGGATAGAAGCTGCGACGGAATGGCTATCCCGCCACTTTGCGCCAGCAACTGCGCATGCAATTGTCCGATGCCGACGGCACCGAAGAGATAACCGCCGGCGAGAACCCTGAGCGGCCGCCAGGATGCGAAGACGACGAGCGCCAGCGCGATCCAGCCACGGCCGGCCGTCATGTTCTCCACCCATTGCGGCGTGTAGACGAGCGACAGCTGTGCGCCTGCAAGACCGGCACAGGCCCCGCCGAACAGGACGGCGAGATAACGTGTGCGAACCACGTTGATCCCGAGCGCGTGCGCCGACCCGTGACTGTCGCCGATCGCCCGCATCTTCAGGCCTGCGCGGCTTTTGAACAGGAACCAGCTGATGCCGAAGACCAGAGCCACCGACATGTAGAAGATCAGGTCCTGGGAAAACAGCACGCGCCCGAAGAACGGGATATCGGACAGGAGCGGAATGACGATTGGCTGCAGGCGAACGCCCGGCATACCGACAAAGGCTTCACCAAGCTGTCCCGACAGACCGAGGCCGAGGATTGTCAGCGCCAGACCGGTCGCCACCTGATTGGCAACGAGCGTCAGCGTCAGGAAACCGAAGAGCAGCGAGAAAATGCCGCCGCCGATGATGCCGCCGAGAATACCCAGATAGGCTGAACCGGTCAGCTGCGCCGTGGCAAACGCGGCAACCGCACCCATGATCATCATGCCTTCGACGCCGAGATTGAGCACGCCCGATCGCTCGGTCACCAGTTCGCCGAGAGCGGCAATGACCAGCGGCGTCGATGCGGTGATGACGGTCAGAAGGATAGCTTCGAACATCAGCTTTTTCCTTCTTGAGCGGCGGATGGATTGACGATCAGACGGATCCGATAATGGATCAGCGTATCGCAGGACAGTACGAAGAACAGGATGAGCCCCTGGAAAACACGGCTAACCTTGTCGGAAATGCCGAGAGAAAGCTGCGCCGCCTCCCCACCGAGATAGGTGAGCGCCAGCACGAAACCCGAGGCGATGATACCGAGCGGATTGAGCCTTCCGAGAAACGCGACGATGATCGCGGTAAAGCCGTAGCCCGGCGAAATCACCGGCTGCACATGGCCGATCGAACCGGAGACTTCCGAAATCCCGGCAAGCCCGGCGAGCGAGCCTGAAAGCAGCATCGAGAACCACACCATCCGGCGCGCCGAAAAACCGGCGAACCGCCCTGCCCGTTCCGACTGGCCGAGCACCGAGACCTGAAAGCCTTTCAGCATGAAGCGCATCATGAACCACAGCGCCACGGCAGCGATGAGCGCGAAGACGATGCCGAGATGCGCGCGACCCGAATCGAGGATTTCCGGCAGAACCGCTTCCGGCTGGAAGCTTTTGGTCTGAGGGAAATTATAACCCTGCGGATCGCGCCACGGACCACGCACCAGCCAGTCGAGGAACAGTTGAGCGATATAAACCAGCATCAGGCTGGTCAGAATCTCGTTGGTATTGAACCGGGTCTTCAAAAGCGCCGGAATACCTGCATAGAGCGCTCCGCCGATCATTCCCATCACCAGCATCAGCGGCAAGATCAGCGGCGAATGCCATTCCGGGTTCAGCACGGGCAGGATCGAACCGGTGATCGCACCGATGGTGAACTGCCCTTCCGCGCCGATATTCCAGTTGTTTGACCGGAAACAGACCGAAAGACCGACTGCGATCAAAATCAGCGGTGCAGCCTTGATCGCCAGTTCATGCAGCGACCAGACATCGAGCAGCGGCTCGACGAAATAGATGTAGAGCGAGTTGAGCGGGCTTTTGCCCAGAAGGCCGAACATGATTGCGCCGGCAATCAGCGTCAGCGCCAGCGCCAGAAGCGGCGACAGGAGCGAAAACAGCATGGATGTGTTGGCGCGTTTCTGAAGCTCAATGCGCATGTGCGGTCTCCATTCCGGTCTGGTCTCCCCCAGAAGACTTTTCCCCGGAATGACTGTCATGGATGCCGCCCATCAGCAGGCCGATCTGTTCAAGTGTAAGCTCTCCTGCAGGATAGGGGTCCGAAAGCCTGCCATCCGAAATCACGGCAATTGTTGTGGCAATCTCGAAAATCTCGTCGAGATCCTGGCTGATGACGATGACGGCGGATCCCGCTTTTGCCAGATCGACTAGCGCCTGACGAATGCGGCTCGCGGCGCCCGCATCGACACCCCAGGTAGGCTGGTTGACGACCAGCACGGAAGGCTGTCGATCAAGCTCGCGGCCAACGATGAATTTCTGCAGGTTTCCACCCGAAAGCGAGCCGGCAGCAGGGTCTTCGCCACTCTTGCGCACATCCATCATAGAACAGATGCGTCGTGCGGCAGACAGGATCGCATCCCGCTTGACGATGGCGAGAGGTCCGCCGGCCAGAAATGCCTTTTTATCGGACCGGCTTCGCGCCAGCAGCAGATTGTCGGAAAGCGAAAGCGCCGAGACCGCCGCGTGGCCATGCCGCTCTTCCGGCACGAACCCCGCTCCGAGCAGACGGCGCCCGTTAATCCTAAGGCGACCAACAGGTTTTCCGCGCAGGACAATGCCATCATTGTCAGCAATCGGATATTCGCCGGAAATGGCATCAAACAGTTCCGACTGGCCATTGCCGGCGATGCCCGCAATGGCAAGCACCTCGCCCGCCCGAACCTTCAGCGAGATATCCTTGAGCGCAACCGCAAACGGCGTACGCGAGGCGACCGAAACCTTGTTCACCTGCAGCAGAATATCGCCAAGCGTGTTGGCGCTATCGCGTTTCACCTCAGCCACTTCGGTCCCGACCATCATCCGTGCAAGCGAGGCAGGCGTTTCATGCTTGGGGTCGCAAGCACCGGTAACCTTGCCGTGGCGCAGAACGGTGGCGCGATCACAGATGCGCTGCACCTCTTCCAGCCGGTGACTGATATAAAGAACCGAACGCCCTTCGGCCTTCAGCCGCATCAGCGTCTCGAACAGCCGCTCGGCCTCCTGCGGCGTCAGAACCGATGTCGGCTCGTCGAGAATGATCAACTTGGGGTTCTGCAACAGCGCCCGGACGATCTCGATGCGCTGGCGTTCACCGACGGAAAGATCGGCGACATGGGCAGACGGATCGAGCGGCAGGCCATAAGCCTTGGAGATGGTTGCGGTCTCTTCCGCGATCTTCGCCAAAGGCGTCCTCGGGTCGAGCGACAGTGCGATGTTCTCCGCCACCGTCAACGCTTCGAACAGAGAGAAATGCTGGAAAACCATGCCTATGCCGAGACGGCGCGCCTCGCCGGGCGATGGGATCACCACTGGCTTTCCTTCCAGTGAAACGGTCCCTGAACTCGGCTGCAAGACGCCGAAGAGCATCTTCACCAGCGTAGATTTACCAGCGCCGTTTTCGCCCAGCAGCGCATGGATTTCCCCATGGCCGATATCGAGATCGATGGCATCGCACGCCGCGAAACTGCCGAAAAGCTTTGTCAGCCCCCGGACAGACAGAAGCGGGCTTGCCTCAACGCCCTCGGAAGAAGTCACGGAACCCCCTTTTTATCATGCAGAGCCGTCCGTTGAAGCTCTGCATTGTTTACGTCTTTAAAATGAAGTGGCCACCTTCCGCATGTCAGAAGGCAGCCGCCTGATATTGATACCGGTTTTGCAGACTTCCACAACATGAAAGAACGGCTCGCCGGTCACCTTGGCCTATTTTCCAAGGTTCGGAAAAAGCTGCAATATTCCACCGATGCAATAGAGGTAAATGCCGCTGATCACCACACCCCAGACGACCCAGTCTGGAGACTGGAAATGCAGGAGCAGCGAATAGCCGCCAAGGGCGCACCAGATGGCGCCGACGGTTAGATTGAGCGGCCGCAACCGCTTGACGCGTACCGGATGCAGAAAGTTGATCGGCAGGAAGGTCAAGACCACCGAAACGGTCACCACGATCATCGCGGTCGTTGCACTTGCATCGATGACAAAGAGCGTAAACACAACCATGTTCCAGACGACCGGGAAGCCGGAGAAGAAGTATTCATCCGTCTTCATGCCCATGTCGGCGTAGTAGATCGCGCTCGAAACCACGATCATGCCTGCCGCCACGAACGACCACGGTTCGCCGATCATGCCGCTCTGGTAAAGCGCAAAGGCTGGCAGGAGAACATAGGTCACGTAGTCGATCACATTGTCCAGCATGTCGCCGGACCAGTTCGGCAGCACTTCCTTGACGTTGAGCTTGCGGGCGATCGGCCCGTCGACACCATCGACCAGCAGCGCCAGACCCAGCCACCAGAACATGTCGATGAAACGATGCTCGGCCGCGGCAACAACACCGAGAAAGGCCAGAAAGGAACCGGACGCGGTAAAGATATGAACGCAGAAGGCGCGGATTTCCGCATAGGGCACTGCACGATAATTGAAGATTCGTCTGAACACGCGC
Organism: Hyphomicrobiales bacterium; assembly: GCA_900472575.1. GTDB lineage: Bacteria > Pseudomonadota > Alphaproteobacteria > Rhizobiales > Rhizobiaceae > Neorhizobium > Neorhizobium cellulosilyticum. The sequence continues at coordinate 16,225 of UCIV01000011.1, forward strand.
GCCCCGTTTTCTTACTTCCCGCCTCTAGCTTGATCTTCGGGTATGCTGCCAATTCCGGCGCATTGCAACCGCCAGCCGCCTTTATCATGGGTTTTACACCACTTAGCGCCAATGAGAGAGCAATCGTCTATACCCCATGGATTGAAGCTTCCGGAAGCTCTACATAGAGCCCGGCTAAAGCGTGTCGCGATCCTCCGGATTCGCTCATGCGCTTTAGATTCTTGATTTGTCGCATGTCTTCAGCGCAAAACCGCTGCACGGTTTTATGCGACATGCTTGAGGAATTGGAAGCGGACAATGCAGCATTACGAGATCGCGATCATCGGTGGCGGCCTGGCAGGCCAGGTGGCAGCTCTTGCACTCGGACGTGCGGGCCGAAAAGTCTGCCTCGTCGCCGCAGCGCCGAAACACGACGATGGACGCACGACTGCGTTGATGGACCAGTCCGTGCGCTATCTTGAGCGTCTCGGCGTATGGGAGAAAATCGCGCCCGCCACGGCCGCACTCTCCGTGATGCAGATCCTCGACGGCACCAACCGCCTGCTGCGCGCGCCGCCGGCGCAATTCCGCGCCAGCGATATCGGCCTTCATGCCTTCGGCTACAATATCCCCAACAAGGCGCTGGCCGAGGTTCTCGACGGCGCCCTGGCTGCAGAACCGAACCTGACCCGCATAGAAACGAATGTCGAGACTGTCGCTATAACGGCTGACAAGGTGACGATCGCGATCGATGGCGGCGAGGTCATCGAGGCCGACTTTGTCATCGGCGCCGACGGCCGCAAGTCGATCACCCGCGAAGCGGCGGGCATTGATGTGCGCAAATGGTCCTACCGGCAGTCCGCCGTGGTGCTGAATTTCGCCCACACCCTGCCGCATGGCTATGTATCGACCGAATTTCACACCGAAAGCGGGCCGTTCACTCAGGTTCCGCTGCCCGGCTCGCGCTCCAGCCTCGTCTGGGTCGTTCGGCCGGAAGAAGCCGCCCATTTGACGAACCTGCCGACGGAAGAGCTGTCGACGATCGTCGAAGCGCGCATGCAGTCGATCCTCGGAAAGGTCACCGTCGAAGGCAAGGCACAGGCCTGGCCGCTGTCGAGCATGATGGCCGAGCGTTTTGGCGCCGGGCGCGTCGCGTTGATCGGTGAAGCCGCTCACGCCTTTCCGCCCATCGGCGCACAAGGGCTGAACCTGTCGCTGCGCGATAGCATGACGCTGGCGGATCTGTTGTCCGCCCAGCACGACCAGCCGATCCCGGCCGATGCCGGGGACCGCTACCATCGACGCCGGCGCCCGGACGTGATGAGCCGCACTGTCAGCGTCGACCTTCTCAACCGCTCGCTGCTGACCGATCTGATACCGGTCCAGATGGTGCGGGCAGCCGGCATGCACGTGCTCAACGCCGTCTCTCCCCTGCGCAACGCACTGATGCAGGAAGGTGTAGAGCCGGGACGCAGCCTAAAGAATTTCGTTCGCGAATTAGGGAAACAGATCCGGCGGTAAAATCCCGCTGGAGATGATATATAGCCATATCGGCAGCGTCACGATCGATCCGACGGTGATGAGCAGGATGCTTGCAGAAGCCCTCTCCTGCCACACGCCATATTGCTGGCTGATCACGAAGACATTGGCAGCTGTTGGAAGTGCCGCCAGCAGCATTGCCGCATGCATCCAAACCGGATCGAAGTCACCGACCAGCGACAGCACCACATAGACGCTGAGCGGCAGAAGCACGAGCTTCAACACGGCGAGATAACCGAGCTCGGCCGGAATGCGTTTCACCGGCCGCAAGGCGAGCGTTACGCCCATGGCAAACAGCGCGCAGGGAGCCGCAGCCTGCGCCAGGTAATCGACGAGTTTCAATGCCGGGTCGGGCAATTGATGGTCGGAAGCTGCCGCAGCAAAGCCGAGCGCCGTGGACAGGATGAACGGATGAAGCGCGACCTTCTTTGCGATCGAGCCGACGATCAGGCGTAGCTGCCGCTTGTCGTCTCCGGCCACCGCCATCATCGCCGGCGCCATGATGAAATGCGCTGCATTTTCGAGGCAGACGATCAGCGCCACCGGCACCGCCGCCTTTTCGCCGAAGGCAAGCAGCGCCAGCCCCGGCCCCATATAGCCGATATTGCCGTAAGCCGCGGTAAAGCCCTGGATCGTGCAGTCCTCGAACGAGTTTTTCCGTAGCACGAAGCCGATCAGGAACGCGACGGCGAAGACCAGATAGACCGCAGCAATCTCACCAAAAATGAAATCCAGCCGCGTCAGTTGCTCTATCGGCGTGTGCGACACCAGCTTGAAGAAAAGCGCCGGCAGCGCCGCATATATGATGAACGTATTGAGCCAGCCGAGCGCCTCGAGAGGCTGCCCCGTCGCTCTTGCCGCAACATATCCGATCAGGATCAGGCCGAAGAAGGGCAGAAGCAGCGCTACGACATCGACCATCCGCTCTTTTGATCCGCGATTAGAGCAATTCCAGCAAAAGTGGGAACCGGTTTTGCGTCCGGAATTGCGTTGAAACAAAAAGGGCCAGATCGATCAGCCGATCTGCATCAGGATTGGAAACGTCTCCTGGAACCAGATCGCCGCCGAGCTGACGAAGCCGAAGATGAAGGCAAGCCCGGTAACGATCAGGAACACGCCCATCGCTTTCTCGACCAATCCGAGATGGCGACGAAAACGGGTCATAAAACGCATGAAAACGCCTGAAAAGGCCGCCGCGATCCAGAACGGTACGGCAAGCCCGAGCGAATAGATGCCGAGCAGCGCCGCCCCCTCGCCCACCGTATCGCGCGATGCCGCCACGCCGAGGATGGCGCCGAGAACCGGACCGATGCAGGGCGTCCAGCCGAAGGCGAAGGCAAGGCCCATCAGATAGGCGCCCGAAAGCGTCGCAGGCTGACCTGATGCCTGGAACCGCGCCTCACGCGACAGAAAACCTATCCGCAGCACACCGAGAAAATTCAGCCCCATGATGATGATGATCAGCCCGCCGATCTTCGACAAAAGGTCCAGATGCTGGCGCAAAAGCACGCCGACCGTGGACGCACCGGCCCCGAGCATAACGAAAACGGTGGCAAAACCGAGCGTGAAAAAGAAAGCTGACGTGAGCACCGCCTTGCGTGCCGGCGATGCGGCCTGAGAATCCTGGTCGCGGAACTGATCAACAGAAATGCCGGCCATGTAACAGAGATAGGGCGGAACCAGCGGCAGGACGCACGGAGATAGGAATGACAGTGTCCCGGCCAGAAGCGCTGTAAAGATGGATATTTCGGCAATGGACACTGGATTGCTCCGCTTATCAGATGTGGCAGAGGCGCTACCGCCGATTGCCGCTTAATGCCAATCACCTTTTATGCATCGACAGAAATCGATGGAAAAAGCGTCGAACAGCGATTTTTTTGAACGTTTTGCGGGTTGACCGCAAGATGTGACCTGCATATGTATCGCGCACTTTCGAAAGGCGCTGAGGCGCAATGGTGAGAGAGCATAGCTCAGCCGGTAGAGCAACTGACTTTTAATCAGTAGGTCCAGGGTTCGAATCCCTGTGCTCTCACCACTCGAAAGACTTCCATTGCCCTGTCTTTGGTAACATTCCCACCGTTCGCGATACAATTCTTCAATACGATATGCCGTCTTCCAACCTTACTCGACGGAACAAGTCTTTCGTTGTGGTGTTATTGCCGCCGAAGGAGACTTCCATGCGGATTATTTTCGTCGTTCTTATTGCCTCTGTTCTGAGCATCCTCGGTTTCAAGTATATGGATCGCTCGATCGGCGAGCAGCAGATCATGGCAACGCCGGCCGAAATGTCGGCAAGCAGCTAGCAGGCAGATCGAAAGCCGCCAGGAACAGGACCGACAGCACGTAATCATCCGCAAGGCATCCCCTTCCTCCCGATCCCGGACGCAGCCGCGAATCTGCTTTGTCGTGAGGGAGCTATATTTCGATGCCTAGTTTTCCTTTTGACCAAGGAGAAATCCAGATGAGACGCAGCACCGAGTTGATCGTCCTGGCGACCCTTATTGCCGGCAGCCTGGCGATCTTCTCTGCGTTGATACCGCCCCAACCCGGAAATCCGGTAAAAACCGACCGGCTGAGCGGAGAACAGACGCAGACGGCATTCCTGCCCGAACGTTTTGGCGTAGCGAGCAGCAGGCAATAGACATGCACAAAGAAAGACTATGGCCGGCGCTCCGCAAGAGCCCGGCCATAGTGATTCTGGACCAGCCTGATCCAGGTCATTTGAGCGACACCAACCGACAACTTACGGTTATTTAATTTCTCCCGAAGCGTGTTTCATGGCATGGAGCGCGTAAGATTCTGCGCCCGTAGGTAGGTCACACGGCTCGCCCGTCGCAGATTAAACAGACCGATGAAAAACGAGGCCCACGAGTGAACGCCCCTACCGATCCCCTCACCTCCGGCAAGCCGGACGCTCCGGATCTCGCCGCGATCCTCGCAACCTCTGGCCAGAAACAAAAGCGCGGGCGCGGCAAGTGGCTGCTTGTGCTCTGTCTTGTGCTGATAGGCGGTGGCCTCGGTTTCTATCTTTACGGCTCCGGCGACGGTCAACAGTTCGACTATACGACGCAAGCTGCAAAGACCGGTGACCTGCAGGTGATCGTCACCGCCACAGGCTCGATCCAGCCGACCGACCAAGTCGACATATCGAGCGAACTGTCTGGCACGGTGCGCAAGGTCAATGTCAGCTATAACAGCCCCGTCAAGGCGGGCGAGGTGCTGCTGGAACTCGATACCAACAGGCAGGAAGCCGATGTCCAGAGCGCCAGAGCCCAGCTTGCCTCCGCAAGGGCCAACGTTCTGAAGGCCAAGGCCGAAGCCGCCTCCGCAAAGATCAGCTTCGATCGGCTGACCTCGCTGGTCAGCAACCGAATCTCCAGCCAGCAGGATCTCGACGCCGCCAAATATGCCTATGATTCCGCGGTCGCATCGACGGATATCAACGAGGCAGCCGTCCTTTCCGCGGAAGCCAGCCTGCGCCTGGCCGAAATCAATCTCTCCAAGCTCAAGATCGTCTCGCCGATCGACGGCGTCGTTCTCACCCGCGACGTTGATCCGGGCGCGACCGTGGCCTCTTCGCTCAATGCGCCGGTGCTTTTCACCATAGCGGGCGACCTGAAACACATGGAGCTTCAGGTCGCCGTTGATGAAGCCGATGTCGGTCAGGTCCGCGAGGAGCAGGAAGCGCGTTTCTCGGTCGATGCCTATCCCAATCGGCATTTCCCGGCAAAGATCGAATCCGTCCGCTTCGCCTCCGAAACCGTCAACAACGTCGTGACCTACAAGGCGATCCTGACGGTCGACAACGAGGACCTGCTCCTGCGCCCCGGCATGACGGCAACTTCGGATATCACCGTGCAATCGGTGACTGGCGCGCTGCTCGTGCCCAATGCGGCGCTGCGCTATTCGCCGCCATCAACCATGCAGCCGCGCGGCAGCTTTCTGTCGCGCCTGTTTTCCCCGCCCCGCCCACGTGGAAATCGCGGTTCCCGCGGTGACGCAACTGCTGCAAGCCGGTCGGTCTGGGTTCTACGCAACGGCACAGCTGAGCGCATCTCCGTCGAAATGGGCGCAACCGATGGCCAGTTTACCGTCGTCAAATCGCCGGACCTCAAGGATGGCGACCTGTTGATCACCGAAGCAACAGTGCGTGGCCGCTGACGGGAGATCGACTATGACAGCCCCCCTCATCGCATTCAGGCAGGTTTCGAAAGTCTATGGCCGTGGCGAAGCGACCATTCGCGCACTCGAGAAGATAGACCTGACCATCGCGCAGGGTGAGTTTGTCTCGATCATGGGGCCATCCGGCTCCGGTAAGTCGACGGCGATGAACATCATCGGCGGCCTCGATCTGCCGTCTTCCGGCGAATACATCTTCCAGGGCATCCCGACGAGCGGCTTCAGCCGCGCGCAACTGACTTTGCTACGCCGGCACATGCTTGGTTTCGTCTTTCAGGGCTTCAATCTTCTCGCCCGCACCTCGGCCGTAGAAAATGTCGAACTGCCGCTGGTCTATCGCGGCATGGACCATGCTGAGCGAAGGCGGCGGGCAATGGCGGCACTGGAACAGGTCGGCCTGCGCGGACGCGAGGGCCACACGACCCAGGAGCTTTCCGGTGGCCAGCAACAGCGCGTCGCAATCGCCAGAGCCATCGTCACCGACCCGGCCGTGCTCCTCGCCGACGAGCCGACCGGCAATCTGGACACAAGGACCAGCGGCGAGATCATGGATCTCATCACCAGGCTCAATCGCGAAAACGGCATCACCGTCATCATGGTCACCCATGAAGAGGATATCGCCGCCTATGCGAAACGCCTCCTGCGTTTCGTCGACGGTCATCTCGTCAGCGATGAAATCCAGGCCAGGGAGGCTGCCCATGTGGTTTGAGACGGCAAAGCTTGCCTGGCGCGCCATCAGCCGCAACATGTTGCGCTCCTTCCTCACTGTGCTCGGCGTCGTCATCGGCGTCGCTGCCGTCATCGCCATGGTCACCATCGGCAACGGCACCACCGCCAAGGTGCGCGACGAACTCTCGAGGCTTGGCACCAACACGCTTTTCGTCCGCCCCGGCCAATGGGGACCGGGCCGGGCAAGCACAGAGGCCAAGCGCTTCACCGATGGCGATATCACGGCAATTCGTGATCAGGTGAGCGGCCTGCGCGCCGTGGCACCCGTCAACCGCGGAACGGCGACCGTGATTGCCGGCGGCGCCAACCGCTCGACCAGCGTTATCGGCACGACCGCCGATTATCTTATCGCGCAGGATTGGGAACTGGCGCTCGGCCGGGATTTCTCGGCCACCGAAGATCGTGGTAGCCAGGCCGCCTGCATCATCGGCGAGACGACACGCAGGGAATTGTTCGGTGCAGCAGACCCCGTCGGCCAGAGCATCCGTGTCAGCAATGTCGCCTGCCCGGTCGTCGGTGTTCTTGCCGTCAAGGGCCAGTCAGGCATGGGCGACGATCAGGACGATACGGTGATCATGCCGCTCAAGCTGCACCAGCGCCGGATCGGCGGCACGACGACCATATCGAGCATCGTCCTTTCCGCGCAGGATGGCGTGTCGACGGCAAAGGTTCAGGCGGATGTTGAGAGCCTTCTGAGGGAGCGCCGCCGCATCGCCATCGGCCGCGACGACGATTTTTCCGTCAACGACATGTCGCAGATCGCCGCCGCCATGACCGGCACGACGATGCTTCTGACCGGTCTTCTCGGCGCGGTCGCCGCCGTCAGCCTGCTTGTCGGCGGCATCGGGATCATGAATATCATGCTGGTCTCGGTCACCGAGCGTACCCGCGAAATCGGCATCAGGCTTGCGATCGGCGCATTGGAAAACCAGGTGCTCACGCAGTTTCTCGTCGAGGCGGTGATGTTGTCGATCTTCGGCGGCGTTACCGGCATCGTCACCGGTCTGGCGCTGGCATATGGCGTCGTCAGTTTTCTGGAAGTTCCGTTTGTCGCGAGCCCGACGATCATCCTGCTCGCATTCCTGTTTTCAGCGGCGATCGGCATGATCTTCGGATATTTTCCGGCAAGGCGAGCAGCACAGCTCAACCCGATCGACGCACTTCGCCACGAATAATGGCATCAGTTGCCGGCAAAAACCGGCAATTCCTCAGTATGCGGAAGCGTCGCGCTCGTCTTCAGCAAAGGCCATCTGCAATTCCATCTGCACGGCATGCATGAAGATCGCGGCCTGATGGCGGATTTCTTCTTCCTCGACCCCCTGAGCCCGAAACCCCTTGGCGAACTGTGCCATTTCAGTGCGCCAGAAACGATTTGCTTCCTCACCTTGAAGACGCTGAAGAGCGTCGGCGCATCGTCTTACGTCGGCGGTCCGCCGGTCGGCGGGGAACTGCAGCAGTGTCATGCCATCTCCATACTCGATGGGCCGAATCGCCCGTACATGAAGGCACTTTCGCCGCCAGACCTTCACAAAAAGTGAACCGATCAAAAACCTTTTGGTTCCGATTCAAGGCCTTGCCGTCCCATTTTCGGACAATATGTTAGGATCGAGTAAGGCTTAACGCACTGTTTCGAGGGACGCTCAGGCGATTGATAAACAGCCCGGCGCAAGCCGAAGCATTGAAAGATGTCCCACACACGTCATGAGGACAGATGAAAGGGACAATGAATGTCTAAGGAACTTGATCACGTGAACCAGCCGTCGGACCAGTCTATCGCGCTCTTCCTGCAGGAAAACGACATGGACGGCCTGACCGACATTCTCGTCGAGGCATTGTTCCAGGCGCTCAGCATCATGGATAACGAAAAACCCGTCATGGAAACCCTGCACTAAAAGCAGGTCCGGCAACACAGGATGCGGTTCTGCATCCGTAGTTGCTTCAATGCTCTAGTCGGATACCGGCGGCTGATCATCTTCGGGCATCATCCGCTGGTAATAAACCGCCAGTTCGGGAACCTCCTGCGCCAGCATCCCTATAAGATCGACCGGCGGCATTCTGCCCTCGTAATGAAGAGACAGAGCGTCTTTGTGCCGCTCAGTCAATGAAGTGTCCCGGTTTCGGGTGGCAGCAAAGACGCGCGTTTCCTCCTGTTTGCCCTTGACGGCAATCCTGTCGAGTTCAAAGACGCCAAAAATCCCGCCGATTTCATCCGCCGCCTTTTCGCCGATCAGGAGTGAAACGCCATAGGCTTTCGATGCCGATTCCAGCCTGGCCGCCAGGTTGACCGCATCACCGAGCGCCGAATAATCGAAGCGCTGTTCTGACCCCATATTGCCGACGACGCATTCGCCGGTGTTCACGCCGATGCCGATCCTCAACGGAAAGAACCGTCGCGCGTCAGCCTCCGCCTCATGCTGCAGTTCGTCATTCAGCGTCTGCATCGAGGCAAGCATGTCGAGCGCCGCAGACACCGCATGGACGGCATGGTCCGGGTCGTCGAGCGGCGCATTCCAGAACGCCATCAGGCAATCGCCGATATATTTGTCGATCGTCCCGCCATGGGACAACACGATCTGCGAAAGCGGCGTCAGAAGCCGGTTGATCAGTGCAGTCAACTGCTCCGGGTCGTCCTTCAGCTGCTCCGATATGGTTGTGAACCCGCGCACGTCGCAGAACAGGATGGACAGGAACCGTTTCTCGCCACCGAGTTTCAGCTTGCTCGGATCCTTGGCCAGTTGCGCCACCAGCGCCGGCGCCAGATATTGGGAAAATGCTCGCGTGATCTGTCGGCGACTTTTGCGCTCCTGTGCATAATCAAGCGTCGCCTGAGCCGCGGCTACGCCGGCAAAGGCGAAGGATGGCGCAAGCGGCGACACGAAGAGCCCGCCCCAGTGAAGTGCAACATAACTTCCGCCGGCAAGAAGCAGAACCGCGGCAGCGACGCCGATTGTGGTCTTCCAGCCGGTACGCCGGCGCACAAGCAGATAGGCACAAAGCGCCGACAGCAGGACTGTCGCCTGCGTCAACGATCCGCGTAGTTCGGTAACGGACCGGCCGAAACGAAGATTGTCGAGGATCGTCGCCTGTATTTCGGCACCGGCTGTCAGGCGTCCGTCATGAACCGTATGCGAGGTGGCAAAGGCATCGGCCCCGCCGCTGGCGATGGAAGGCGCATTCTGCAGGCTCAGGCCGACAATAACCGTCCTGCCCTTGAAAAAACCTGGCGGCAGAAAATTGGCGGGATCGAGCGCCTGGTAATAGGAAACCGTCCTGTATGTTCTCGCTCCCCCGAAGACCTGCACCAGCCTCCCCTCGTCCGGGACCTCGACACCATTGCCGCCCGCAACGGCAATGGTGGCTGCAAACCCGTCGACAATCGCCGGTACACGTCGAAATGCACCGTCGCGATCGAGCGATATCGAGGCTATTCCGGCAGCGGCTCCCCTTGAAGTAAAAATATCGAGCGGCATCACCCGGATATATTGGTCGGCCTGCTCCGCGGTAACGATCGTCTCGTCGGCAGCCAGAACCACGTCGGGTCCCATGACATCGGCCAGCGCCTGATCATTCACGGATGACGAAGGTTCGGAAAAGATGATGTCCAGCCCGATAACCTTTGCACCCGCAGCTCGGATATTCGTGACGAGCTGGGCATGAAGACTTCGCGGCCACGGCCATTGCATATTGATTTCGGCAAGCGACGGTTCATCGATGGCGACGATCACGATATCGTCCGAAGGCACAGCCGGCCCGCGGATCGTCGACAGGTAATCGAAAGCCCGATAGTCCATCAGCGCCCAGCCCGGCAGGCGAGAAAGCAAAGCCACCGCGCCGAAGACGAATACCGACAGAAGCAGCACTTGCACGGAGCGCGCAGCCATCAATCGGCGCGCAAATCGCCATCGTGAGCCGGATTGCATCAGAACCGGACCCTGAACGTGCCTTTGAACGAACGCCCCCAGCCGGGTATGTCGTTGTTCAATTCGATATCCTCGTCCAGCAGGTTGTAGGCAGCCAGTTCAAACTCGAAGCGCTTGTCGAACGGTTCCCAGACAAGATTGGCATCGAGCGTCCAGTAGTCATCGAGCGACACGCCGGCCTCGTTGACACGGTCGCCGATGTAATTGGCGGCAAGTGTCGTCTTGATATGCGCCTGATTGACCCAGGTCAGCGCCACCTGCCCCGCCCATTCCGGCACGAAGGGCAAGGGGCCGCCCGATGTCGGCATGCCTGAACTCTGATCCTCGGAATCCGTGTAGGCCAGGGTCGAGGACAGGCCAAAGCCCGCCGCGAGCACCGCATTGGCCGTCAGGCTCGCCCGGTCGAGCCGCCCTTCATTCGTGGTAAACGGTGTCGAGACCAAGGGGATCGGAATGCGCGGATGATCCATCTCCTGGTGTTGGTATTGCAGCGCCGTGAAGAAATCCGGCGTCCATTCGGCATCCCAACGCAGGGCATAGGTATCGACATACCCTTCCGTCCCGACCGAGATCGCATTCGGCTGGATGCCGACGATACCGATCGGCGACAAGGTCGGTGTCGTGAGGTCGATGCTGCTTCGCATGAACCCTGCCCGCAGCCACTGACCGTCCGTCGGTGACCATGCAAGCCCGATCCGCGGCTCGATGCGCGCCACATCCGACGTGTCGCCGTCGATATAGCTGCCGAACAGGGCATATTCCGCCTTCAGACTGTCGCTGATTTCATGCAGAAGATCGATATAGATACGACCGACGTTGCTTTTATCTTCGGCTCGGTCAAACGTGTCTACGTCATTGAACGGAAACGGTCGCAGATCGGTAAACGCCTCAGTCTGCCGCAAGTTTATTCGCCCACCTTCTATCCCGTAACGCCAGGTCAGATTGTCGATGCCAACCATGTGGTTGATTGCAGCGATGTAGGTTTTCTGATCGAACTCTTCGCGGGTCCGGCCAAGCGGGACAGGAATGCCGAAAAGACCTGCTTCAAGATATTGAGTGTCCCGGCTGTTGAGGCCGCTATAGAGCAAGGCGGCGTTCACAACGTTTTTATAGCCAATAGTATGGCTCCACCCCAAGCCAGCTGTCGTTGAGCGTGCAGAAACATCCTGCTCGGTCGTCAACGTCCCACCCGGAAACGTGCCCGGCAGCTCTCCGAAAAGCAAAGACAGATCGGGAACAGCCAAGCTCAGATCGCGTGAAATCTCGCTCTTCGAATGGTTCGCGTAGAATACCAGCCGGTCGTAAGCAGTCGGACTTGCCGTCAGATAGGCATTGCCCCCGACCAGCTTGTTTTCGGTCTCGATATCCGAGAGCGCGCCGATATCGCGCGCATCCGGCACTTTCTGCCATTGCAGGTTCGCATAGAGGCTGACCGGGAACGGCAGGTTTCGATAGGCCTGTACCTCGCCTTCCGCCGTATATCCCGTCTCGCCCCCTGCCGTGGTGAAGCCGCCTCCGAGTTCGACCTCGAAGAAAGGCTGCTTCAACAGGTTCGCCTCGCGCGAACGGCCCGAGATGATATGCGTATCAAGCAACAGGCCCTGCAACAGAGAGGAAAACGCCTGGCTGTTGCCTTCGTTGGTAATGACATTGTCGCCATAGAAATAATTGTCGACGAAAGGATCGCTGCTGCCGCGCAAACTCTGGTCAACATAGGCCGTCGCCTGGAACGGGTCGAAGGCCGCATCGCCATAATATTCGCCCCAGGCATCCAGCCCCTGCAAACGAAACGCATCGTTGAGTGTAGACCCCGCCTCGTGATTGGCGCCGACGGAGGTGAACTCGCCACCCCGCGCCTTCGACCGTCGCAGATATTCCTGCGCATGCCGGATCGCCCCGACCGAATCGTAATCGTCGATCGCCAGCGCCGTCCTCACCGCCGCGATGACCGGATCGTTGTCATCCAGCCGGTCGGCATTGTCGAGTGCCTGGTTTGCAGCGACGCGATCTCCCTTCTCGTAATGCGCGGCGGCCAGCATCAGCTGTCCTTGAGAATAGGCGGGATTGGCGACCGTGCCGGCCAGCAGGTCTTCGACAGCCTTGTCTACCTCGCCCGTCTGCAGATAATAGCGCCCGCGGGCAACCAGCGCGAGATCGAAGGCAGGGTCAACGGCCATGGCCTTGTCGATCTCCGCCTTGGCCTTTTCGATTCGGCCCGTATCGAGATAGAAGATCGCAAGATTGGCATGCGGGATGGGATCCTGAGGATCAAGCTCGATCGCCTTCAGGAAGGCCGCCTCGGCCTCGCGGTTGGCATCGCGGGAGGATTGCACATTGCCGATCACGTTCCACGTCGAGCTGCTGCCGGGTGTCACCCGGGCTGCGGCCTCCAGATCCTCCATGGCGCCGCTATTGTCGCCCTGGAAACCCGCCCTGTAGAGCGCCCGCGCCTCAAGCGCCGTCGGCTCGCTCGGATCGAGCGACAGTGAGCGATCGACCGCCTGCTGATATTCCGGACGATCGTTGAGAAGAAGCGCCAGCATCGCCCGGTAGGCCGGAAGTTGCGGATCGTCAGGATATTGCCGCTCGGCATCCTTCAATACGCCCATTGCCGCGCGCAGATCCTGCAGGAAGCCGACCGCATAGGCCCGCAGGAACGCCGCATCCGGCCCTTGGACGCTCCGCGGCATCTTTTCCACCCGGGTCGGATCGGCAAGACTGCGGGCATAATAACCGCCATAAAGCGCGACACCCCGTCGCCTCGCATCGAGCCCGCGCTGGGCCTTGTCAAACAGCTTTGCCGCCTCGGCATAATGCTTGTCTTCGGCCAGCATGATTGCCTCGATCAGCGAGAGCCGGGCCTTCTGGTTCGCCGTCAGCGTACGCCCCTCGAGCGCGCCAAGCGTCCGTTGCGTTGCGGGGCGTCCTTCGAGCGTCAACTGGGTTTCCGCCAGCGTCACCCATTCCTCCGTCGTGCGCTCACCAGCCGGCTTGGCGACGATCCGGTCGGCCTGCCTGCGCATCTGCGCCACCGGTTGGTTCGATGCAGGCATCCGCCTGAAAGCCTCGCGTGCAGGCAAATAAAACAGCATCTGCTCGCGATCATCGCTATCGACGATCACCACCTTCTGCGGCGCCTGGCCGATCGAGGCGACGGCACCTTCGCCCTCACGCACATCGACGCTGCCCTGCGGATTGCTGAGCCGGACCTCGCCTTCGAGCACACTGAGCGAGGTCCGTGAGCCCTCGACCGTCATCGTCCAATCGGTACCTCGAATGGCGGCGGCCGCTGCCGGTGTCTGCACCTCGACGCCCGGCCCGCCGCGCTCGGCGCGCGCCCAGATCGTCCCGGCCTGCAGTTCCAGCACCGTATCGGCCCCCGAACCTGACGTAACCTGCTTCACTACCAGCGTCGCATTGCGGCCCATACGGATCTGCGTCCGGTCGGAAAACAGGATGGCGAGCTGCCCGGTCGCATTCGTCCGCAGCACATCTCCGCCGACGAGATCCTGCCTCAAATCCACGAATTGCCAGTTCGAAACGTCGATAAAACGGACTTCCTCGCCCGTTTTGCGTGCAATCACCGCGCCGGCGACTGAGCCATCACGTGGCACGGGCTCACTGCGCGCGGGAAGACCACCCCCGGCACCAAGCAGCGTCAAAGAAACCGCAAATAAAAATCGATTGAGCACCCCGTGCATGCCGCAACCTGTGGACACAAACATATAAACTGTCAAGTTTTCGAGCCGATGTCACCTTGCTTTAAGAGTAAGGTGTATTAACACGGAGACACTTGAACGAGGGATCTCAAGAGTAATGAGCGATTTCGACAGCGCACCGACAGAAATGCTGGAAATGCCGATGGCGACAGGCGTCGTCACGGAAGAATACATCAATCATATCCGCAAGGTGAACGACGTCTTTTACGATCAGATCAAGATCTCCGATCAGAAGGCTGCCTATATCTTCACCTTCATGCTTGCCTTTCTGATCTCGTCGGCAGAAGGACGCGGCGTATTCACCTTTGCCCGCTACACAGAGGGCAGCTGGCTGGTCGTCATCGTCTCCGGCGCGCTTGCGATTACATCCGTATCGTCAATCATCTCGGCCATCATGGTCGTATTGCCGCGTCACATCGACAAATCCACCTCGCTTTTCTGGGGAACCTGGCCCCAGCACCGGCCGATTTTCGAACAGGCCGCCCAGCACAGCGATGTCAGCTATCTGTTCAACCAGTATCTCGACAATGCCGATGTACTGTCGCTGATCGCCCGGCAGAAATACCGCTTTGTGGCCTATGCATTCCGCGGCCTTGTTTTCACCGTTTTGGCCTATGTAATTCTGCTTCTTGCAACCTGACGCGAATCCCTCTCTTTCCCGGCCTCCCCTTCTGGCCCCGCCCATGGACCCCCCGCCAATGAATGCTGCCCTGACACCCTTCCTGACCATCGGCCTGCTCATTCTCTCCAACGTCTTCATGACATTTGCCTGGTACGGTCACCTGAAGTTCGAAAACAAGCCGCTCTATCTCGTCATTCTCGCCAGCTGGGCGATCGCCTTTTTCGAATATTGCGCCCAGGTCCCGGCAAACCGCATCGGCTACGGTTATTTCAATGCCGCCCAGTTGAAGACGATCCAGGAGATCATCACGCTCTCTGTCTTCGTCATCTTCTCAGTCTTCTATCTGGGCGAATCGTTCCACTGGAAACAGGCGATCGGTTTCGGGTTCATCGCGCTCGGCGCCTTCTTCATCTTCACCAAATAACGGGGACGTTGCCGGCCTCGTTGGAAAATAATCCGCTGGCGTCGCGGCAACTTAGATTTTGCCGCAGTGCCGTTTCATCCCCGCAACCGCCGTATGCGCGACAATCAGCCTGTCATCGGATGGGAAACCGGGTACGCGAACCGGCCTCCTCAACGGATTTCGGATCGGTTTTCCGGTGATGGTCGAAAGATCGGGGCAAACGGGAACTGACACGTCTCGAAAACCCGGATGATTTGGCCGGGGCAGGCAGATCGATTATCTACCAACCCACCAAATGCCACTGCCTGCTCCATTCCCGTTTCCACCATGCCGGCTTTGCCTTGCGTGGTTCTTCTCGCTGCACGGGATTTCACAAGAGAACGTAGCGGCCGTGCCGACGCTCGCGGCCTTTTCATCGGCAGTACCTTCTATTCCGCCGAAGTTTGTTCTAGAGACAGTGCTTCATCCGCCAGAACTGGGCGGCAGACTGTCTTTAGGTATGTTGATCGATGCTTGATTCTCTCAGAAACGCCGCTCGCTCCTGGGTCGCGAAGTCTCTGCTTCTGCTCTTGGTTGCCTCTTTCGCCATCTGGGGCGGCAGCCAGTCGCTTATCGCCTCGAATGCGAACACCGTGATGACGGTCGGCGACCAGGAAATCTCCACCGAGCAGTTCCGGCTTGCCTATCAGCGTCAGATCGCCAATCTGAGCCGCCAGTTCGGCACGCAGCTGACCGCCCAGCAGGCCCGCTCCTTCGGCATCGATCGCGAAGTCCTGACCCAGCTTTCGGCAGGTGCAGCCCTCGACCAGCTTTCCGATGACATGAATCTCGGTCTTTCCGAAGAGCGTCTGGCAAACCTGATTGCCGAAGACCCGGCCTTCAAGGGTACCAACGGCCAGTTCGACCGTGACCTGTTCTCCTCGCGCCTGCGCAATGCCGGCCTGCGCGAAAACGACTATATTGCCGAACGCAGCAAGGTCGCCGTCCGCAGCCAGGTCGTGGAAGCCGTTTCAGACGGCTTCAAGCCGCCGCAGGTCATGCTCGATGCGCTGAAACAGTATCGCGACGAGGCGCGCACAGTCGATTATCTGCTTCTGTCGAACGCCAATATCGATCCGGTCAAGGCACCGGCGGATGACGTTCTGACCACGTGGTTCGACGCCAACAAGGCCAAGTACCGCGCACCGGAATACCGCAACTTCGCCTATGTGAAGCTAGAGCCGAGCGACATCGCCGACGCCTCCTCGATTACCGATGACGAGCTGCGCGCCGAATACGACAGGCGCAAGGACGGCTACAAGACACCCGAAACCCGCACGATCGAACAGCTGACCTTCCCGAACAAGGAAATGGCGGATGCAGCAGCAACGCAGCTGCGCGACGGCACGACCACGTTCGACCAGATCATCAAGGATCAGGGCAAGACCCCGACCGACGTCCATCTCGGTGACTTTACCAAGCAGAGCATCCCGGACCCTGCCTGGGCCGAACCGGCCTTCAAGGTTTCGGCCAATGGTGGCACCACCCCTGTCATCAAGGGCACGTTCGGCTCGGTCATCCTGCGTGTATCGAACATCCGCCCGGAAAGCACCCGCGGCTTCGACGAAGTGAAGGAAGAACTGCGTCAGCAGATGGCGGTTGCAGCCGCCTCGCGTGAAATCGCCAGCGCCCACGACCGTTTCGAGGATCTGCGCGGCGGTGGCGCGACACTCGATGACGCTGCCAAGGAACTGAACCTCAAGCTCGTCACCGTGACGGCAGATGCCTCCGGCCAGGACGAAAAGGAACAGCCAATCGCAAATCTTCCGGCTGCCAGCAACCTGATCGCCGAAGTGTTCCGCACAGAACCTGGCCAGGACACGATCCCGGTCAGCCTCGGCAATGTCGGTTACATCTGGTTCGAAGTTCGCAACGTAACGCCGGAACGCGAGCGTTCGCTTGATGAAGTACGTGAAAAGGTCGTGGTTGACTGGACCGCCGAGCAGCAGCGCGAAGCCCTGACCGCCAAGGCAACCGAGCTGAAGGCTCGTCTCGACAAGGGCGAAACTCTGGCCGCGATTGCCGCGGACCTCGGCATCGCCGTCGAAACGAAGACCGGCCTGCGCCGCAACGCCGAAGATGCGATCTTCGGCGCGGAAGCGATCACGACCGCCTTCTCCGGTCCCGTCGACACGACAGGCACCGCCCTTGCAGCAGATCGCGAAAGCCGCATGCTGATGAAGGTGACCGCTGTCGAGCAGGCTCCGTCTGATGAACTGGCCAATGACCCGCAGCTTCAGCGCCTCGCGGAATCAGCAGGCGACGACATGCTTGATCAGATGGTCAACAGCCTGAAGGATCGTTATGGCGTCTCGATCAACCAGACTGTCCTCGATCAGTCCGCATCCACCGTTCAATAATTGAGGCAGATGCCGAAAATGCCTGACTTGAAGCCATTCCTCGCCAAGGTCGCCACCGGCGAATCGTTGACCCGCGAAGAGGCGCATGACGCCTTCGGAATTCTCATGTCCGGCGAAGCGACGCCGTCGCAGATCGGCGGCTTCCTGATGGCACTCCGGGTACGGGGCGAAACGGTTGCCGAAATGACCGGAGCCGTCTCGACCATGCGTGCCAAAATGCTGCGGGTCGAAGCGCCGGCGGATGCCGTCGATATCGTCGGCACTGGCGGCGATGGCGCCGGAACCTACAACATCTCCACGCTCGCCTCGATCATCGCGGCGGGGGCAGGCCTCTCGGTCGCCAAGCATGGCAACCGTGCGCTCAGCTCGAAATCCGGCACGGCCGATGCGCTCTCGGCGCTCGGCGTCAACCTGGAGATCGGCCCGAACCAGATCGCACGCTGTATCCGCGAGGCTGGCATCGGCTTCATGTTCGCCTCTATGCATCATGCAGCCATGCGCCATGTCGGCCCGAGCCGCGTTGAACTCGGTACGCGGACGATCTTCAACCTGCTCGGTCCACTCTCCAATCCGGCCGGCGCAAAACGCCAGCTGCTTGGTGTCTATTCGCCGCAATGGCTGATGCCGATTGCCGAAACACTGCGGGAAATGGGATCCGAAACCGTCTGGGTCGTGCACGGCCAGGGTCTCGACGAGATCACCACGACAGGCACAACGCAGGTTGTGGCACTCGAAGGCGGCAAGATCCGTGAATTCGAACTGAGCCCGGCCGATTTCGGCGTTGCACCCGCAACGCTAGCCGACCTGAAGGGCGGTGACGGCATTGCCAATGCCGCGGCGCTTCGTGCCGTCCTCGGCGGCGCGAAAAATGCCTATCGTGATATCTCGCTCTGCAACGCAGCGGCCGCGCTGGTCGTGGCCGGCAAGGCAGAAACACTCAAGGATGCTATGCTGCTAGCCACCGCCTCGCTTGAGAGCGGTCAGGCCTCTGCGGCACTGGACCGGCTCGTGGCGGTCTCCAACGAGAAGGAATAGGATCATGGCCGATATCCTGCAGAAGATCGAAGCCTATAAGCGCGTCGAGATCGAAGCAGCCAAGACGGCGGTGCCGCTTGCAGAGATCAAGGCCCGCGCTGCCGACCAGTCTGCTCCTCGCGGCTTCTTGAAGGCGCTGCAGGCGAAGAAGCAGGCCAGCCAGTTCGGCCTGATCGCCGAGATCAAGAAGGCAAGCCCGTCCAAAGGCCTGATCCGCTCGGATTTCGATCCGCCGGCGCTGGCAGCAGCCTATGAGGCAGGCGGCGCTGCCTGCCTTTCGGTTCTCACCGATACCCCGAGCTTCCAGGGCGCACCGGAATTCCTCGTTGCTGCCCGCAATGCCTGCGCACTGCCGGCCTTGCGCAAGGATTTCATGTTCGAGCCCTATCAGGTCTATGAAGCCCGCGCCTGGGGTGCCGACTGCATCCTGATCATCATGGCATCGCTCTCCGACGACGAGGCGCTGGCGCTCTACGAGACCGCAACCGAACTCGGCATGGACAGCCTCATCGAAGTGCATGACGAAGCCGAGATGGAGCGGGCGCTGAAGCTCCCCTCGCCGCTGCTCGGCGTCAACAACCGCAACCTGAGAACTTTCGAGGTCAGCATTTCGACCAGCGAACGCCTGTCGGCGATGGTAACCGGCGAGGACCGTCTGCTCGTCGGCGAAAGCGGCATCTTCACCCATGAGGACTGCCTGCGCCTGCAAAAGGTCGATATCAGCACCTTCCTCGTCGGCGAAAGCCTGATGCGTAAGGACGATGTCGCCGCGGCCACGCGGCTACTTCTGACCGGGCAAGCAGGCACGCTGGCGGCCGAGTGATGGCCGATCAACCGAACAAGCTCACCCATATCGATCAGGCCGGCGAGGCCCACATGGTCGATGTCGGAAACAAGGCCGAGACCGACCGTTCGGCGACCGCCGAAGGCTTTGTCCGCATGTTGCCGGAGACGCTGGCGCTGATCCGCGAAGGCAATGCCAAGAAGGGTGATGTCATCGGCACCGCCCGCCTTGCCGGCATCATGGCCGCCAAGAAGACATCCGACCTCATTCCACTCTGCCACCCGCTGATGCTGACCAAGGTTTCAGTCGAGATCTCGGAAGACGACAGCCTGCCCGGCCTGCGCGTCACAGCGACAGCGAAGCTCACCGGCAGGACCGGCGTGGAAATGGAAGCGTTAACTGCCGTCTCCGTCACCTGCCTGACCATCTACGACATGGCCAAAGCTGCCGACAAGGCGATGGAAATCGGTGGCATAAGGCTGCTCGAAAAGACTGGCGGCAAGTCCGGCCATTATAAAGCGTAAAGCCCGAGGAGATTTTGCCATGGCGCTTTTGCCCGTTCCAGACGCCAAGGCCCGTCTGCTTGCCAGCGCCCGCCCGGTCGACGGCATCGAGACGCTCCCTCTGGGCGATACAGCGGCTCGCGTGCTTGCTTTTGACATTAAGGCCAAGCTGACCCAGCCCCCATTCAATTCCTCTGCGATGGATGGCTACGCGCTGAGAGCGGTCGATGCGCCGCAGATCGGTTCAGAACTCACAGTCATCGGCACTGCCGCCGCGGGGCGTGCCTTTGAAGGCCCTCTCGGCCCCGGCGAAACCGTTCGCATATTCACCGGCGCTCCGGTGCCGGAAGGCGCCGATACGATCCTCATCCAGGAGGACGCCGAAAAGATCGGTGACGACAGCATCCGCACGACATTTCAGGTCACCGGCGGGCGACACATCCGTCCTCGTGGTCAGGATTTTGCCGAAGGCGAAACGGTGCTGAAGGCCGGTACGCTTATCGATTTCTCGCATCTGACCGTCGCAGCCGCGATGAACCACCCGACGCTTCCCGTATTCCGTAAGCCGAAAGTGGCGATCCTCGCCACGGGCGACGAACTGATTGAGCCGGGCGGCAATCCCGCTCCCGCGCAGATCATCGCATCCAACACATTCGGCATTGCCGCTCTCGTGCGCGACAATGGCGGTGAGGTTCTCGATCTCGGCATTGCGCCGGATCGGCAGGACGCCATCTCCGCTGCGATCAAGCGCGCTCGTGATGCTGGTGCCAATATCCTCGTCACCCTCGGAGGCGCTTCCGTCGGCGACCACGATCTGGTGCAGGCGACGTTGAAGGCTTCCGGCATGGAGCTTGATTTCTGGCGAATCGCCATGCGCCCCGGCAAACCGCTGATGGTCGGTTCTCTCGACGGCATGCATGTTCTGGGCCTGCCCGGAAACCCGGTCGCCAGCATGGTTACGGGCATGCTGTTTCTCGAACCGCTGCTGCGCCGCCTTGCTCATCTGCCGGAGCGCAGACGCGAAGTCGATGGCATCACTGCAAGACCGCTTCGCCCCAATGACCAGCGGCAGGATTATCTGCGTGCAAAGATCACCCGTGACGAACTGGGCAATCTGGTCGCCGAGGCAAATCCGAAGCAGGATTCGTCGATGATGAAGATCTTTGCCCATGCCGACGGTCTCATCGTTCGCGCGCCGCATGCGCCGGAATTGGCAGCAGGCGAACCTTGCCGCATCCTGCTTATCCGTGCCTTCGACTGATCCGGTTGGCGAGGAAATCCGTAGGCTTGGGCATATTTGCCCAAACGGAGTAGATCGTGCCTGACACCGCACCCGCCATCCTCTGGTTCCGCCGCGACCTGCGTCTCGACGACAATGCCGCACTCCATGCCGCGATCGATACAGGTGGCCCGGTCATTCCCGTCTATATCCGCGAACCGGTACAGCCCGATATCGGTCCGCTTGGGGCCGCACAGGCATGGTGGCTTCATCATTCCCTGGCAGCGCTCAAGGACAAGCTGAAGTCACTGGGCAGCGACCTGATGTTTGCGACGGGCAAGGCCGATGACATCATCATCGATATTGCCCGCAAGACCGGCGCAAAGACGGTCTACGTCAATCGCGCCTATGAGCGAACCACGGTCGACCGCGAGATCGCCATCGCGCTCAAGGATGCAGGCATCGCCATCCGCGCCTTTCACGGCCAGCTGCTGCATGATCCGAAATTGATCCGCACCGGCTCCGGTAATGCCTTCAAGGTCTACACGCCGTTCTGGAACGCCATGCAGAAGCTTCACGAGCCGCATGGCCCCATTGACCCGCCGAAATCCATCCCGTCGCCCGAGAGCCATCCCCGTTCCGAAGCGCTCGATAGCTGGAAACTTTTGCCGACAAAACCGAACTGGGCCGCAGGTTTTTCCGGACACTGGACGCCCGGCGAGGCCGGTGCGCAGGAAAAGCTCGAAGACCTGATCGACGCCGACCTGCATGATTACAAACGCGGTCGCGATTTCCCGGCGATCGACGCGACCTCCAGACTGTCTCCGCATCTGGCGCTCGGAGAAATATCCCCTGCCCGTATCTGGCACGCCACAAACGGGCTGGCTGACAAACATCGCGACGATCTGGTCCATTACCGCAAGGAACTGGCCTGGCGCGATTTCTGCTACAATCTGCTGGTCGAGTTTCCCGATCTGCGCACAAAAAACTGGGACGACAAGTTCGACGCCTTCGAATGGGAGTTCAACGCGGCCGATTTCAGCGCCTGGACCAAGGGCATGACCGGTTATCCGATCGTCGATGCCGGGATGCGCGAACTCTGGCAGACCGGTTACATGCACAACCGCGTCCGCATGATCACCGCATCCTTCCTGATCAAGGACTTGCTGATCGACTGGCGCCGCGGCGAGCAGTGGTTTCGCGATACGCTGCTCGATGCCGATCCGGCCAGCAACACCGCCAACTGGCAATGGGTGGCCGGCTCGGGCGCGGACGCCTCCCCCTTCTTCCGCATCTTCAACCCGATCCTGCAGGGCGAGAAATTCGATCCCGACGGCGATTACGTCCGCCACTTCGTGCCGGAACTGAAAGACCTGCCGAAGAAATACATCCACAAGCCCTTCGAAGCGCCGAACCATGTTTTGGCCGGCGCCGGCGTGGAACTCGGAAAGACTTATCCGAAACCGATCGTCAATCACGGCATGGCTCGTGACCGGGCGCTTGAAGCCTACAAGGGCCTGAAAGGCTGACGCAGTACCGCTTGCAGCAGGATTGACGTTTCAACCGGTTCCATCCGCGATTAATCTCCTTTTTCTGCAAGAGGAGAGATCAGAATGACGGGACGGAAGATCGCAGTCGTCGGACTTGGCGGGATCGGCGGCGTTGCCGCGGCCTGCCTCAGCTTGTCACCGGACAATGATGTGACGGTCTGCGCCCGCAGGCGGATCGACACGCTTACCTTCGATCATCACGAAGAGAGCAAAAGGATACCGCTAAAGACACTGACGGAGCCAAGTGGCGCCGAACCGGTCGACTGGGTGATCCTTTGCACCAAGGCACAGGATGTGGCCTCTATCGCCCCTTGGCTGGAACGCCTCTGCACGCCGCAGACGACGGTTGCCGTCCTGCAGAACGGCATTGCCCATGAGGAGCGCGTAGCCCCGCATGCGAAGGGCGCGACCGTGCTTCCGGCAATCGTCTATTACAATGGCGAACGTTTCGCCCCCGACCATGTCCGCCTGCGCCACATCCGCGGTCACGATCTGCTTGTGCCTGCAGGAGCGCAAGCGGAAGCCTTTGCGGCCCTTTTTGAAGGCACCCCCGTCGATGTCGGGATCAGTGCGGAATTCATCACCTATCAATGGCGCAAACTGCTGGTCAACGTCATCGCCAACCCGATCACGGCGCTTACCCGCCAGCGGCTTGGCGTCTTCCAGCGCGAGGATATCCAGCAGCTATCTCTTGGCATTCTTGACGAAGCAGTGGCGGTCGGTCGCGCCGAGGGCGCGCAACTTGCAGGCAATGAAGCAGAAATGATCCTTGAGACGTTTCTGGCCTATCCGCCGGAAGCAGGCACCTCCATGTATTTCGACTGCCTCGCAGGACGTCCGCTGGAAATCGAGGCGCTGAATGGTGCGGTCGTTGCCGCAGGCCTGCGCCACGGCCTTGCGACGCCCTTGAACACTGCAATGCTGACCTTGCTGAAGACCGTCAGCGACGCCAATACCAAAACCGCATAACAAAAGACCCGGCCGAAGCCGGGTCTTTCTTTTCTTATACGAGGCGGCTCTGTTCCAGCGCCGCTTCGATGAAGCTCGCAAACAGCGGGTGCGGATCGAGCGGGCGGCTCTTCAGTTCCGGGTGGTACTGGACGCCGATGAACCACGGGTGATCCGGATATTCGACCGTTTCCGGCAAAACACCGTCCGGCGACATGCCGGAGAACACCAGACCGCAGCTTTCGAGGCGGTCCTTGTAGTCGACATTGACTTCGTAGCGGTGACGATGACGTTCCGAAATCTCGGTCGAACCGTAGATCTCGGCAATCTTCGTGTCCTTCTTCAACGCTGCATTATAGGCGCCGAGACGCATCGTGCCGCCAAGGTCGCCGGCTGCCGCACGCTTCTCAAGTGCATTGCCGTTGACCCATTCGGTCATAAGACCAACGACCGGTTCCGAGGTCGAGCCGAATTCGGTGGACGAGGCCTTCTCGATGCCGGCCAGATGACGGGCGGCTTCCACCACCGCCATCTGCATGCCGAAGCAGATCCCGAAATACGGTACCTTGCGTTCGCGGGCAAACTGGGCGGCAAGGATCTTGCCTTCCGAACCGCGCTCGCCGAAACCGCCCGGCACCAGAATGCCATGGACCTTTTCGAGATAAGGGGTCGGATCCTCCTTTTCGAAGACCTCCGACTCGATCCACTCGAGCTTGACCTTGACGTGGTTGGCGATACCGCCGTGATGCAGCGCCTCGATCAGCGACTTATAGGCATCTTTCAGACCGGTATATTTGCCGACGATCGCGATCGTGACTTCGCCTTCCGGCGTCCTGATGCGGCTGCAGACGTCTTCCCACGGGTCGAGACGCGGCTTCGGAGCCGGTTCGATGCCGAAGGCGGCCAGAACCTCGTTGTCGAGGCCTTCCTTGTGATAGGCGATCGGAACGTCGTAGATATTGGCGACATCGAGCGCCTGAATGACGGCGCTTTCGCGCACGTTGCAGAACAGCGAAAGCTTGCGGCGTTCCGCTTCCGGGATTTCCCGGTCGGCACGAACGAGCAGGATGTCGGGATGGATACCGAGCGCCTGCAGTTCCTTGACCGAATGCTGCGTCGGCTTGGTCTTCAACTCGCCGGCCGCGGAAATATACGGCATCAGCGTCAGGTGAACATAGATCACGGTGCCGCGCGGCAGGTCGTTGTTGACCTGGCGGATGGCTTCCATGAACGGCATCGCCTCGATATCGCCGACCGTACCGCCGACTTCGCACAGAACGAAATCATAGTCGTCATTGCCCTCGGTGACGAAATCCTTGATCTCGTTCGTCACGTGGGGAATGACCTGAACGGTTGCGCCGAGGTAATCGCCGCGGCGTTCCTTGTCGATGATGTTCTTGTAGATCCGGCCGGTGGTGATGTTGTCGGTCTTGGTCGCCGAACGCCCGGTAAAGCGCTCGTAGTGACCGAGATCAAGATCCGTCTCAGCGCCGTCGTCGGTCACAAAGACCTCGCCGTGCTGGGTCGGGCTCATCGTGCCCGGATCAACGTTGAGATAAGGATCGAGCTTCTTCAGCCGAACCCGGTAACCCCTCGCTTGGAGCAATGCTCCGAGGGCCGCGGCCGCAATACCCTTCCCAAGGGAAGAGACCACGCCGCCAGTGATGAATACATATCGCGCCATGGGAGTCACCGGTTACCTTTTCACACACGATTCCGCCAGCAGAAATTTTGCCAATCGCTAAAACGGCTGTGGAATCTTCACAAAATAAAACCGGCAGGCTTTTGGCCTGCCGGAGCTTGAAGTCTCAACCGGAGCCTTACTGGCCGGTCGGTACGCTGTTCGACGGCGCAGCGGGCGCAGCCGGAGCGGCAGCAGGTGCCTGACCCGCGGCCGGAGCGGCAGCGCCGGTTTCGGACGGAACGCCGTTTCCTGCGGGAGCCTGTGCTGGCGGTGCAGCCGGTGCCGGGCCGAGCTGGTCGAGAATGCCGTTGCCCGTGCCCTGCTGGCTTTGCGGGATACGGTTCAGGATATCGGTCGGCTTCGAGTCGTAACGGGCAAGAATGCCGAGCGCCAGCGAAGTGACGAAGAACAGCGCCGCCAGGATCGCCGTCGTGCGGGTCAGCGCATTGGCCGTGCCGCGTGCCGACATGAAGCCGGAGCCGCCGCCAATGCCAAGTCCGCCGCCTTCCGAGCGCTGGATGAGCACTACGCCGACAAGCGCAAGCACGATCATGAGATGGATGACGATCAAAACGGTCTGCATGTATCGGGTCCCTGCCCTACGCGGGCAACAATCAAGAGTTTTGCGGCTCTTTACATGAGCCTATCGCTCTTTCCAAGCCTTGATTACAAGGTTTCGGCGATCAGCCCTTCATAGACGGAGTAGATGGCGAGGAAGTCAGCTGCTTTCAAGCTCGCTCCGCCGATCAATGCACCGTCGACATTGGCAATGCCCATCAGCACCTCGGCATTGCCCGGTTTGACCGAACCACCATAAAGGATCCGCATCTTCGCGCCTTCGTCGCCGAAGCGCTTGGCGAGTTCGGACCGCATGAAGGCATGCGCAACGGCAATGTCCTCGTTCGTCGGGGTCAGCCCTGATCCGATCGCCCAGACAGGCTCATAGGCAATAACGGTATTTTCAGCCGTGGCGCCATCCGGGATGGAGCCGTCCAGCTGCCGCTTCAGCACATCCAGCGTCTGGTAGCTGTCGCGTTCGCCGGCAGTCTCGCCGATGCAGATGATCGCGGTCAGATCGGCCTGATGGGCAGCCACAGCCTTGTCGCGAACCAGATGGTCCGTTTCAGCGTGATCCGTGCGGCGCTCGGAATGGCCAAGAATGACATGAGTTCCGAAGCAGTCTGCAATCATCTCGGCCGAGATATCGCCCGTATGCGCGCCCGAAACCTTCTGATGGCAATCCTGCGCGCCGATCATCAGCGGGCTGTCGGTGCACAGCGCCGTTGCGACATAAAGAAGCGTCGCGGGCGGGCAGATCAATGCGTCGACACGATCAGCCAATGGACCGACTACGCCCTCCGCCATCGCCTTGATTTCACCGAGCGCGTCACGCGTGCCGTTCATCTTCCAGTTTCCGGCCACAAGCGGGCGAACGTCTGGGGTCATCGGGCAGTTTCCTCCTCAATTTATCGGCAAACCTCGAAACGAGATCGCAGTCATCGTGTTCAAAATCCGGTCATCCGGACAATCAGGCATCTTTCGTACGCTGAAAAATGACCTTGATTCAAGCGCTTGCTTCAAAAGCCGCCGCCTTCCAGTCGCGCGAAGTGACAAAAGCGGGAAGCCCTTGATGAAATTCAATCGGTTGAGCGCCGCTACAGATCGATTTAACCGGGCGTCGCACCTAATTTCGGGCTGTCAGCACGAAATTGAGCACTTTGCGCCAGTCGACCATCCGGATCGGTGTTCCATGCCCTCCGGTCTGAAAAAGACTGAATCGCGCGGGATAGTTTGATGCGCGTAATCCGCGAAAAATCTTTTCCTGGTCTTCCGCCTTGTAGACGCTGTCGGCGCTGCCATGGGCGAAATAGATCGGCAGCTTGAGCTTTGCGTAAGGCGTTCCTGCTAGCCCCGCATCCGGCGGGCCGCCGAGCAGAACCATGCCGCCGAGATAACGGACGGTATCCCTGTCTCGCACGATGTTCTGGCAAATGATCCCGCCCATCGAGGCGCAGGCGAGAATGACCGGACGCCCTCCCGATTGTTCGAAAGCGTAGCGCGTCAATGCGCCGACATCGGCAGCCCCCTTGTCATCGAAGGATTTCACGCTGACCGAATAATAGGTGCCGCCATTGCGGGCGCTAAGGTTCTTCAGCCGGTTGAAATTGCCCCCGAACGAGTAGTCGTTGACGCCTAAACGGCGATCTCCGCCACGCCCATGGATAAAGATCACGGCAAAGCGTTCGCCGGAAGACGGTCCGACCCGCGTCACGTCCACATTGCGGCCGCCAAGTGTCAGCGTCTCGTTTTCCTGTTGGCTGCGAACGGAGAGATCGACATAGGCGCCGCGCACCCGGCGCTCCGGCTCCTGGTCGCGTTCGTTGATGTCGCGAAGCTCGTTATAGTCCATCACCTCGTAAGCGCCGCCATCGTCGCTCTTCAGCACCTTGTGGCTGGAAAACAGGTTATCCTTGAAAGGCGGGATCGGCCCTTCCTGCGCCATAACGACGTCACCGGTCGATGATATCAAGATCGCAAGAAGCGTGGCGAAAATGAAATGAACTGTGGACATGCGGGGTTTCATTGAGGTCCTTCGGTCTTGAAAGCTTGCCATGGCAGGGTCTAGCTAGCATTGCTGGCAGCAAAGGCCGCACGCGCGGCATCGCGAAAAAGCCGGTTTTCTGGCAGAATCGCAAGTGATTCGAAACAATATGAGACGGGTATGGCTTCCTCCTCGGCACCTCGGCAGGCAGCAGTGAAAGACCAGATGGACGACAATAACAACGATCTTTTCGGTGATCCCTCGGCGAATGCCCAGCCGGTGACGACCCAGCCGGCGACCACAAAACCGGTCGCTGCTGCGCCGGCACCCGCCATTGCCGCCGAACCGTCCACGCCCCGCCCAGCCCCACTCAAGAGCGGCGGCGAAGACTACGGCGCCTCGTCGATCCGTGTTCTGGAAGGTCTCGAACCGGTGCGCATGCGTCCCGGCATGTATATCGGCGGCACCGACGAAAAGGCGCTGCACCATCTGTTTGCCGAAGTCATCGACAACTCGATGGACGAAGCGGTCGCCGGTCACGCCAATTTCATCGAAGTCCATCTCGATGCCGAAGGTTTCCTGACCGTTTCCGACAACGGCCGCGGCATTCCGGTAGAGAACCATCCGCAGGTTCCCGGCAAGTCGACGCTCGAAGTCATCATGACCAAGCTGCATGCCGGCGGCAAATTCGACGGCGATGCCTATGAGACCTCCGGCGGCTTGCACGGCGTCGGCGTGTCCGTCGTCAACGCGCTGTCTGATGTGCTCGAAGTAGAGGTCGCCCGCAATCGCAAACTCTATCGCCAGACCTTTTCCCGCGGCGTACCGCAGGGTGGCCTGCAGGAACTCGGCGACGTGCATAACCGCCGCGGCACCCGCGTGCGTTTCCATCCCGACCCACAGATTTTTGGCGAGCGCGCCAAGTTTGAAGCCGGCCGCATTTTCCGTATGGCCCGTTCCAAGGCCTATCTTTTCGGTGGTGTCGAGATCCGCTGGAGCTGCGATCCGGGCGTCGTGCCAGAAGGCGGCGAGATCCCGGACAAGGCCGTCTTCCACTTCCCGGGTGGCCTGAAGGATTATCTGGCCGCAACGCTCGGCAAGGACTTCACCGTTACCCGCGAGATTTTTTCCGGCCGCACGGAAAAGACCGGCGGTCATGGCGCTATGGAATGGGCGATCACCTGGTATGGCGGCGATCCGCAGCTTCATTCCTACTGCAACACCATTCCGACCCAGGAGGGCGGCACGCATGAGGCAGGTCTGCGCATCGCGCTGACCAAGGGCCTGAAGAACTACGCCGAACTGACACAGAACAAGCGCGCCAAGGAAATCACCACCGACGACGTGATGATTTCGGCCGTCGGCATGCTCTCGGTCTTCATCCGCGAGCCTGAATTCGTCGGCCAGACCAAGGACAAGCTCGCCACCGTCGAAGCCCAGCGCCTTGTCGAAAACGTGCTGCGCGACCCGTTCGACCATTATCTCGCCGGCAATCCCAACGAAGCGGCAAAGCTGCTCGACTGGGTGATCGAACGCGCCGAAGAGCGCCTTCGCCGCCGCAAGGAAAAAGAAGTCAACCGCAAGACGGCGGTGCGCAAGTTGCGCCTGCCCGGCAAGCTTGCCGACTGCTCGCAGAATACGGCCGAGGGTGCCGAACTGTTCATTGTCGAGGGCGACTCGGCTGGTGGCTCTGCGAAGCAGGGCCGCAACCGAACCAATCAGGCGATTCTTCCGTTGCGTGGAAAAATCCTCAACGTCGGTTCTGCCAGCCGCGAAAAGCTCTCCGCCAACCAGCAGATTGCCGATCTCATTCAGGCGCTCGGCTGCGGCACGCGGTCGAAATACCGTGAGGAAGATCTTCGCTACGAGCGCGTCATCATCATGACCGATGCCGACGTCGATGGCGCTCACATCGCCTCACTGCTGATCACCTTCTTCTATCAGGAAATGCCCGAGCTGATCCGCGGCAACCATCTCTATCTGGCGGTGCCGCCGCTCTACGTCATCCGCCAGGGCGGCAAGACGGTCTATGCCCGCGACGACGCCCACCGCGCCGAGCTGATGGAGACGGTCTTCAAGGGCAAGAAGGTCGAGATCGGGCGCTTCAAAGGTCTGGGCGAAATGATGGCCGCGCAACTGAAGGAAACCACCATGGATCCGGCCAAGCGCACGCTGCTGCGGGTCGATATCGACGAGGTGGATTTCGAGGGTACCCGCGAGGCGGTCGACAACCTGATGGGCACCAAGGCCGATGCACGCTTCCGCTTCATCCAGGAACGCGCCGCATTTGCCGAAAATCTCGATATCTGACAGCTGGGCAGCAAGATAGGATTGCGTGACGGGGCGCGGCATGCTTCACCGGAAAGATCGTTTTTCGATCACCTGAACAAAGCACCCCGCCATGAAGCAGATCCTCTCCATCCAGTCCCATGTCGCCTATGGTTACGTGGGAAATCGCGCTGCCACGCTTCCCCTGCAGCGCCTCGGCCATGAAGTCACCGTCATCAACACGGTGCAGTTCTCCAACCATACCGGCTACCTGAAATGGACCGGTGAAGTGTTTTCCGCCGACCATATCGAGAGCATTCTCGACGGGCTGGAAAGCCTTGGCGCACTTGAGAAGATGGATGCGCTTCTGACCGGTTATCTCGGTGACCCGGCGATCGGCGAAATCATCCTCTCGGTTCTCGACCGACTGCCTGAAGGAACGCGCTGGCTCTGTGATCCCGTCATGGGCGATGTCGGCCGCGGCTTTTTCGTCCGCCCCGGCATTCCCGACTATTTTCGCCAGAAGGCGCTCGCCCGTGCCTCGATCATCACCCCGAACCAGTTTGAACTGGAATATCTCGCTGGCCGCCAGATCCTGACACTCGAAGATGCGCGCAAGGCCTGCCTGATGATCCACGAGATGGGGCCTGAAACGGTGCTCCTCACCTCGCTCATCCATGACGGCACGCGCGACGACGAAATCCAGATGCTGGCTTCGTCGAAATCGGGCAAACAATTCCTCGTCACCACGCCGCGCCTGCAATTCGACCCGGCACCCAACGGTGCGGGTGACTGCACCTCGGCGCTTTTCCTCGGCCACATCCTGTCCGGCGCACCGCTCGATCAGGCGCTGTCGAAAACAGCCTCCAGCATTTTCGCGCTGTTCGAAAAGACGCTTGCAGCCGGAAGGCGCGAACTCAACATGATTGCCGCACAGGATGATTTCGCCCGTCCTGCGCCTTTGGCGGTGATGACGCTTTAACGCGTCTCGAGCAGCTTGGTGACGGCGGAGATCAAGGCCTCCGCCTCATACGGCTTGCGAACGATCGGCGCGGTCAGGTTGGCCGGAATGATCGAACGATCGCTATATCCGGTGGCGAACACGAAGGGCACCCCTCGCCGCACCAGTTCCTCGGCGATCGGAAGCGATGTGCCCGATCCGAGATTGACGTCGAGGATCGCGACGTCGGGAGTAAAGCCTCTCAACCTGCGCAGCGCTTCCGATACGGACGGCGCCGTCGTCACCTTGTTGATCCCGTGCTCGGCCAGCATGGATTCGACATCAGCCGCAATCAGCATCTGGTCCTCGACCAGCAGGAATTCCTTCTCCGCCAGATGAGGCGTCTCGAGCCTTTCCGTTTCAGCTGCCTCCACATCGCCGATGCGAACGGTCGTTACGTCATCGTCACCATGCAGATGCTTCGACGGCACAACGAAGCGTGCCTCGATGCCGGCCTCGGGATAGTTGACCTCCGCCTCGCCATCGAGTTCGTAAGGGATGCTGCGGCCGATGAGGACGCTGCCGAAGCCGCTTCGGCTTGGTGGCTTTACCGCAGGTCCGCCGCTTTCGATCCAGCTCATCTCACAAGCACCCGTTTCGAGCCTCTTCCACCGAACATCGAGCCTGCCGCCCGGCACCGAAAGCGATCCATATTTGGCGGCATTGGTCGACATTTCATGCAGGACCAGAGCCATGACCGAAAAGGCCCGGCTGTCCAGCCAGACGCGCGGTCCCTCCAGCGCCACGGACCGGGTGCCCTCCATATAGGGGCGCAGTTCCGCCTCCAGGAGATCCAGCAACGAACCGCCGTCGCCGCCGCGCACCACCTGGTCATGCGCGAAAGCCAGCGCCTGGATGCGCCCCTTCAGCGAACCGACATAATCGGTCAAGCTGCGGCCGCTTTCCACCGGATGCCCCACCAGAGCCTTGATGATCGACAGGATGTTCTTGACCCGGTGATTGAGCTCCTCGTTGAGCATCCGCTGGCGCACATCCGCCTTGCCGCGCTCCTCGGCCAGCATTTCGTTGTGATGCAACACGATCTCGACGAGAACCGCGCGAATAGCTTCGCCAATCTCCCGGTCGCTGTCGGTCCAGGGCTGTGCCTGCAGCCTGACGGTTTCCTTCCAGATGGCGAAGCTCTTGCGCGGTGTCAGCCGATCTCCCATCGGGCCGGTCATATAGGACTTGTCAGGATTGCCCGCCCAATCCAGCGTCTGCACCACTTCCTTGCGGAAGAAGAAGAGATAGTCCTTCGGTCGCTGCGAAAGCGGTATGGCGAGCACGCCACAGGCATCGTCCGGTGAAATGCCGGATTGTGGAATGGCTTGCGAAAGCTGAAAGGTCGACCAGACCTTGCCGCCAGTCAGCCCGCCGATCTCGTCCGCCAATTCTCCGATCATCTCGAGTGGCGGTGTGTTCCCCTGGCTTGACCAGACGCCATCCAGCCACAGGCCGACCCCGTCGCAAGGCAGCATGGTCGAGAAAGCCTCCAGCGACCCTCGCAGCAGCAGGCTGATGTCGCGATGATGCGAAGCTTCCTGCAGGAACCGGTCCAGCGACCGACGTGCAACGCTTGCGGTCTCGTGCAGCTCCTTCTGCTTGAGCGCAGAAAGATGCAGCGAGAAGAACTCGCCGAACGTTTCCGCTGCCACCCGCTGCGGCATCGACAGGATTTTCGGAGAATAGTGATGGCATGCAATCAGCCCCCAGAGTTCGCCATCGACGACGATCGAGATCGACATCGAAGCGCCGACGCCCATGTTGCGCAGATATTCGCAATGAATCGGCGAAACGCTGCGCAAATGCGCGAAGGACAGATCGAGCGGCTGGTTGTCCTCATCCAGCTCAGGCACGATCGGCACACGCTGATAGTTTGCGTCACAGATCACCCTGATCGTGTTCTTGATATAGAGCGCCCGCGCCTGGACCGGGATGTCGCCGGCCGGAAAATACTGGCCGCGAAAACTCTCCAAATCGCGTCTCTTGTATTCGCTGATGACCTTGCCGGAGCCATCCTGCTCGAAACGGTAGACCATGACCCGATCATAACCGAGCATCGCATACATCAGCCTTGTAGCGCTCTGCACCAGCCGGTCGAGGCTGGAGACGTTGCGGATCCGGCTGATCAGCATGCGGGCAACTTCGAGTGGCTGGTCGGTATCGTTGGATGCCGGCTCGAATTCGAGGATCACTTTTTCGCCATTGCGGTGAAGCGCAATATCCATGACAAGACCCGAAGCAAGGCGCAAAGCATGCCGCAGGGCGGGCCGGGCAGGATCGTCGGATGTCGCCAGCGCGTTGCGCAGCGTATGGGCAACATCGCCCCCCAAGACCGTTTCAAGCCTTTCGCCGATCACGGAAGACGTGAGCCCCAACATCTCTGCCAGATTCGCGGAATGCTGCAGGATGACGGAACCAACGCCGTCACAGACCATCAGGCAACCATGCGGCTGAATGGAGCCGGGGATATGAATTGGTTCACGGTCGCAATTGGTGAGGTTGACCGCTTCAGTCTGACGCATCAATTTTCCCTTGAAGCTCCCGTCCTGCCAATGGCACACATGGCTCCTGTTTTCCGGCGCGCCTATCAAAGACCCGCAAGCTGTTTAAAACATACCCGTGTTAAATGGAGCGGTATCGCCAATTGGCAATTTCATATTTCTATCGCATCTAAGCGTTACCGCAAGTAAGGAAGTAGCGTTTTAATGAATCGGTGCGAAGCTTGTTTTCACGACCTTCTCTGGCCATATAGGAGCCAGATTTAGACAGGAATTGATGGTGAACCGCAGCAGCAATCGAAAAGGCAGCGCCGAGCCGCGTTGGCTTGGCCCCGTTAGCCCCAACAGGGTTGCCCTGATCTCACCGATTTCGGCTGCGCGCTGGCTGTTGATCATTGTAGCTGCCGCCGCCATTTATTTCTTTCACGGCTTCATGGTTCCAGTACTTGCTGCCTTGGTGATCGGCTTTGCCAGCTGGCCACTCTACCGGCGCCTGCTGACCCATGTCGGTGGCAACACCACAATCGGCGCAACGCTGGCGATTATCTTCATCGTTCTCTTCATCGTCATCCCGATCAGCATCGGCGCATCCTATGCCGCCGGGGAAATCGCTGATTGGTTCCGCTGGGCCGTCGAGGTCAACCGCAACGGCGCGCCTCCACCAGCCTGGATTATCGGTCTGCCTTTTGCCGGAGAATGGCTCGGCACTCAGTGGACCCGCCATATCGGCGCGCCTGGTGCTGTAGGGGAACTTGCGCAGCTAATCAGCGGCGCCAATATCGGCGCAATCTATCATGGCGTGCTTGTGGCCGGAAACAGTGCCTTCCACATCATGCTGACATTGCTGTTCATGCTGATCGCGCTGTTTTTCGTTTATCGCGACGGCGCTTCGTTCAGTGGCCAGATCGACCTTCTGGGCGAGCGGATTTTTCCGACACGCTGGGAACGGATCTCTCGCGTCGTACCTGCCACGATAAGCTCCACCGTCACCGGCATGACGCTGATCGCCATCGGTGAAGGCATCGTGCTCGGCATCGCCTACTGGATCGCCGGCGTTCCCTCACCCGTCACATTCGGCGTGCTGACCGGCATCATGGCTCTCATTCCGGGTGGCGCGCCGCTCTCCTTCACGCTGGTATCGGCTTATCTCGTCGCCAATGGCTCCTATGTTGCAGGCGCCGGCCTGTTCATATGGGGTAGTGTCGAACTTTTCATCGTCGACAAGACATTGCGCCCCCGCCTTGTCGGAGGCCCGATCAAACTGCCCTTCCTGCCGACATTTTTCGGCCTTGTCGGCGGCGTCAAGACGATGGGTTTTCTCGGCCTGTTCATCGGACCGGTTCTCATGGCCCTCGTCGTATCGATCTGGCGGGAGTGGATTCGCGAGGTCAAGATCGCCGATGTAATAGAGGCGGAACAGCCCTCTGATCCCGAGGTCGTGCTTTCAGAGGAAGACTTGCCGCCGGTACGCAAGGTTTCCGGCCCTTAAGCCAATATCGGACAGCCCAGCCTTCATCGGGCCATGATCTTCATCATAAAGCTCGGTTGAACGTGTTGGAGATATGAATGAACGCTGCCCTTGTTGTCATGACCATTCTCGGCTGTAACGACAGCGGGACAGACTGCAAGTACATAGCGACAGCCCAGGAACGCTGGCCGTCTGTGGCGATGTGCGATTCCGTCTCGGAAGATCACCTTCCGACCTATGCGAACCAGCCCTATCCGGTCCTGATCGCCGTTTGCCAGGACCCGGAAATCGCCGGCATACCAAATGTCGGGCCTATCCCGGTAACGCGCCCTTCTGCCTCACAGGAAACACAACCGGCCGAGACGAACACGTCTGACACGTCGGTGGACACAAATGCGCAGAAGGTCGAAGTCGCCGAAGTAACGCCGGAAGAAGCGGAAACACTGGCCGGACGGGCCATACAGCGTGTGAAGACCGTACTACCGACAACAGAAGGCGTCAAAACGCTGATGACGAAGCCGGTGCGTCTTGTGGAAGGCGGCTATTCCTGGGTCGCACGCAAGTTCGATCACTGACGCCACAATCTGCGACCTTACAGTCGATCACGCGACGAGTGAAACATCTGCAGCGTAAGAGCGTGCGCTGCGACGCAGCTCGCCGCGTTGGAGCAGGTCTACCATATCCAGCAATTGTCCGACCGCACCACCATCTCCACGTAAGCCCTCGAACCGCTCGAGCAGCGCGAGATAACAGGTATCAATACCTCCGCCAGCGGCTGCGCGACGCCACAAGAATACCGCCTCGACAAAGACGGTGACGATATCACGCCCTATCCCAGCCGCTTCGAACAAGGCTCGCACCGCATGAACCCTGCCGGTCGCGAGGATCGCACGGACGCGGCGCTCTTCCAGATGAACGAGCGAGACGATGGCCGATGCAAAGAAATCCACCTTGCCGCTGCAAAGTGCGTGAATGAGAAGTGCCGGGGTGAGCCGCCCGCTCGTCTTCAGATGCTCGACCAGCAACGGGATTTCATCCTGAAAGATCGATCCGGCAATCGCAACGATCGCCTCGTCACCGGCTTCGCGTGTCATGACGTCGATGCGCTTGGCACCGATCGTTCTGGTGACCAGGTCGGAACCTGCAAGCGCGGCCGCCACATGGGCGACCAGCATGTGGCGCACATCGGCAGGAAGGTTGCCGCGCTCGAGCAGCAGATGCCGCACATCGGCCAGATGACCGAAGCGCTGCGCCATGCGGCGCAGGGTAATGCGACTGACAGAGGCGGTATCGTTTTCCAAAAGGAGGACGATCTCGGCGCCGTCACCCACCTCGGCAACCGCGGCAGCAGCACTGCAGCCGAGCCCGGGCCGTGTTGCGACCAGAGACCGCGTGAACGAATCGCCACGTCCGGCCAGTTCGACGAGATCGGCGTCGCTTAGGACGGGAGAGCAGGCAATCACCGTGCAGGCAATCTCCGGCTGGTCTTCGGCAAGCGACATGATGATCGCGCGGGGTGCTGCGTCCGAAGAAGCGAGAGCCTCGGCCAGCGCCAAACGCACTTTCGGCGAAGGATCATCGAGAAGATAGGTCATTGCCATTATCGCGGCGCGATGCTCGTCCGGGCCGAGCGACGACTTGATGAACGCATCGGCAAGCGCGCTTGCAGCCCTTGCCCGATCGCCGGTCCTCGCCGTTTCAGCCCAACGTAGAAATGCCTGTACGATCACAATGCGCCTCGGAAATCTGGCCGCGGCTTCAACGGCCCGACTTGCCGAACGCTAGTTTGAAAAGGTTAATATTGGTTCACCACGTTTATTAACCTCGACATCCAGGCGGGCCTTATCAGGCATTTATCGGGTCGGTCGGGCGATCTGGAACACATCCGTACCGCCATCCGCATAATCCATATATCCCATGCGCGCGATCGGCCGGGCGAGATCCATGGCGATTCGCCCGTCACGAATGATTTCCTCGCTGATATGGATGCCGACGACCTGACCGAAGACCATGAAGGATTGCGAAGTCTCGCCGTTGAGCCCCTTCGGCTGGATGATCTCGGTCAGCCGGCATTCCAGCGCCGTATAGGCCTCGGCTACATAAGGCGCATCGACAACTTGCCCCATCGCCGCAGTAAGCCCCGCCAGCTCGAACTCGTCGACACCGTAATCGACGGGTGCCGAGGATGCGTTGACGTGATCCGCAAGATGCCGGCTCGCCAGGCTCGCGGTAAACACGCCGGTCTCCTCCGCATTCTTGAGGCTGTGCTTGCGCCCCGATGACGAGAACATCACCAGTTTCGGTGTATCGGAGACGATGTTGAAGAAGGAGTAGGGCGAGAGGTTGAACGACCCGTCCCTGCCCTTGGTGCCGATCCAGCCGATCGGTCGCGGCGCCACGATCGCCTTGAAGGGATCGTGCGCCATGCCGTGATCATTCGTGTCCGTACGGTAGAACATGTTGGTCTCGCCTCAGGCGTAGGTGACGACATCTGCAAGCTGCGGCCGCGGACGATCCGGCATCGGGAAATCGCTGGAACCGATATGGATGAAACCGGCAACCTTTTCGTCTTCCTTCACGCCAAGCGCGGTCAGGGCTTTTGCATCATAAGCAACCCATTCGGTGCGCCAGTTGGCGACATAACCGCGTGCCTCGCAGGCCATCAACATGTTGAGGCAGACAGCGCCGGCAGACAGGACCTGCTCCCATTCGGGGATCTTCGCATGCGGCGCCGCCGTGCTGATCACGCCGACGACCAGCGGCGCGCGGGTGAAGCGCACCCGCTCGGCTTCCTTCGCCGCATCGGTCATCTCGCCGTTCTGCGCGCAAGCGATTTCAAGGAAAGTTTCGCCGAGCGAGACGCAGACATCGCCGCGATAGACGACAATCCGCCAAGGGGCGATCTTTCCATGGTCAGGCACGCGCACGGCTGACGTGAGAATCTCATCGAGTTCCGCCGCATCCGGAGCCGGCCCCTTGATCTGCGCAACCGGTGTCGAGTGGCGTTCACGCAGATAGTCGATCAGCTTTACGTCATTGGTCATGTCCGAAACTTCCATTTGGTGGGGTGTGCCAGAGGTGCGGTAGTCCATTTGGTGGGATGTGGTAGAATGAGGCCTTGAATTTGCCTTTCCCATGGTCTTCAAGTGGCCAGTCAGAAAACAAGAGTCAACCGGTCATCGAATGTCAGGCATCTCCATTGTTCGCCATATCTTCCTTGCAGAAGCATTGCTGCTTCTCCTCGTGACAGGCGTTCAAGCGCAGGAAGGTGACGCATTCAAGAGCTTCAAGCAGCTCGACAGCTCAGCCAAGATGCCGAAGCTGAACGCGTTTTCCCCATCATCCATCCTGCCTCAAAGCGCCGTTGCCAAGGATGTGCGCTTCAGCGCCAAACTGACCAGTAACGGCGACGTGATGAAGGATGGTCTCGCCTGGCGGGTGTTCAGCCCGATTGCCGGCGAAGACGGCAAGCTGCCGCTGGTGGCAAGCTCGAATGGCGGCTCCGCCGATTTTCAGCTGGCGCCCGGCGATTATTTCGTCAACTGCGCCTTCGGGCGCGCCGGTATCACCAAAAAGCTGACCGTTCCGGCGGAGGGCAATGTCGCCGAACAAACGCTCGTGCTGGATGCAGGTGGCTTTGTGCTGAATGCCGTTGCAGGAACCGACCAGCGCATCCCCCCAGGCCAGCTCAGCTTTTCCATCTATTCTTCCGAGGTTCGCGAAAACGGTGACCGCGCGCTGGTCATGTCTGATGTCAAACCGAATACCATCGTTCGGTTGAATGCCGGGACCTACCATGTCGTCTCCGAATATGGCGATATCAACGCGGTCGTGCGCGCCGATATCCAGGTCGAGGCAGGCAAGCTCACCCAGGCGGTGCTGCAGCACAAGGCGGCCCAGATAACCCTCAAGCTGGTTTCCCAGCCTGGTGGCGAGGCTATTGCCGATACCGCGTGGTCGGTGCTGACCGCCGCCGGTGACGTCGTCAACGAAAGCGTCAGCGCGTTTTCAACCATGGTCCTGTCGGAAGGCGATTATCTGGCCGTCGCCCGCAACAAGGACAAGACCTACCAGCGTGAGTTCAGCGTCAAGGCCGGCCGCAATACCGATGTCGAGGTCCTGATGCGCAATCCACGCAACAGTGGCGAAACGGCAGCGGTCGAGCCGCAGGACTGATCCATATCCACTGGTCTGGATCACGTGCATTTGCCGCTTTCCCGCGCGCCATTCCTGTGATGAAATTTCCCCGTCGACACAGGGGGAATTCAAGATCGTGATCAGACTGGCAGTCGCAGCAGACGAGAATGATATCAGGACCTGCGCGGAAGGCGCCTATACCCGTTACATCACGGTGATCGGCCGACGACCGGCACCGATGGACGCCGACTTTGCGGCACAGATTGCCGTCGGCCATGTGCATGTCTCGACCGGCCCTGCCGGAGAGCTGCAGGGTTTCATCGTCTTTTTCGTCGAGGCCGAGCACATCATGCTGGAAAATGTCGCCGTCATGCCCGCCGCCGCCGGCAAGGGTATCGGCAAGGCCCTGATCGGCTTTTGCGAAGACGAGGCCCGCCGCCTTGGCTTCTCCGCGGTGCAGCTCTACACCAACGAGAAGATGACCGAGAACCTGTCGATCTATCCGCGCCTCGGTTATGTCGAGATCGACCGCCGTACGGAAAACGGCTTCAACCGGGTCTATTTCGAGAAAAGGCTAAGCCTCGCATAGAGGGCCAAGGGCCAGTTTCATCTCTGGCCGACAGACGGGAGGAGATTGGAATGCGCAGAGACTTCGACCCCGACACCGTTACGCCCGATGGCAGACCACCCGCCAAAGGCATGGTTTTCGATCCGAAGACCGAGGGCGCATGGCGCGGTTCGTTATTTGGCGAGGTGCTCAACGGGCCGGTCACCGTTCTCGCCTATGGCAATGACACGCCCGGACAAGGGCCGAGGCTGCATGTCCATCCCTATGACGAGACTTTCATCATCATCGAGGGACGCGCTCGCTTTTTCGTTGGTGATGCCGTGATCGAGGCCGAAGCCGGAGAAGCCGTGTTGGGACCAGCCGGTGTGCCCCACCGCTTCGAGAATATCGGCACCGGGAGGCTGCAGACGATCGACATCCACCACTCCACCCGTTGGATACAGACGGATCTGGATTAGGGTCAGGCTGCTTCTTTTCGCAACGCCTGCCGCCGCTCCTGAAACTTCGCCAACCGCGAACGCCTGACCGGGCGCATCGAAAATACCGCGTCATGGAGCACCGTCAGCAGGTCCTTGCGTTCCTTGATGTTGGAAAGTTCTTCCCAGGTCATCATCGCCCCGACACGCGCCCGGATCGAGCTGCCGGAAAGCCGCTTGAACTCGCGGATCAGCAATGACAGCCTGAGCGTCAGCGACAGCTTGCTCGCAATGTGGAAGAGCGGGCCGTTCTGGCCTTCGAAATAGATCGGCACGACATTGGCCTTGGCGGTCTGCACCAGCTTTGCCGCAAAAATCTTCCAGGGAAGATCCTGCGCCATGCCGAAACCCTTCTTCGCGGTGGCGACGCCGCCGGCCGGAAAGATGATGATCGTCACGCCTTCTTTCAGAAGCTTCAGCGCTTCGTGGCGCGTCTGCATGTTGATAACCAGCGCTTCCTTCGTTTCCTCGAAGGAGACAGGCAGCGAATAGGGCGCCATTTCCGGCACCTTCAGCAGTTCGTCATTGATCAGGACACGGAACGGTCGGCCAAGCTGTTCGGCCATGGCCAGAACCGCAATTCCGTCGCCGATGCCGAACGGATGGTTGGCGACGATGACGAGCGGACGCCCGTGCTCGACAACAGGCAGCCACTCCCCCTGCACGTCGAGTTCGACATCGATGAGATCGAGCATCTTGCCGAACACGCGATCGGTCTTGCCGACGATGTCCTTGCGCCAGATGTCATAGAGGCGGGCATAACGGTCGCGGCCGGATAGTCCCTCGATGGAGCGGATAAACCAACGCTTGAGGCGCGGATCGCGCTCGTTGGCGTAAGAGAGTTCCTTGAAGCGCATTCTGTCTCCGCGGAAGCTCCGCCCATTCATCACGAGCTTATAATATTTCAGTCCGATGACAATATTCTGACAGCGCCCGTGCATGACGGGCGCTGTCGATGTTTCAAAGATCAGGCAGCCTTGACCTTGGCAGCCTTGCGGCGCTTGACGTCCGGCGGCGTGGCTTCATCGACCAGCGAGGCAAGTGCCTCGTCGAGAGACATGGCCGTCTGCGCCTGCGAGCCGAGGCGACGGATGTTGACCGAACGCTGCTCTGCTTCCTGACGGCCGCAGACGATGATCACCGGAACCTTGGCAACCGAATGCTCGCGGACCTTGTAGTTGATCTTTTCGTTGCGGAAGTCGGTTTCGACCTGCAGGCCTGCCTCGCGCAGCTGCTCGGCAACCTCGCGGCCGTAGTCGTCGGCATCGGACGTGATCGTTGCAACGACGACCTGCGTCGGCGCGAACCACAGCGGCATATGGCCGGCGAAGTTTTCGATCAGGATGCCGAGGAAACGTTCCATCGAGCCGCAGATGGCGCGGTGGATCATCACCGGCTGGGTCTTTTCCGAGTTCTGGTCGATATAGAACGCGCCGAACCGTTCCGGCAGGTTGAAGTCGACCTGCGTCGTGCCGCACTGCCATTCACGGCCGATCGCGTCCTTCAGCGTATATTCGAACTTCGGACCGTAAAACGCGCCCTCGCCCGGCAGGATGCCGGTTTTGATGCGGCCGCCCGACTGTTCCTCGATCGTCTTCAACACATCCGTCATCACGCTTTCGGCGCGATCCCACAGATCGTCGGTGCCGACGCGCTTTTCGGGACGCGTGGACAGTTTTACGACGACTTCCTCGAAGCCGAAATCTTCATAGACCGACAGGATCAGCGCGTTGATTCGCAGGCATTCCGCCGCCAGCTGCTCATCGGTGCAGAAGACGTGCGCATCGTCCTGCGTGAAGCCACGCACGCGCATCAGACCGTGAAGCGCACCGGATGCTTCGTAGCGATGCACGAGACCGAATTCGGCAAGACGGATCGGCAGTTCGCGGTAAGACTTCAGACCATGCTTGAAGATCTGCACATGGCCGGGGCAGTTCATCGGCTTCAGCGCGAAGACGCGGTTATCCGCCTCCTCGTCCTTCGGATGGGTGAAGGCGTAGGCGGATTTAACCGCAAACATGTTTTCCTGGTACCAGCCCCAGTGACCCGACGTTTCCCACAGCGAGGCGTCAAGCACCTGCGGTGCATTGACCTCTTCATAGGTGCCGGCCAGACGGCGGCGCATATAGGCCGTCAGCGTCTGGAACATGCGCCAGCCCTTGCCGTGCCAGAACACCACGCCCGGACCTTCTTCCTGGAAATGGAAGAGATCCATCTCGCGGCCGAGCTTGCGGTGGTCGCGCTTTTCGGCTTCGGCGAGAACGTGGAGATACTGGTCCAGCTCTTCCTGGGTCGCCCAGGCCGTA
The DNA here is from genome assembly GCA_900472575.1 of Hyphomicrobiales bacterium. GTDB lineage: Bacteria > Pseudomonadota > Alphaproteobacteria > Rhizobiales > Rhizobiaceae > Neorhizobium > Neorhizobium cellulosilyticum. The sequence goes on from UCIV01000011.1 coordinate 58,703, forward strand.
CCGTAGATGCGCGTCAGCATTGGCTTGGTGGAATCGCCGCGCCAGTATGCGCCGGCAACCTTCATCAGCTTGAAGGCAGTGCCGATCTGGCCAGTCGAGGCCATGTGCGGACCACGGCAGAGGTCGAACCAGCCGCCCTGATTGTAGATCTTCAGGTCCTGGCCTTCCGGGATCATGTCGACCAGCTCGACCTTGTAGGCCTCGCCCTTGTCGGCAAACACGTCCTTGGCCTTTTCGCGCGTCCAGATCTCCTTGGTGAAGGCGGCATTCTTCTGAATGATCTCCTTCATCTTCTTTTCGATCTTCGGCAGATCTTCGGGCGTGAAGGGCCAGTCCTCTCTGCTTTCCGGATGGACGCGCTTGAAGTCGTAGTAGAAACCGTTCTCGATAACCGGGCCGATCGTCACCTGGGTGCCAGGCCACAGGTCCTGCACGGCCTCGGCCATGACGTGAGCGGCATCGTGGCGGATGAGTTCCAGCGCGCGCGGATCGGTGCGCGTGACGATCTCGATCTTGCCATCGGTGACGGGATCGGAGAGATCGCGCAACTCGCCATCGAGCGCGATTGCGACGGCCTTCTTGGCCAGCGACTTGGAAATGGATTCGGCAACGGCAAAACCGGTCGTGCCCGCGTCGAACGCGCGAACGGAGCCATCGGGAAATGTAAGGGAAACGGACATCTGAATTCTCCTGTCCAGTCCCGCCAACGAATGCGGGTGGTCAAAAAAGGACCGCGGCGGCTTTGGCCGAAGCGGCATCGAACGCGTGCGTGATAGTCAAAAATCGCGGCGGAGTAAAGATTACGAGGCCTTTCGGCCCCAGCGCCAAAGCCGCCACGGCATCCATTGCCGATAACCGGCTTCAAGCGCTTCCGGCACCGGATCGAGCCCGCTCGTGCCGCCTGGCCAGCAACGCGCGACGCGAAACAGCGTCAACCAGAAACCGGACCAGAAACCATGTCTGGCGAAGGCTTCGTAGCCGTATTCGGAACAGGTCGGGATATGCCGGCAGGAATTGCCGATGAAGCCGGAGAGCGTCAGCTGGTAGAGACGGATGAAACCCATTCCGAACAGCCGCCCGGGCGTCTTGCGGAACGGGCCTTGCCAGTTGCGAGAGAAGCGTGGTGCGGGCTTTTCGTGGTTGCAGTCGGGGGAGTTGCACATCAGGCGTCGTCGCCGGAGGCGTTTGCCTTGCGTCCTTCGTTTGCGCGCGTATGCCCCCCTCTGGCCTGCCGGCCATCTCCCCCACAGGTGGGGAGATCAGCTGGGCGCGTGCGCTCGACCTTCCGCAAACCTTGCTTGACTGCGAGTAGGAGCGCTTTGTTTGGCAAGACGCCTGCAGCGAGTCGATCTCCCCCCTTGTGGGGGAGATGGCCGGCAGGCCAGAGGGGGGCGGCCACGGCAACCAACCTCAAGCCTCCAGCCTGTCCGCCTGCCTCGCCTCGATCTGATCGATTGCATCCACGACAGCATCGAAAGTCAGCATGGTCGAAGCGTGGCGGGCCTTGTAGTCTTTCACCGGCTTCAGATACCGCATATCCTCGAAACGGCCGGAAGGCCCCTCGCCTCCATCCTTCAGCATCGCCAGCATGTCGAGGCGCGCCTGACGCAATTCACCGGCTGTCGCGCCGACAACATGCAGCGCCATGATTGCCGAAGAAGCCTGCCCGAGCGCGCAGGCCCGCACCTCGTGGGAAAAATCCGTCACCACACCGCCATCGAGCTTGAGATGGACCCGCACTTTCGAGCCACAGAGCTTGGAATGCTTCTCGGATGTCGCATCAGCGTCAGCAATCACACCGGCGCGCGTGATATTTCCGGCGAACTCGAGGATCTTCTGATTGTAGATGTCGTCCATGCAATGCGTCCGTTTCGTCGTGATCCGCGCTGGTGATCCGGTGAACGGATCGTCACGTAAAGGCTCTTGGGAATGCGCCTGTATCTGACTATATGTGATGCCTCGAAGCGATGATCAATAAAACAGGATTTTGCCAATTTTGCGCGTCAGCGGAAGAGAATACCTTGTCAAAAGCCCCGCCAGCGATCAGATACGGGCTTTGAGACCGGCTTGAACGGCGCAAACTCGCGCAGGCGAGCCGTCGGAATGCTGATGATGACACACCCGAATGTATGTCGGATGCGGCCTTGAACCGCATCGGGAGACAATAGATGGATGCGATTGTGAAGAATTTTCCGGCCGCCGGCCAGGAACAGGTGAAGGACAAGGCACAGCAGCCGATTCGTCCAACCCAGCAGGAAGCCGAAGAGGCAGTCCGCACGCTGTTGCGCTGGGCAGGTGACGATCCCGCCCGCGAAGGCTTGCTGGACACGCCGACGCGCGTTGCAAAAGCCTATCGCGAACTGTTTGCCGGCTACGAGCAGTCCTACCAGGAAGTGCTCGGCCGCACATTCGAGGAAATGTCGGGCTTCGACGATATCGTTCTGGTGCGCGACATTCCCTTCTTTTCTCATTGCGAACACCACATGCTGCCTATCAAGGGCATGGCGACGGTCGCCTATCTGCCGAACGGCCCGGTTCTCGGCCTGTCTAAGATCGCCCGCGTGATCGAAATTTTCGGCCGTCGCCTTCAAACCCAGGAAAACATGACGGCACAGATCGCCAATGCGATCCAGGACACCCTGAAGCCGCGCGGCGTTGCTGTGCTCATCGAAGCCGAGCACATGTGCATGGAAATGCGCGGTGTGCAGAAGCAGGGCTCACGTACGCTGACCACCACATTCACCGGCGAGTTCAAGACCAATCCGACCGAGCAGGCACGTTTCTTCACGCTTGCCCGCAACCGGTGATCCGCACAGGTATCTGCCATGAACATTTCAGACTTCCCTGCCCCCTCCGCCGACAAGGCCGAGCTTGAGGGGACGGGCCTCTTCACACCGCGTTTCGACGATAACGGCTTGATCACCGCCGTCGTCACCGATGCGCGCGACGGCGAACTTCTGATGGTCGCACACATGAATGCCGAGGCATTGAAGCTGACGGTTGATACCGGCATCGCCCATTATTACAGCCGCTCGCGCAAATCGCTTTGGAAGAAGGGAGAAACCTCCGGAAACCTGCAGACCGTCCACGAGATCCGCACCGATTGTGATCAGGATGCAATCTGGCTGAAAGTCTCCGTTGCAGGCCATGACGCGACCTGCCACACCGGTCGCCGCTCTTGTTTCTATCGGGCGGTAACAAAAGATGACGACCGTACCATCCTTGAAATCAGGGACGATGCGCGTCATTTTGATCCTGAAGCCGTGTATTCCAGCAAGCCGACCGAATAGGTAACCCGTCCCGTTCTGATCCAGCTGCCGCCAGAGTAAACGCTTTCGAAACCATCCGATGCGTTAATTAGCGATTACGCAGTGATCGGCTCAGGAGGGTATGGATCAATGCTGAACTGGACTTGGAACCGTTCGGACCGTCAGGCCGCGTCACAGGACACTGTTACGGCTGGCGTCGAAAACCCTTCGCCACCGGTTGTGATTGCCCCTCCCCGTAAAGCAAAACTTTCGCTTGCGCTTGGCGGCGGTGCAGCCCGCGGCTGGGCGCATATCGGCGTCCTGCGGGCGCTCGACGAAGCAGGCATCGAAGTCGGCATGATCGCCGGCACTTCGATCGGCGCACTGGTCGGCGGCTGTTATCTCTCAGGCAAGCTCGATGAACTGGAAGCATTCGCCCGTTCGCTCACCATGCGCCGCATCGCAGCGCTTCTCGATCTTACCATCGGCGGCGGCGGGTTGTTCGGCGGCATGCGGCTTACTAAGCGAATGCAGGAGCATCTCGAAGGCTTGGCAATTGAGGATCTCGATCGCCCATTTGTGGCGGTTGCGACCGAACTTCTGACCGGACACGAGATCTGGATCTCCAGCGGCTCGCTGATCACCGGCCTGCGCGCATCCTATGCGCTTCCCGGCATCTTCGAACCGGTCAAATGCAACAATCGGACACTGGTCGATGGCGCATTGGTCAATCCGGTGCCGACCTCCGTCTGCCGGGCCTATGAACAGCCGCTCGTCGTCGCCGTGAACCTGAACTACGACGTCTTCGGCCGCTCGGCCGTGGTCAAGCACAACGCGAGCGTCCAGACCTTCGACGAAGTGATCCGCGAACGATCCGACGAGGCCAAGGTCGGCGTCACCGGCACGATGGTACAGGCTTTCAACATAATCCAGGAACGCATTTCGCGCGCCCGCCTCGCAGGAGACCCGCCGGATCTCGCACTTCATCCGCGCCTGAATGATATCGGCCTGTCGGAATTCCACCGCGCGGGTGAAGCGATCGAGCGCGGTTATGAAGAAACCATGGCGCAGATCGGCGCCTTGAAGCGCATGCAGGAGGTCTTCGCCCGCTAGAAACGGGCGAAGCAGTTTTCAATGAACAAAGCCGCGCCTCAGCTGGCGATATAGGCCTTCATCTGCTCGGCCTCGAGCTCGACTTCGCGCATGCGCGCCTTCACCACGTCGCCGATGGAGATAATTCCGGCAAGCTTCCCATCGGTTTCGACCGGTACGTGACGGAAGCGGCCGGCAGTCATCATTTCCATGACCTCTTCCACCGTCTGCTCTTCACGACAGCGCGTCACGCCTGTTGTCATCATTGTCTGAACCGGCTTTTCGAGCGCGGCAACACCGTGGGTCGCAATCGTCCTGACCAGATCACGTTCTGTGAAGATACCGGCGATACGTCCCTCCAGACCGGCCACCACGACGGCACCGATCTTCTTTTCGTTCAGAACCGACGCAACCTCCAGCAGCTTCCGGTCTGGTTCGACCGTCTGAACTGCGCGCCCTTTGGCATCAAGCATCATCTTCACGGTAGTCGACATGCCTTCTCCTTACCAATCCACATGGCCAATCACCGTGCCGAACATCTCCTCCTCCGAGACTTCCGGCACTTTCTCCATACATCTGGAATTGTAGATCGGCCCCGAGGCGAGTTCAAGCCGTGGCAGTTACAGCTCACGGTAGCGAATTGGATCAAAAAGCGAGAACAGCAGAAAGCCGAAAAGAAAACCGCCTATATGGGCGTCCCAGGCGATATCACCCGCATTGCTGCCAATCAGCGGCAGACCGACGGCTACGAGAATATTTCCCAAGAACCACATGGCCGTGAAAATAACCACCGTGCGATTCGAAAACGCACCGAGGATCGATTGGCGAGGATAAAGATGCCCATGGGTGCGATCGTAGCCGCCGCCATCGGGAAAGGCGAAACGGCAGGAGGCCCCCATCAGCGCCGAGACCACACCGGACGCACCGATCAACAGGGTTTCCTCACCCCAGTGAAGGCCGGCATGAAAGAAAGCAGCTGCGGCTGCGGATAAAACCCAGAAGATCACGTAACGAACGGCACCTATGCGCCGAACGACAGGCGTGCCGAACGCCGCGAGCCATAATGCATTGAAGGCAATATGCTCCACACTACCGTGAAGAAGCGAATAAGTGACCGGCGTCCAGAGCCATTCATATCCCTGCTCCGACAACGGAAAGATGTAGCGGATAGGGGTAAACGCCAGCGTGACGATAAACTCGGCCTGCGCGTCTGCGCTCAGCAGATACTCCTGGACGATATAAAGCGTGGCCAGCAGAACCATGCTGGCGAGAAGAATGCCCGGCATATTGAAGACAGGCTGCCTCTCACGCCTACCATTCTGCGCGAATGCATCCTCTTCGGGGGCCATGTCGGGCCTATCGTCCATGGCCAATCCTTCCGTCATCAGCAGTGAATCAGGAATACAGCAGCGTTCGGGGCTTGAAAAGCCGCGCATACGGGCATGCGACACGCCGCATGGGTTCGCCGTTACACCACCCATGCCAACTGGCACGATTTTCGCTGGGTAAAGCCTATCCACACGGTTCCGAGGGGCATTCTGGATCATAATCGAACAGGACTGACGCATGCTACATACGGCAACACAAGAAATCTTTAACTACTGGAACGGCTTAAGAGGCAGCCGGCCGGCCCCCTTGCGTTCCCAGATCGATCCGTCGGCTTTGCGCCGTTTTCTGCCACATCTGTTCATCGTCAATTCGACAGTCTCCGACAGGCCGACTTTCGCGCTTGCCGGGACACGCATCTGCGAACTTTTCGATCGAGAACTGCGTGGCCTCGACTACACGTTCATGTGGCTCGGTGCGCAAGACGATGAGCCGACGACAATCCTCAAACATGTCCTGTTCTACGAACGCCCCGCTTTGCTCGACATCAGATTGTCGCATGACGGGCAAGATTACGCCCATGACCTGCTTCTGATGCCTATCCGTTCACAGGGATATCGAAGCGATCGTGCGCTCGGGGCGCTCGTGCCGCATGAAACCCCGCTCCCTTTCACCGCCCTGCCGGTACGGGGCCTGGCTTTTGAAAGCTGGGGCTTTGTCAAACCGGACGGGACGCGACCAACCATCAGCGCCGACAGCAATGTTTCGACAGCAATGCCGATCACCTTTTTTCGCCGACTGGTCGGGCAGAAAGCCGCCCAACCCGGACGATAAGTCCGGGCGCCGGGACAACCATCTGTTAACTGCCTAATGTTATCTATCTGGTTCAGCATCAGCTCAGAGCCAGACATACTAACATGTATTCCTTCCAGCCGGCACAGACCCAGCAGACGCACGCGATCGCTGCCCAGCGCTCGTTTCAGCGCGTCGCGGTCAACGTCGAAGGACGTCTCATGCTGGCTGATCATGAAGAATACCCCTGCACGGTTATAGACATGTCGCCCGGCGACGTGAACTTTGTCTGCGCCGGACAGCCGCGCCTGAACGAGCGCGTCATAGCCTATCTCGACCATCTTGGACGACTTGAAGGCAATGTGATCAGCCTCACCAACGATGGCTTTGTATTGTCAATCAACGCCACCGAGCGAAAGCGCGAGAAGCTGGCAGCCCAGCTGACCTGGATTGCCAACAAGCACGAGCTTGGCCTGCCGGAAGATCGTCGACACGATCGCCTGATGCCGCGCAACACGCTGACTGAACTGACTCTCGAAGATGGCAGCCGCTATTCCTGCCGCCTAATGGACCTTTCCTTGTCGGGCGCAGCTGTCGATGTTGAGATCAGGCCGGTCATCGGAACCCCGGTGCGACTTGGCAATATGCGCGGCCGCGTCGTCCGCCATTTCATGGAAGGCGTCGCGATCGAATTCGCGTCGGTCCAGTCGCGCGAAGCCCTGACGGAATTCCTCTGACGCGTTTCGCGAGAATCCAGTTTGGCTCGCCCTACCTCAACTCTTCGCTTTAAAGCTTAAAGCACCTCACCACAGCAAGGCTGCGGACCGTCTGCGCGCGACAGCACCCTAATCTCCCGATATCATTTTCAGCCGATCGTTCGTTCGTTTCCACGTCCGAAATCGACACGAAAACGGCGGCTCCCCACGCACTGCCGTCCGAAAATCGGTCAGTATCAAAAAAAATGTATCTTTTCGGGATTTTTTTCCAGGCAATTTTGCAGGCCTAGAAGGGCGTTTTTGCGCGCCGTCAGAGCAATTTGAACTGCATTTTCGAAGCCGGTCGAAGCATACACATCCCAGCCGCCTTACGATTGGCGAGAGCACGAACAGACTGACGTGACGAGATTCCAGAGACTTACGAGAAGGTCGGCCGGATTCGAGTAGAATTTTAGCTAAATTTGCCGCGAATTTTCGTCGTCTTTTATTCAAAAACAACGCGTGTTTTATTCGGTTTTTCGTCAATATCTATTACAATAAGCGATTGATTTTACGTCGCTATTTTGCGTTCACTCAAAGGCTTTCCGGCATTGTCTCACCAACCACGGGGAGACAGAAAAAATGACGCTTCCGAAAAGACTTGCACAGGTATTCCTGACCGCCGCCATCGCACTCGCAGCTGCCGCACCATCGCTTGCAATGCCGGCCGGTGCCATGCGCGTCATCGGCAAAGCGAGCCCGCCGATCGGTCATTACGAATTCTGCAAGACCTATGTCAGCGAATGCAAGCCGCTTAAGGGCGATGCCGGTCCGGTTGCGCTGACGGAAGATAATTGGCGCACGCTGCTTGACGTCAACTACACGGTCAACACCGACATCACCCCGATGACCGACCAGGAACTTTACGGCGTCGAGGAGTTCTGGACCTACCCAACGACGGCAGGCGATTGCGAGGACTTCGTTCTGCTGAAGCGCAAGATGCTGATGCAGAAGGGCTTTGATGCATCGGACCTGCTGATCACCGTCGTGCTGCAGCCGAACGGCGAAGGCCATGCCGTCCTCACCGTCCGCACCGATCGCGGCGACTACATCCTCGACAACATGCGCAACAAGGTCCTGCCCTGGATGGACACGGAATACACCTACCTGAAGCGTCAGGACACAGTTGATCCGTCGCGTTGGGTTAAGCTCCAGGATGGCCGCGCCATCGCCGTCGGCAGCGTCAGCCAGTAAACAGACCTTAACGAATTCACCAAAAATTAACCCTGCCCGCGAGACTATCGCGGGTAGAAGCGTTTGGACCCCGTATCCTGTTCCGGTCCCGCATAACGGCATCTGGACACGGGGCATAACAATGACACGCCGCGCCTCAGCGCAGCAGCAGGAAGACCTGCCACTCATTTCCGATCGATTTCTGCAGCGGCTGACGCTGGCCACGATCCTGCTCGTTGCAATCATCCTTGCGATCAGCGTCGGTGGCCGCTGGCTTGGCCAGCGCATGGCGCTGGGCGGCCACTCGGAAAGTGGCGCCATGCTGGCCGTCACCATCGGCGAAGACACGCTGCAGGTTCCCGAAAACACGATTCGATTCGCTGAACAGCGCCGATCCGGCCCGGCAGAGCGTATCGACCTCTACCTCACCTGGCCGGGAATGATGGGCTACAGCCATGAACGACGCGACAGCTTCGACAATATCGAACGCCCTGACCTGCTGATTTTCCTGCAGATTTCCCAGAGTACCATGTCGAAGGACATGTCGGGCCGACTTGAGCCGATCTACACCCAGCTCTTCGGCGGTCCGCCCGAAGCCTACGGCAATGGACTGACGCTCCATCAGCTGAAGAATACGAGCGGCTACGGCAATGAAGTCCTGCTGACCGCGGAACCTTCCGGCCAGCCGCCTTTCGCCGTGCGCTGCCTTTTGCCATCGCCGGGCGAGCGCGCCACCAGCGGCGATTGCCAGCGGGATATCCATGTCGGACGCGATCTCACCGTGCTTTATCGATTCTCCAGCAATCTTTTGAAGGACTGGAATCATATTGATGCCGCAGTTCGGTCTTTTGTCGGCGCGCGGCTTGATGCCACCGGCAGCAACTCCGCCTCGAAAGGCGACTAAAATGCTTCAAATCGAAGTAAGTGGCCGTTCATCATAAACCTCTTGGTAACGCTGTTCTCCTAGATTGCTTCACTAGCAATCCGGGGTGGGGGCACGTCCGGATCTATTGAAAAATGACAGAATCGATGAGTGCGGCAGTGTTGAAAACCATGTTCCCGGCGTCTCTTCCCAAGAGTGCAGTGAAAACGCAGGCAAAACGCCTCGGATACTTCTTCGCAATTGCGTTGTCGCTATCCGCTGTTGCGCAGCCGGCGCATGCGGATCCTAAATATGCAGGCATCGTTGTCGATGCGAAGTCGGGCAAGGTGCTTTACGGTGAAGATCCGGACGGCCTGCGCTATCCGGCATCGCTCACGAAGATGATGACCCTCTATCTTACATTCGAGGCACTTGAAGCGGGTCGATTCTCGATTGATTCGAAAGTGCCTGTTTCGGCCAATGCCGCCAAAGAACCCCCGTCCAAGCTCGGCGTGCGCGCCGGTGGCTCGATCACCGTAGACCAGGCAATCCGTGCCCTGGTGACTCGCTCCGCCAATGACATGGCGACGGCACTCGGTGAATATGTTGGCGGCTCGGAAGAACGTTTCGCACAGCTGATGACCAACAAAGCCCGTGCGCTCGGCATGACCCGAACGACTTACCGCAACGCAAACGGCCTACCGAACACCGCACAGATGACGACCGCCCGCGATCAGGCCCGCCTCGGAATCGCACTGCGTCAGCATTTCCCGCAGTATTACGGCTATTTCAGCATTCGCTCCTTCCAGTTCGGCAAGCAGACGATCGGCAATCACAATCGCCTCGTCGGTACCGTCAAGGGCGTAGACGGCATCAAGACGGGCTACACCCGGGCTGCAGGCAGCAACCTTGCCACTTCCGCACAGCTCGACGGACGCTCTATCGTTGCCGTCGTTCTCGGTGGCCGCTCGAGCGCCGCCCGCGATGCGACAATGCGCAAGCTGGTTGCAGAATATCTGCCCAAAGCTTCCCGCGGCGGCAGTTCCAACCTGATCGCGCAGACCGCTCCCTCCGTCCCCGCGACGCCGGTTCCGCGCACCCCCGCAGTAATGGCCGAAGTGTCGGAAAGCCGCCAGGTGGCTGCACTCGACCTTCCCAATAGCGGCCCGATGCCCGATGCCCGTTACGAACAGCGCGAGCAGCGTCCGACAGCACCACTTGCCGTGCCGAAAGTTGCAGCAGCTGCCTCGGCCTATGCTGGCGAAAGCGCGCAGAGCAGGTCTGCCACCCAGGCACTTGCCGCAGTCACTCCCCAGGCATCCCTGCCGAAGCGTGAAGCCGCTGCAACCAGGCGTGACCAGCCTTCAGAACCTGTCGATCAGGTCACCACGGCTTCGACCCGCACAAGTGCGTCGGCTTCGGCCATGTCCGGCTGGGTTATTCAGATTGGCGTTTCTCCGAGTGAGAAGATGGCTCTCGATCTCCTGCAGAATGCGCAGGATAAAGGCGGCAAGGTATTGCGTTCCGCCAAACCCTTTACGGTCGCCTTCAGCAACAAGGGCGAACAGATTTACCGCGCCCGCTTTGGTGGCTTCGACGATCAGAAGACCGCGGTGGATGCCTGCAACGTCTTGAAGAAGAAGGGCGTGAGCTGCTGGGCTTCCATGCAGTAATGGTGAGGGCCTATGGCCCTCGCCTCAACACCGGGCCGCAAATGGCTCGGCGAAATCTCGAAATGTAATGTGTAAACGGGGTTTCCGATGGGAATGAATGAAAACAGCGCCAATCTCGGTACGGCTCATTTGTCCAGGGCCAGAGGCGTGGCACTCAATCCGCTTCATGAAGCGGCGATGCGGCTTGCAGGTCTCGGCCTGACCCGCTCGAAGGAAAAGACCCGGGATCTGGTCTCTCTTCTCCTGAGCCATGGCGCACGCGCCTGGCGGCAGTCGCAGCCGGAATCAGGTATCCACCTGCATGTGGCAGCACATTCCGGCCGTGTACCGGTCAGAATGAGGCTTCCGGCTAAAACTGAAGTTTAAAGCAAACCCAGATCCGACAGTTCGCGGCGCAGGTCTTCTGGAAGCGCCGCGACATCGTCGCCCAGCGCACCGAGATCGCGCGGCTTTTCCTCATCCTTCAGATAACGCCAGCCCTGAAACGGTCGCTTCGGCTGCGACGCGGTCTCTATCACTTCCGGGCCTAGAACCAATTCGCATCTCTGAATGCCGTCACCACCGGTAAAGGTGCGCAGGTCGAGCAAATTTTGCCGGGCGGAAACCTGCCCCTTGATGACCCAATAGAGAGAACCGCCGTCGAGCAGTTCTTCCACGCGCTTGGGAACCATGCGGGTCGTATGTATGCTGTGCGGCTCGAGGCCGGCAGCCATCGCGGTCAGGGATCGCTCGGAAACCCAGTCTCTCAGATCCTGGATACTGTCGGCGCCGACGCAGAGCTTGATGAGATGAAGAGCCATAATTGGCTTGAAGACCCGCCAAGGCCGCCAGTCAAGTCAAATCCCGACCGGGTCCACAGCGATAAGCGCGTTCAGCACTCCACCACATTGACGGCAAGGCCGCCGGTAGACGTTTCCTTGTACTTCTCGCTCATGTCGTTGCCGGTCTGGCGCATCGTCTCGATACAGGCATCAAGCGGCACGAAATGCGTGCCGTCGCCCTTGATGGCAAGCGAAGCGGCGGTCACGGCCTTGACCGCACCCAGCGCGTTTCGCTCGATACAGGGAACCTGGACAAGACCGGCGATCGGATCGCATGTCATGCCGAGATGGTGTTCGAGCGCGATCTCGGCGGCGTTCTCGATCTGCTCCGGAGAGCCGCCCATCACGGCGGCCAGCCCCGCTGCGGCCATGGCCGCCGCAGACCCCACCTCGCCCTGACAGCCGACTTCGGCGCCGGAGATCGAGGCATTATGCTTGATGATGCCGCCGATCGCAGCAGCCGTCAGCAGGAATTCGCGGATATCGTCTTTCGTCGCATCCTCGTGGAAATGCAGGAAATATTTGAGCGTTGCGGGAATGACGCCGGCAGCGCCATTGGTCGGCGCCGTCACGACGCGACCGCCGCCGGCATTTTCCTCGTTCACCGCCATGGCGTAAACCGAGAGCCAGTCATTGGCGAGGAGGGGATTAGGCCTGTTGCTGCGCCATTCCTCGTTGAGACGATCATGGATCGCCCTCGCCCGCCGCTTGACCTTGAGTCCGCCCGGCATGATGCCATCGACCTTGAGGCCACGATCGATACAGCCGTTCATCGCCTCCCAGATCGCGTCTATACCCTCGTCCAGCGCCTGCGCGCTCGTGTGGGTCAATTCGTTGGCCCGCTTCATCTGCGCGATCGAAAGACCGGCGCCGTGGGACATCTCGAGCATCTGCCGGGCAGTCGCGAACGGATAGGGCACGCGATCGCCGCCGCCTGCGTCCTTCGTTGCGCGCATTGCCTCAAGCTCGGTATCGGTAACCACGAAACCGCCGCCGATCGAGTAATAGATCCGCTTGAGAAGCAACCGGCCATCCTTGTCGAGGGCCGAAAAGCTCATGCCGTTGGCGTGTCCCGGCAGTGCCTGCTTCTTGTCGAAAATAAGGTCTGTCTTCGGCTGGAAGTAATATGCCGGATGACCGGGTGGCGTCACGCGGCCTGTCCGCTCCACCTCTTCGATGATCGCGTCCATCCGGTCCGGATCGACAGTGTTCGGCGCTTCGCCCATCAGGCCGAGAATGACCGCCCTGCCCGTTCCATGCCCGATGCCGGTGAAGGCGAGCGAGCCATGCAGCGAAGCCTGAAGGGCGGCAACATGCGCACCGGCGGGACGCGGCCAGTCGTCGGACAGGATGAGGTCGAGAAACCGGTTGGCCGCCGACATCGGCCCCATCGTGTGGGAACTCGACGGGCCGATGCCGATCTTGAAAACGTCGAAGACGGAGAGAAACATGGAAGTCTACAATCCAGATACTGGCCAGATACTGGCTGCCCGATCAAACTCGGTCTCAGCCTATGTCATATGAGTGTGCCGTCATGTTGGCGATCCGACACACTATTGGACATCAACGACATGAGGCGCGGATCACATATGCTGTCTTGTCGTAAGATGCGCAAGTCCACATAAACTCTTGGCAGCGATTGATCGCTCCCCTTGCCGCGACGGATGAAACAACGCAAAAGTCGGATGATACGATTTCGGCTTCCGGCAGTTTTCCATGATTCTGGCAGATTACATTGCGCTCGCCCTCTTCGCCTTTCTGTGGGCGGCTTACTCCTGGTTTTCAGCGGGTTCGGGAGGAAAATATCTTCCACGACAGAGCCTCAACCAGGCCATGGTCGAGCGAAGGCATCGCTGGATCTACAATTCCCTGAAGCGTGAATTGCGGATGATCGATACGCAGATCTTCGCCGGATTGCAGAACGGGACTGCATTTTTCGCCACCTCGTCGATCTTCGCGTTGGGCAGCTGTTTCGCCCTTCTCGGCTCGACCGAAAAAGTCAATGCGGTCTTCTCTCACCTGCCCTTTGTCCCTTATGGCGGACAGGCCGTCTTCGAAATGAAGGTTGGTGGACTGGCATTTCTTCTCGGCCACGCCTTCTTCAAGTTCGGCTGGGCCTATCGCCTGTTCAACTATTGCACGATCCTTTTCGGCGGCCTGCCTATGACAAGGGAGGCTGAAGCCGACCCCGAGACGGCGCGCCGGGCCGCCGATCATGTCATCAGAATGAACATGATTGCGGCTAAGCACTTCAATTCCGGTCTCAGGACGCTTTTTCTGTCGATCGGCTATCTCGGTTGGTTCGCCGGACCCTATGTGTTCATGGCAACGACGGTGATCATCATCGTGGCATTGGTCCGCCGCCAGTATTTTTCCGAGGCGCGGCTCGCCATCATGGAAGACGACTGAGGGATTTGAAGAGAGTGACTGCAGCCGACACCCAACCGCAGCCGACAAGCGAGCGAGCGCCTCGTATCCTGCTGATCGATACGCTTCGCGGCATAGCGTTGATCGCAATGGCGACCTATCACTTCACATGGGACATCGAGTTCTTCGGCTATGTCGATCCCGGCACGGCAACCCAGGGGTTCTTCCGGCTCTATGCCCGCGCGATCGCCAGTTCGTTCCTGTTTCTCGCCGGTGTGAGCCTGGTTCTGGCGCATGGTCGCGGCATACGCTGGCCTTCCTTCTGGAAACGCCTCACCATCGTGGCGGGCGCGGCCATCGCGATCAGCATCGCTACGTTTTTCATCTTTCCGCAGGAATGGATCTTTTTCGGCATATTGCACAATATCGCCCTGTCGAGCCTGATCGGCCTGGCCTTCCTGCAATTGCCACTCGCCATCGCTTTCGCGGTACCGGTCATGATCGTCGCCGCCATGATTGTCGATGCCGTTGTCATGCCCGGCATGCTGCAGTCATCGCTGTTTGAAACGCGCTGGCTGGCCTGGATCGGCTTTGCCGATTTCCCGCCGCGCTCGAACGATTACGTGCCGCTATTCCCCTGGCTGGCGGCGCTTCTGATGGGTATAGCAGTTACCCGGCTCGCCATTGCCCGCGGCTGGACGGGACGACTGGCAAAACTGCAGTCCACCCATACGATGCTTGCAAAGGCCGGCCGCCACAGCCTGATCGTCTATCTGGTCCACCAGCCGATCCTGATTGCGCTCGTCTATCTCTTCTCGCTTGTTTCGCCGGCTCCGGCCCCTGATCCGCGGCTCGTCTATATGAACAGCTGCCAGCCCAGCTGCCTGCGAGAGACGGGCGATCCCGCTCTCTGCCAGCGTTTTTGCGGATGCACAGCCGACAAGCTGATCGCGGAACAGTTGATGACGCCGCTGCAGAACGGCACGATCAACGCGCAGGATAACCGGGTTCAGATCATGGCGCAGGAATGCTCGATCGACGCGCAGCAGCCCTGAGGCAGTAAAGCCTCAGGTGCCGACGCCGATTTCGGCCAGACGCGTAAGGCAGGCCTCTTCGACATTGTCGAGTTCGGCCAGCGTTTCGTCGATATCCTTGCGCTTCTGACGCAATTCGTCACGCTTTTCATCGACGCGTTTCATCAACAGCTTGAGCTGGCCCATTTCGCCGGGAGGTTCACGGTAGACCTGGATGATCTCGCGGATTTCGGAGATCGTGAAGCCGATGCGACGTCCACGCAATATCTCCAGAAGCAGGCGACGATCCGCCGCCCGGAACAGACGTGTCCGGCCGCGACGTTCGGGATGAAGCAGGCCTTCGTCCTCGTAGAATCGCAATGTGCGTGTCGATACGCCAAATTCGCGGGTCAGTTCGGTTATGCTGTAATATTTGTCCACGTCACTTCCTTGCTGTGACCCGCGAAAATAATTGACTTTTACGTAACAGTCAAACCGTGCCTATTTCAGCAACCATAGTGTTGCAAGGCCGAGGAAACTCATGAAACCGGTCATATCCGTGATTGCGGTCACGAACACCGCAGACGAAACCGCCGGGTCGGTCCCTGCCTTGTCGAGCAGCAGTGGTATCATCATGCCTGCCATCGCAGCAGCAAACATGTTTATCATCATCGCCGACGCAATCACCATTCCGAGGTGAGGATCGGCGAACCACCAGCCGGCCACAGAACCGACGACGGTGCCGAACAGCATGCCGTTGATCAGACCGACGCCCGCCTCGCGGCGCACGACACGCCAGGCATTATGGATGTCGAGATCGCGGGTGGCGAGCGCCCGAACCGTCACCGTCATTGTCTGAGAGCCGGCGTTGCCGCCCATGCCGGCGACGATCGGCATCAGGATGGCAAGCGCCACGATCTCTTCGATCGTCGCCTCGAACAGCCCGATGACGGATGCCGACAGGAAAGCAGTGACGAGATTGACCATCAGCCACGGCACGCGTGAGCGCGAGGTATCCTTCACCGAGTCGGACAGTTCTTCGTCGCCGACACCGGAAAGGCGGCGAATATCCTCTTCCGCCTCTTCCTGGATCACATCGACCACGTCATCGATGGTCAGCACACCGACGAGGCGGCCATTGTCATCGACAACGGCGGCAGACAGAAGGTCGTACTGCTCGAAGATCTGGGCCGCCTCTTCCTGGTCCATGTCGGCCGGGATCGGGTGGTTGGTTTCCCGCATGATCGTTTCGATCCGGATCTGCCGATTGCAGCGCAGGATACGGTCGAGATCGATGATACCGAGCAGCCGGAACGTCGGATCGATGACGAAGATCTGCGAAAAGCTGTCCGGCAGATTTTCCTCGTCGCGCAGATAGTCGATCGTCTGGCCGACGGTCCAGAACGGCGGCACGGCGACGAATTCGGTCTGCATGCGCCGGCCGGCGGAGCTTTCGGGATAATCCAGCGCACGCCGCAACCGCACCCGCTCGGTAAAAGGCAACTGCGCGAGAATTTCTTCGCGGTCCTGATGGTCGAGGTCTTCGAGAATATAGACGGCATCGTCCGAATCGAGATCGCCGATCGCAGCCGCGATCTGCTCGTTCGGCATCTGGTCGACGATCTCCATACGGATGGCTTCGTCAACTTCGGTAAGAGCCGTAAGGTCGAAATCCTTGCCGAGCAGTTTGACCAGCGCCAGGCGCTGGTCCGGCAGGATCGATTCGAGCAGGTCACCGAGTTCGGATTCATGCAGCTTCGCGACATTCTGGCGAAGGAAAAGCACATCGCGGTCAGCAATAGCTGCGCCGACGCGCGCCAGAAAGTCCGAGCGGATAGAACCGTCTTCGGAATAGATATCATGCTCCTCACTGCCGGCTTTCCGGCTGATGAGCGTGTCGTTCTGGATATCACTCATCAACCGCCCTCGCCGTGCACGATTGCCACTGCCGGTACAGCGACGGAAAACATATAGTCAACAATCAGATAGCATGAAAGACTGAAGCAATTTTATCGACAGCCGCGAAACGGCTTTTTATCCGCATTTCATCATGGAGTGGCAGATCTGCCGCCATGTCACAACAAGAGAAACGACATGACCGTCCGCACCATTCTGAGCTATCCCGATCCGGGCCTTTCCATGATCTGCGAGCCGGTTTCAAGCTTCGACGAGACCCTGTCGAACCTCGCACAGGATTTGCTGGAGACGATGCGCGACGCCCCCGGCGTCGGCATCACGGCCGCGCATATCGGCGTATTCCAGCGCCTTTTCGTGCTGGAACTCTCAGCAAGCCAGGGACCGCTTTATTACGTCAACCCGGAGATCCTGTGGGCGAGCGACGAGACCATCAGGCATATGGAAGGCAGCGTTTCCATGCCGGGAGCGACCGATGAGGTGGAGCGCCCGCGCCAAGTCAGGTTTCGTTACCAGGATCTGTCCGGCAATCCCCATGAAGAAGAGGCGAAGGATTTTCACGCGGTCTGCATCCAGCACGAGATCGATCAGCTTGATGGCATTTTCTGGCTGAAGCGGCTGTCGCGACTGAAGCGCGAGCGGCTGGTGAAAAAGTGGCAGAAGGAAAAATAGAATTTTCCCGCGAACCCGGCGAGGCTTCGCGCGTTACCCGCTCATGGTTGAACGAGGAGAAAGACCATGACGGAAACATCCAAGATCGAAGACAGCAAGATCGGTAGTGATGTTGCGGCACGCATTGCCTCATTGCCGGATATCGACACATCCGCGGTCGAACCTCATGTGAAGGGCACGACCGTGGTGCTGAAAGGCGCTGTCGACACAATCATGACGGCGCGCAAGGTGATTCTCGCGGCCGAAACGGTCGATGGCGTCCACGACGTGGAGAATCATTTGACCCTGACCGGCAACAAGGCAGGTCTACCGAACTAGAAACGAGCTCCGCGGTGCGCCGCAGGAACGAGACAGGGCACGGAGGCACCATGTCACCGAAAAAAGACATAAACGACATTTCCCGCGAAGAGGATTTTCGCGATTTCGACGACCGAAACCTGGATGACGGGTGGCCCTATGCCGACAAGCCCGGCCAGGCTGCCGGTCCGGTCGACAATGCCGCCTATGGCAGCACAAGTCCCGACGTGGAGACAGGCCGCAATCCCGGCTTTCTGATCGACGAGGCAGGCTTCGACGGGCTTGAAGAACCCCAGCGCGACAGCCTGCGGCCCGGCACGACAGGGCTTGAGAACTGGGATGACCTTGAGGAACGTGTCACCGATGCTATCGATGCGCTGGGGATCGTCGACATGGACCTGATCGACATCCATGTGGATCGGAACAACGTTACGATAGAAGGTCAGGTCGATGATGCTGCGACTTCACATGACATCATTGGCGCGACCCGGAATGTCGCTGGTGTAGGCAGGATCATCAACCACCTGCGTCTGGCCGGAGTCGACAGCCGCATTCCGGATGAGGACTGAACCCGTCAGCCGACCGAGAGCGAAATTTCCGGGCGCATCTTCAGCGTATTGCTGACCGTGCATATTTCCTCGGCCATATGAACGATCTGGCGGCGCTCTTCTTGGGTGAAATCGCCATCGATCGTGATCGCAACGATGAAGCGCTCGATCCGATAAGGTTCTTCGGCTGACTTTTCACCCGTTACATCAGCCGAAGCTCCGTCAAATCGGTCGAGAACCGAAAGTTTGCTGGCCGCGATCCGTGCGCTCAGCACTAGGCAGGCGGAAAGCGACGCAAACATCAGATCGAGCGGATTGAACCCCTCTTCGGATGCGCCGGTCACGACACCGATCTCGCCGCCGGTTCGGCTCGTCACCTGCGGGTGACCATTTCGCTGAACCTTGGCCACAGCCCCGATCGGGCGCTTCTTGATTTTCAGATCGACCATTCTGCTTATGCCTTCTCGATGACCGTCGGCCCAAAAATCTCTTCGAAGGCCTCGCGGAGCCGAATATCCACATCCTCCATCAGCACAAGCATGCCGAGATCGACAAGGCTCGTCACGCCGTAGGATGTCACGCCACAGGGCACGATGCCGGAAAAATGCGAAAGATCCGGATCGACATTCAATGAAAGGCCGTGAAAACTCACCCAACGGCGTAGGCGAATGCCGAAAGCTGCGATCTTGTCTTCCGCCATGCTTCCATCCGGCAGGCGAGGCTTTTCAGGCCGCTGAACCCAGACGCCGACTCGGTCTTCGCGTCGTTCCCCGCGAACATTCATCAACTCCAGGGTCTGGATGACCAGCTGCTCAAGTGCAGCGACATAGGCGCGTACATCCTGACGGCGGCGCTTGAGGTCGAGCATCACATAGGCCACCCGCTGGCCGGGACCATGATAGGTATATTCCCCACCGCGACCGGTTTCATGAACAGGGAATCTGTTCGGCTCGATCAGATCGGCGGAGTTGGCGCTGGTGCCTGCCGTATAAAGCGGCGGGTGCTCAAGCAGCCAGACGAGTTCGTCCGCCTTGCCGTCGGCAATTGCGGCGACTTCGCGCTCCATCGTCTCAAGCGCTTCTTCATAGGGCACGGGACAGTCCGAGATGCGCCAGCGCACCGGCGGACAGTGCGCTGCAGGGAACATCTGGTGGTCGAGATCGGTACGTGTCTGCATGACAGGCCTTCTGACAAGAAGATTGTAAATTTGCAATGCGCCTCTGAGGCCCGCAAAACAAGGGGTTCATATCAACCGCGAAAGGCGGCGGCTGTGGACATTGTTTTTTCTTTCAAAAAACTGTCACGGCACACTTGTGCAGCCGGAATCCATTTGCTAGATGCTGCCTCGCCGAAGCAATTCGGCCTACCACGATGCGGTCGTGGCGGAATTGGTAGACGCGCAGCGTTGAGGTCGCTGTGGGGCAACCCGTGGAAGTTCGAGTCTTCTCGACCGCACCAAATCAACCCGGCTTCGGCCGGGTTTTTTGTTTTCTGGCAATGAGTTACTTGATGCGGCGTCCCGCAAGCTGAATCATTGCGGGACGCCCGACCGGCTCGCCTATTTGCGACAGAGACGACGCGAGATCAGGCGTTGCGAGAGCCTTCGACGGCCAGGGACTGGATCACCAGACGGCAGTTCTCATTGCCCTGCGGAAGCAGTGTCATAGGGTCGACAAGGCCGGCGCTGACGCCAATCGCATTGGCCGCAGCCCAGCCCCAGTTTTCCTGCGCATAGCGCAACAGTTCCGGTGCCTCGACGGAAATGCAGGCCTTGCCCGCCTCCACGAGTTCCTGCGACGGCACGCCCTGCAGACGTTGCGACAACTCAGCCTGAAGCGGTGTGACGACAAAGATGGCGAATAGATAGCTGATGAATTCCGACAACGAAGATCTCCTGATTTCGACAGGGAGATAGGTATGGCCGATCATCCGCGCCAGCGGACACGGACGAATCGGAAGCCTGTTGTGCCTAGAACTTCACGCCGATCGCCAGACCGACATGGGTAAGGCCATCGTTCGGCCCGTCGCAAAGGTTTGCGTGAGACGAATGATCCGCCGTCGCCATGAGATTGACGGTGTCGTTCAGGCGCATGCCGAGCGCCACATGCTCGCGAAATAGAAAACGACATCCCAGCAGCGGCCCGTCACCGGTATCAAGATTGCCGTTATGGACAGTCCCGCCAATTCCCGCCTCGGCGAAAAACGTCTCGCCGAGCGGCACATGCCAGTTCAGCCCGGCATAGGCCTGATCCGTCGCGTCCGGCCCACCCGAGACGCCAAGCTGGATTCTCGGCTCGAGAAGCACTGCTGCCGCCCCGGTGCGGGAGGTTTTGAACGGGGCGAGATAAATTTCTGCGGATCCGACCGCGCCCTTGTCCTTCGAGCCGTCGCTCTGGAGCAGGCCGCCAGCTCCGATACGGACTTCATCGACGAGATCGCCGGAAAATACTGGTTGGGCAAACGCAATGCCAAGAACAAGTGCAAGCGGCGATATGAATTTCATCGGCTTCCCTCGAATCAATGCTGAAACTGTCGAGGCAAAACCGCCGGGTGTATAGAGGTGAAAGACAACACTCTGCCTTCTGTACGGTAGCGAAGACCCGCCACCGTAGGATACCGTCTTTCAAATGAAGGCCCCAACTTGAAGGCGGTTGCCGGCTATGGTTCAACAACCGCATCATCAAGAGTGCTGCCATGTCCGATTCTCATCCGCAAAATCCGATCAAGGGCATGGCCATCATGGCGGCCTGCATGGTCGTCCTGCCGATGATGGATGCGATCGCCAAATACATGGCGACTTTCGAGACCATGTCGCCGGGCCAAGTGACCTTCTACCGATTCTTTTTCCAGTTTCTGGCGCTGCTGCCGATCGCGTTTTTCGTGCCCGGCGCGATCCGTGGCGGCAAGCGACCCTGGATGAACCTTCTGCGCGGCGCGCTGCATGCCGCAGCCAGCCTGATGTTCTTCATGGCGGTCAAATACATGCCTCTGGCAGACGTTTTCGCCATCTATTTCGTCGAGCCCTTCATGCTGACGATGATGTCGGCGCTGTTCTTAGGCGAAAAGGTCGGCTGGCGCAGATGGCTCGCGATTGCCATCGGTTTCGGCGGCGCGATGATCGTCATTCAGCCGAGTTACGAGATCTTTGGCTGGACGGCTCTACTGCCCGTCCTCTGCGCCTTTCTCTACACGCTCTACCTTTTTCTCAATCGCGCGATCGGCGATGCCGACTCACCGCTGACCATGCAGTTCGTCGCCGGCGTTGGTGGAACCCTGTTCATGACCGTTGGGCTGCTGGCGGGCCATTTCATCTATCCCGTAGAGTTCGAAGCGTCCCTACCCTCATCCGGTCTCGGCCTGCTTCTGCTGATCATCCTGGGCAGCCTGTCCGGTTACGTTCATCTGCTAGTGGTGCGGGCCTTCCGCATGGCGCCGCTATCGCTTTTGGCGCCGTTCCAGTATTTCGAGATCATCTCGGCAACCGTGCTCGGATATCTTCTGTTTTCCGATTTCCCGACGGCCTCCAAATGGCTTGGGATCGGGATCATCGTCGCCTCCGGCCTGTTCATCATCTGGCGCGAACGTATCAGGGTGAGACAGATTTCGGCCGAACCGCCGCTTGGCTAGTCTTCGTTAACCGCCCTTATTGTCTGGCTCTCAACTTCTCCAAACTAAGAGCAATATCAGTTTCATGATGAAACGGAGAAAGAGATGAGCGGCATACGCTTTTCTTTTCCGGCATGTGTCATCGCCGGAAAGGGCCGCATCGACAGGCATGACCTGTTGATTCTGCGAAAATACGCCTTCACGAACGGAATCCGTGGTTACGACGACGCGCTCCTGCTTCTCGCCTTGAACGACATGTGCCCGGTTCATTGCGAAGAATGGCCGATCTATTTCGTCGAACAACTGGCGGCATTCATCGTCGACACCGCACCACCTCGCGGACGCCTGGACGCCGCGAAAGCCGCATGGCTGATCCGTGCATTGGCGCTTGAGGGCCGGATCGAGCATCAGTTGCAGCTCGAAACGCTTCTCCACGCGATCGAACGTGCAGAAAGCTGTCCGGATCTCCTGTCGGCCTTCGCACTCGACCAGTTGCGCCACAAGCTTCTGGCTCCCCCGGAGTTATCCTACGGCGTGCCTGCACCTCGTCATGCGGGGATCACTGCCGATGACATGGCCTATGTCTGGCGGCTCTTGCGGTGCCGGGTCGATGGCGGTCGCCTCTTCATTTCGGCGCTGGAAGCATCCAGCCTCGCGATGATAGACGACGTCATAAGGCATCGGGACAACCATCCCGGCTGGCAGGAAGTGATGGACTATGTGGCAGGCGAAGAGCGCCATATAGAGAGCCTTCGCTCCCATCCCTGGCTTCTGACCGATGACGACATCGCGACCTGGAACGAACGCGTGGCTTGAAGCTGAATTTTCCTTGGCAACGGTTGACATGCGCCGGGCAAAACAGTCCAAGAGCGCATGCAAACGTCGAACCCCACGCTCCCCTTCGGCTACTCTCCCGTTCCTGCGGGAAAGCTTGCCAACATGGTCACCTGCCTCGAAATGTTCGAGCGCCCGGCCGCCCGGCCTTTGCCGCCGGAAACCGGTCTGCGGGTCGAACGCTGGGCAGAACCTTCGGTCAGTGACTATCGCGACCTGTATCGTCGTGTCGGCGAGGATTGGCTGTGGGTATCGCGTATCGTCATGCCGGATGCGGAACTGCAAGCGATCATCACCGATCCGCTGATCGAGATCTACGTCCTGACCGACGGAAAACGTCGACTGGGACTTCTGGAACTCGATTTCCGTCAAGAGGGCGAATGCGAGATCGCCTTCTTCGGCGTCGTGCCGGAAGCGATCGGCAATGGCGCAGGCCGCATCATGATGAATGCCGCGATCGACAACGCATGGTCGCGGCCAATCAGCCGTTTCTGGGTCCATACCTGCAATTTCGACCATCCGGCGGCGCTGGCCTTCTATCAGCGCTCCGGCTTCACACCTTATGCCTTCATGGTCGAAATCTGCGACGATCCACGGCTCGATGGCCGCATGTCGCGCGATCTTGCCCCTCACGTTCCGATCATCGAACCCCGCTGATCAAAGCGTGATCGGCACCTGTCGTTTTTGCGGCAAGCCACGTCCGGTTCCGGCTTGAGCCGGATCGCTTCAGCGTGCAAAAGTCCGCGCAGATTCTAATTCAGTAACAAGACTTTTAAATTTCAAACCAAGGGAGTGACACGATGGATGTCCGCGCCGCTGTTGCCGTTCAGGCAGGTAAACCGCTGGAAGTGATGACGGTTCAGCTCGACGGCCCGAAGGCCGGCGAAGTGCTGGTCGAGATCAAGGCCACCGGGATCTGCCACACCGACGATTTCACCCTCTCGGGCGCGGACCCGGAAGGCCTGTTTCCGGCCATTCTCGGCCATGAAGGCGCCGGCATCGTCGTCGATGTCGGCCCCGGCGTCACCTCGTTGAAGAAGGGCGATCACGTCATTCCGCTCTACACGCCGGAATGCCGCGAATGCTATTCCTGCACCTCGCGCAAGACCAATCTCTGCACCTCGATCCGCTCGACCCAGGGCCAGGGCGTGATGCCGGACGGCACGAGCCGCTTCTCGATCGGCAAGGACAAGATCCACCACTATATGGGCTGCTCGACCTTCGCCAACTTCACCGTTCTGCCGGAGATCGCGCTTGCCAAGATCAATCCCGACGCCCCCTTCGACAAGGTCTGCTATATCGGCTGCGGCGTGACGACCGGTATCGGCGCCGTCATCAACACGGCCAAGGTCGAGATCGGCTCCACCGCGATCGTCTTCGGCCTCGGCGGCATCGGCCTCAACGTGCTGCAGGGCCTGCGGCTTGCCGGCGCCGACATGATCATCGGCGTCGACATCAACCCGGATCGCAAGGAATGGGGCGAAAAGTTCGGTATGACCCACTTCGTCAATCCGAAGGAAGTCGGCGAGGATATCGTTCCTTATCTGGTCAACATGACCAAGCGTCATGGCGACCTGATCGGCGGTGCCGACTACACGTTCGACTGCACCGGCAACACCAAGGTGATGCGCCAGGCGCTGGAATCGTCGCATCGCGGCTGGGGCAAGTCGGTCATCATCGGCGTTGCCGGCGCAGGTCAGGAGATCTCCACCCGTCCGTTCCAGCTGGTCACCGGCCGCAACTGGATGGGCACGGCCTTCGGCGGCGCACGCGGCCGCACCGACGTGCCGAAGATCGTCGACTGGTACATGGAAGGCAAGATCCAGATCGACCCGATGATCACCCATACCATGCCGCTTGAAGACATCAACAAGGGGTTCGACCTGATGCACAAGGGTGAATCGATCCGTGGCGTGGTCGTCTATTGAGCGCCTTGTCAAAATATACGGTTGATGTGCGGAGGCTCGACGAGTTCTCCGCACTCGATCTCTATGCCATGCTGAAAATGCGCGTCGACGTCTTCGTCGTCGAGCAGATATGCCCCTATCCCGAGCTTGACGGCAACGATCCCGACTGCCTGCACCTGCGGCTTATGAATGGCGAGGACCTGCTCGCCTGCGCCCGTCTCTGGCGCCCGACGCCGGACCACCTGCCCCGTATCGGCCGCGTGGCCGTATCGCCCAACCACCGCGGAAAGCGTCTCGGCGACGCACTGATGCGCGAAGCGATCACCGAATGCGAAAAGGCCTATCCCGGCGAAGCGATCGAGATCTCCGCCCAGGCGCATCTGCAGAAATTCTACGGTTCGCTCGGCTTTGAACGGACATCCGAGGAATATCTGGAAGACGGCATTCCGCATGTGGATATGATACGGCCATTGATGATCTGACCGACTGATTGACAGATGATTTGAATGGCGCTTCGATTGCATCTACATATGGATGTAACAAGCGATGTTCGAGTGGGACGACGACAAGAACGCAAGCGACATCGCCAAGCATGGCCTGAGCTTCGAAAAAGCCGCTCAGATATTCGACGGACCGGTTGTTACATCAATCGACGACCGGATCGATTACGGTGAAGTTCGGCACATAAGCATCGGGTCTATTGGCTCTGTCCTTATCATCGTAATTGCCCATACCGACCGGAATGGAAAATCCGCATCATTTCTGCAAGGCCAGCCAAGAAACGCGAGAGAGAACGATATGCCGACGCGTTACGCGGAAGAACTGGATAACAAGACACTGTCCGCCTTGTCGGATTCTGACATCGACACGTCTGAAATCCCTGATCTCGATGACGATTTCTGGGTCAACGGCAAAGTTGTCGATCTTAAAGGCACGATATCGGGAAACTCCGAGCCAACGAGGTCCCCGCTTGCTTTTCCTTTGCCCCGATCTATCATCCTATCCGGGAAGAAGAGAGAGGAAGCAACCATGTACAAATTCGAAGTCTACAAGGATAAGGCAGGCGAGTTTCGTTTCCGTTTCAAGGCCTCCAACGGCCAGAGCATGTTTTCCTCAGAAGGTTATGCAGCCAAGGCCTCTGCCATAGCCGCCATCGAATCCATCAAGAAAAACGCACCGGCCGCAACCGTCGACGACCAGACGACAGCGGTGGCGTGATCTGCTAAGTCGCTTCCTTGTTGAATCTGTCTACGAGGAAGCGAATAGCCTTGATCTATGTCGATGCCGATGCCTGCCCGGTGAAGCCGGAAATTCTGAAGGTCGCAGAGCGCCACGGCCTTGAGGTGACGTTTGTCGCCAATTCCGGCCTGCGCCCGTCCCGTGATCCGATGGTCAAGAACGTCATCGTTTCGGGAGCCTTCGATGCCGCCGATGACTGGATCGCCGAACGTGCCGCGACTGGTGACATCGTGGTGACTGCAGACGTGCCGCTTGCGGGGCGTTGTGTCGCCGCAGGTGCATTGGTGACTGGCCCGACCGGACGCCTGTTCGACAAGACCAATATCGGCATGGCGACCGCGATGCGCGACCTCGGCGCTCATCTGCGCGAGACGGGTGAAAGCAAGGGATACAATGCCGCCTTCTCACCGCGGGATCGCTCGGCATTTCTGGAAACCCTCGACAGGCTCTGCCGCAGGGCAAAATCGGCCGGCTGAACGATACGGGTGAATTGGGCATGGCAAGAAGCGAGGGCGGCAAAGTCAAACGGCATTGGCGCCATCGCCGCCATGGCCCCTTCTTTGCGGCGGCAATTACTGCAATCATCGCCCTGCCCGTCCTGATCTTGCTGCTGCCTGAACTCGCGGCAGCTCTGACCGCGATCGTCTTCTTCGTGGTCTATCTGATCCTGATCGGCTTGCGCATCCGCCATCTCGATGCAGACCGGCTGCAGGCAAGCGGCCAGAATACCGATGAACCCGCGCCAATCATCCTTGCCGTTACCCTGCTCGCAGCCGTCGTGGCACTCGTCACGCTCTTCGAAGCCTTGAACCAGAAACAACCGTTGGGACTGGTGGACGTGGCAGTCGGCTTTGCAGCGGTCATTCTTGGATGGTTCTCCATCCATACGATGTTCTCGCTGCACTACGCTCATCTCTACTGGCGACCGGGTGACAAGCAAGACGGCAAATCGGTCGGCGGACTGGATTTCCCTCAGACGGATCGTCCGGGTGCCTGGGATTTCCTTTATTTCGGTTACGTCATCGGCATGACTGCCCAGACCTCCGATGTGGCGATCACGGCGACCGACATGCGCAAAATCAACCTGCTTCATGCCGTCGTCTCTTTCTTTTTCAACACGATACTGGTAGCCGCTGCGGTCAATGCCGTCGTCTCGCTGGCGACCTGAGGACGCCAACACAGCAAGCTCGAAAGGACCATTTCCATGAAGATCATTTCGCAAAACACCGCCTTTGGCGGCATGCAGGGCGTTTTCAGCCATGAATCGGATGCTTGCAAATGCGAGATGACCTTTGCGGTCTTCGTGCCGCCGCAGGCAACAAAAGAGCCGCGCCCGGTGCTCTGGTATCTTTCGGGCCTGACCTGCACCCATGCCAATGTCATGGAAAAAGGCGAGTATCGCCGTCTTGCAGCGGAACTCGGCCTGATCATCGTATGCCCGGATGTCAGCCCGCGCGGCAATGATGTCCCCGACGAACTGACCAACTGGCAAATGGGCAAGGGCGCGGGCTTCTATCTCGATGCGACCGAAAAGCCTTGGGCTGAAAACTACCAGATGTACACCTACATCACGCAGGAGCTGCCGAAGCTCGTCAGCGAACAGTTCCGCGTCGACATGGACAGGCAGGGCATTTTCGGCCATTCGATGGGCGGCCATGGCGCCATGACCATCGCGCTAAAAAGTCCGGATCGCTTCAAGAGCTGCTCAGCCTTCGCGCCAATCGTCGAGCCGTCGACAGCAGACTGGTCGGCCCCGGCGTATGAAAAATATCTCGGCGCGGACAAGGCTCTATGGCGCCAGTATGATGCCTGCGCGCTGGTCGCCGATGGCGCACGCTTCCCCGAATTCCTGATCGACCAGGGCAAGGCGGACGGCTTTCTGGAAAACGGCCTGCGGCCATGGCTGTTCGAGGAAGCCGTGAAGGGCACCGATATCGCCCTAACGCTCAGGATGCACGAGCGTTACGACCATTCCTACTACTTCATCTCGACCTTTATGGACGATCACCTGCGCTGGCATGCCGAGCGGCTTGGCTGATTTCTCCAAGAATTGCGAAGATGAAGGAAGCCGGCAACTTCGCCGGCTTCAATGTTTTCGGGGTCAGATCTTCTTGCGGTTATCGACCGAAAACGCGCCAGCGCCTGCGAAGAACAGGTAGATGAAGATGAACGAGAACAGGATGGCTGCCTCGCCATTGTTCAGCGCGGGCCAGAAGCCCCTTGATGCATGCGCCATGAAATAGGCGACAGCCATCTGTCCGGAAAGAATGAATGCGACCGGACGGGTGAGGAAGCCGACGGTGATGAGGATGCCGCCGATAAATTCCAGGAGTGCCGCAGTCAGCATTAGCGGCGACAGATGATCACCGCCCTGAGCTACCGGGAAGGAAAAGAGTTTCATGGTCCCGTGCTCAAGGAACAGTAAACCAGTCATGATTCTTAGGGCAGCGAGACCTTGCTCTCTATAGACTGCCAAACGATCGAAAAGCGCCATCGGATATCTCCCCGGATGAATAAAGCGGCACAGCGTTAGTTCACGGCCATTTTTGCCAGAAATCAATTTTCCGACACCATCCTTAGAAGTTGCAAATCCGATTTAAGCAAGCGGTTATGGAGTCCCGCCACTCGCAAGGGATGTAAGCAGTCCGGCACGATGCGGCCGCCCGAGCTGGAATTCCGAGGCGATTCGAGTGGCAATCTTTTCCGCGAGAGGACTGTCGGCAGGCTCCTTGCCGAAGCTCATGACCGATGTCTCGAATTCGCCCTCGGCAACCGGTTCACCCGATCCGACCGAGATGACCTTGACCGTAACTCTTGCGGAATAACGCTGGCCGAAAAGAAAAGGTGATCGGCGCGTATCGGACAACCTCACCGTCAGAATGGTCCGCGGCAGCATCATCGAACGCGATGTGGCGCGGATCGCGGAATCAACCAGAATATCGGTGCCGGTGATCAAATCGCGGGGAACATCCGGCTGGGCCGTCACGAAAGCGCCTCGCACATCATACAGCATGCGCTCCGCCTGCTCTTCTGCCGCCGGCATGCGAAAGCCGGCCAGCATCAGCACGGCAAGCGGAATAGCGATGATACGGAGAGATTTCAGGAACATGCTGGCATCCGGAATGACGAGCCCGCATGTTCCCCGTTTAGGGTTAGTGAAGCCTTAAACCGAAGGCTTCAGAGCCTCAAAAACCGCCACGGCAGCCTGAAATTCCGCGTGGCGCTTTTCGCGACGGTTCTGCGCTTCCGCATCCTCGCCCCAATGCTCGGCCGTCCAGTCCTCTTCGAGATGGGCAAGCTTCCAGATATCCTCAGCCGCAAGGTGCCCCTCGGCAAAGGCAAGCGCCAGAATGGCGGAGCCGGTCAGCGTTGTTACCGTATGGAGAACCGCGAGCTCGATCGGTGCGTCGTATTTTCTCAATACAGCAGAAAACGCCGCAGTTGCATCACGCGGCTGCTCCCTGGGCATCACGCCTTCGATCAGTTCGAAACACGCGCCGTGATGGCTTGCCGCCCAGTCGAGGACCGGATCCCATTGTTCCTGCTGGCGAAGAACGAGGTTCTCCGGGCTTTCAGCGCGGTAGCAGAGCATGTCGCTGGACGAGAAGCGCAGAATATCCTCGAACACGGCCTGAGCCTCGACGGCAACACCGTCGATGGCGGTATTGATCAAGCGCGTCACCGGCATGGTCCGCGGATCGATGACCTCCACCTGGTTCGCCCATTCGTCGCGCAGCAATTCTGCGAGCCGTGCAGTCGGGACTGCAAGTGCGGCCTTCGCCGGTGTCTTCACCGGGCGACCGTCGAGATGCACGACATGCCCGCCCTCGCCTTCCACGATCGAAACCTCGGTATAGAACCGCTTCGGCAGCGGCTTCTGCATCTGAATCTGCGCCCGCCGCGTCGGGTCCGGATGGCTCATCGCTTCTGAAGGATCGGGGAAAAGTTCGCGCATGTCTTGTTCCTCAGCCGATATGGGCCAGTATCTCGCTCGGGTGGCTGACGATCACGTCGGCACCGGCCTCCTTGAGTTCCGTGACGGAAGCGTAACCCCAAGAAACACCGATCGCGGTCGCACCGGCAGCCTTTGCCATCTGCATATCGTAGATGGCATCGCCAATCACAAGCGTGTCGGCCGGCCGCATGCCGGTCTCGTCGCAGCATTCCGTCACCATCGCCGGATGCGGCTTGGACGGGCAATCGTCGGCTGTGCGCGATGCGACGAACTTGAAGCCGTGCGTCTCCCTGACGGAATCCAGACCGCGACGGGACTTGCCGGTGACGGCACCGAGAATGATCTCATCACGGCCCTGAAGCGTGTTCATCAGTTCGAGAATGCCGGGAAACAGCGGTTCGCGGTAATCGAGATCGCTGCGAACGAGGGAAAACAGCGACTTGTAATAGGCCATCATGTCGATGTCCTCCTGGTCCGCATGCTGCTTGCCCTGCATCCGCGCGATCGCAATATCGAGCGTCAGCCCGATGATCGATTTCGTATCCTCGAATGTTGGCTCCGGCTTGCCGAAATGCAGGAACGTGCGACGCATGGTTTCATGGATCAGGCCCGCGCTATCGATCAGCGTACCGTCGCAATCAAACAGAACCAGTTTCATTGTATCTCTTTGCGTTTAAGGTCGATGTATTGGCGCAGAACCTCGGTGTGCTCGCGAACGGCAAGCGTATTTTCCCTTACTGCAGCAGTATTCTCATTCCCTACCCGCTTAATTTCTCCACGACCTCGCAATGCAAAAATCATGAAAAAGACCAGCGGCGAAAATATAACCACGTAAGGCAAGACATCCATTGCCACATCCCCTGTTACTCGTCGTCGTCCCTTGCGCCATTTTCCATGTCGAAGCCGAGCAGGTTCCAGCTCTGGACCATATGTGGCGGCAGCGGCGCGGTAATCTTCAGGCGACCGCCATTCGGATGTGGAATGTCGATATGGCGTGCGTGCAGATGCAGCTTCTTCTGGATGCCACCCGGGAAAGGCCAATTGACATCGTCGTCGTAATATTTCGGATCGCCGATGATCGGATGGCCCATGGAAAGCGCGTGAACGCGCAACTGGTGGGTACGGCCGGTATAGGGCTCCATCTCCAGCCATGCCAGCGACTGCGCCGCGGTTTCAAGCACGCGGTAATAGGAGATGGCGTGATCGGCGCCCTCCTCGCCATGCTTGGCGATCCGCATCTTGTCACCATCCGGTGTCTGGATCTTCACCAGCCAGGACGACAGCTTGTCCTCGCGCTTGCGCGGCACGCCCTTCACCAGCGACCAGTAGGTCTTCTTCGTGTCGCGCTCGCGAAATGCTGCGGTCAGTTTCTGGGCGGCACCGCGGGTACGGGCAATCACCAGGACGCCGGAGGTATCGCGGTCGAGACGATGCACAAGACGTGGCTTCTCACCCTTGGGGCTGATCCAGGATTCGAGCATCTGGTCGATATGGCGCGTCACGCCGGAACCGCCCTGCACGGCAAGGCCGGCCGGCTTGTTGAGCACAATCACCTTGTCGTCTTCATGCAGAACCATACGCTGCAGCAGCTCGTAATCGCCGGCGTGCTTCAGGTCCTTGGAGGCGATAGGGCCCTTCTTGGAATCCGTATCCATGGGCGGCACGCGAACCGTCTGGCCGGGCTCGACGCGCGTGTCGGTCTTGACGCGACCACCATCGACGCGCACCTGACCGGAACGCAGCAATTTCTGCAACGGACCGAATCCAAGACCCGGATAGTGAATCTTGAACCAACGGTCGAGGCGCATGCCTGCCTCGTCCGCCTCGACGCGGATATGCTCGATGCCTGCCATCAACGCTCTTTCTTATATCTTCTTGAGGGCCGCTCTTTAGAGCATTGCCCGCCCGAGCGCCAGCCCGGCAAAGACGGCGGCGAACGAAACCACGAGGCTGCCGATCACGTAAGCGGCGGCGGCAGTGATCGCGCCGCGCTCGAAAAGGACCATCGTATCGAGGGAAAAGGACGACCAGGTGGTGAAGCCGCCGATAATTCCGGTGACGATGAACACGCGCAATTCCATCGAAGCGTCGAAACGGCGCGCGATCATTTCCACCGACAAGCCGATAATGAAGGATCCGATGACGTTTACGGTAAGAGTTCCCCAGGGAAAGGCCGGCCCAAACCAGCGGACAGAAAACACACCCACCAGATAACGAAGAACTGAACCGATTGCCCCGCCCAATGCGGCCAATAGAATATTCGTCATGACTTCAACCCTTGACTGCGTGACTAAAAGCCCACATCGTTAAAAAGCAGTGGTTCGGCTTAAGCATCGAAGAACACCCCTTCTCGTAAGGGTGGAAGATCGAAGGTGAGGCAAATGACCCAGATCGTGACCATTTCTGCAAATACGGCGGCTTTGAATATCGAAGCGCTCCGCACGCCACGCCGCGTTTCCGTGAAGGACCAGGTGGCCGATGTCAAGGCTGACGCTGATCGGAACGCCAAGGCCCTGGAGAATGTCAGCGATCCGGAAGCCATTGATAACATGATCCCCGCGATAAAGGTCGGCATCGACGTCCTGACCACCGGCAAACAGCCGCAGCAGCAATATTCCCTGCAGCAGGTCGAAGCGGCCTATCGCGACCTCGAAGACTGAGTATTTTGAACTGAACGGCTAGTCTGCTGCACGCGCGCTGAACTCCCGCTTCGACATTCCAATGCCTCCTTCAGACAGACAAGATCGCCGAACGGCGAACCCGGTGCGGGTCTCCGCCGGAGCAGGTTGTCATTGAACCAGATCAATCCATACCGATCATGCGACAGAAATCGTGCCGGTTTCGACATGCGGCCCTTGCCAAAAGGTATGCCGCAACGATAATGAGCGCGACCCGTAGGGAGAAGCCGCTTCAATGCGGTGCCGAAGGAGCAACCGCCCCGGAAACTCTCAGGCAAAAGGACCACGGGTAGACTGCAGGAACTCTGGAGAGTAGCAGCCGATTTTCGGAGGCTCGCCGAAGGGATAACAATCTCAGGCGAAAGGGACAGAGGGGGCTCGAAACCGACATGGGCAAACCCGTGTCCTAATCTGAGCCGGCGTGCGACCTGTTTTCAGGCGTGCCCAAACCTGGAGACGTCTTTTGGACGATCAAGCAGCTCTTCGCACTACTCCGCTCCACGCATTGCACATCTCGCTCGGCGCAAAAATGGTGCCGTTCGCCGGTTATGACATGCCGGTGCAATATCCGCTCGGCGTGATGAAGGAACACCTTCATACCCGCGCGGAGGCCGGTCTGTTCGACGTGTCTCATATGGGCCAGGTGATCGTGAAGGCGAAATCCGGCGAATATGCCGACGCGGCGCTGGCGCTCGAAAAGCTCGTCCCGGTCGACATTCTGGGCCTCAAGGAAGGCCGCCAGCGTTACGGCTTCTTCACAGATGCAAATGGTGGCATCCTCGACGACCTGATGATCACCAATCGCGGTGACCATCTTCTTGTTGTCGTCAACGCCGCCTGCAAGGATCAGGACGTCGCCCATATGAAGGCGAACCTCGCCGACTGCGACGTCACACTTCTGGAAGACCGTGCACTGATCGCCCTTCAGGGTCCCCGAGCGCAGGCGGTTCTGGCGGAACTCTGGGCAGGCGTATCGGCCATGAAGTTCATGGACGTGCGCGAAGTGCCGCTTCACGACGTGCCCTGCATTATCTCCCGCTCCGGTTATTCCGGCGAGGATGGCTTTGAGATTTCCGTACCCGAAGCCCATGCCGTCGAAGTCGCCAAGGCTCTGCTCGAACACCCGGACTGCGAAGCCATCGGCCTCGGCGCGCGCGACAGTCTTCGTCTCGAAGCCGGCCTGTGCCTTTATGGAAACGATATCGACACCACCACCTCCCCGATCGAAGCCTCGCTCGAATGGGCGTTGCAAAAGGCCCGCAAGGCCGGCGGCGACCGCGAAGGCGGTTTTCCGGGCGCAGAACGCATCCTCGGCGAACTGGCCAATGGCACGACCCGCCGCCGCGTTGGCCTGAAGCCCGAAGGCAAGGCACCGGTTCGCTCGCATGCAAAACTCTACGCCGATGCGGAAGGCAGGACCGAGCTCGGCGAAGTCACATCCGGCACATTCGGCCCGAGCGTCGAAGGCCCGGTTGCCATGGGTTACCTGCCGATTAGCCACACCGATGCTGGCACACAGGTCTATGCGGAAGTCCGCGGCAAATACTTGCCCATGACCGTCACCGCCCTTCCCTTCATCACCCCCACCTATAAACGCTAAGAAATCCTCCGGAGAGAACTAAAATGTTGAAATTCACCGCTGAACACGAATGGCTGAAGCTTGAGGGCGATGTCGCCACTGTTGGCATCACCCAGCACGCCGCCGACCAGCTTGGCGACCTCGTTTTTGTCGAGCTTCCGGAAGTCGGCGCAGAACTCGTCAAGGACGGCAATGCCGCCACCGTCGAGAGCGTCAAGGCTGCGTCTGACGTCTACTCCCCGCTCGATGGCGAAGTCACCGAAGTCAACCAGGCGATCGTCGACGACCCGTCGCTCGTTAATTCCGATCCGCAGGGCGCCGCCTGGTTCTTCAAGCTGAAGCTGAAGAACGTTTCCGACGTCGATGGCCTGATGGACGAAGCCGCCTACAAGGACCTGATCGGATGACCGAGAATACCGATTTCCACTTCACCGACTATAATCCGTATGACTTCGCCAATCGGCGTCATATCGGCCCCTCGCCGGCTGAAATGACCGAAATGCTGAAGGTCATCGGTTATAAGTCGCTCGACGCGCTGATCGATGCCACCGTGCCCTCCTCGATCCGCCAGCAGGCCCCGCTTACCTGGGGTGCGGCGCTCTCGGAGCGCGAGGCGCTCGACAAGCTGCGCGAGACCGCCAACAAGAACCAGGTCCTGACTTCGCTGATCGGTCAGGGCTATTACGGCACCATCACCCCGCCGGTCATCCAGCGCAACATTCTGGAAAATCCGGCCTGGTACACGGCCTATACGCCTTACCAGCCGGAAATCAGCCAAGGCCGTCTCGAGGCGCTGCTGAACTTCCAGACGATGATCGCCGACCTGACCGGTCTCGACGTCGCCAACGCCTCGCTGCTCGATGAAGCGACCGCTGCTGCCGAAGCCATGGCGCTCTGCCAGCGCCAGGCAAAGACCAAGGCGAGCGCTTTCTTCGTCGATAAGGCCTGCCACCCGCAGACCATCGCGCTGATCGAAACCCGCGCCGCCCCGCTCGGCTGGAGCGTCATCATCGGCGATCCGATGACCGATCTCGACCCGGTCGACGTTTTTGGTGCGATCTTCCAGTATCCGGGCACCAATGGCGAAGTTCGTGACTTCACCGGCCTGATCTCCCGCCTGCACCAGACCGGTGCGCTTGCTGCAGTCGCCGCCGACCTTCTGGCCCTGACGCTTTTGAAGTCTCCCGGTGAGATGGGCGCCGATATCGCCATCGGTTCCTCGCAACGCTTCGGCGTTCCGGTCGGCTACGGCGGTCCGCACGCAGCCTACATGGCCGTCAAGGATGCCCACAAGCGCGCCATGCCCGGCCGTCTTGTCGGCGTTTCGGTCGATGCCCGCGGCAACCGCGCCTATCGCCTGTCGCTGCAGACCCGCGAACAGCATATCCGCCGCGAAAAGGCGACCTCGAACATCTGCACCGCGCAGGTTCTGCTCGCCGTCATGGCCTCGATGTACGGCGTCTTCCACGGCCCGCAGGGCCTGAAGGCAATTGCCCAGCAGGTTCACAAGAAGGCCGTGCTGATGGCAAAGGGCCTGGAAAAGCTCGGCTACAAAATCGAGCCGGAAACCTTCTTCGACACGATCACGGTCGAGGTCGGCCACATGCAGGGCCTGATCCTGCGGGCAGCCGTTGCCGAAGGCGTCAACCTGCGCAAGGTCGGCGAGACCAAGATCGGCATGTCGCTCGATGAGCGTACCCGTCCGGTCACGCTCGAAGCCGTCTGGCGTGCATTCGGCGGCAATTTCAAGGTCTCCGACTTCGAGGTCGAATACCGCCTGCCGACCGCGCTGCTCAGAAAATCGGATTACATGACCCATCCGATCTTCCACATGAACCGCGCCGAAAGCGAGATGACCCGCTACATCCGCCGACTGTCGGACCGCGACCTCGCGCTCGACCGTGCGATGATCCCGCTCGGCTCCTGCACGATGAAACTCAATGCGACAGCGGAAATGCTGCCGATCACCTGGCCGGAATTTTCGGATATCCATCCGTTCGTTCCTGTCGACCAGGCGCTCGGCTACAAGGAAATGATCGACGACCTGTCGGAAAAGCTTTGCCAGGTTACCGGTTACGACGCCTTCTCCATGCAGCCGAATTCGGGCGCGCAGGGCGAATATGCGGGCCTGCTCACCATCCGCAATTACCACATTGCCAATGGCGACACGCATCGCAACGTCTGCCTGATCCCGACATCCGCGCACGGCACTAACCCCGCCTCGGCACAGATGGTCGGCATGAAGGTCGTAGTCGTCAAGGTTCGTGACAATGGCGATATCGATCTCGACGATTTCCGCGCCAAGGCCGAAGAACATGCCGCAAATCTTTCGGCTTGCATGATCACATACCCGTCCACGCATGGCGTGTTCGAGGAAACGGTCAAGGAAATCTGCGACATCACCCACAAGCACGGCGGCCAGGTCTATCTCGACGGCGCCAACATGAACGCCATGGTCGGCCTTGCCCGCCCCGGCGACATCGGCTCCGACGTGTCGCACTTGAACCTGCACAAGACCTTCTGCATCCCGCATGGCGGCGGTGGTCCCGGCATGGGGCCGATCGGCGTCAAGGCGCATCTGGCAGCTTATCTGCCCGGTCACCCGCAATCGGATGGTCGTGAAGGTGCGGTTTCGGCTGCTCCGTTCGGCTCGCCGTCGATCCTGCCTATCTCCTGGTCCTACTGCCTGATGATGGGCGGCGAAGGCCTGATGCAGGCAACCAAGGTTGCGATCCTCAACGCCAACTATATCGCAGCCCGCCTCAAGGGTGCCTATGACGTGCTCTACAAGTCGGAAACCGGCCGCGTGGCGCATGAATGCATCATCGACACCCGCCCGCTCAACGCCTCTGCCGGCGTGACGGTGGACGACGTGGCCAAGCGCCTGATCGACTGCGGTTTCCACGCACCGACCATGAGCTGGCCGGTTGCCGGCACACTGATGATCGAGCCGACAGAGTCGGAAACCAAGGCCGAACTCGACCGCTTCTGCGAAGCGATGCTGGCGATCCGCGAGGAAGCCCGCGACATAGAGGAAGGCCGTTCAGACAAGCTCAACAACCCGCTGAAGAACGCTCCGCATACGGTGGAAGACCTCGTCGGCGAGTGGGATCGTCCCTATTCCCGCGAACAGGCCTGCTTCCCGCCCGGCTCGTTCCGAGTCGACAAATACTGGTCCTCGGTCAACCGTATCGACAACGTCTATGGTGACCGCAACCTCGTATGCTCCTGCCCTCCGCTGGAGGATTATGCAGAAGCTGCCGAGTAATCGACCCGGTACAAAACGATTGGAAAAGGCGGCCTCTGGCCGCCTTTTCTGTATCAAAATGAACCATTTGCGCCGTCGTGCATTATAGGCCTAAGGCCGGATGCATTGAGGATGATCAGATGTATCCGATGGGTGCCATGTCCTAAAGGCACTCTCCTGCTTCCGAACCAGCAGCAAAACATGCTCTTTCGGAAACTCCAGCATGGTTGTGAGGACAGAAATGTTTAGGGATAAGGTTTCGTCTAGCATCGTACTCGGATCGGATGATCTCGAGCTGCTCCATCGGTTTCTGGAAGCCTGGTGCGAGGAGAACGATGTATCACCTGAAAGCGAGCAGGCCCAGGCTATCGCATCGGGGCTGATGAACTGGTATCAGTTCGAACTCGGCGACCGCAATAACCTGAAATCCGATCTTTCGACGCCGCTTCCCGAGTCAGAGGAACTGGAAACCCTTCTGCGGAAATTGAAGGCCGCCTGAAGCAATAGTGGTCAGGCCTGCCTCACGCGCGGCGTTCTCCACCCCACCAGCATGTTCACCAGTGACGTGATCCGGGCCTGCATCCATTTGACGACGGCTGCCAGCGTGCCGCCCCGGCGCACTTCCCGATCGAACATGTAGCTGAGCAGCGTGATCGCGATGCTGATCAGAACCGCCTGGAGAACGGCAGACTGAAGAGTATTCGGCTCACCAGGCCAGCCGTAGAGGATCATGTTGCCGAAAGCGAAGGTGAAGAGACTGGTGCGCCCGAAAAACACCGGCTTTTCCAGCCGCTGCTTGACCTCCGGCGAGAGGCGCTGGGTGAGAAGCACCGCAAGGCTCGTCATGGCAATCGCCCCGCATAGGCCGGCGGCGAAATAGAGCGGATCGCTATCCATCCGCAGCGACATGTCGCCGAGTTCCGCCAAGGACTTCTCGTCGTAGAAAAGAATACCGAGAGCGATCACCACAGCCGAGCCGCCCAGAAGGTAGGACGCCCTTGTGACGACGCCGATTGCCGGCTTCTGGGACTGACGAGCTCGATCTCCCGCAATCAGCCGACCGAATGCCATGCCCGCGATGATTAGGCTTGTTCCATGCAGGATCGACGGACCGCCGAGCCTGGCATCGCCGACACCGAAGAGGAATGTCACGACCCGTTCTGCATACATGCCCAGATTGAAATCGAGCGGGCTAGGAAGCCCGCGAATGACCGGATGGGCGGCATGGACGATCAGCGCCAGAACCGCGAGCGGCAGCAAGCCGACCCTGCAGCGCAGCCACAAAAGGAAGGGCGCCAGAAAAAGTACGACAGCATAGAATTTGAGGATATCGGTGAAGGGCGTGACGCCGATCAGCATCATGGTCGCCAGCGAGAATTTCAGCGAATAGCCATCGGCAAACAGGTAGAGGACGAAGACCGAGACGCAGTAAAGAAGCCAGCACTGTATCGCGCGGGAAAACAGCCGTACAGCAACCCGTTCCTGCTCACCGGCAACGAATCTCGGCCGATAGACGATCTCGAGCATCGTGCCGAACAGCAGGATGAATGTGGGGGTGGCGAGCGCCATAAGCGCGCGCAGGAAATCGGCCGAAGCACCGCTCCAGAACGTGTCCATATTAGTGACGACCCAGACATGGCTGAGCATGGCGAAAAAGATGGCGACCGACCGGGTCAGATCTATTCCGATAATTCTCGGAATTGCTGCTTTACCCGCCATGAACAGCTCCTTCAGCCGGCATCGGAAATATTGCAGTGCAATACCGACATAGGCTCATGCGTTTTTAGGGCAATCCCTAAATCTGACACTTCTCCCGATTTCCGATCGAACCATGTGGTCGATCGGATCGGCATGAGCTGGATGTTTTGGCCAGGAATGCGGCCATTATGGGGACCTCTCCTCATCGGGAACAAGTGACCATGAGACGGATGTCCCTGATCGACACAGGAAACGGGGTAAACAATGACGGGACTTAACCCTGTCCCTTCACCCTTCATTCGCGCCTGTCCTTCATAACGATGGCGAACGATGATGAAGGCAAGGCCATGACGATTTCTGCAGCAATGAGCACTTCCGTCGCCGGCATGCAGACGCAATCCCAGCGTCTGAATACGGCTGCGAATAATATCGCCAATGCCTCAACGCCCGGATACGACGTCGATCCGGCAGGGGAAATGATCGATGTGATGACAGCCGAACAAGGCTTTGCCGCCAACGCTGCCGTCTTCGAAACCGGTGCGGACATGTGGGATCTGGTGCTGACGATCAAGCGGGATTAACGCTGGCAAAGATTTCGACCTGATCGCACGCGATCAAAATCGCGTCAGCCGGTCGGTCTGGGCGGTTGAGTTGGGCGGCGAACTCGAAGAAGAGAGGGTTCCTTATCCCAAGACCCAGAGCATCCCGCCTTGTTTCATCTCTTCAAAGCCATCCTTTGCTTCTATGTCGTTGCCCGTTTCATCTATCCGCTGCCTTGGCCGAACTGGCTGAAAGGTTTTCTCGCCGTCATCCTGATGGTGGTGTTCCAGCACAGCCTGATCAGCCTTCTCGTCTTCGGCACGATGTTCTCGCCGGAAGTGCCGAGGTTAGCGATGATCATGGCGAACTGGCTGT
Organism: Hyphomicrobiales bacterium; assembly: GCA_900472575.1. GTDB lineage: Bacteria > Pseudomonadota > Alphaproteobacteria > Rhizobiales > Rhizobiaceae > Neorhizobium > Neorhizobium cellulosilyticum. The sequence continues at coordinate 98,914 of UCIV01000011.1, forward strand.
CAGGCTTCATACTGCTGACTGCCGTCTGCCAGCTCGCAATCGACATCGGTGCATCGGTGATCGCGGCCTTGAAACGCCGGCGCATCTCGATCGCACCGAAACTGCGCTACAGCGTCGGCATCGTCACCATGTCGCTGGCGGCCTTTGCCGTTTCCCAGGCAATCCGCGTTCCGCCGGTGAAGGAAGTCGAGATCAGGATCCGCAATCTCCCGGCGGAATTCGACGGCTACCGGATGATCCAGCTCACCGATCTGCATATCAGCCGCCTGTTCCAAGCGCCCTGGGTCGAAGAGACTGTTGCAAAGGCTAATGCCCAAAATGCCGACCTGATCGTCATCACCGGTGACTTGATCGATGGCGACCTTCAGGCCCGAACGCGTGACGTTGCACCGCTGGCAAAGCTGAGGGCAACGGATGGCATTTACACCATTCCGGGCAATCATGAGTATTACTTCGGCCATGATGGCTGGATGGCGAAATATCAGGAGCTTGGCCTCAAAACCATCTCCAACGGCCATGTTCTGTTGTCGCGCGGAGACGCGAAGCTAACGCTTGCAGGCGTCAACGATGTCAACGCGACCCGTTTCGGCCTCGAAGGGCCGGATGTCGCGAAGGCATTGGCCGGCGCACCGCCGGAAGCCCCCATCATCCTCCTGGACCACCAGCCGCGCAATGCACGGGTATCAGCACAAGCCGGTGCCGATCTGCAGCTTTCCGGCCATACACATGGCGGCATGATCCTTGGTATGGACCGGTTGGTCGCACGCTTCAACAACGGCTTTGTGTCCGGCCGTTACGACGTCGGCGACATGCAGCTTTACGTCAACAACGGCACGGCTTTGTGGATCGGTTTTACGCTGCGGCTTGGCGTGCCATCGGAGCTGACCGTCATCACGCTTCGGCCCGCCTGAAACGGCGCCTAAAGCTCCTCGAGCCCGATCCGCTTTATCGGGCTGAGGAAATCGCCTGTGACCAGCCGGCTGACAAGCTGCCGCACCAGCGGCATTCGCGTCGTCGGGCCGATCGCGATATCGCGCATGGCCGGCAGGATGCGGCTGTCGGACTGATAAAAAGGCGTTAGCACGACGCTGAGCGTCTGGTAGAGCCAGACATGCGGCCCGCGCTGGCGCAGATGCAGCGCAAAGGCCTCATCAATCGACGGTGCGCGGGCAAGAGCCGAGAGCAGCGAGGCTGCATCGATCATCGCCATATTGGCGCCTTGGCCCAGTTGCGGGCTTGTCGCATGCCATGCATCGCCGATGCGGATGACACCGCGCCCCGCAACCGGCTTTCGCGTGTGGTGACGATAGCGGGCATGGACAGGCTCGGCGACTTCGGCAAGCGGCACGGCTTGCGGCCAGAGCGCGTTCACTCGTTCCAGCCACGCCTCCCGGCCGGCATTGCGCCACGCCTCGATGTCGCGGTTACGCAGGCTCCAGAAGAAGGTCGCCATCGGCGCCGCGCCGTCCCTCGCCGTCCCGACCGGCAGGACACCGGCCATATGGCTCGCCCGCTCGTAACGCTGCTCCAGCTCGTGGGGATGAAATGGTCCGTTCTCCGGCCACGGCACCGTCGCCCACAACGCACCATAGTTCAGTTCCTTCGCCGGATCGTGGCCGATCGGTGAACTCGCACCCATCGCGTCGACGACGAGATCTGCCGAAGGCGTTGCACGGCCGCCATCGAGCGTCAGCGCCGGTCTTTTGCCTTCTATGATGCCAGTCGTTCTTGCATTCGTCTCAAACCGGACGCCTGCGGAAATTGCCGCGGAGAGCAGGAGATCGAACAGAGCCACCCGCTGGACGGCAATGCCGTGACCATCGCCCGGATAGCTGATCTCCAGCACAGTCTTGCCCGGCCCAGACGAACCGCCAGCCAATGCTCCGTGCATGCGGGTAATGACCTGTCCGCGAGCTGCGATCGCATCGAACAGGCCCATCGCCTTCAGGATTGCCAGACCCGTCGGCTGCAGCACGAAACCCGAGCCGACAGGCTGCGGCGCTTCCATCTGGTCGTAGACCACGACTTTCGCGCCACCACGGGCGAGCATGGTTGCCAGCGACAACCCGCCGATGCCGGCACCGGCGATTGCGACTTCCAGCCCATCGATCTTCATGGCAGGATCCCGTCGGTGGCGTTCACGCGCTCAACCCAGCTGCCGTTCGATGGCTTTGGCGGCCTGCCAAAGGTCTTCCATCCGCTCCAGCGACGCAGCCTCAAGGCGCTCTCCTGATTTTTCAAGTTCCGTCTCTATATGATTGAACCGACGACGGAATTTCGTATTCGTTCCGCGCAGAGCATTTTCCGGATCGGTGCCGACATGACGGCCGATATTGACCATCGCGAAGATCAGATCACCAAGCTCATCGGCCACTTTTTCCGGATGGCCTGCCTGCAGCGCCTCACGCAATTCCCGCACTTCTTCTTCGATCTTGTCGAGGATCGGTTCGGCTTCAGACCAGTCGAAACCGACCTTGGCGGCACGTTCCTGCAGTTTCAGCGCCTCGGTCAGCGCCGGCTGGCTGCGATGCACCGATCCGAGAAAACCCGCCTTGAAATCCTCGGTGATGCCGCGGCTCAAGCGCCGCTCGGCCCGCTCGCGCTTTTCCTCCTGCTTGATCTCGTCCCACTGGATTTTGACAGCACCGGGCGTATCGGCATCGGAACGGGCAAACACATGCGGATGCCGACGGATCATCTTTCTCGTCACCGCTTCCACCACGTCGCCAAAGGCAAAGTCGCCCGCCTCTTCCGCCATGCGGGCGTGAAAAACCACCTGCAGCAGCAGGTCGCCCAACTCCTCGCAGAGATCGTCCATGTCCTTGCGCTCGATCGCGTCGGCAACCTCATAGGCCTCCTCGATCGTATAGGGCTTGATCGACGCGAAATCCTGCTCCAGATCCCAGGGGCAGCCGGTGACAGGCGTGCGCAGCGCCGCCATGATCTCGATCAGCCGCGAAATATCCTTTGAAGCTTCCATCATGAAATATCCTTGGACGCTCAGTTGAGCGGTATGTCGTTTTCGCCCTTGCCGGACTGGTAGCTATCCGAAAGGCGCTGATAGGTCTGTTTGATCCGGGCGGTCTGTTCGCGCAATTGCTGTCGCAGCGGGTCCTGCTCCGTCTCCACCAGATCTGCAATGAAGTAGGAATTCCAGAACGCATTCGACCGGCGATAGCCGCCGGGCTCCAGCCCGAATACCTCCTTGAGGATTTTCAGGTCATGCGGAATGGCAAACGCATCGCGCGAATCCTCATGGCTGAAGAAGGAATAGAAATTGTCGAAACCTGCCCATGTAATCGCCGACATGCACATCGTGCAGGGTTCATGAGTTGACAGGAAAATCAAATCCTTGGTGGAAAGTCCTGAAGCTTTTTCATAAAAATGCTTCAGCGTGTGGACTTCACCGTGCCAGAGCGGATTTTCCAGTTCGTTATTGGTCTCGGCAATCACCAGCGAAAGATCGGACTTTTTCAGGATCGCTGCGCCGAAGACCTTGTTGCCGGCAGCGACACCCGCTTGGGTAAGCGGCAGGATATCGTGTTCGATGACGTCGAGAAGCCGTGGGGCGAGTGTGGCGGCAGTGGTCATGGAGGCTCTTTATGGCTGGTATGTCTAGGCAATTTATAACGAGGATCGGACCGATCGAGGTAAAAACCTGGTAATCTACAGAAATACTGGAGAAATATCCTCTGCGGTGGCTTTTGCTCAAGAACAGGTTGATTGAGAAACAGAAATACCCGCGGCCAATCCACTTCGCATATCCATTTCTTCAAAACCTGCGTCAGATTGTGGATATTCCTGTCATATGTTTCAGGATAACCGCATGTCAGCCAGCCATCAACGCCTGTCAGCCTTCCCGGCCTTTTTCCGTGTGCATGGAAAGACCGTGGCAATCTTTGGCAACGGCGACGAAGCCTATGCCAAAGCTCGTCTCTTGAGGAATACCGATGCCGGGATCATCGCCTATGCCGACGAGCCGGAATCTGATTATGCCGCTTGGCTCGATGCGCAGGGGATCGAAGTCATCCGCGCCGAATTCTCCGCCGATCAGGTAAAGAGTGCCGTACTGGTTTTTGCCGCAACCGGTAAAGCCGAGCAGGACCAGGCGATCGTCACCGCCGCCCGTGCGCAAAAAATCCCGGCCAATGCGGTGGACCAGCCCGACTATTGCGATTTCTTCACCCCCGCTCTCGTCAACCGTGCACCAGTCGCGATCGCCATCGGTACTGAAGGTGCAGGCCCGGTTCTGGCGCAGATGATCCGCGCCCGCATCGACCAGATGCTGTCGCCATCTCTCGGTCGCCTCGCGAACCTTGCCGCCGATTACCGTGATGCCGCCGAACGGCACGTACCGCGCGGTGTCTCCCGCCGCATCTTCTGGCGGCGGTTCTTCTTGGGCGATGTCGCCGATGCGATCGAAGCAAACGATCATGCCTCCGCCCGTCGCGCCGCCAATGTGCTTCTGTCGACCTCCGGTCAGGCCGAGGGCAAGATCTGGCTGGTCGGTGCCGGCCCAGGCGCAGAAGACCTGCTGACGCTTCGGGCGCAGCGTGTGCTGATGGAAGCCGACGCGATCGTTTATGACGCGCTTGTGCCGCAGGCGATCGTCGACATGGGCCGCCGCGATGCCGAGCGCCTGTCGGTCGGCAAGCGCAAAAACTGTCACTCCAAGAGCCAGGACGAGATCAACCGCCTGCTGGTCGATCTCGGGCGCCAGGGCAAGCGTGTCGTTAGGCTTAAATCCGGCGATCCGCTGGTGTACGGTCGTGCCGGTGAGGAAATGGCAGCCCTTCGGGAAGCCGGCATCGCTTACGAGATCGTGCCCGGCATCACCTCGGCCTTCGCAGCCGCCGCCGATTTCGACCTGCCGCTTACGCTGCGTGGCGTCGCCTCGTCGCTGATCTTCACCACCGGTCATGATCTGGCCGGCGATGTGCTGCCGGACTGGGCAAGCCTTGCCATCTCCGGCGCCACCATCGCCGTTTATATGGGCCGCACGGTCGCCGCCTCGGTCTCCGAACGCCTGATGGATGCGGGTTTGAGCCGCGACACGACGGTTGCCGTGATCGAAAATGCCAGCCGCATCGACCGCAAACTCTTCCATGGCGTGCTGAGCGAGCTGCCGTCACTGGAAGCGCGTGATGACCTCGATGGTCCGGTCATGGTGATCATCGGCGAAGCCGTCGCCGGCGCGAATTTCGACAAATCCGAACCGCTCTCCGCCTTCAGAAAATCTGTCCGTAGCCACGAATATGCGGACCAAGAACAAGGCCAGGAAAAAGGAATGCAGCAATGACCGACAAGGTTCTGACCGCCAACCGCCTTTCCGATGGTATCGCCGTCTGGCTGGATGCCGCAGGCCACTGGACGGAAAACCTGCAGGATGCGCTGGTCGCTCGTCATGCGGAAGCCGCAGCCTCGCTCGAAGCGATCGGCAAGCGCGACTTCGCCGACAACAAGGTCGTCGATGTCGCCGTGATCGATGTCGAGGAAACCAATGGCGTCCTCTGGCCGACCCGCCTTCGCGAGCGTATTCGCGCCGCCGGCCCCACAATGAATTACGCGAGTGGCTACGGCAAAGCCGACGCAGCCTTCATCGCAGTCTGACACCTAAGAGTTCCGGGACACACATGTATCGTTACGATGAATTCGACCACGCCTTTGTTTCGAGCCGCGTGGAACAGTTTCGCGACCAGGTCGAGCGCCGGCTTTCCGGTGAACTCGCCGAGGATGCGTTCAAGCCGCTGCGCCTGATGAACGGCGTCTATCTGCAGCTTCATGCCTATATGCTTCGCGTCGCAATCCCTTATGGCACGCTGAACTCCAGGCAAATGCGGATGCTGGCGCATATCGCCCGCAAATATGACCGCGGTTACGGCCATTTCACCACCCGCCAGAACATCCAGTACAACTGGCCGAAGCTTTCCGACACGCCCGATATCCTGGCGGAGCTGGCAAGCGTCGAAATGCACGCGCTGCAGACATCAGGCAACTGCATTCGCAATGTCACGGCAGATCATTTTGCCGGCGCGGCAGCAGACGAAGTGGCCGACCCCCGCCCCTATGCTGAAATTCTGCGCCAGTGGTCTTCCGTCCACCCGGAATTCTCCTTCCTGCCGCGCAAGTTTAAGATTGCGGTGACGGGTGCAGAACGCGACCGCGCGGCAATACAGGTCCACGATATCGGCCTGCATCTGAAGAAGAACGAAAAGGGTGAGATCGGTTTTGCCGTCTATGTCGGCGGCGGACAGGGCCGCACGCCTCTGATCGCCAAGAAGATCAAGGATTTTCTGCCCGAGCGGGACCTGCTCTCCTACATCACCGCGATCATGCGCGTGTACAACCTGCATGGCCGTCGTGACAACAAATACAAGGCGCGCATCAAGATCCTCGTGCATGAAACGGGCGTCGAGGAACTGACCCGTCAGGTAGAGGAGGAATTTTCCCATCTGCAGGAAAGCGAACTGAAGCTACCGGAGGCTGATGTCGCGGCAATCACCGCCTATTTCGCACCGCCGGCCCTGCCCAACCGTGGCGAAGGCTGGGCGCAGCTTGCCGGCTGGAAAAAGCAGGACGAGGCCTTTGCCCGCTGGGTGAACCAGAATGTCCAGCCGCACAAGCATCCCGATTACGGCATGGTGACGATTTCGCTGAAACCCATCGGCGGCATTCCGGGGGATGCATCCGACGTCCAGATGGATGTGATTGCCGATCTGGCGGAAGAATTCGCCCATGATGAGATCCGCATCAGCCATGAGCAGAACGTCATCTTCCCGCATGTGGCGCTGGCCGATCTGGAGCCGCTCTATCGTGCCCTGACGGCGCACGGGCTGGAAACGGCGAATTCCAACCTGATCACCGATATCATTGCCTGTCCCGGCCTGGACTATTGCGCACTCGCGAACGCCCGTTCGATCCCGGTAGCCCAGGAAATTTCTTCACGCTTCGGCGCGCCTGAAAGACAGGCCGAGATTGGTGAGCTCAAGATAAAAATCTCCGGCTGCATTAATGCCTGTGGCCACCACCATGTCGGCCATATCGGCCTTCTGGGCGTGGAAAAGAAAGGCGCCGAGCTCTATCAGATCACGCTCGGCGGTTCCGGCGACGAACATACATCAATCGGCGAAATCATCGGCCGTGGCTTCGAGCCGGCCAAGGTGACGGACGCGATCGAAACCATCGTCGATACCTATCTCGGCCTGCGTACGGGCAAGGAAGAAACCTTCTTGGCCGCCTATCGCCGTGTCGGGCCGCAGCCTTTCAAGGATGCGCTCTATGGTGAAGCCAAGGCGGAGGCCGCGTGATGACGAAGATCTGGAGAGAGACCGGTTTCGTCGAGAACGATCCATGGGTGATCGAAACCGACGAGGTGAAGGCCGAAGGCGAGCAGAAAGCGCTTCTGCCACTCGATCAGTTTATCGAGAAAGCGGAGGCCAGCAATGATGTCGGCCTCGGCGTTGTCATCAGGCCAGCCGATGACGTCACCAAACTGGAGCCCTATCTCTATCGCATCGAGATCGTTGCGGTGGATTTCCCGGCCTTCAACGATGGCCGCGCTTTCAGCCACGCCTCGCTCTTGCGCGATCGCCTGTCCTACAGGAACGAATTGCGTGCTGTCGGCGATGTGCTGATCGATCAGGTGCCGTTGATGCTGCGTTGTGGCATAGACAGCTTTGCAGTCACCAACGCCACGGCACTGAAGCGTCTGTCAGAAGGACGTCTGCCCGGCATCGCCGTGCATTACCAGCCGACATCCCGTCACGCCGAAGCGGGAGAAGGTTACAGCTGGCGTCGCCGCTCGGCCTGACACTCTCCCGGAAACGGGAAGGCTAAAGGTGACTTTCGGACGCATATTTTCTATGCTTTCCGCGACAATGGGCGGGGATGCCTTCAAATGAGCAGCTTGATAGTATATCTCGCTGTCAGAACGATGAGACTGGAAGACCGATCGCGATGAATGCTCCTGCAAAAAACGAAGAATTTGCCATAAAGATCCCGGATGGCGTTTATGCCGAGACGGTGCTGGACGTGCAGCACTATACCGACAGGCTGTTCCGTTTCCGCATGACGCGCCCGGCTGGCTTCCGTTTCCGCTCGGGTGAATTTGCCATGATCGGCCTGATGGTCGGCGAAAAGCCGATCTATCGCGCCTATTCGATCGCAAGTCCTGCCTGGGACGAGGAACTGGAATTCTTCTCGATCAAGGTGCCGGATGGCCCGCTGACCTCGCACCTGCAGAAGATCAAGCCGGGCGATACCGTGCTCATGCGCAAGAAGCCGACCGGCACGCTGGTGCTCGACGCGCTCACCCCCGGCAAGCGTCTCTACATGTTCTCGACCGGCACGGGCATTGCGCCTTTCGCCAGCCTGATCCGAGACCCGGAAACCTACGAAAAATTTGAGGAAGTCATCCTCACCCATACCTGCCGCGAAGTGTCTGAGCTGAAATACGGCCAGGACCTGATGGAAGAGATCAAGAGCCACGAGTTCCTCTCCGAACTGGTCGGTGACAAGCTGAAACTCTATTCGACCGTCACCCGCGAAGACTATCCGTTCACCGGTCGCATCACCGACCTGATCGAGAACGGCAAGATGTTCTCCGACCTCGGTGTACCCCCGCTTGACCCGGCCGTCGACCGCGGCATGATCTGCGGCTCGGCTGCGATGCTGAAAGACACCAAGGAACTGCTCGAAAAGGCAGGCCTTACCGAAGGCGCCAACAACAAGCCGAGCGAGTTCGTCATCGAACGGGCGTTTGTGGGGTGAGATGCGACGGCCTGTCGCCCGCAAAATGCTCCAGTGGAGCATTTTGAGCATCGAACGCCCTGAGCCTTAGCGAAGGGCCGGGTAGCGCTGTACCCGAACGCTAAAAAGCCCCTCACCCTAACCCTCTCCCCGCATGCGGGGAGAAGGCGCTGACAGGCGGATGAGGGGCAATAGCGGCATCGCTATGCCTTGACCTCCCCAAACATCCGATATCTTATCGAGAAATGCATCGTAAGTGAATCCTCGGGACAAGCCCGAGGATGACGACCGGGTAGGAACTTACCGCTCCCAGTCTTCCTTCTCGCGCTTCGGCCCGTTGCCGAGCCGGCGTTCGATCTCTGTCGCCTGCGCTTCCGACATGCGTACATCGAGCGTCACCGAACCATCCTCATTGTCCTCGCGGCCGTCGACGATCGAATTGCCGTAGACCCAGGAGACCAGCGAAAGCTTGTCCGCGGGAATGGTGATCGAGGTTTCGGTGAGAACGCCGGAAAGCCGCTTGGCGATCTCGTCCATCAGCGGATCGAGACCCTCGCCGGTAATCGCCGACAGCGCCATGATGTTGTCGCGGCCCTTGGCACGTTCGAACAACGCGTCGTGGGTTTCCGGGTCGAGCCGGTCGATCTTGTTCCAGACCTCGATGATGCGCTCGGAGCTTTCCTTCTCGTCGATCCCGAGATCGGCAAGAATGCGCAGCACGTCATGCGACTGGGCGGCATTGTCCGGATCGGACATGTCGCGCACATGCAGGATGAGATCGGCTTCCAGCACCTCTTCCAGCGTCGCACGGAAGGCGGCGACGAGATGGGTCGGCAGGTCGGAGATGAAACCGACGGTGTCCGAGAGGATGACCGTGCGGCCATGCGGCAGCTTCATCCGGCGCAATGTCGGGTCAAGCGTTGCAAACAGCATGTCTTCGGCGAGAACGCCGGCGCCGGTAATGCGGTTGAACAGCGTCGACTTGCCGGCATTGGTATAACCGACCAGCGCCACGATCGGATGTGGCACCTTGCGGCGCTTGGCGCGATGAAGCTGGCGAGTGCGAACCACCTGTTCAAGCTCGCGCTCGAGCTTGACGATACGGTCCTGCAATAGACGACGGTCGGCTTCGATCTGGGTTTCACCCGGACCGCCCATGAACCCGCCACCGCCACGCTGGCGTTCAAGGTGAGTCCAGGACCGGACCAGACGACCCTTCTGGTAATTCAGATGCGCCAGATCGACCTGCAGCGTGCCTTCCTTGGTGGAGGCACGGCGGCCGAAAATCTCGAGGATCAGGCCAGTACGGTCGATGACCTTGGCGTTCAGTTCTTTTTCGAGATTGCGCTGCTGCACCGGCGTCAGCGGATGATCGACGATGACGAGGCCGGCATCCTTCTCGTCGAGAAGCGCCTTGATTTCCTCGATCTTGCCGGTTCCCATCAGGGTCGCTGGACGCGGCTGATTGACGGGAACGATCAGTCCCTGAACCACGTCGAGATCGATGGCGCGGGCAAGCCCGGTCGCCTCTTCCAGTCGTGCCTCGTTGGATCTCTTTGGAGCGGCGACGATCGGTGCGTCGCTCTGGCTACCGCGGGCGCGCATCTGCTTGAGCACCGGCACGACGACCACGGCGCGCATATCGTCCCGGTGCTTTTCGGCTTCCGGGACGAGCGATTCGTTAGACGTATCTCGTGTAGAAATCTGTCTCTGTCCTTAGGCTGCGTTTTCTTCGGTCTCGAACATCTGCATGGGCTGGCCCGGCATGATGGTCGAGATCGCGTGCTTATACACGAGCTGGGAGTGCCCGTCACGACGAAGAAGCACGCAGAAATTGTCGAAGGAGGTTACGACTCCCGTGAGCTTGACCCCGTTGATGAGGAATATAGTCAGGGAAATCTTCTGCTTTCGGACTGTATTGAGAAATAAATCCTGCAGGTTCTGAGAACGTTCCGCCATAGCGCCGATTCTTTCTTTCTTGCCGGCAATCTGCCGGGATAATGATCTCACGTGATAAGAGATGATGGAGAAACGCCCCGTGTTTCCCTTCCCCCACAAGTCTGGTTACCAAATCGGCGTCTTTTCCGCAATCTCGAAAAAGGCGTCGCGCATATTCGATGCGACACTGCCCTTATGTCCGCAGGCGCTGTCTTCCATCGATTGAAACGATTGGAATGCAGATTTCGGCACTCTGCGTGAAGCCGTAGTCAAAGATACATGGGACCGCACGAATGCGACCCCGGTAGCTAGGCAAAGGCCTCAGACGCCGAGCGATTTCAGCTTGCGGTGCAGCGCCGATCGCTCCATGCCGACAAATTCTGCGGTGCGGGAAATATTGCCGCCGAAGCGGTTGATCTGCGCGATAAGATAATCACGCTCGAACATTTCACGCGCCTCTCTCAGCGGAAGCGTCATGATGTGGACATCCCCCTTCGACGAGACCTTTGGCAGCATGTCACCGAGGTCGGTCGGCAGCATATCGGCGGAGATCGCCGTATCCGGGCCATCCGTGCGCGCGAGAATCATCAGCCGCTCGATATTGTTGCGCAACTGGCGGATATTGCCCGGCCAGTCATGCGCCTGCAGGACGGCCATAGCATCGTCGCCAATCTTGCGCGGGCGGATACCCGCCTGTTCGGAAACCTGCCTCATGAACATGTCGACAAGGAAGGGAATGTCCTCACGACGTTCTGCCAGTGCCGGTACCTTGACCGGTACGACCGCGAGACGATGATAGAGATCCTCGCGGAAGGCACCTTCGGAGATCAGGCTCTCCAGATTGTAAGCGGTCGAGGAAATGATGCGGACATCCACCTTCACCCGCTTCGAACCGCCGACGCGCTCGAACTGCTGGTCGACGAGCACACGCAGGATCTTGTTCTGTGTCTCGCGCGGCATCTCGCCGATTTCGTCGAGGTAGAGGATGCCGCGATGCGCCTCTTCAAGCGCGCCAATCTTGCGCGGCTGGCCAGGCGTCCCCTCGGTGCCGAAAAGTGCCACCTCCATCCGGTCGGGCGTGATAGTTGCCGCATTGAGCGCCACGAAAGGACCAGTCGCGCGCGACGACTTGCGATGGATCATCCGGGCAACGAGTTCCTTGCCTGAGCCGGAAGGGCCAAGGATCATGATGCGGCTGTTGGTCGGCGCGACTTTTTCGATCGTCTGACGAAGCTGGGAGACGGCAACCGAAGTTCCGACCAGTTCGGCCGCATCACCGGTGCGCTTCTTGAGTTCGGACACTTCGCGCTTGAGCTTGGAGTTTTCCAGTGCCCGCTCGGCAATCAGGATCAGGCGGTCGGCTTTGAACGGCTTTTCAATAAAATCGAAGGCGCCGCGCTTGATAGCCGAGACGGCCGTCTCGACATTGCCGTGACCGGAGATCATCACCACCGGCAGCTCGGGATGGCGGCTCTTGATCTCGTCCAGCAACGCCAGGCCATCGAGCTTCGACCCCTGCATCCAGATATCGAGGAAAACCAGCCGCGGCACGCGGTCGGAAATCGCCGCCAGAGCACTGTCGCTGTCATACGCCATCCGTGTCTCGTGGCCCTCGTCGGAGAGAATGCCCGAAACGATCTCGCGGATATCCGCCTCGTCATCGACGACCAGAATGTCAGACGCCATAAGCTACTTCCTTGTCTTTATCTTTCACGGGCGCGCCAACCGCATCGACATGTGGCAAAAGCACCCTGATCATGGCGCCCTTGCCATGATCGAAATCGGCAGGGGCATCGTGCAGTTCGAGCTGCCCCCCATGTTCTTCAATGATCTTCTTGACGATGGCGAGGCCGAGCCCTGTGCCCTTTTCGCGCATTGTCATATAGGGTTCGAGTATCCGGTGGCGGTTCTCGGTCGGCAGTCCGATGCCGTTGTCGATCACATCCACCACGAACAGATCGCGTGCCTTGTCAAAACCGGAGCGCACCATCACCTTGCGCCCGTCACGCTCCTCGTCGGCCGGCACCATCTCGATCGCCTCGACGGCATTCTTCACGAGATTGCCGAAAGCCTGACCGAGCATCCGTCCATCGAACAGGCCGTTGAGAGGTTCGTCACCGAGTTCGCGAATGAAATCGACATGGGTCGTACCCATTTCGCGCAGGAAGATCGAATCCTTCAGGATGGCCCTGAGATCGGTGATTTCCTTCGACGGCTTGGGCATGCGGGCAAACGAAGAGAATTCGTCGACCATGCGGCCGATATCGCCGACCTGCCGGACGATCGTGTCCGTGCACTGATCGAAGACCGCCCGATCATTCTCATCGATCTGCTTGCCGTAACGGCGTTTCAGCCGCTCCGCCGACAATTGGATAGGCGTCAGCGGGTTCTTGATCTCATGGGCGATACGGCGCGCCACATCCGCCCATGCCGTTGAACGCTGTGCAATCACTAGATCGGTAATATCATCGAGCGTGATGACATAGGAATCGTTCGACGTGCGCTGTTCTTCGCGGGTGACCTGAACTGACAATGTCCGTTCCTTGCCGTTGCGCATCAGGTTGACTTCCTTACGGAAATCCCCGCGGGATCGTGTTGTGGCTTCGGTCAGAACATGGTCGATCTCGGGTGCGATCTCCTGCAATGTTCTACCGATAAGGCCCTGCTGTTCAATGCCGAGCATCTCTTCGGCGGACGGATTGACGATGCTGACCCTCCGGTCGTCGACGCCGATGACAGCCGCCGTTACACCGGAAAGCACGGCTTCGATGAAGCGGCGACGATCATCGACTTCGTCCTTGGCCTCCAGAATCTCGTCCTGCTGCGTGCGGATTTCGGAGATCATCTTGTTGAATGTGCGTGACAGGCTGCCGACGTCGCCATCGGCAGCGCGAACGGGAACGACAACATTGAGATTGCCGCTGCCGACAGCGTCAGCAGCACTGATCAGCAGTCGGATCGGCCGCACGATACGGTCGGCAACCGCGATTGCTGCCCAGATTGCCGCCAGAAGAACGATAAGTGCGAACCCGAGATAGAGCACGGCAAAGGCAAACTGGAGCGACGAGCGGCCCGCTTCCATCGCCTTGTACTCGGCAGTGTTTTCCTCCATAAGCCGCATGGCATTCATGACCTTCGGGTCGACGGCGCGGATCGTGTAGAGGAATGTTCCCGATATAGCCTCCGTCTTCATCACCGCCCCCACAAGATTGGTGATGCCGGGCGGAATTAGTGTCGGCTGGCCGCCCGCGGCGGACTTCAGCGCATCGGCTGGGATAGCAGGCAGCGGTCGCTCGGTCTTTATATCGGCCTGTGCAATCGCCTGACCATCCTCCTGAACCAGGAAGGCCCCGAGCATGCCGCGCCCACGCGCCTGACGGGTCATCAGGTCCAGAAAGCCGGTGCGATCGAGATAGAACATCGCACGATTGCGTTCGAGGTCGTTGGACATCGAGACCGTCTGACCCTGCAGATAGCTCGCATTCTCCATCATGTAAGCGCGGGCGATATCCTGCGACGACTGCACGATCGACTGCGTGCGCAGTGAAAACCAGCGATCAAGGCCGACATTCAGCGTCAGGCTGGCAAAGATCGCCACCAGCACCGCCGGCGTGATGGCGACGATGGAAAACAGAACGACGATTCGCACGTGGAGGCGCGCCGCGGCCCTGCCCCGGTTCCGGGCACGCAGCAGCCGCGTCACCTCGCGCCCAATGAGATACATCAGGCCGATGATGAACAGCGAATTGATGACGGCCGACGCAATCACCACGTTTCCGGTCGGCGCAATCGGCGTCAGTCCGAGGAGAACAAGCAGGGTTAGAATGGCGCAGACCAGCGCACCACCAGCCAGAAGAATACCCGGCAAGGCAAAGGAGGCGCGACGATCCTGAATGAAGGTCGCTGATTGAGCGTCGGCAAGGGGTGCCGTCCCGCCGTCCACCATCATATCCCTCCCGCTCTGGGACCAACCACATTGTCGCCTGACCAAATATGGAAAGACGCTTCAAAATCACCAAATTTGGATGTCCGGGTGTTTGACCGAAAAATGCCGCCGGTCTCACTAGGCCACCTGCGTGACCTCTAAGCAACGCATTGTGGCGAAAATGCAACGATCATCTCCAACTGTCAAGCAGTCAGTGATTTTGGCACATCACAATGAGTGGATGTCCACGGAAATAGCCAACCGCAAACGTGGTGTTCAGTACACTTGGGAAAACGACGCTTCTTGCTGTTAGAGGCGAAGCGGGACCCGCACAATTTAATCGCACCGGTGACTTTATCTTCGGCCTGTGGCATGGAGATATCATGAAGGCGATCCGGCAAATCCTATCGGACAGGATTCTGGCTACAGCACTGGCCGTAGCCCTTGGCTACCTGTTGGTGTTTCAGGGATTCACCGGAAATATGGCAAGGGCGTCGACAGCGATCGTCGCACAAGATCAGCTTCACGTCCTTTGCGGCTCCAATGGCGTTTTTGACGCACAGCCTGCCGGTTCAGATAAACCGCTGAAACGAAGTGCAGACTGCCCCTGCGCAAGCCTGTGCCGACTGACGCATTCTGTCACATCCGCGATCCTGTCTGCCGGCCTTGCCTTGCAAGTATCTTTGGCACAGGCGCCGGCGAATATCGTTTTCGCAGTCCTCCCGACACCGGAACCAACGCGTCGGGGTCTATTGCCTGATGCCAGAGCACCTCCCTCGCTCGTCTGATCGTCCGCCGATACGGCAGGAACATCAATCTATCATTTCAAAGCAGTTTTAACCGCTTTGCCCTTCATCATTAGTTGGCCGTCACCGGAGCGCGCTTTCTCCTCCGGCAGGCAAAAGCCAACAGAAACACTCCCTCGGAGACACTCATGTTCATCAGGAACATCGCCACCTATGCCGTGCTCGGCACCATGCTCGCATTCGGCTCTGCCCAGGCGCACGGCTTCAAGCTCGGCCAGATCGAAATCGGTCACCCCTATTCCCGGGCAATGTTGCCCATGGCAAAGGTTGGCGGCGGCTATTTCAAGATTACAAATAACGGACCGGCAGACCGCCTCGTCAGCGTCACATCCGATCGCGCCGGCAGTGTTGAGCTGCACGAGATGAAGATGAACGGCGCCGTGATGCAGATGCGCGAACTTGAAGCAGGCATCGCAATTCCGGCCAACACCACGGTCGAACTCAAGCCCGGCAGCTACCACCTGATGTTCATCAACGTGCCGCAGCCCTTCAAGGAAGGTGAGATGATCAAGGCGACGCTGGTGTTTGAGAAAGCAGGGTCCGTCGATGTCGAATTTGCTGTTGGCCCGGTAGCAGGCGACAAGGGCAGTGATGCACACGCTGAACACGGGAAATGACGATGAAAAATCCGTTCATGCTGATCGCCACGACGATCTGCGCGGCCTTCTTCTGTGTGCTGGTCGGCATCCTGTTCTTCACCTTCAAGGATGAGCCGCGAAACAGCAAGTTCGGCACCGCCTTCTCCCTGGTTAACGACAAGGGTGAAACGGTCGACCAGTCGATCTTCAAGGGCAATCCGTCACTGGTCTATTTCGGCTATACGCATTGCCCCGAGGTTTGCCCGACAACGCTTTTCGAGGTTGCGGGATATCTGAACCAGCTCGGAGAAGAAGGTGCTCCGATCAAGAGCTACCTGTTCACGGTCGATCCGGAACGGGATACGCCCGAGATCATGAACGGATATGTCACCGCGTTTTCAGACCGGATCACCGGCGTGACCGGTACGCCTGAAGAAATGAAGCGGGTAATAGCCGGCTGGAAGGCATTTGCGGAAAAGGTGCCGAACAAGAGCGGCGGCTATTCCATGAGCCATACAATGGACCTTTTCCTCATCGGCGCCGATGGCCGCCTGAAGGGCCTTATCCCATATGGCGCGGATTCCGACGATGCGGTTGAAAAAATCCGCAGCAGACTCCTGTAACAACGCAGCGCGTTACGGGATCGGACGCCGGACAGTGTCCGGCGTCCCGCAAAGGATCATGCTGAACGCGAACTGCGATAGACCGACACGCCGAGTTCACGGATCTTCTTGCGAAGCGTGTTACGGTTGAGACCGAGCAGGTCAGCCGCCTTGATCTGGTTGCCACGAGTTGCAGTCAGCGCAGCAAGGATCAGCGGATATTCCATTTCGGTCAGGACGCGATCGTAAAGGCCAGGCGGCGGCAGGTTGTCGCCGAACCCTGCGAAATAGGTCCGCATGTTTTCTTCCACTGCCTGAGCAATGGTCAGCGAGCCGCCGCGTGGACTTACCTTGTCGATCGGGCTGTCGGGCACGTCCGACCGCAATTCCGTATCGATGATCTCCCTCGTGATCACCTCTTGCGGATAAAGCGCCATCAGGCGGCGCACCAGGTTTTCCAGTTCGCGCACGTTGCCCGGCCAGGCATAGGACTTCATCACGTCCAGCGCCTCGCTGTCGAAACGCTTGCCGTCGAGACCTTCCTTCTCCGCCATCTGCATGAAGTGGCGAACGAGGTCGGGAATATCCTCGGCACGATCGCGCAGCGGCGGCAGGCGAAGCGGCACGACATTGAGGCGATAATAGAGATCTTCGCGGAAGAGCCCCTGATTGATCAGGTGCTTCAGATCCTTATTGGTGGCAGCAACGATGCGCACGTCGGTGCGGATCGGCGTGCGCCCGCCGACCGTCGTATATTCGCCCTGCTGCAGCACGCGTAAGAGACGCGTCTGGGCATCCATCGGCATGTCGCCGATTTCGTCGAGGAACAGCGTGCCACCCTCGGCCTGTTCGAAACGACCGGTCGAGCGGTTTTGCGCACCGGTAAAGGCGCCCTTCTCGTGACCGAACAGTTCTGATTCGATCAGGTCGCGCGGAATGGCGGCCATGTTGATCGCCACGAACGGACCGTTGCGACGCTTGCCGTAATCGTGCAGCGCGCGCGCGACCAACTCCTTGCCGGTACCCGATTCACCGGTGATCATCAGCGTCAGGTCCGTCTGCATCAGACGGGCAAGAACGCGGTAGATTTCCTGCATCGCGGCAGAGCGACCAACCAGCGGCATGCCGTCCTGCATGTCGTCATCGAGACGGGCAGGCTTGCGCTTCGGCTCGGCCAGCGCCCGGCCGATGATGGCAATCAGTTCCGTGAGGTCGAAGGGCTTCGGAAGATAATCATAGGCACCCTTTTCCGATGCCCGGATCGCCGTCATGAACGTATTCTGCGCGCTCATGACGAGCACCGGCAGATCGGGGCGAGCCTTCTTGATCCGCGGCAGAAGGTCGAAGGCGTTTTCGTCCGGCATGACGACGTCGGTCACGACGAGGTCACCCTCTCCGGCCGAAACCCATCGCCACAGCGTGGCGGCATTCGACGTGATGCGTACCTCGTAACCGGCCCGGGTCAGGGCCTGGTTCAGGACGGTACGGATGGCCGCGTCGTCGTCGGCGACAAGGATCGTGGCAGTCATTTTTCGCTTCCTGTGGAGTTCAAGGCG
The DNA here is from genome assembly GCA_900472575.1 of Hyphomicrobiales bacterium. Taxonomy (GTDB): domain Bacteria; phylum Pseudomonadota; class Alphaproteobacteria; order Rhizobiales; family Rhizobiaceae; genus Neorhizobium; species Neorhizobium cellulosilyticum. The sequence goes on from UCIV01000011.1 coordinate 117,067, forward strand.
CGGCCGTCACCGGCTTCTTCCTTGTGCATGGGCATCAGAACACGGAATATGGTCCGGCGCGCTTGGCTGTCGCATTCGACAATGCCGCCATGGCCGCCGATGATCTTGGCGACCAGCGCCAGCCCGAGGCCGGAACCGTTGGTCTTTGTGGTGATGAACGGGTCGAAAAGGTTGGGAACAAGGTCCGCCGGTACGCCGGGACCATTGTCGATAACGCAAAATTCCAGCGGCAGAGAAATCTTCTCACGCGTGCCGGCGACAGAAAGGCGAATACCGGGACGATAGGCCGTCGTCAGCATGATTTCTGCGTCAGCCTGGCCATCCACGGCTTCGGCCGCATTCTTGATCAGGTTGAGAAACACCTGAACCAGTTGATCGCGGTTGGCATAGACCGGCGGCAGCGACGGATCGTACATTTCTGAAATCTTGATCTCGCGGGCAAAGCCGGCCTTGGCGACAGCCTTAACATGATCGAGCACGGAGTGAATGTTGAGCGGCACACGATCGACTGGGCGCTCGTCGGAGAACACTTCCATACGATCGACCAGAGATACGATCCGGTCGGTCTCGTCGCAGATCAGCCGCGTCAGCGGGCGGTCGTCATCCGGCACGACCGATTCGAGCAACTGCGCCGCACCGCGGATGCCTGACAGCGGGTTCTTGATCTCGTGCGCCAGCATCGAGGCAAGTCCCGTGACCGAACGGGCTGCCGCGCGATGGGTCAGCTGGCGATCGATCTTGTCCGCCATCGAGCGTTCCTGAAACACCACGACGACTGAGCCCGGTTCGCTGACCACCGGTGCAACGTAGAGATCGACCAGCTTTTCCTGGCCGAGCTTTGGCGAAGACAGGTCTACGCGATATTCATTCACCGGCGCTTTGCGCTCCCGCACCTGATCGATCAGCGCCAGAAGCGGGCTGCCGAACGGAATGAAGCTCGAAATCTTGTATTTGGCCAGATGCGGTGCGCTTGCCCCGAAAAAGGCTTCCGCCTCCCAGTTGGCAAACGCAATCTTCCCCGCCTGATCGACCAGAATGACCGGGTTCTGCACGGAATTGAGGACGGCCATGGCCAGCGCCTGCCCATGGGCAGCATCCTGAACGGCGGACTTTGTCATGCAGCCTCCTTGCGGGCCGGTATTGATGCGCCGTTTTCGAAAACGGATGTAAGGCGGCGGATAACATCAGCGGGGTCACGAGACATCATGATGGCGGCCTTGTCCTCTGCCGAAATGTCGCAATCCTGACGTTCGATATACCAGCCGAGTTGTTTGCGGGCATGCCTGAGCCCGGCCTCGACGCCGTAAAACTCGAGCATCGCCTCATAGTGTTCGATGACGATGGCGCAGATTTGGTTTGCCGCCGGTGCCGCATGGCCGGCGAGCCAGCCGACATGCCAGGGGCGCCCCTGCGCGCCGCGACCAACCATGACTGCATCCGCACCCGACCGGCGCAGGATTTCCGTCGCATCTTCAGGCGTCTGCACGTCACCATTGGCAATCAGCGGAATGGAGAGCACGTCGCGCACGGCGTGAATAGCGTCCCAATCCGCCTTACCTTCGTAGAACTGCATACGGGTGCGTCCATGCACGGTGACAAGCTGAACACCCGCCTCCTGCGCGCGGCGCGCAATCAGTGGAGCGTTGAGACTGTCATGATCCCAGCCCAGCCGCATCTTCACCGTGACGGGCACGGAAACAGCTTTCACCGTTGCCTCGATCATCGACAGCGCATGGTCCGGATCCCGCATCAGGGCCGATCCGGAATAACCGCCGGTTACCTTCTTGGCGGGACACCCCATATTGATATCGATGATGTCGGCGCCATTGTCGGCGGAAATCTTCGCAGCCTCAGCCATCCAATAGGCTTCGCGACCTGCCAGTTGCACCATATGCGGAGTCATGCCGGCATTCTTCAGTCGCGCCCAGGATTCACCCTTGTTCATCGCAAGCTCGCGGCTCGCCACCATTTCGGTAACGACAAGGCCCGCCCCGAAGCGCCATGCAAGCTTACGGAAAGCAAGGTCGGTCACTCCCGACATCGGAGCAAGCACCGCCCGATTGCGGACAGTGACCGATCCGATCTGAAATGGTCTGGCGAGGTCGCTGCAATGCAATTGATGATCTTTCAGGCAAGTCCGCATTATGCACTATTTTTATTCAGTTCTTGAGCGTTTGCCAAGAGCAATTCCGGAACTGCGTTATTTTTAAGCGACGTGCTGGAAATACGGCTTTTGAGGCTATAGTTCTCGCCCTGTCAATCCAAATCGATATTGAAGAAATCCACTACAGGACGGGAACAGCAACTCCATGACAATCGGCATCGTCATCGTCGCGGCAGGACGAGGGGAAAGAGTTGGCTCACCGGACGAGGGGCCGAAGCAATATCGTCCGATCGGCGGCCGGCCGGTTATCGCCCACACGCTCAACATCTTTCTGAGCTGGCAAAGACGCGGACCGATCGTCGTCGTCATCCATCCGGATGACGCGGAACTCTATGCGGCGGCGACAGTCGGGCTTGCGGCGTCAGACATCACTCTCGCCTTCGGCGGAGATACGCGGCAACGCTCTGTTTATGAAGGCCTCAAGGCTCTTTCCGCCACCGAAGCAACCCATGTAATGATCCATGATGCAGCACGCCCCTTCGTCGATCACGCAATGCTCGATCGCATTGCTGAAGCATTCGACAACGGCGTCGATGCCGTCCTGCCGGCCGTCGCCGTCACCGACACATTGAAACGCAGCGGCAGTGATGGCCTCGTGCACGAAACGGTTCCGCGCTCAGGACTTTATGCCGCCCAGACGCCTCAAAGTTTCCTGCTGTCGGAAATCCGCTCTGCGCATGAAAAGGCTGCGGCGCTTCGCCGCGACGATTTTACCGATGACGCAGCAATCGCCGAATGGTCCGGACTGTCGGTTTCAATCGTCGAAGGCTCCGTCGACAATATCAAGCTTACCGTGAAACGGGACATGACCATGGCCGATGAAAGGCTTACAGCAAACGCCCTCCTCCCTGACGTCCGAACAGGCAACGGCTATGACGTGCACCAGCTCGTACCGGGTGATGGCGTGACGCTTTGCGGCGTCTTCATTCCCCATGACCAGAAACTGTCCGGCCATTCGGATGCGGACGTCGCGCTGCACGCCCTGACCGACGCGCTGCTCGCCACATGCGGCGCCGGCGATATCGGCGACCATTTCCCGCCCTCCGACATGCAGTGGAAAGGCACGCCTTCAAAGATCTTCCTCGACCACGCGGCAAAAATCGTGCGCGAAAAAGGCGGCACGATCATGAATGCCGACGTATCGTTGATTGCCGAGGCCCCGAAAGTCGGCCCTCACCGCGACAAGATGCGCGAGAACATGGCGGCAATTCTCGGTATTTCGCTCGACCGCTGCTCCGTAAAGGCAACGACCAACGAGACGATCGGCTTCGTCGGCCGTCGCGAAGGCATAGCTGCTATCGCCACGGCCACTGTCGTTTATCGCGGATCGCAGGCATGAGCCTTTTTCCGATAGACATAGAGGATGATGCACGCCGGATCGTCTGGGCATTTTCCGAACGCGGATTGATGATCTCCACAGCCGAATCCTGCACAGGCGGCCTCATTGTCGGCGCGTTGACGGATATCAGCGGCTCCTCCGCCGTGGTCGACAGAGGTTTCGTCACCTATACCAACGAAGCCAAGATGGATCTGCTGGGTGTCAATGCCGCGACGTTGAAGGCTTATGGCGCCGTATCGGAGCAGACCGCGCTTCAGATGGTTCAGGGAGCCCTCTTCCGCTCACGCGCCGATATTGCGGTCGCCGTGACAGGAATCGCCGGACCCGGTGGCGGATCGGCGGAAAAGCCTGTCGGCCTCGTACACATCGCGGCGCGCAGCCGCGCCGGTACGATCCTGCATCAGGAAATGCGCTACGGCGATATAGGCCGCAACGAAGTGCGCCTTGCAACCCTGCGCACGGCCTTTGAGATGCTGATCGAAGTGGCAGGCGTTTGAGCGGCTCTCAGGCCGCAGTGTAAATCTTGTCCGCGCGCGTCTCGAATGCGTCGGTAAACATGCGAAAAGCACGATCGAACATCGAGCCCATCAGCGCGCCGAGAATCATGCTCTTAAACTCGTAATCGATGTAGAAATGCACGATACAACCCTCACCGCCATCGGTCGGCGGCTCGAAACGCCAGCGGTTGTCGAGATACTTGAACGGCCCCTCGATATACTTGACGTCGATCGCCTGTTCGGCCGGATTGAGCAGCACCTGGGTGGTGAAGGTTTCCTTGATCGCCTTGTAGCCCACCGTCATGTCGGCTAGGAGCAGAGTCTTGCCGTCCCGTTCCTTGGAACTGCGGATGCTGAGCGCCTCGCATAGCGGCAGGAATTCCGGATAGCGTTCGATATCCGCAACGAGGGCGTACATCTTTTCGGGGCTGTGCTTGACCGGGCGGCGAATGTCGAACTTTGGCATGACGTGGAGTTAAGCTGAGGTCTTTGGAAGATCAAGCCCCGACAAGGGAGAGAAGCTGCCGCATCTGACCGCGGGAGGTCAGGATCAATACGGCACAGTCAGGACTGAAACGCCGAACCCCGTCCACGATCCTTGGTGACGTCTGCCGCTCGAAATTCCAGATGAAGGACAGGAATTCGCGATCGAACAGTCTCTCCGGACATCCCGGCGCCATGTCCGGCCGCGTTTGCCCCAGATGGCGAAGGCTGCGGGAAATTACACCCCATAGGCAGAGCCAGCGCGGCATCCGCACCCAGATGATCGCATCGGCGCGCGGCATTCTCAGTTCGAAACTGGATGAACCCGTGCCATCCATGATCCAGCGATCTCGGGACACCGTTTCCGAAATCAAGGCACGCGTCGCCTCACGATCCCGCTTCACCCAGCCCGGTAGCCAGTAAAATTCTCTGTCCATCGAGATATAGGGCAGCCGCAATCTGTCGCTCAGCTTCCGCGAAAGCGTCGACTTGCCGCCTCCCGAACAGCCGATCACAAGCACGCGCTCGCAAGCATGAAGCACTCGTGCCGCGTCCTCCGGATTGACAATATGCAACTGATTTCCCACCTGTTATGTGTCCGCTGCAACGCACATCTTCGGTTTGACGATTTTCAAGTTAAAGAAAATTAATGTAGCTTGAGGGGAGTTGTAATATTCCCTCGTCGCAATCCCGCCTATATTGGTGCATTGCAACATTCTAAAATCTATCGATCCGAAAGACGCATACCCATGGACGATTTCGCACAGATGATAAAGCTGCTCGAATCCGCTAAGCAGCTTGCGGATATGAACGGCATGCCGATGCTCGCCTATTTCATCGAAATGGCAAAAGGCGAAGCACGCGGACAGAAGGGCACACTGCGTGAACGCAGGCACGGCCAGGACAAGCGCCCCAAGATCGAGGCCGCTGAATAACCAGTGAGAGAGGTTGCCGCCTTATTCGGCGGCAGCCAGTAGCTTCTTTTCACGCGCAGCCCGCAACCGGGCAAAGTCGTCACCAGCATGATGCGACGAACGCGTGAGCGGGCTCGAAGCGACCATCAGAAAGCCCTTCGTGTAGGCCACTGTCTCGTAAGACTTGAACTCTTCCGGTGTAACGAATTTCTCGACCTTGTGATGCTTGCGCGTCGGCTGCAGATACTGGCCGATCGTCAGGAAGTCGACATCCGCGGTTCTCAGATCATCCATCAGCTGCAGCACTTCGTTACGCTCTTCGCCGAGGCCAACCATGATGCCAGACTTGGTGAACATCGTCGGATCGAGTTCCTTCACCCGCTGCAGAAGCCGGATCGAGTGGAAATAACGCGCACCTGGACGAACCGTCAGGTAGTTGCCCGGCACGGTTTCCATATTGTGGTTGAACACATCCGGCTTGGCGGCAACGACGCGCTCCAGCGCACCGGGCTTCTTCAAAAAGTCCGGCGTCAGGATTTCGATCGTCGTCAGCGGTGATGCGGCACGGATCGCCCAGATCACCTTTTCGAAATGTTCCGCGCCACCGTCATCCAGATCGTCACGGTCGACCGAGGTTATGACGACGTGTTGCAGCCCCATTTCCTTGACGGCGCGTGCCACGCTTTCCGGTTCAGCCATGTCGAGCGGGTTCGGCTTGCCTGTCGCGACATTGCAGAACGCGCAGGCGCGGGTACAGATCTCGCCCATGATCATGAAGGTGGCGTGCTTTTTATCCCAGCACTCACCGATGTTGGGACAGCCCGCCTCTTCGCAGACCGTCACCAGCTTGTTTTCGCGAACGATCGCGCGTGTTTCCTGGTAACCCTTCGATACCGGCGCCTTGACGCGGATCCAGTCCGGCTTGCGCATCACTTCGGTATCGGGCCGATGCGCCTTTTCCGGATGGCGGACGCGCTTCTCTTCAGAGAGATTGGTCCTGTCGAGAATGGTGACCATGAAATCCTGCCTTCAGCCCCGCATTGATGTCGGAGCACGTTGTCCGTTCGGAAATTCTCTATTCGTGAACCGCGGCAAATGTTTGCGCGGCATAACCTGCCAGACCACTACATTAGCGCCTGACGATTTTGGCGACGAATAGCAAAAGGCTCGCGCCAAGGAAAGCCGTGACGAAATAGCCGAGACGGCTATCCTTTACCGGGACGTCGAACGTTCCCAGCACGGCGATCGCGACCACGGAGCCGACGATACCAAGGATGATGTTCATGAAGATGCCGAAGCGCATGTCCATCAGCTTGCCGGCAAGCCAGCCTGCCAGTCCGCCGATGATGATCGCTCCGATCCAGCCAACGCTTTCCATCATTCCTCCTCCAAGACCCAGATAGTCGTTCGGCGCTCCCCATCATGAATGGGAAGCGCCTCTTGTTCGTATAGGGGAGCCGTATCAGGCGTTCAGAACGCGCCCATAAGCATCCAGCACACTTTCCTTCATCGATTCCGAAATGGTCGGATGCGGGAAGATCGTGTGCATCAGGTCTTCTTCGGTCGTCTCGAGGTTCATCGCGACCACAAAGCCCTGGATCAGTTCGGTGACTTCCGCACCGACCATGTGGGCGCCGAGGAGTTCCCCGGTCTTCTTGTCGAAGATCGTCTTGACCATGCCCTGGTCTTCGCCGAGCGCCACAGCCTTGCCGTTTGCGGCAAAGGAGAAGCGGCCAACGCGGATGTCGCGGCCCTGTTCCTTGGCCTTTGCTTCCGTCAGCCCAACAGATGCGACCTGCGGGTTGCAATAGGTGCAGCCCGGGATCTTGCCCTTGTCGGTGGCATGGACGTTCGGCAGGCCTGCGATCTTCTCGACGCAGACGACAGCTTCATGCTCGGCCTTGTGGGCGAGCAGCGGGCCACCGGCAACGTCGCCGATCGCGTAGATGCCGGGAACGTTGGTCTTGCCGTAACCGTCGATGACGATGAAGCCGCGCTCGGTCTTCACGCCGGCAGCTTCCAGGCCGATGTTCTCGATATTCGCCTGAACGCCGACAGCCGAAATCATCCGGTCAGCCGTGATCTTTTCAGACGTACCGTCCTTCTTTTCAATCGTCGCGGTGATCGAGTTTGCACCCTTCTCCACCTTGGCGACCTTGGCTTCCAGATGGATCTTGATGCCCTGCTTTTCGAACTGCTTCTTGGCGAAAGCGGAGATTTCCGCATCTTCGACCGGCATGACCTGGCTCATGATTTCGACGACGGTGACGTCGACGCCCATGGTGCGATAGAAGGAGGCGAATTCGATGCCGATTGCGCCCGAACCCATGACCAGCAGCGATTTCGGCAGTTCTTCCGGCTTCATCGCTTCGAAATAGGTCCAGATCAGCTTGCCATCAGGCTCGATACCCGGCAGCGCGCGCGGACGGGCGCCGGTGGCAACGATGATGTGCTTGGCGGTATAGGTGCCCTCACCCAGCGTGTTCTTCGGCACCGGACCCTGCGGCTGAACGACCGGCTTGGTCGACTTGCCAACGACGATCTCGCCAGGCTTGGTGAGCTTGGCTTCACCCCAGATGATATCGACCTTGTTCTTCTTGAACAGGAAGCCGACGCCGTTGTTCATGCGGGCGGCAATGCCGCGCGAACGGGCAACGATCGCCTTGACGTCCGGCTTGATAGAGCCTTCAAGCGTCAGGCCGTAATCCTTGGCATGGGTGGCGGTGTGCAACACGTCGGCGGTGCGAAGCAGAGCCTTGGTCGGGATGCAGCCCCAGTTGGAGCAAATGCCGGCAAGGTGTTCGCGTTCGACGACCGCGACCTTCATGCCGAGCTGCGAGGCCCTGATCGCAGCGATATAACCACCAGGGCCGGAGCCGATTACAATAACGTCATAAGCGTTGGACATGAGCGCTTCCAATCCTCTTCTGTCGAGACCCCGGCGAAACACCTTGGGTCTTCACGGGATGGAAGCGCCTGACGGTCAGACCGCCAGCTTGATCGCTTCTGCTTCCGGTTCAGGCTGAACCAGCATCCCGTAGATTTCTTCCTTGAGCTGCCTGCGCTGCTTGCACATGTCGATGAGCATTGCATCGCCTGCGGGCTCGTTGCGTCTCTCGGCCAGTTGGACCCTCCGGCTCAGTTCTTCATAACTCCGGCACAGTCGGGCAAAATGCCCATCCGTTTCCTGGAGATGGCGCACAAGCGCCCTGAAATCCGGAAATTCTGCGGCCAGTTCATGCAGCGTGCCAGACATGGAACAAATCCCTTTATTAGTGAGGAAGTGTCCACGCTAGGTCCGCCTAAAATTACCTCCGTTGATCCAGATCAAAGGCCAAGCATCATTCGAACGATCGGCTCCAGACCGCGACCAATTGCCCGAGTCCCCTCAGGCGTCAGGTGTACACCGTCGACCGGGCTGGTACGGGCAACCGAACCTGCATCGAAGAAACCGCAGCCAAGATCATCGGCAAGATCACGGTAAAGCGATGCAAGCATCGCCGATTCCTCGACGCCATTACGGAAGATCGCCGAAAACACTGGATCGGCCGTTTCACAGAGTGGCGGCGGCGAAACGATCAGAATTTCCGGCGCATCATAATCGAACGAATACTCGTGGTGGCGGATCAGCCCTACGAGCCTCTGCAAGCCGGCGCGGGCCGCATAAGCGGTCCCGGCAATCGCCGGCTTCATATCGTTGGTACCGAGCATGATGACGACGAGATCAAGCGGCATATGGGTGTGAAGCACCGTCGGAAGGTTCGTCACACCGTTGCGATCACAATCGGCCAGGTGATCGTCATAGCCGGTCGTGCGGCCGTTCAACCCTTCGGCAATCACGGTCACACCAGGCCCGAGGGCTGCACCGAGGACGCTTGGCCAGCGATCCTCGAAAGCATGCCGTCCCGGCCCTTCGGGGTCATACCCCCAGGTGAGACTGTCGCCGAAGCAGAGAACGGTCCTCATCCCGCCGTCCTTTTGCCGTTAAACCAGCATCGACATCGGATTTTCGATGTAGCGCTTGAAGGCGGACGCGAGTTCCGCACCGAGGGCACCATCGATGACGCGGTGGTCGAAGGCGAAGGTCGCCGACATCACCGTACCGACTTCAATCTTGCCGTTACGGACGACCGGCTTCTCGACGCCGGCGCCGATCGACACGATAGAGGCCTGCGGCAGGTTGACGATCGAGGTGAACGAAGAGACGCCGAACATGCCGAGGTTGGACACGGAAGTCGTGCCGCCCTGGTATTCTTCCGGCTTCAGCTTCTTGTCGCGGGCGCGCTTGGCCATGTCCTTCACCTCGTTGGAGATGACCGACAGAGCCTTGGTTTCGGCCTTGCGAACGATCGGCGTGATCAGACCGTCCGGGATCGAAACGGCAACACCGACGTCGGAATGCTTGTGCAGCACGCGGGCCGTCGAGGTCCAGGAGGCGTTTGCCATCGGAACGTCGCGCAGCGCCAGAGCCATCGCCTTGATGATGAAGTCGTTGACGGAGAGCTTGAAGGCCGGAACCTCGCCCTTCTCGGTCTTCTTCACCGGAGCCGACTTGTTGATCTCTGCACGCAGAGCCAGAAGCGCGTCGAGTTCGCAATCCATCGATACCGTGTAGGACGGAACCGTCTGGGTGGACTCGGTCAGGCGTGCGGCGATCGTCTTGCGCATGCCGTCATGCGGCAGGAGCTCGTAGGAGCCTTCCGCAAACAGCTTGAGCGTGCTTTCGTCCGACGGACCCTTTGCGACAGCCGGGGCCGGGGCGGCAGCAGACTGTGCGGCGGCCGGAGCAGCTTTCGCACCGCCGGCAGCAGCCTTCTCGACGTCCGCCTTGACGACACGGCCATGCGGGCCTGTGCCGGTGACGCCAGAAAGATCGAGACCGGCTTCCTTGGCGAGACGACGAGCAAGCGGCGAAGAGAATACGCGCTTGCCATCGGTAACCGGAGCAGGCGTCGACGGTGCCGGCGCAGCGTCGGCAACCGGAGCGGCGGCCTTCGGAGCTTCAGCAGTCTTTTCAGCCGGAGCAGCCTCAACCTTCGGGGCGGAACCCGCACCGGCAGCAGCGGCCGCAACGTCTTCGCCTTCTTCGGCAATGATGGCGATCAGTGCATTGACCTTGACCGATTCAGTGCCGGCGGGAACGACGATCTTGGCGATCGTGCCCTCGTCGACAGCTTCGACTTCCATCGTCGCTTTGTCGGTTTCGATCTCGGCGATCACGTCACCGGACTTGATCTTGTCGCCTTCCTTGACCAGCCACTTAGCGAGGTTGCCCTCTTCCATGGTCGGAGAAAGGGCAGGCATGGTGATGTTGATAGGCATCCTATCACCCTTCCCTTACTTGTAGCAGACGGTTTTGACCGCCTGAACGACTTCGCCGACAGTCGGCAGAGCCAGCTTTTCGAGGTTGGCGGCGTAAGGCATAGGAACGTCCTTGCCTGCGATCGTCAGAACCGGGGCATCGAGATAGTCGAAGGCCTGCTGCATGACGCGGGTGGCGATTTCGGTGCCGACCGAGTTCTGCGGGTAACCTTCCTCGACGGTGACGAGGCGACCGGTCTTCTTGACGGACTCGATGACCGTCGGCAGGTCCATCGGACGGATCGTGCGAAGATCGATCAGTTCGACATCGATGCCTTCCTTTTCGAGTTCGGCAACCGCCTTGACGGCATAGGTCATGCCGATACCGAAGGAAACGATCGTCGCGTCCTTGCCCTTGCGGTGGATGCGCGCCTTGCCGATCGGCAGAACGAAATCATCCAGCTTCGGCACGTCGAAATGCTGACCGTAGAGGATTTCGTTTTCAAGGAAGACGACCGGGTTCGGATCGCGGATAGCAGCCTTCAAGAGACCCTTTGCATCGGCAGCCGTATACGGCATGACGACCTTGAGGCCCGGGATCTGGCTATACCACGACGAGAAGTCCTGGCTATGCTGTGCGCCAACGCGAGCAGCAGCACCGTTCGGGCCGCGGAACACGATCGGAGCGCCCATCTGGCCACCGGACATGTAGAGCGTCTTGGCAGCAGAGTTGATGATCTGGTCGATCGCCTGCATGGCGAAGTTGAAGGTCATGAACTCGACGATCGGCTTCAGGCCGGACATGGCTGCACCGACGCCGATGCCGGCAAAGCCGTGTTCGGTGATCGGGGTATCGACAACGCGCTTGGCGCCGAACTCCTGCAGCAACCCTTGCGTGATCTTGTAGGCGCCCTGATATTCGGCGACTTCTTCACCCATGACGAATACGTCGCCATCGCGGCGCATTTCTTCGGCCATTGCGTCGCGCAGAGCTTCGCGAACGGTCGTCGAAACCATCTCGGTGCCAGCCGGAATATCCGGATCGGCAGCGACTTCGACCTTAGGCTGAGCCGGGACCGAAGCGGATGCGGGCTTTGCTTCTTCAGCGGCAGGCGCTTCAGCCTTGGGGGCTTCGGCTGCAGGCGCGGAAGAACCGATCGCATCGGCGCTTTCGCCTTCGGCAAGCAGGATCGCGATCTTGGTATTGACCTTGACGTTTTCGGTGCCGGCTTCGACCAGCAGCTTGCCGATCACGCCTTCATCGACGGCTTCCACTTCCATGGTCGCCTTGTCGGTCTCGATTTCAGCAATGACATCGCCGGACTTGACGGTGTCGCCTTCCTTCTTGACCCATTTGGAAAGCGTGCCTTCCTCCATCGTCGGAGAAAGTGCAGGCATCAGGATATCGATAGGCATAGGTTCTTTCCTCCCCGCGCTTAGAGCAGGATATCGGTGTAGAGCTCGGATGCATCCGGCTCCGGATCGTTCTGAGCGAAGTCGGCGCTATCCGTAACGATGTCGCGGATATCCTTGTCGATCGCCTTCAGCTCGTCCTCGGATGCCCAGCCCTTTTCGAGCAGACGGTTGCGAACCTGTTCGATCGGATCCTGCTCCGAGCGCATCTTCTGCACTTCTTCCTTGGAGCGGTACTTTGCCGGGTCGGACATCGAGTGACCGCGGTAACGGTAGGTCAGCATTTCGAGAATGATCGGACCCTTGCCGGAGCGGCAATGGGCGAGCGCCTCGTCAGCCGCAGCCTTGACGGCGCGCACATCCATGCCATCCACCTGGATACCCGGAATGCCGAAGCCGACGCCGCGCATCGAATAGTTCGACTGTGCGGTTGCACGCGCGGTCGAGGTGCCCATGGCATAACGGTTGTTCTCGACGATGTAGATGATCGGCAGTTTCCACAGAGCAGCCATGTTGAAGCTCTCGTAGACCTGACCCTGGTTGGCAGCGCCGTCACCGAAATAGGCAACCGAAACGCTATCATTGTTGCGATAGGCATTGGCGAAGGCGAGACCGGTGCCGAGCGACACCTGCGCACCGACGATACCGTGACCGCCGTAAAAATGCTTCTCCTTGGAGAACATGTGCATCGAGCCGCCCTTGCCCTTGGACAAGCCACCGCGACGACCGGTAAGCTCGGCCATGACGCCACGCGGGCTCATGCCGCAAGCAAGCATGTGGCCGTGGTCGCGATAGGCGGTGATGACCTGATCGCCTTCCTGCTGCGCCATCTGCATGCCGACGACGACAGCTTCCTGGCCGATATAGAGATGGCAGAAACCGCCGATGAAGCCCATGCCATAGAGCTGGCCGGCCTTCTCTTCGAAACGACGGATCAGCAGCATCTCGCGATACGCGTGCAGATCGTCTTCCTTGCCGAATTCCGGCGTATTCTTGCCGGTAAATTCCTTCGAGGCTGTTTTGCTGGCAGATTTTGCCGCTGGCTTGCGGCCGGATGCAGACGCGGATTTGGTTTGCGCCATCGATCCCTCCCTATGTGCTGCATTGAAAGAGCGGCATCGAGACGAGCACATGCGCGCCGCAACCCACTCCGGTTTCTGCAACTAACATAGGGAAGAAAGCGCGCCCCAGCAATGACATATTTGCATGGCTCTCATTCCACATAAGCCACTGAAATAAATCACGAAAATTAACTTAACCGAAATTCGGTTAACTCAGAAATAATTGTTAAATATGACTATTTCGTCTGTGCGGGAGACATTTAATTGATAACGCGCAATTTCATCGAGCATGTCTTTGTCGAGCGAGCCATCACTCATCAGATGCACCTGACGCTCAAGAGCTTCTCGCTTGGCCGTGAGCGCCGCAAGCTCGGCACTGCGTGCGATACGCTGCTTCTCGAATTCCTCGGTCGCAATAAGGCCGAGATCACCATGGATCGAATGATAGCCGAAATAGGAAAGAAACGCGACGGTGATTGCAGGCAGGATTAAACGGCCAAACTTTCTCTGTTTGTGATGTTTTGTCCACATGCCTGTTCTTAACACCTTGAGCTTACGCGGCGGGAGCGATTCATTGTCCCGGGGATAGGATCCGAAAATCGCAGAACTTGCTTAAGCATTCGTTTCCCTTGCCGCGATGCAGCGCAGATATGAAAAAAGCCCGCATCCTTGATGCGGGCTTTTTTCGAATATTGTTCAGACTTCAGAAAAGCGGCCTTTCGGCCGACCATTCCTTAGCCTTTCAGGATCGAGCGGCCTGCATAAACAGCCTGCGGGCCGAGCATCTCTTCAATGCGGATCAGCTGGTTGTACTTGGCCAGACGGTCAGAACGCGAAAGCGAGCCGGTCTTGATCTGACCGCAATTGGTGGCAACGGCGAGATCGGCAATCGTCGAATCTTCCGTTTCACCCGAGCGGTGCGACATGACGGCGGTGTAGGCAGCCTTGTGAGCGGTCTCGACGGCGTCGAGCGTTTCCGTCAGCGAACCGATCTGGTTGACCTTGACGAGGATGGAGTTGGCAACGCCCATCTTGATACCGTCGCGCAGGCGGGCGGAATTGGTGACGAACAGGTCGTCACCGACCAGCTGGACCTTGGAGCCGATCTTGTCGGTCAGGATCTTCCAGCCTTCCCAGTCGTCTTCGGCCATGCCGTCTTCGATCGAGATGATCGGATACTTGCCAGCGAGTTCGGCCAGGTATTCAGCCATCGCAGCCGATTCCAGCGTACGGCCTTCACCTTCGAGAACGTACTTGCCATCCTTGAAGAATTCGGTCGAGGCGCAATCGAGGCCGAGGAACACGTCTTCGCCCGGCTTGTAGCCGGCCTTTTCGATCGACTTAACGATGAAGTCGAGGGCTTCCGGCGCGCTCTTCAGACCCGGAGCAAAGCCGCCTTCATCACCAACATTGGTGTTGTGGCCCTGCGCACCGAGTTCCTTCTTCAGGACGTGGAAAATTTCCGAACCAACCCGCACGGCATCCTTCAGCGTTTCGGCGCCGACCGGCATGATCATGAATTCCTGGAAATCGATCGGGTTGTCGGCATGTGCGCCGCCATTGATGATGTTCATCATCGGAACCGGCAGTACATGGGCGCCGGCACCACCGACATAACGATAAAGCGGCAGGCCGGCCGATTCGGCGGCAGCCTTGGCAACGGCCAGCGACACGCCGAGAATGGCGTTTGCGCCGAGACGCGACTTGTTCGGCGTGCCGTCGAGCGCGATCATCGTCTTGTCGATATGGATCTGGCTTTCGGCATCGAAACCGCCGATGGCGTCGAAGATTTCCGTATTGACCGCTTCAACGGCCTTCTCGACACCCTTGCCGCCAAAGCGTTTGCCGCCATCGCGCAACTCGACAGCTTCGTGGGCACCCGTCGATGCGCCCGACGGAACAGCGGCGCGGCCCATCGAGCCGTCTTCCAGATGGACGTCGACTTCGACGGTCGGGTTGCCACGGCTATCGAGGATCTCGCGAGCGATAATATCGGTAATAGCAGTCAAGGGTCTCTCCTCAGAGTTAAGTCCATGCAGTCATTGAAAATGTATCACGTTCAATGACACGCCAATTACAGTGTTGGCGCTTTCTGCGCTTTGACAACGCTCAAGCGCTTTTTTGAAGTTCAGGCAGCCTTGGCCACAGCATCAAAAGCCATCAGCTTTTCCAGCAGCCGCGGCATGTCTTTCAGATGCAC
>UCIV01000043.1 GCA_900472575.1 Hyphomicrobiales bacterium
CTTCAGGCCACCATGTGTGCCGCACAGGCACATCCGACGCGCCATTCGGGCATCAGAAGCGGCAGGCCGGTCCGAAAACCTTGCCGCTTCCCCCGTGTCGCCGGAGGGAGACCATTTTCCGCAGACCCCGGTGGTGACGGTTCACGTCGTCCCTTCACCCCCAGCGCCGGTCCCGCCTCGCCGGCACGCCTGCCGGTGTATCCGTGACGGAACGGGGAGAGTGTAGTCATAGGTTAGGAGGGTGGGGATAAAATTTTCGTAAGATGTTGATTTTGTTCGGTCATGGCATGATTTCGTCCCCATGCTCAAGGACGCTTGGAGTGCTTGTGTCTGGATCCTCGGGTCAGGCCCGAGGATGACGGATCTGAGGGGATGTAGGACAGCACCTAACGCGATGTCGTGCTTGGTCGGCAGAAATAAGGTCGGTACTGCCTCACTTTTTAGGTTTCGCCAGAGAACGCGGCAGCAACTTGGTGCGTCGAGTATAAAGGTCTGACGGACGACATTTCCATGCTTGCACAATGACGTTGCTTTGCTTGTAGCACTCTGGCTCTCACCTATCTGTCGTCATCCTCGGGCTTGACCCGAGGATCCAGGCACACGCCCCTACAATGCTAGGATTGACGACGCGCGTGCATCCCAACATCCTGCTCGCATGGCGGGATATGTCTACATCATCACCAACCACAAAAACGGAACGCTCTATATTGGCGTGACGTCTGATCTTGAGAGGCGCATCTGGGAGCATCGCGAAGACATGACACCCGGTTTTGCCTCGAAATACGGCTGCAGACAGCTTGTCTGGTATGAGGAGCATCTGAGCATCACGACGGCGATACAGCGGGAGAAATCACTCAAGCGCTGGTACCGAAAATGGAAGATCGAGCTGATCGAGACGATGAACCCGCACTGGCGGGATTTGTATTATGAGCTTGGGTGAAGAAGGCTCTCTCCGGCTGGCACGTTTTACCGGATTGGCATCGACTTTAGGCTTGCGTCTGGATCCTCGGGTCAAGCCCGAGGATGACGGCCGTTAGGGTAGCGCTTAGCCGAAAGCCAACGTTTCTCCAAATATCTGCTGAGCGCATGCTTTACTTGTGGGAGCCGCATAAAACAGTAAATTAAGCAATCAAGCCAAACTCGATGTTTACTTTAAGCGCCCTTGCGCATCCCTCTCCTCCGTCATCCTCGGGCTTGACCCGAGGATCCAGACACAAGCAATCTCGGAAAGCTAAATCCGACTTGTCCGGCTCGACCTGATAATTCGTCAGACATGCGATCATCAATGAAGACGTCGATCGGCCACGCTTCCCTTTCCACCGCATCAAACCGTCCCCACACCATATTGCGCCCCAACGCCCCTAATGCCATTACGACACCCATGCAAAACCCCGCGATAAGACTGACGGCCAGGGGGCTGAAATTCCAATTGGTTGGACCGATCGAGCTTGAAGTCTCTGCGGGGCGGTGTCTCGCGGTAAGCGGGCCTTCGGGGGCGGGAAAGAGCCTGACATTGCGGATGATTGCCGATCTGGTGCCGCATGAGGGGGAGTGTTTTGTCGATGGGCTGGCGGCGTCTTCGATGACAGGGCCAGCATGGCGGCGGGTGGTGCGGTATGTTTCTTCCGAACCCGGCTGGTGGGCGGCAACGGTTGGCGAGCATTTTGCCGATGCAAGCGCGCAGACCGACGGGATGAAGCGGCTTTTTCTCGATGCTTCGCTGCTGGAGGCAGCACCCGAGCGGCTTTCGACCGGGGAGCGGCAGCGGATGGCATTTTTACGGGCGATCGAGGATCGGCCGAAAGTGCTTTTGCTGGACGAGCCGACTTCGGCGCTGGACCCGGCTTCTGTGAAGGCGGTGGAAGAGATCGTGAAAGAGCTGATGGCCGATGGATGCGCCGTGGTTTTGACCTCGCATGACCCGGAACAGGTGGAGCGGCTGGCCGACCATGTGATGACGCTTGCGAGGCCGCAATGAACGGTCTCGTCTTCGGCCCTTTCGAGCTGGCA
Organism: Hyphomicrobiales bacterium; assembly: GCA_900472575.1. Lineage (GTDB taxonomy): Bacteria > Pseudomonadota > Alphaproteobacteria > Rhizobiales > Rhizobiaceae > Neorhizobium > Neorhizobium cellulosilyticum. Next base: position 2,011 of record UCIV01000043.1, read on the forward strand.
TTTGCGGCGTTGCTGGTTCTGGTCAACGCGGTGTTGTCAGTGGCTTTCAGCCTCGGCATTCACCGGTCCATCCTGATCGCGGCGCTGCGAATGGTGGCGCAGCTTCTGCTGGTCGGTTTCGTGCTGGGTTTCATCTTTACCAGCGCCGACCATTGGCTGAGCCTTCTGGTTCTTTTCGCGATGCTAGTGGCAGCGACTTTCGAAGTGGGGTCACGGCAGCGCAAGAAGCTGATCGGCTTCTGGCATTACGGGCTTTCCGGCATTGCGGTCTCCGGCGGCACGATGCTGGTCGCGGCCTTTGCGCTGATGACGGTGGCGGGATCGGAAGACTGGACTGCACCAAGGATCGTCATTCCGATCTTCGGCATCATTTTAGGCTCGGCGATGAGCGCCAGCAGCATCGCGCTCAACAACATTTTCGAAGGCGTGTCTTCCCAGCGGGCAGCCATCGAGGCGCAGCTTTCGCTCGGGCGCACGCGCCGAGAGGCGATCGCGCCGTTGATGCAGCGGGCGATCTATGCCGGCACGCTGCCGGTGCTGAACCAGATGGCGGGCGCCGGGCTGATCACGCTGCCCGGCATCATGAGCGGGCAGATATTGGCCGGGGCCAATCCGCTAATTGCGGCGCAATCTCAGATCTTTCTGATGCTGCTCCTCTGCGCCGCCTCGACGGCCAGCGTGGTGACTGCGGTCTGGCTCGCCGCCAAAAGCCTGAGCGACGAGCGGGAGAGGCTGAGGCTCGACCGGTTTCGGGTGAAGAAGGGCTGAGCGGCAGCAATGGCGGTCTTAAAGCACGACCTCGCTTCGACACTTCACCTGAATTGAAGGGTCTTTCCAGCCCAATGACTTGGGCTGGCTGGATTCCTGTGACAGGCAAAGGAATGAGGGAAGAGGCCCGTGGCCTCAAGCCGCTTTGCCGACTTCGGCATAGGGGTTGAAGCGCTCGTAGAAGGTTTCGCTCTTGGCGGCCATGTCCTTCAGGAGCGGGGTCGGGGCGAAATGATCGCCGTATTGTGACGCCAGTTTTTCGGCCAGCGCGACGAAGGTTTTTACGCCCATGCCGTCTATATAGCTCAGCGTGCCGCCCGTGTAAGGCGCGAAGCCGAAGCCGAGGATCGAGCCGACATCGGCTTCGCGGGGGTCGGTGACGATGCCTTCTTCCACCGTGCGGGCGGCCTCCAGCGCGATCGTGACGAGGAAACGCTGCTTGAGGGTTTCAACGTCGATTTCTGATGCCGGTTTCTGGTGATAGAGGTCCTTGAGGCCGGGCCAGAGGGACTTTTTGGCCGGTTTGGCCGGGTAGTCGTAAAAACCCTGGCCGTTCTTGCGGCCGCGGCGATCCAGCACGTCGACCATCTTGTCGATCAGGTCCATGTGCTCGGGCTTGACCGAGTTAGGGCCGAGATCGGCGATAGAGGCCTTCATGATCTTCTGGGAGAGATCGACGGCGACTTCGTCGTTGAGCGAGAGCGGGCCGACCGGCATGCCGGCCATCTTGGCAGCATTCTCGATCATTGCGGCCGGCACGCCCTCAGTGAGCATGTCATAGGCCTCGTTGATATAACGGAAGACGCAGCGGTTGACGAAGAAGCCGCGGGTATCGTTGACGACGATCGGGGTCTTCTTGATTTTCGCGACGAAATCCAGCGCGACCGCCAGCGCCTTGTCGCCGGTGTCTTTGCCGAGGATGACTTCCGTGAGCATCATCTTTTCGACCGGCGAGAAGAAATGCACGCCGATGAACTGGTCCGGGCGTTTTGAATTTTCGGCGAGACCGGTGATCGGCAGGGTGGAGGTGTTGGAAGCAAAGACGGTGGTTTCCGGGATGACGGCCTCGATCTGTTCGATGACGGCCTTCTTCACCGCACGATCTTCGAAGACGGCTTCGATGACGAGGTCGGCATCCGAGAGGGTTGCGTAATCGGGCGTGGGGGTGACGAGCGAGAGGAGCTTTTCGCCCTCCTCCTTCGTCATGCGGCCCTTGGCAATGCTGTCTGCCACCAGTTTTTCCGAGACGGATTTGCCCTTGTCGGCTGCGGCCTGATCGCGATCGATGAGGACGACAGGGATGCCGGCGGCGGCGGTGACATAGGCGATCGAGGCGCCCATGAAGCCGGCGCCGACGACGCCGACCTTTCTGAACTCGCTCTTTTCCACACCGGCCGGGCGGCGGGCGCCCTTGCCGAGTTCCTGCATGGAGATGAACAGCGAACGGATCATCGAGAAGGCTTCGGTGGTCTGCAGAACTTGCGTGAAATAGCGCTGCTCGACCTTCAGGGCCGTATCGAAGGGAAGCTGCAGGCCTTCATAGACGCATTTCAGGATGGCGAGCGCGCCGGGATAATTGCCGGCGGTTTCGCGGCGCAGGATTGCCGGGGCTGCGGGCCAGAGCTGGGCGGCCTGGGGTGTCCAGACGCCGCCGCCGGGGGCCTTGAAGCCCTTTTCATCCCAGGGGGCGACGGGTTTCAGGCCATCCTTGATCATCTGTTTTGCGGCGGTGACGAGCTGATCGGGTTCGACGACCTGATGGACGAGGCCCATGGCCTTGGCGCGCGCAGGCGCAAGCGACTGACCCGTGGTCATCATCTGCAGGGCGGACTGGGCATCGGTGAGGCGGGACACGCGTTGGGTGCCGCCGGCGCCGGGGAAAATGCCGACCTTGACCTCGGGCAGCGCCAGCTTGACGGACTTCGCATTCGACACGACGCGGCCGTGGCAGGCGAGCGACAGCTCGAATGCGCCGCCCATGCAGGTGCCGTTGATGGCCGAGACCCAGGGCTTGCCGCAGGTCTCTATGGCACGGAACAGCCAGGTCATGCGGCCGGCAACCTCGAACAGTTTTTGGGCTGCGGCCGCGGGATCCTTGGCGCGTTCATCCTGCAACATGGAGAACATGCCGCGGATCATAGTGAGATCGGCACCGCCGGAGAAGGTGGACTTTCCGCTGGTGAAGACGGCGCCCTTGATGGCGGTGTCTTCGGTGGTGGCTTTGAGGATCGCCTCGAGTTCGTCCATGACTTCGACGGTGAAGACGTTCATCGACTTGCCGGGCATGTCCCAGGTGATGAGGGCGATGCCGTCCGCGTCGGTTTCGACGGTGAAATTCTTGGTTGTGCTCATGGTGGGATTTCCTCTTCCCTGAAATTCTGGCGGTTGGGCCCCTCCCCCTTGTGGGGAGGGGTTGGGGAGGGGATCTTCATTGTCGTGAGACCCCTCCCGCCTGCCGGCCACCCTCCCCACAAGGGGGAGGGTTAAGACCCTCTCAAACCCGCTCGATCACCGTCGCCGTGCCCATGCCGGCGCCGATGCAGAGCGTGACCAGTGCGGTGTTCAGGTCGCGGCGTTCCAGTTCGTCGAGAACGGTGCCGAGGATCATCGCGCCGGTGGCGCCGAGGGGGTGGCCCATGGCGATGGCGCCGCCGTTGACGTTCATGATGTCGTGGCTGATATCGAAAGCCTGCATGTAGCGCAGGACCACGGCGGCGAAGGCTTCGTTGAGTTCGAACAGATCGATATCGGAAATCTTCATGCCGGTGCGGGCGAGAAGCTTTTCGGTGACGTCAACCGGGCCGGTCAGCATCAAAGCCGGGTCGGAGCCGATATTGGCGAAAGCGCGGATACGGGCACGCGGCTTGATGCCCATGCTCTCGCCACCCGCTTTCGAGCCGATCAGGACGGCAGCAGCGCCATCGACTATGCCCGACGAGTTGCCGGCATGGTGGACATAGTTGATCTTCTCGATTTCCGGATGGGCCTGAATGCCGACGGCTTCGAAGCCGCCCATTTCGCCCGGCATCTGGAAGGAGGCGTTGAGGGAAGCGAGCGCCTGCATGTCGGTTCCCGGACGCATGTGCTCATCGCGGTCGAGGATGATCAGGCCGTTCTGGTCTTTTACGGGAATGACGGAGTTGTTGAAGTAGCCGGCATCCCAAGCTTTTCCGGCGCGTCTCTGGCTTTCGACGGCATAGGCATCGACGTCATCGCGGGAAAAACCGTATTTGGTAGCGATCAGATCGGCCGAGACGCCCTGGGGCATGAAATAAGCCGGGAAGTTGACCGAAGGATCCATGTACCAGGCGCCGCCGGACATGCCCATGCCGACGCGTGACATGCTCTCGACACCGCCGGCGATGACGATGTCATCCGAACCGGCCGCGATCTTGCCGGCGCCGAAATTGATAGCGTCGAGGCCTGACGCGCAGAAGCGGGAGATCTGCATGCCGGGGGCCTTGGTCGAATAACCGGCTTCGAAGGCGGCGGCCTTGGGGATGACGGCGCCACTATCCATCACCGGGTCGACGCAGCCCATGATGATGTCGTCGACGGTTTCGGTGTTGAGCCCGTTGCGGTCGCGGATGGCTTCCAGCGTCTTGGCGGCGAGGCGGACGGACGGAACCTCATGCAGGGATCCATCCTTCTTGCCGCGACCGCGTGGCGTGCGCACGTGATCGTAAATGAAGACTTCGGTCATGGTGTTGTCTCTCCCGTTTTCCCTTTCAGGGCGGCACTTCGGAGCGCCTTGTCCTTAAAAATGGTTCAGAATGCTTCCGCAGCCAGTTCCATCACACTGTCGCTGCCCGCCTCGATGCGCACCTTGCGCAACGCAGTTTCCGGCATGATCTTTTCCATATAGAAACGCGCGGTGACGAGCTTGTTCTTCAGATACTCCTCGCGCGGGTCACCACTACCAAGCTTTTCCTGAGCGGTTTTTGCCATCCTGGCCCACATATAGCCCAAGGTCACAAGGCCGAAGAGGTGCATGTAGTCGGTGGAGCCGGCGCCGGCATTGTCGGGTTTGGCCATGGCGTTCTGCATGAACCACATGGTTGCGGCCTGCAGGTCGTTGAGGCCTTTCTTCAAAGCCTTGGTGAAGGGAGCCATCGCTTCGTCGGCGCGATTTTCCTCGCAGAAATCGCCGATTTCCTTGAACATGGCCATCACCGCGCGGCCGCCGTTCAAGGCCAGTTTGCGGCCAACCAGGTCGAGCGCCTGGATGCCGTTCGCGCCTTCATAGATCATGGTGATGCGGGCATCGCGAACATACTGGCTCATGCCGTGTTCCTCGATGTAACCGTGACCGCCGAAAACCTGCTGGGCCATGACGGCGTGGTCGAAACCCTTGTCGGTCAGGACGCCTTTGAGGATCGGGGTCGCGAGGCCGAGCAAGTCATCGGCGTTCTGGCGTTCCTTTTCATCCGGCGAGCGGTGAGAGATGTCGGACTTCAGCGCGGTCCAGAGAAGGAAGGCGCGGCCTGCCTCGTTGAAGGACTTGATGGTCATCAGCGAGCGGCGGATATCCGGGTGAACGATGATGGGATCAGCCTTTTTGTCCGGTGCCTTGGCGCCGGAGAGCGAACGGCCCTGGATGCGCTCGTTGGCATAGGCCACGGCGTTCTGATAGGCGGTTTCGGCGATCGACAGGCCCTGCAGGCCGACGCCGAGGCGGGCCTCGTTCATCATCACGAACATGGCCGACAGGCCCTTGTTCTCCGCGCCGATCAGGTAACCGGTGGCATCATCATAGTTCATGACGCAGGTGGAATTGCCGTGGATGCCCATCTTTTCCTCGATCGCTCCGCAGGTCGCGCCATTGCGCTCGCCGAGCGAACCATCTTCACCGACGATGAATTTGGGGACGATGAAGAGCGATATGCCCTTGGTGCCTTCCGGCGCGCCTTCGATGCGGGCGAGAACCAGATGGATGATGTTGTCCGTCATACCGTGTTCGCCGGCGGAGATGAAAATCTTCTGGCCGGAGATCCTGTAGGAGCCATCGCCCTGCGGCACGGCCTTGGTGCGCAGCAGGCCGAGATCGGTGCCGCAATGGGGCTCGGTGAGGTTCATGGTGCCGGACCATGTGCCTTCGACCATTTTCGGCAGATAGGTGGCCTTCTGCTCATCAGAACCGTGGACGAGGATGGCGGCGATCGCGCCCTGCGTCAGGCCCGGATACATCATCAGCGACATGTTGGCTGACGACATGTATTCGCCGACGGCGGCATGCAGAGTATAGGGAAGCCCCTGCCCACCAAACTCTTCCGGCACAGCAAGACCGATCCAGCCACCCTGGCAATACTGATCATAGGCCTCTTTGAAACCCTTCGGTACAGTGACTGAGCCATCATCCCTTCGGCTGCAGCCTTCCTGATCGCCTGACAGATTGAGCGGAAACAGTGCTTCCTCAGCCACCTTTGCCGCTTCACCGACGATCGCCTCGATCATGTCCGGCGAGGCATCGGCGAAACCGGGCAGGTTGCCATAGCGCTCAAGGCCCAGAACATCGTTGAGAATGAAGAGCGTATCAGTGGTCGGGGCCTTATAGATTGGCATCGATGAGCATCCTCCCTGTCATCTTCATCGGCAGCACCACTCCTTCTGCGCTTCGTTTCCGAAAGCGTCCCGATCAAGGGCCGCTGCGCTGACACTGCCAATTCTTGCATTCGTCATTTAATTGACGTGCGCGTAAACGTCAATTGGTACTCACACGCAATTTATGAGGCCACAGGCGCGGAGATAGGGCGGGCAGGTGCGAAGTCAGCCGCGGCATAAATATTAGAATGTTGTGAAATAGTTAAAATCTGAAGCAGCTTTAACGGGTTGTTTACCATGTTTGCAGAGATAGTAGGCGATCTGACGGTTCGGTGCGTTTGCTTCGAAAAGCGTTCAAACCGTCACAATGGCAAGTCTTGCGTAAGGTTTCTCTAATATTCTGTTTTACTCATGGAGGAATACCTCCGGGGGAAACGTTCAGAGTCGGACCGGCAGGATCAACGTCGAAACGAGCGAGCACATGAACGGATCACGATCGGCACATCCCCGTCACGGCGACCGAGACCGCTCGTCGCTGGATGCGCTGAGCCGCACAATCGAGGGACTGGAAGCACGCATTCAGGGCCTGATGGCAGGCGGACGCGCGCCGGCACAGGCGCCGATCCAAGCACAGGTAGCCGCACCGCAAAGAGCCATTGACGACAATCGACAGCCGCGTATGCCGGCCGGGCCTGATCCGCGCGCGAAGGCGAGCCCCGTCGATGCGGGCTACGCGGAGCGTGCGCGCGACCCGCTGGCGGAAATCCGCGAGCGGCAACGCATGCTCGAACAGGCAGGCCAGAGCAGCCGCCGTTTTGAATACAGTGCAGCGATACCTGCAGCACCCGCTCGCACCGAACAGCGCACCGGCACCCGCCGCGAAGACATTCGCCAGCCGGCGGTTGCCACGCGCGTGGCCGAGGCCAACCAGCGCCGTGCCGACATTCGTGAATTTACCGAGACGCTTTCCGGCCTGAGACAGGATCTCAAGCGCGACATTTCCGAAGGCGTATCGCACGAGATGCTGGCGCTGAAGGATGAAGTGCGTGCGATCCGCGCCCAGGCGGAGGACTCGCGTTTCACGCAGGATGTGCAGGCGGACCTTGCACGGCTGGCCCAGGGCATCGACCAGCTTGCGATGCAATCCGCTCCAGGCGCTTCGGGCTTGCGTTCCGAATTCGAGGATTTGCGGACCGTCATGGACGGGCTTGCCCGGCAGGAATCGCTGCGGCAGATGCAGGACCAGTGGGTAGGGCTGGAAGAACGCCTTCAGGACGCCGACACGAGTGCGCTGCGCGAAGAACTGGTGGCGCTTGCCTACCGGGTCGACGAAATTCGCAACCAGCTCGGCGTGATGGCGGACAGCCCGACCATTCGCGCGCTGGAACAGAAGCTGCTGGCGCTTGCCGGCATGATGGAACAGCTCGGCTCTCGCATGAAGCCGAATGACGCGGCGATCACCGAACAGTTCAGCCAGTTGGACCACAGGCTGGACGAGATCAGCCGCGCAATTGCCGCCAATTCCCGAGCCAGCGCTGCCAATGCGCAGGACGAGCTTGCGATGCAGCGGCTGCAAGACCGGCTTGAAGACCGGCTGGCCGGGCTGATGGAACAGGTGGAAACGATCGGCCGCTACACTGCCGACCAGAGCGCCACCGACGGTCTTTCCATGCGGATCGAGCTGCTCGCCGGCAAAATCGAAGACATGGCCGAGGAGCAGGCAACGGCACAGCTGCAGGAGCGTATCGAACAGCTTTCGGTGCTGGTGCAGCAGATGCATGTTCCCGGCCAGCAGGAAGACGTCACCAACTACCTTTCCGACATTTCGCGCAAGATCGATGCGCTGGACACGAGTTTTGGCGCCGAGGGGCTTGGCGAGCGGCTCGATTATCTGTCGCGCCGGATTGAGGAGATGGAACAGCAGCCGCGGCCCCTGCATGCCGATGACGGCGCTTTCGTGCGGATCGAGGACAGGCTTAGCGCGATTGCAGCGCAACTGGACGAGGCAACATCCGCTCCACGCAATGACGACGAGGCGCTGCGCGGGCTGGAAGCCCAGATTGCCAATCTTTCGACGCTGATTTCGCAGCCGAGCAGTACGCCCGCCGCATGGCCGCCGGAATTCGACAGCCGCATGGCGGCGATCGAAGGCTATATGGCGACCAATGACGAATATATCGTCGAGGCCGCCCGGCAGGCGGCCGAAGCGGTGGTCGAGGCCTATTCACGTAATCTGAGTGCCGGCGCGCCCGGCACAAGCGGAGACATGGCGGCACTTGCAGCCCTTGCCGACGACCTGAAGCATCTCGAAGAGCTGACGCGCGGTTCCGAAAGCCGGACACACCAGACGTTCGAGGCACTGCACGGCACGCTGGTGCAGATCGCCGAACGGCTGGACCAGCTGGAAGGCCAGTTTGCGACTGCGCCTGCCGTGTCCTATCGAAACGAAGAGCCTGTTCGCCAGCCGGCCTTTGCGGCTGCGCCGATCCAGCGCGACATGCCGGTGGCGCGCGAGGCGGCACCCGTTGCGATGCCGCCCGTTTCAGCCGAAGCGGATCGTGAACTGGCCAACCTCGACATGCCGCGCACGGAAGCCCGGTTGAGAGAGACCAGCGCGATCGGTTCCACCATGGCCGATCATGTTCCGGCGATGCTCTTGCCGGTCGATGCCGAGACGGACATTGAGGACGAAGAAAAGCCTGCGAAGAAGAGCCTGCTCGGCGGGCTGGCCAAGCGCCTTCTCCCCGGCTCGAAGCAGGACAAGCCTGCCAAGGCACGCACCTTCGTCGACCCGACGCCATCGATCGATCCTTCGGCAGACGATGCCGTGGTTGCCGGCGACATGCTGGAGAGCGAAGGCGAAAACGACCTTCTGGAACCGGGTTCAGGTGCGCCGGACGTTCGCAAGATCCTTGAGCGGGTGAGAGCCAGCCAGGCAGCCGGAGAATTCGGCAGCGAGCGGGGTGGCGATCGCACAGGCGACCGCGCCGACTATATTGCTGCTGCCCGCCGGGCCGCAAAGGCCGCCGCGCAGGAGGCCGATCCTTCCCAGATGGGCTCGCTTGCAAAGGCCAAACCCGCCAAGGCGAAGCCTGCTATCGGCAAGGCAGAGAAGGAAAAGGGCGCATCGGCCTTTTCGCGCCATCGCCGGCCGATCCTGATGGCAGTCGGCGCCGTGCTTCTGGCGCTGATGGCAATGCCGCTGATCAAGACCGTGACGAGCGGCAGCCCGGCACCGCAGGTGGCTTCGGTCGAGCAGCCGGTGATTGCGGCCGCTCCCGAGGCAAGCGCGCCGACGCCTGCCGCTCTGGTTCCGCAGACGCCGGCGGCTTCCGAGACTCCGGTCTTACCGCAGAGCGCTGCGCCAGAGATAACTGCTCCGCCGGCGGAGCAAATGGCAAATACACCCGAGGCTGCAGCGCCGCAGGCAAGCGATTCGGATGTGGTTGCGGAAGCTCCGGCGGAAGACCTGCCGGCGGCTCCGATCGCGCCGGTCGAACACGCCTCGATCGCCGTGCCTGCCGGTATCGAACCACAGTCGATGGCCGATGCGGCAGCGGCCGGTGACGCCAATGCGCTGTTTGAAATCGGTGCACGCTTCAGCGACGGCCGCGGAGTTACGACCGATCTCGGCGAAGCCGCCAAGTGGTACAAGCTTGCGGCCGATCGCGGTCTTGCGCCGGCGCAGTATCGGATGGGCAACCTTCTGGAGAAGGGAACCGGCGTCGAGCGCAATCTCGGCGAGGCGATTTCCTATTATCGTCAGGCGGCGCAGGCGGGTAATGCCAGCGCGATGCACAATCTCGCGGTTCTTTACGCTTCGGGGGCTGCCGGCCAGCCGGACTATGCGGCGGCCGTCGACTGGTTCCGCAAGGCAAGCGAGCACGGCGTTGCCGATAGCCAGTTCAACCTCGCGATCCTCTATGCCCGCGGCAACGGCGTGCGCCAAGATCTCGAAGAGAGCTACAAGTGGTTCGGCGTAGCTGCCAGGGGTGGCGATACGGATGCTGCCGCCAAGCAGGAAGAGGTGGGCAAGGCGATGCGCAAGGAGCAGCTGGAAAGCGCTCGCGCCAAGCTGAATGCCTGGACCGCCAAGCCGCTCGACCCGAATGCCAATGCCGTTAACATTCCGGACGAATGGGTTTCCGGCAAGAAACTGACCACTGCATCGATCGACATGACCAAGGCGATCCGCAACATCCAGGCCATTCTCAACAAGAACGGTTTCGATGCCGGCACGCCGGACGGCAAAATGGGCGCCAAGACGGTTGCGGCGATCAAGGCGTTCCAGAGTTCGATCGGCCAGGAGCCGACCGGCAAGGTGGACGACGCGATGGTGCGTGAACTTCTCAAGCGGAATGGATAAGCTCCAGTCGCCGGACCGGAGACGGCATGTCCGTTTTCGGTCCGGCTTTTTTGGTGCGCCCACGCATATCTCCAATCACGACTAAAACGACCGGGTTTGCGGTGACGCGGCATATTCGCCACGCCGCTGAGAAAACGGCCGAATCAAAGGCTTGCGATACCCTGACGCGCCCATGCGGGTTTGACAGCCTGACGCCTGCGCAGGCATGTGGAGCAGACATCTTCATGCCTTGTTCACCCGGCATGTGAGACACTTTCCCACCACCTCATCAGACAAGCGAGAAATCGCCTGCTGGACGAGGTTGTTCTGTTTCGCCTTGTCGGGGTCAACCGTGACGATCTACCTGCCCATAGCAGAGCTTTCGGTGAATATTTTCATCATCCTCGGCATGGGTGCGGCCGTCGGTTTCCTGTCCGGCATGTTCGGCGTCGGCGGCGGGTTTCTGATCACGCCGCTCCTGATCTTCTACAATATTCCGCCCGTCGTTGCGGTCGCGACCGGGGCGAACCAGGTGGTCGCGTCCTCGGTTTCCGGCGCGATCACGCATTTCCGGCGCGGCACGCTGGACATGAAGCTCGGCACGGTGCTGCTTGTCGGCGGTCTTGTCGGGGCGACGGTCGGCGTGTGGATCTTCTCGTGGCTGCGCAGCATCGGCCAGCTCGACCTGTTCATCTCGCTTCTCTACGTCGTGCTTCTGACGACGATCGGCCTTTTGATGCTGCAGGAAAGCCTGCGCGCCATGCGAAAGGCGAAGCTAAACCAGCCGCTTCCCTTGAAGCGTCCCGGCCAGCATAACTGGGTGCACCGGCTGCCGCTGAAGATGCGTTTCAAGAAGTCGAGGATCTATCTTTCGGCCATTCCGGTGGTGACGCTCGGTTTCCTGATCGGCATCCTCACCTCGATCATGGGTGTCGGCGGTGGCTTCATCATGGTGCCGGCGATGATCTATCTGTTGCGCATCCCGACCAATGTCGTTGTCGGGACGTCGCTGTTTCAGATCATCTTCGTCACCGCCTATACGACCATGGTGCAGGCGGCGACCAACTATTCCGTCGATATCGTGCTTGCCTTCATCCTGATGGTGGCGGGCGTTATCGGCGCACAGTATGGCGTACGCGTAGGGCAGAAGCTGCGCGGCGAACAGCTGCGCGCTCTTCTGGCGCTGCTGGTTCTGGCGGTCGGCATCCGACTTGCCGTCGGCCTGTTCATCCGCCCGCAGGATCTCTATTCGGTTGCAGTCGGGGGGATCGGTTACTGATGTTTTGCCGTCTCGCCCTCCTCTTCTCGCTGCTGCTGATCCCTGCGACCAACGGATTTGCGCAAATCCCGATGGGCGAGGCCTCGAGCGCAAAGGAAGGGCTCGATATCGGGGTTTCGACCAACGAGATCGCGATCGCCTCGGATTTTCGCGGGGCCGACCTAACCGTGTTCGGGGCGATGACAAATCCGGACGAACTACTGCTCGCGATCGGCAGCTATGACATCATCGTCACGCTCGAAGGCCCGCGCGACTATGCCACCGTGCGCAAGAAGGAGCGCATCTTCGGCGTCTGGGTGAACACGGATTCGATGATCTTCGAGCAGGTGCCGGAAAGCTATTCGATCGCCAGCACCCGCCAGCTCGACGACCCCACACAATTGCCGCCGATCAATACGGCGGGTGTCGGCATCGAACATCTGGCGCTCAACCCGATCGGCTATATCCGTGATGTCGGTGAGCTTTCCGATTTCCGCGAGGCCTATCGACGGCTGAAGCTGGCTGGAGGCCTTTACCAGAAGGAAGCGAGCGGCGTTCGTTTCGTCTCATCCAGTCTGTTCCGCGCCTCGCTTAGGCTGCCGGCCAATGTTCCGGACGGGGTGCATATCGTGCGCGCCTATCTGTTCAAGAGCGGTACGCTGCTGACCCAGCGCGAAATTCCGCTCCGTGTGGTCAAGACCGGCCTCGAACAGGCGATCACCGACACCGCTCATAACCAGCCGTTTGCCTATGGCCTGCTCTGCGTGCTGATTGCGCTGGTAACCGGCTGGGGTGCCAGCATCGTCTTCCGCAAGGATTGATCACCTCCGACCTGTTGCCGCCGTCTTTGCTTCGGCGAAACCTACACTAGTTAGCGATCGATATCGCAAACCCAGACTGCCCAAGATGTTGAAACGCCTCCTCGACCGCCTGCCAGATCGATTGCCCGATTGGCGCCACCTGCTGCATCCGACCCAATTGCGCATATTAATCAGGCGCAGCGAATTCGGCCTGATCGCGATGGCGGCTGTGGTCGGCGTGCTTGCCGGGCTTGCCGTGGCGGCGATGAGTTTCATCGCCCACGAGGTCCAGGTGCTGATCTTCGGGATCGGTCCCGACGAGAGGCTTAGCGCGGCAACCTCGCTCGATCCGATGGTGGTGCTCTGGGCACCGGCCGCAGGCGGCGTGGTGATGGGGATCGTGTTCCTGATCCTGAAGAAGTGGCGTAAAAAGCCGATGGTCGACCCGATCGAGGCCAATGCACTGCATGGCGGCCGGTTGTCGCTGACGGACAGTATCGTGGTTGCGGTACAGAACCTGATCTCCAACGGTTTTGGCGCCTCGATAGGACTGGAGGCAGGCTATACGCAGCTTTCGTCCGGTATCGCCTCGAAGATCGGTCTCATTTTGCAATTGCGCCGCTCGGACATGCGCATTCTCGTTGGCTGCGGGGCGGCAGGCGCAATCGCTTCGGCGTTCAACGCACCACTGACGGGCTCTTTCTACGCTTTCGAGCTGATCATCGGCACCTATACGATTGTCAGCCTTGCGCCGGTGGTCGTCGCGGCACTGGCCGCGACCTTCGTGACGCGGCTTTTCGTCGGCGACGAATTCATGATCGATATCGGCGAGATCGGCACGGTCGTTCCGGCAGACTATCTTCCAGCCGTCATGCTCGGGATTGTGTGTGCGGGCTGCGGCATCCTGCTGATGAAAGGTGTCTCGAAGGTCGAGGAGCAGGCGCGCAAAAGCTCGATCTCCCCCGTCTTCCGTCCCGCGCTCGGAGGACTGATCGTTGGGCTGCTGGCGCTGATCGATACGCAGGTGCTTTCGGCCGGACACGGCGCGCTGCACGAAAGCCTCAACCAGCACATGGCGATCGGGGCGGTGATCGGACTTCTGCTGCTCAAGTCCGTTGCATCGGCAATCACCATCGGCGCCGGCTTCCGTGGCGGCCTGTTCTTCGCCTCGCTGTTTTTAGGCGCGCTTATCGGAAAACTGTTTGCCTATTCGACGCCGTTCCTGTTTGCCCATGCAACGCTGACGCCGGTCATCTATGCGGTGGTCGGCATGAGCGCGATGGCGGTGGCGGTGATCGGCGGACCGCTGACGATGACGTTTCTGGCGCTGGAAGTGACCGGCGACTTTCCGATCACGGCACTGGCGCTTGCGGCGGTCATCACGTCATCGGTCGTTGTGCGCACCAGCTTCGGCTATTCGTTCGCGACGTGGCGTTTTCACCTGCGTGGCGAAGGGATCAGAAGCGCGCATGATATCGGCTGGATCCGCAACCTGACGGTGGACAAGCTGATGCGCTCCGATGTGAAGACGGCGCAGGCGGGAATGACGCTCGACGAGTTCCGCAAGGATTTTCCGATCGGTTCAACCCAGCGCGTGATCGTGATCGACGAGACCGAAAGATATGTCGGGATCATTCTCACCCCGGAAGTCTATTCGGCGGCGACCGAGGGCGGCGAGGAGAAACCCGAGCTTTCCTCGTTCATCCGCTACAAGAACGACGTGCTGCTTCGAGGCATGAATGCCAAACAGGCGGCAGCAATGTTCGACCGGACGGAGGCGGAAGCGCTGGCGGTGGTGAACAACCAGATCGAGCGCAAGGTGGTGGGGCAGCTTTCCGAAAGCCACACGCTGCGGCGTTATACGGAAGAGCTGGACCGGCGGCGGCGCGAAATGTCAGGCGAGATTTAGAGGCAGGCTGAAGCGAAGCCGGAACTCCGCCCCAACCTTTGCACATGATTACATGGCCGGGAGGATGGCGATGTCGCGCACCTCGTTTTCAGTGCCGGTGATCGGGCCGATTTCGGTGGCCGCACCGGTCTCAAGATTGACGGTATAGAGCATCTTGTTTGCGGCCAGATAAGCAGTGTTCTTGCCGCCTTCCTCACCGTGGATGTCGAAGGCGTATGTTGCCGGCATCTGCTTGATGCCCAGCTTGCCGATCGCCTTCAGGGTGCCGTCATTCGGCTTGGTCTGTTGGATCAATGCGCCTATGGTGGCATCGATAGTGTACATCGCCGTCTTTTCGGGTTTGCCGATCGAATTGGTGTAGGACGCAGCGACGATGTTCGGGGTTTCGCCCTTGTGCATGTCGCCCTCTTCAAAGGCCAGAACACCATCGACCGTGACGGCGCCGGTATCCGGGTGGACACGGTGGTTGGTGGTGCCGGTCATGAAGCGAAGACGGTCGGCCATCGGGTTGAAGTCGACGACGACCGGGGCTTCCGTCATGGTCAGCATCTTGTCCATCCTGGCGACTTCGGTTGCAGTGCCGGTTTCGAGATTGATCGAGACGATCGCGTGATCGGGCGTGACGCCGATGACCGTCTTGTTGCCGGGGCGGAAATCGATGCCGACCAGCTTGTCGACGCCGGTGACATCCATGGTCTTGGTCACTTCCGGCTTTGCGGTGTCGAACATGACGAGCGTCTTGTCACCGGTCAGGCCGAGGACCGGGGCCGCCATTGCAGCGGCAGCAGACGCGGCAAGCATGGTGGACGCGACGAGCGCGGTGCGAAGGGTTTTCATTTTGTCTCTCCCGTTGTGTTTCCAGCATGATGAAGAGCGGTAGGGCACACGGCCTCTGAAGCACTCCCGATGTGTAGACACATGGCGGGACGCCTTTGGATGCAGCCGTTGAAAATATTTATTTGCCGCGCATCCATTTCCGCATCGGGCGTGTCTTCCATATGCGGTCTCAGGATGGCTGCGGGAAACGTGAAACTCTGGACGAGCGCATGTCCGTCGCTAAAACTGCAAAGATGGAATATTCGCAACTGCGCGAATATTCGGGGAGAGAGGACAGCCTAGCCTTGGTGACAGACCAATCGACGGACTTCGAGGCGGCGCTTGCCGCCTGCGCCGAGGGCGACCGGCGCGGGTTGCGCGACATATTCGATGCAGAAGCCGGCCGGCTGGTGACGGTGGCACAGCGGATCGTCAAACGCCGTGAGCTTGCCGAAGAAATCGTGCAGGAAGCGTTCATTCGCATCTGGACACATGCGCATCAGTACAGGCCAGAGCGAGGGTCGGCGCGCGGCTGGATCTACGCGATCGTGCGCAACCGGGCGCTCAACATGCTGAGAGACGGGAGCAGGGAAGACCTGATCACCGAAGATCAACTGGAAACCATTCAGGATGCCGAGCAACTGGAACAGATCATGGCGGCGTGGCACAGGCTCGAGCATAACAGCCGGCTGAAAGAGTGCCTTGGCCGCCTGGAAGAGACGAGACGGCGCGGCATATTGATGGCCTATGTGAGCGGATATACCCACGGGGAAATTGCAGGTCGGCTGAAACTTCCTCTCGGCACGGCGAAGTCTTGGATAAGGCGCGGGCTCCTGACGCTGCGGGAGTGCATGGCATGAAGTTCGCTACCGAAAATGTTGCCCATATCGCCGACGAATATGTGCTTGGCCTGCTGAGCGAAACAGACGTTGCGGAGGTGGAAGATGAGATCGAGCGTAATATCACGCTCGCCACCGCCGTTGCGGAAGCGCGCGAGCGATTTCTGCCACTCGATACCAATGTCGATCCGGCTGCCGTGTCTCCTGTTCTGTGGCAAGCCATCGAGGCCCGGCTGCCAGAACAGGCCACGTTGGAGGCGCCGTCCATCGCTTCCGTGTCGCCGAGAGTTCCAACAGCGGGTAATGACAATGTTCGCTCCGGTTGGCGGTCGACGGCCCTTTCAGCGATCGCCGCCTCTCTGATCCTTGCTGTGGGTCTGGTGTGGAGTGTGACTCGGTCCATGGAGCCGCTGGTCGTGGCGGTGCTTCTCAACGAGGCCGGTGAGGTTCAGGCAGTGGTCGAGGACTTTGGCAACGATACTGCAAGCATCCGGCTTCTGGCGGATTTCAGTGTGCCCGAGGACAAGACGATGCAGGTTTGGACGCTTCCTTCCCGCGAGATGGGGCCGATGTCGCTCGGCCTTCTGGAAGAGGCTCATTCCGCACGGCTGAGCGGATCGACGCTGCCGAAACCGCAGGATGCGCAACTTTACGAAATCACGCTGGAACAGGCCGGGGGATCACCGACCGGGCGGCCGACCGGGCCGATCCTAGCCAAGGGGTTTGCCAAGCTGGCGCGTTGACACCGTGCTGCCGGAAAGGCGCAACCCCTGCCTTGGGATAATTGCGTGAACGATTTGCCCGACTATTCTCCGCCTTGCGGGGAAGTCAGCCGGGAGGATCGCATGGCCGAAATCGCGCAATCGACATCCCGCCCAACCGGGATTGCGACAAGCCTGACCTGCCGGGACGGCGTGATACTGAACGGTCATATCTGGCCAGCGCGAGGAAGGCCCATCGCTCGCGTGATCATCAACGCCGCCACTGGCGTGCTTGCCCGTTATTATCACTATTACGCGGACTTCCTTGCCGGCGAAGGGTTCGATGTATTGACCTATGACTATCGCGGCATCGGTCTGTCGCGGCCGGAAACCCTGCGCGGCTGCGGGTATCGCTGGCGGGACTGGGGCGAGCAGGATTTCGATGCGGCGCTGCGGTTCATGACCAAAAGAGCGCCGGAACTTCCGTTGATGGTAGTGGGGCACAGTATCGGTGGTTACCTGCCGGGGCTTTCTACCGAAGCGCACCGGATAGACCGGATGCTGACGATGGGGGCGCAATATGCCTGGTGGGGAGATTATGCGGCAGGGCATCGATCGAGGTTGTTCTGGCGCTGGCACATGGTGATGCCTGCCTTGACCGCGATCTACGGGTATTTTCCCGGCAGGAAGCTTGGCTGGCTGGAAGATCTTCCGGTTGGTGTCGCCAATGAATGGAGCTTTCGCGGGCCGCGAATGGAGCGGACGCATCCGAAGCATGAACGCGAGGCTGTGCTTTCGCGATTTGCCGCCGTCACGGCGCCGATCCTGGCGATCTGCGTGACCGATGATGATATCGGTTCGGCCGCGGCGATCCGGCGGACGCTTTCCTACTATTGCAATGCCGAGCGGATCGAAGCCAGTCTATCGCCATTGCATTACGGGCTCGATGCAATCGGGCATTTCAGCCTTTTCCACTCCCGCCATGCCGGCGGTTTCTGGAAGGATACGCTCTCGTGGCTGAAGGATGGAGTGAACCCCTTTGGGAGCAGCACTTCGGTTTGAGACAGGTCAATGTGCGACAATGCGCCGGTGCGAAGATGATCTTGACCAGGGAGGTCACTCAAGGAGGTCAATAAAATGTTCAAACATATCCTCATCCCCACCGATGGTTCGCCGCTATCGACGCAGGCACTCGAAAAGGCGCTCGATTTCGCACGCGAAAGCGGCGCTCAGGTAACGGTGCTGGCGGTGATAGAACCGCTGCAGGTCTTTACCGTCTATCCCGTCGGCATGGATATCGCCTATGCCGAATACGAGCAGCGCGCGAACGAACAGGCAGACGGCATTCTGGCCGATGCGAAAGCGGCCGCCGCACAGCGCGATCTGACCTGCGAAGCGATAAAGCTCCAGAGCGTCGATCCGGCCGGCTGCATCGTCAAGACAGCAGAAAAATATGGCTGCGACGCGATCGTGATGGCATCGCACGGACGTTCAGGCTTCAAGGCATTCATGCTCGGTAGCGTGACGATGAAGGTGCTTGCCGGATCGAAACTGCCGGTGCTTGTTTACAGGTAAGAGAACAGACGTTCGGCTACATCCAGCGGCAAGAAAAGAATGATAGTGGAGGTTCCGCTGTCATCAAATCGACAGTCGGTTATGGCGACGCTCACATATTGGAGCGCACCTCCCTCAAGATAGCCAGCGTGGACATGCCGACCGTCGTTGCATTCCAAACTGAACTCGGCTTCTCCATCCTCGGCGCGGATGACAGTCCATGTCCGCCCGCTGCCGGGTGGGAGCTGGAGGAGGCTGTCCCATACCGATAGCCGGCCACCCAAGAAATTTTCTCGGTCGACCCGCAGGATGATCAGATTGGACCGATATCCGACTGCAGCGATCAACACTAGAACCGCACAGAGGACGGCCACTACCTTCGCCGTTTGATTCATATCAGCCCATCAGGCTGCCGTAGCGCACCGAATAGATGCGATCGCGGCCGAGGAGATGGGCGACAAGCGTTTCCTGCTTGAACAGGCCCTGCATGGCCCGATGGCGGAGATCGAGGCCGCCGGTGAGAACGCCGAAGGCCGGCATGAGCAGGCGGTGGCCGTCGCTGGCGAAACACGGGCGACGAACCGACTTTTCGCGGCGCCGGACGGTAGCAGCGGGGTGGAGGTGCCCGGCAATCTCGCCCTTTGCCGAAATCAGGCGGGGTTCGTGGCGAAAAACCAGCCCCCCATAAAGAAGTTCGTCGCTCGATATGCCCGGCAGGTCGGTGGTTCCGTCGGGATCGTGATTGCCGTTGATCCAGATCCAGTCGCGGCCGCGCGCCATGTCCGTGATCATTTTTCTCAGGTCCGCCGGCAGGTGTTCGGAGCCGCTGCGATCATGGAAATTGTCGCCGAGCGAGACGACGAGTTTCGGCTCATAGCGGGCAATAACGGCGTTGAGGATATTAAGCGTGGCGATCGTGTCATAGGGCGGCAGCATCATGCCGCGGCGGGCGAAGGCCGCGCCCTTTTCCAGATGCAGGTCGGAGACGACGAGGGTCTGCGTTTCCGGCAGGTAAAGGCCGCCCAGCGGATCGCAGACGGCGGCGATGCCGTGGACAAGGATTTCCTCGGCGCCGGTGGGTTGGCCTGTCACGATGGTGCGGGGGCTAAGCCCGAGGCGGTGCATCAAGGTCGTTTCGTCTTTCCTGTCAATGTCGAGGGCTGCCCCTCACCCGCCCTGCCGGGCACCTTCTCCCCGTACTGACGGGGAGAATGAGACTTGTGGCACCCGTACAGCCCCGATCCGCTACACCGAGCAGGGCAAGTCCCCTCGCCCCGCTTGCGGGGAGAGGGTTAGGGTGAGGGGCGATCGCCAACCGAAACGGTGGACAATCCAGCCTCCGCAATCAATTCATCCGCCGCCTCCTGCAGCACCGCATCCTGCGCCTCGCCCGGTACCTGCTCCTTGCCGATCTCCAGCATGATCGGCACCGCCAGGGGCGAGACGCGATCGAGGTCACGGTGGGTGATGTGGCCCTTGATTCGGGACAGCATATCGCCGAGACGACCGATATCCAGAAGCCCGGAAGCGGCATCGCGGCGTGTCGCCTCCAAAAGCACGTGGTCCGGCTCGTGGGAGCGCAGCACATCGTAGATCAGGTCGGTCGAGACCGTGACCTGACGGCCGGTCTTTTCCTTGCCCGGATGACGACGTTCGATCAAACCGGAAATCACGGCGCAATTGCGGAACGTGCGCTTGAGCATATAACTTTCGTCGAGCCAGGCTTCGAGATCGTCTCCCAACATGTCCTCATCGAAGAGGTCGGAGAGGCTCAGGGAGCCATCGGCGATCATCGCGCCGAGATCGTTCAAGCCCCAGATGGCGAGCGAATAATCGGTGGCGACGAAGCCGAGCGGGCGGGCGCCGAGACGTTCGAGACGGCGAGTGAGCAGCATTCCGAGCGTCTGGTGCGCCAGGCGGCCTTCGAAACAATAGGCAATCATGAAGAAGCGTTTTCCGCGCGGAAAGGTCTCGATCAGCAACTCGTCCTGCTTTGGCAACATCGAGCGTTCGAGCTGGATATTCAGCCAGTCGCGGACCTGATCGGGCAGGTTTGCGCGGCGTTCGGGTTCGGCGAGCATCGCGCGGACCTGGTCTGCCAGATAGGTGGTGAGCGGAAACTTGCCGCCGGCATAGGCGGGGACTTTCGGGTCCAGCGAATGAGCGTTGGAGACGAGGCATTCGTTTTCGCGGATGCCTTCGAAGCGCAGTACCTTGCCGGCGAACAGGAAGGTGTCGCCCTGGACGAGCTGTTCGAGAAAATATTCCTCGACCTTGCCGAGCGACATGCCGCCGCGGCCGAGCGTGCCTTTGGCATTGCGCTTGACGAGACGGACATTGAGTTCGGCGGCTTCGACGATCGTGCCGAGGTTCATGCGGTATTGCTGGGCGATCTGCGGGTTGGAAACGCGCCAGCGGCCGTCCTCCTGTTTGCGGATCTTGGCGTAACGTTCGTAAGATCGCAGCGCATAACCGCCGGTGGCGACGAAATCGACGATGCGTTCGAACGTTTCCCAGGAGAGGCCGGCATAGGGCAAGGCGGAGGTGATCTCGTCATAGAGTTCGACCGGATCGAAGGGTTCGGCGCAGGCCATGCCCAGAACATGCTGGGCGAGAACATCGAGCGCGCCCTCGCCTACCGGCGGTGTATCCTGCGCGCCGAGATAATTGGCGTCGAGAGCGGCCTGGCATTCCATGACTTCGAACCGGTTGGCGGGGACGAGGATCGCCTTCGACGGTTCGTCCATACGGTGGTTGGCGCGGCCGATGCGCTGGGCAAGACGCGAGGCGCCCTTGGGCGCGCCGACATGGACGACGAGATCGATATCGCCCCAGTCCAGCCCCATGTCGAGCGTCGAGGTGGCGACGACGGCGCGCAATCTGTTGTCGGCCATCGCCGCCTCCACCTTGCGGCGCTGGCCGGCATCGAGCGAGCCGTGGTGGAGGGCGATCGGCAGATTGTCCTCGTTGATGGTCCAGAGCGACTGGAAGAGAAGTTCCGCCTGGAAGCGGGTGTTGACGAAGATCAGCGTGGTCGTATGGCGCCTGATCTCCTCGTAGACCTCCGGGATGGCATAGGTGGAGACGTGGCCTGACCAGGGGATGCGGGTCTCGGTGCCCAGAATGGTGATGTCGGGGGCAGCACCGCCTGTGACATGAACCAGGCCTGCCGGAGGCGCCGGGTTTTCGCCTTGAGGAACGAGCCAGCGTTGCAGGTCCATCGGATCGGCGACAGTGGCGGAAAGCCCGATTGTCTGCATTTTTGGCGCATGCTTGCGCAGGCGTGCGAGGCCGAGTGAGAGGAGATGACCGCGCTTGGATGTGACGAGCGAATGCAGTTCGTCGAGGACGACGTATTTTAGATCCTTGAAGAAACGCCCGGCTTCCTTATTGGCGAGCAGAAGCGCTACCTGTTCCGGAGTGGTGAGAAGGATATCGGGCGGGGTGAGCTTCTGGCGCTGGCGCTTGGATTGCGGCGTATCGCCGGTGCGGTTTTCGACCGTGACGGCGAGGCCCATCTCGGTGACGGGCTTCATCAGGTTGCGCTCGATATCGACAGTCAGCGCCTTCAAGGGCGAGATGTAGAGCGTGTGGATGCCGGTGAAGGCGGAACCGGGCGGGATCTTTCCGCGGGTGACGAGATCGGTGAGCGCAGGCAGGAAACCGGCAAGCGTCTTGCCGGCACCGGTTGGCGCGATCAACAGCATGTTCTCGCCGCCTTGAGCGCGGGCGAGCAGCTCCAGCTGGTGAGCGCGCGGCTGCCAGCCCTTTTCACCGAACCATTTGAGGAAAGGCGTGGGCAGGGTGGCGGCCTGATTGCCGGAGGGGTTGGTTTCGACGAGATCCACGCTCAAAAGATAAGCCTTCCGACGCCAAAAAGAAGGCCTCTTGACTCGCGGCCAATAATCATGGATAAATTTTATCCGTGATTAGGAGACGGAAATGAAACTGAGTGACGGCGTCGAACAGGCAATCCACTGTGTGGGCATGCTCTCTAGCCTTTCGGAAGGCGGGGTTTTGTCTGCGGCGGCACTTGCCGAGTTTCACGGCGTTTCGACGAGTTATCTTCTGAAGCACCTGCAGGCGCTTTCGGGTGCCGGTATCGTTGCCACCGTGCCCGGCCCGAAAGGCGGCTATCGGCTGGCGCAAACACCGGACCGGATAACCCTGCTCGACATCGTGCTGGCCGTGGAAGGGCCGGCACCGGCCTTTCGCTGCGCGGAAATCCGCCAGCGCGGACCGAACCCGCTGCCGGGGCGGTATTTTACCAAACCCTGTGGAATCAATGCGGCGATGCTGAAGGCCGAAAAGGCCTATCGCGCCGAACTCGCCAAGGTGACGGTGGCATCGATCCTTGCGGAGCTTGCAGCAGACGATGACGGCGGGATCGCCGCCCGCGGCTGCGCCTTCATGGAACTGAACGAACGCAAATCGGCCCGTGGATAGGGCCATTAATTCCCCCCGCCGTCAAAGGAGACGACCATGCATCCGCGTTTCAATCCCTTCAAAGCCAGCCAGGAAGCCTACAAAGCCGTGATGGCGCTGGAAGACTATGTGCAGAAATCCGGCTTGGAGCGCCGCTTCATTCACCTGATCAAGCTTCGCGCCTCGATCATCAACGGCTGCGCCTTCTGCGTCGATATGCATGTGAAGGAAAGCCGTCATGACGGGCTTTCCGAACAGTGGATCAACCTGATGAGCGTGTGGTGGGAATCGCCCGTCTATGACGAGCGCGAACGCGCCCTGCTCGGCTGGGTCGACTCGGTCACGAAGATTGCCGAGACCGGCATTCCTGACAGTGCTTATGAACCGCTCAAGGATCATTTTACCGAAGAAGAGATGGTCAAGATCACGGTTGCGATCGGCGCGATCAATATCTGGAACCGGTTGGCCGTCGGCTTCCGCTCGCAGCATCCGGTCGACAAGGTTGCGAACGCCACCTGAACGGCCTGGATTAGCGGACGATATATCTGTCGGTGCGGTGGTTGATGGCGAGCGTCAGGTTCAGCGTCACCGCCGCAACGATGGAGCAGGCAATGACGAACGGGCTGGCAACAAAGAAGGACAGGAAGAGCACGACGCAATCCAGCCCCAGTTGTACGAAGCCGGCGCGCCAGCCAAACCTGTCCTGCAGATAGAGCGCCAGAATGCCGAAACCGCCGAGCGAAGCGCGGTGACGGAAAAGGACCAGCATGCCGCAGCCGATCAGAAGACCGCCGAAGAGGGCTGCGGTAATCGGGTCTATGCTGTCGAAGGTAATAAGTTTCGGCAGGATGCCGGTGAGCACGGACGTGAGCGCGACAGCGGCGAAAGTTTTAACCGTAAAGACGAGGCCGAGACGCTTATAAGCCAGCCAGTAGAAGGGCAGGTTCAGCACGAAGAAGGCGGTACCGAAGCTGACATCGACCGAATAGCGCAAGAGGAAACCGAGACCGGCCGTGCCGCCGATCAACAGGTGGGCTGCCGCAAGCATGGTGACGCCGAGGGCTGCTAGCATGGAGCCGGCAACGACGCCCTGAATATCCTCGATGATCGAGTGCTTTTCTGTCGACGAGGCCCAGAAGCCGATCGGGCTTTTCTTGTCCGCCGCGTCCGCCATGTCAGCGCACCGCGATATACCGGTCGGACCGGTGATTGATGGTGAGAAGCAGGTTCAAGACGACGGCGCTCAGCAGCGACCAGAGGACCGTCATGGGGCTGACAACGAAAAATGCGGCGGCCATGACGCAGAGATCGAAACCGAGCTGGACGAGGCCGGCCGGTATCTTGAACCGATCCTGGATATAGATGGCGAGAATGCCGATGCCGCCGAGCGAGGCACGATGGCGATAAAGACCGAGCAGACCGAAGCCGATCAGGATGCCGCCGAGCAGTGCCGCCCAGAACGGATCGAGATGCTGGATGACGATGAATTTCCGCTCAAGCTCGGTGATGAAGGAGACCATCAGGATGGCGACGAAGGTCTTGAAGGAAAAGCCGATGCCGAGGCGTTTGAACGAGAGATAATAGAAGGGCAGATTGACGACGAAGAACAGGACGCCGAAGGGGATATCAAAAGCGTAGTGCAGCAGGAAGGCGACGCCTGCAGTGCCGCTGGTGAGGAACCCGGCTTGGCTTAGAAAATAAAGGCCGAGCGCTGCGACCATGGCGCTGATGAACAGGCCCTGCGCATCTTCCAGCTTGGTGTGTCGGGCCGGATCGAGGCTGTAAAAGCCCAGCCGGCGCTTCTGCGCGCTCTGTTGGTCGGCCAAATTGTTCCCCTTAGTCCGTTCCGGGTTTCGCACCGGTTTTCAGCGATTGTGCATTGCGATAGCGGCTTCATCAAGCGTCATCAACAACGCGTGAGTGCCACAAGCAAAATCGCAAGAAAACGCCGATTCAGGCGGTTTTGCGCGACAGAAACAATATGCCCCTGACCGGTTTTCCGGCATCCATGCGAATGGTGGTGCGCTCGATCTCCAGAAGCTCCAGCCGATGATGGGCGAGCAGCAGCCGGATATGGGCTTCAGAATGGGCATAACGAAGGCTGTCTCGCAGCACGAAGCCTTCCTCTTCGCCGGCATCCTCCACCGAGAATGCGAACAGGCCTTTGGGGGCAAGCAGATCTGCGACCAGCGGGAAGACGGTTTCCAACGAGCCGAGATACATCAGCACGTCAGCGGCAGATACGAGATCGGCGCGATGTTTTGGGAGATCGGAACCGAACAGGCCGCTTTCTTCGGCGGATAGGCTGAGGTCGGACTGGCCGAGATGATCGTAAAGCGCTTTTTCCTCGGCCTTGGCGAGCATGTTGGTGGAGAGGTCAAAGCCCTCCAGACGTGCCGTGCTCTCCTTTATCTCGGCACCGAAAAGCCCTGTGCCGCAGCCAAGATCGACCGTCAGGTCGAAGGGTGCATGAGGAAGCACGAGTGCGGCGAGCTTGCCGGGGACGGAATAATCGAGCTTTTCGACCAAGGCTGTGTCGAAGCGCTCGGCATATTCATCGAACAGACTTTCGACATAGCGGCTCGGCGGCTGGTCCGGCGCGGCCTCCGCGCCGATGACGGCAAGTTTCAGCCTTGCGCCGAACACGTCTTCGGGTTCGAGTTCCAGCGCGCAGCGATAGGCGTCTTCCGCCGTCTCCAGCTCTGCCTTCTCACGATATTCTCCAAGACGAAACCAGCCTGCGGCCCAACCGGGCGCGAGTTCCAGCGCCTGTTCCATCAGTTCGGCGGCAGCGGCGAAGTCGCGACCTTCCGCCAACATGCGAGCGTAATCGGCACGACGGTCGGCGATCACATCGCCGGAAGAGAACTGGCTCATCGATATTGTCCTGAAATCATGCCGCTCATCGCCGAAGCCACAAAAAAACTCAAGTTCTATTTGAGAGGCGAACGTCAATGCCTATCTGACGGTTGCAGGCGCTCGTCGCCGCGGCTATGGCATTTGAAGCAACGGAGACGGTCAAGAATGGCGGATGGTGTGAACAAGTTTCTCGGCGACTCGATCGGCCGGACGATCATCAAGCTGATCGTGGTCTGCCTGATCGTCGGTTTCGTGCTCGCCTTTTTCGGCTACACGCCGAACAATATCGTCGGCAGCCTTCGCTACCATTTCTACGATATCCTGCATAACGGCTTCGATGCGCTGGGCGATATCGGCAATTACCTGCTTCTCGGTGCGATCGTGGTCATCCCGGTCTTCGTGGTTCTACGACTGATAAGCTATCGTCGCTGACATGACCGAGTTTTCCATTCCTTCGCGACGGGGTTTTCTCGTTCTTTCCGGCCTGACGCTTGGCGGTACCGGCCTTTTGCTTGCCGGCTGTTCCACGACTGCCGTCATGACGCCGACGCCGGGTTCCGAGGACGATACGGTAGCTGCACTGCCGATGGTCAACACGCTACGCGCGTCCAAGGGGCTCACCGCGCTTTCGCTCGATACGTCGGCGCGCAAGGCGGCAGGTATCCAAGCGATCCGAATGGCGAAGGCGCAGGAGATGAAGCACCTGATCGGCTTCGGTGACGATTTCGGCGCACGGATGAAGAAGAGCGATGTGGCGCTGCCGGCAGCGGAAAACATCGCAGCCGGGCAGAAATCGGTGGAAGCCGCAGTGCAGGCCTGGATCGACAGTCCCAAGCATCTGGAAAACATGCTCGGGAACTATCGCGGGCTGGGCGTCGCCATGGCGCCGGCCAAGGACGGCAGGCCCTATTGGGCCATGGTGCTTTCGGGCTGATCAGATCGGCTGCGAGGCCCAGTGATCGACGCGGCTATCGCGCAGATCGCGGATCGAAGCGATGCCGTCACGGTCGAGCAGTTTCGACAGACCGCGATTGATATCGCCTGGCAGGGCTGGCCCTTCATAGACCATGCAGGAATAGACCTGAACGAGATCGGCACCTGCGCGGATCTTTTCCAATGCGTTCTCGGCGCTTCCCACGCCACCGACACCGATGATCGGGAGGTCCGACCCGACACGCTTGCGCATGCGGGCGAGCACCGCCGTAGACTTGGCGAATAGCGGAGCACCGGACATGCCGCCGGCCTGTTTTGCCTGAACCTGATCCTTAAGGCCTTCGCGCGAGAGCGTGGTGTTGGAGACGATCAGGCCGTCGAGATCATGGGTCAGCGCCTCTGCAGCCACATCGTCGAAGCCTTCTTCCGTCAGGTCCGGCGCGATCTTCAGGAAGACCGGCAGGCGCTTTCCGCCACGGTCCGCCTCTTCATTGCGGGCAGCAAGCACGGCCGAAAGAAGCGCCGCCAGGCTTTCACGCGCCTGCAGGTCACGCAGGCCGGGTGTGTTGGGCGAGGAAATGTTGACGGTGAAGTAGGTCGCCAGCGAATAGAAACGCCGGATGCCCAGAACGTAATCGGCGATGCGATCGGCGCTGTCCTTGTTGGCGCCGATATTGACCCCAACGATGCCCTTTGCGTTGCCACGGGCGCTGAGGCGCGCGAAAACCGCGTCATGACCCTGATTGTTGAAGCCGAAGCGGTTGATGACGGCGCGATCCTCGACCAGGCGGAAAAGCCGCGGCTTGTCATTGCCCACCTGCGGTTTCGGCGTCAGCGTGCCGACTTCGACATGGCCGAAGCCGAGCTTCAGAAGCGTATCCGGCACTTCGGCATTCTTGTCGTAACCCGCGGCGAGACCGACCGGGTTTTCGAACCGGATGCCGGCAACTGTCTGTGCCAGACGTGGATCGGGCCTTGGCGGACAGACAGGCGAGATCCCGGTTTTCAGGGCGATAATCGACAGGTTATGGGCGATTTCGGGATCGAAAACGAAAAGGCTACGGGAGGCAATTCCCGCAAGGCGGCCAATCATGGCATTTTCTCCGGAAAGGCATGCTGGCCGTCAACGCCGATCAGGAGTGGCATCTCCCAGATCACCGCCGAAAGCGGCAGGCTGCCATAAAGGTGAGGGAAAAGATCGCCGCCACGGGACGGCTCGAATTTCAGGTCTTCGCCAAGAGGACGCGAATCCACCGCGACCAGCATCAGTCCGGTCATGCCGGCGAAATGCAGTCTTGCCGTTTCGCGTGCCTGGGTGCCGGTGGAAAAATGGATATAACCGTCACGGTGATCGATCTCGGCCCCTTCGAAGACGCCCCTCGCCTTGGCTTCCCTCCAGATGGTTTCGGGCACGATCTTGTAAACGGTATCCGTCATCACACATCTCCATTGAGATTTAGGGCCTGTGAGAACTTTGAGGCCTGCGAACCCGTTAGAGCAGATAAGCGGCGTTGCGGATCGTTTGCCGCAAAGGCGGCTAAAAGTCCATTACTATCGGAGGAGACAAAATGCGCATTTCGGCAATCAGCATTGCTGCCGCCTCTCTGACCGGTGCCTTGCTCTTTTCAACGGGGACAGAGGCACAGCAGAGGTTCCAGCTTGAGCAGACGGACCAGGGCATCGTGCGGCTGGACACGGAGACCGGGGCGATCACCACCTGCGGCCAAGAAAACAACGAGTTGACCTGCCGGATGGCACCGGACGAGCGCGCGGCGTATGAGAAGGAACTCGACCTCCTGGAAAAACGCGTAACGGCGCTGGAGGAACGGATCAGCCAGACACCGCCGGGGCGCTTGCCGAGCGACGCGGAGGTTGACCGGTCGCTATCGATCATGGAGCGTTTCATGCGGACTTTCATGGGTATCGTGCGCGAATTTACCGGAGAGCCGAACCCCGCGCCGCAACCGGACAGAACCTGACGCGCCAAGCGACCTGTCGCAGAATCGATACAGATCACGGAAGGCTCCACTCGCAGAAGATGTGCAGCAGCCGAACGTCACCCTTGTTTCGGTTCGTCAACGGCGTTACAAATTGACGCAGGCCTTGAGGAGGGCCCGGGATCTTCATCCCAGCACAACTATGCCTTTGGGAGGAGGCGTGGGAATGCAGACACTCAAAATCATCATCGCAGACGATCATCCCCTGTTTCGCGGCGCGCTCGTGCAGACGCTTCAGGCCATGGCGGAGGATGTCACCATCATCGAATGCGGCGAGTTTTCCGCCGCGCTCAAGGCAGCAGACGAGCATGCGGATGCCGACCTGATGCTGCTCGATCTCGCCATGCCCGGGGTCAGCGGGTTTTCCGGGCTGATGACATTGAGGGCACAGTTTTCAGCGCTTCCGATTGTCATCGTATCGGCGACCGACGACAGCGGCACGGTGCGCCGGTCGATCGAACTGGGGGCATCCGGCTTCATTCCGAAATCATCCGGCCTCGACGACATCCGCATGGCGGTCAAGACCGTGCTCGACGGCGGGATATTCTCACCCGGCAGCGACGCCAGCCAGCCGGAGGACGATCCGATGCTGATCGAAATTCTCGACCGGCTGAAGACGCTGACACCGCAGCAGAACAGGGTGCTGACCATGCTTGCCGAAGGCCTGCTCAACAAGCAGATCGCCTACGAGCTTGGCGTCTCGGAAGCGACGATCAAGGCACATGTCTCGGCAATCCTTCTGAAGCTCAATGTCGACAGCCGGACTCAGGCTGTGATCAAGCTCGGAAAGATCAACATGGCCATGGTGGCGTAAGTAGAAAAAGGATTTTATTCCTCTTCGAGCTTTACGTTCACGTGACCTTCGGCTAAAATCAGGCGTGCCGGAGACGCTCTTTGGCATTGACGCAGAATGCCGGGATCGGTGAGCGCGTCACCTCTGATTGAAGGCTGCATGGCGCCCCTCTTCAAGCGGTCGCGGACTGGAGCCTTGTAAAGGCCGGGGCACGGGCGAAAATGCTGTCACATGACGCCATATGGAACGCGATCGACAGGCTTGCCGAACGTCATCAACTGACGCCATCCGGGCTTGCGAGGCGGGCTGGACTGGATCCTACCTCGTTCAATCGTTCAAAGCGTCTGGGGCCTGACGGGCGGCTGCGCTGGCCCTCGACGGAATCGATCTCGAAAGTACTCGATGCCACCGGGGCCACGATCGACCAATTCATGAGCTATCTGCCCGCTGGCGGCCGCAACCAGATACCCGAGGGTAATTTTCCGCCGCAGGCCGGGAATATTCCGCTGCTAGGCTTTGCCCAGGCGGGAGCAGGCGGCTTTTTCGACGATGGTGGATTTCCGGCCGGACAGGGCTGGGATGTCGTCGAGTTTCCCGTCGATCCGTCACGCAAGGTGGGCGTCTATGCGCTCGAAGTTCAGGGGGAATCGATGATGCCGCTCTATCGCGACGGTGACGTGCTGATTGTCGAGCCGGGGGCGCAGGTGAGACGCGGCGACCGCGTCGTGTTGAAAACCAAGGAGGGTGAAGTGATGGCCAAGGTGCTGGCACGCCAGAGCCCGAAAAGCGTCGAAGTGATGTCGCTCAACCCGGAGCATCCCAACCGGACCTTTGATCTTGCCGATGTGGAGTGGATGGCCCGCATAATCTGGGCGAGCCAGTGAGGCCCTTGCTTTCTCGGTTACGGGAGACAGGAACAAATTCCCAGCTCAATATAACCCGTTTGGAAAATAGCGCAGATAAAGATCCTGCAGCCTGCCGTTACGGGACAGCTCGGCGAGCGCCTGATCGAAGGCCGAGACCAGAAGCGGGTCGGTGCGACGCACCATGACGGACAGGCCCTCGCCCAGGAATTTTTCCGAAAGATAAGGGCCGTCGAAAAGCATGCAGCATTTTTCAGAAGCGTCGCTGGCGACCCAGAAGGGCAATCTCAATCCATCGGAAAAAACGGCGTCGATCTTTTTTTCCTTCAAGGCCGTAGTCATTGCCTCACCGGTTTCGAACGGCACGGCGATGATGCCTGGAAAAAATGCCTTGAGCATCGCCTCATGTGCGGTTTCCTTGACTACGCCGACACGACGCCCGGCGAGTGCTGCAGCAGTGTCGCCCGGTATGTCGGCCGAGCGGCTTTTGGCAAAACGCGCCGGGATGCCGATATAGGAGCGGGAGAACAAAAAACGCTCCCGCCGGTCCTGATTGACCGCGATGCCCGCCATCACCGCCTCACCGCCATTGGCCTCCAACGTCCTTTCCAGTTCGTCGAACGGTATGGACTGGATCTGGCATTTGGCCTCAAGCTTTAGTTCAGCACAGATTTCGCGGGCAAGATCGACGTTGAAACCGGATAGGCGCCCCGTCTGGTCGGTGAAGTTGAAGGGCGGAAAATCAACGGTTGTCAGAATGCGCAGGCGAACGATCGTCGACAGATCCGGGCGAGCCACGCGTTCGCGGCTGTCGAACATCAGCGGCAGGCGATTTCCGCTTTCGGATGCAAGGCTCGTCCCGGGTGATGCGAAAGCGGCCACCAACATCACGAAAGCTGCAAAGAGATCGCGCGCCCCCCGCCAAACTAGGGATGTAATCATCCGGTGCCTCATTATGATCGTCTGCGGGTCAGGCAGGAGCGCCCCTATCGGGTGCTCCTTGGGGACGGTGTAACAGAACCATGCGCTTCGGGGAATATCCGCCGCAGGGATCGGCGGTCTGTGACGATGAGCCTGCCACGAGCTTGCCGAACGGCGGTTCAGAGGACCGGCAGGCCAATGACCAAGAGTTTCGCGGCGACGCCGATCCGGATCCTCCGGAAGCTGAGGCCGCGGTTCTTGCTGCTCTCGGTTTCTCCAAGCCGATGATTGCCCGAATGCGCGAGCGGGCGCTGCGTCACGGCACGTCGATCGAGGCCGAGCTGCTGCGCTCCGGCGAGGTGCGCGAAGAGGCTTATTACGGCGCGATCGCGCGGTTGCTGCGGTTGCCTTTCATCGACACGATCGATCCTCGCCTTGTGCAGGACGCAATGACGCTGGACAGCCAGCTTATACGTCCGACCATGATCCGGCTTGCTCATCGCAGTCGGGCGCCGGAAACCGTCATCGTGCCGGAGGCGGCGCGACTGGCAGAACTTGCCGCAGCCCTGACCACCATGCCCATGCTCGGCCGGAACCTTGCCATCACGACACCAGGCGCCATTCGCAAGGCGGTGTGGGCTGCGGGAGCCGGACGGCGCGGGCAGGAAACGACCAACGGGCTTTTCGAGCGGCAACCGGCTTTTTCCGCCCGGACGGTGCTTTCGGGTAAGCAGGGATTTTTCGCAGGCGCGCTCGTCGCCGGAACGATTGCGGCCTTCCTCATCATACCGGTCGTGACGCTTCTCAGCCTGCATATCATTCTGTCGCTGACCTATCTTGCTTCGCTATTGCTGCGGCTGACGGCGCTTGCTTTGAAGATGCATCTGCCGAGCCCTGCTACCAGGTTCAACCTGAAAGCCGGCCCGTTACCGCGCTACACTGTCATGGTGGCGCTTTACCGAGAAGCCCCCGTCGTCGGCCAACTCATAGCCTGCCTCGAACGGCTCGACTGGCCCCATACACTCATCGATATCAAGCTCGTCTGCGAAGACGACGACGCCGAGACGATTGCCGCGCTGACCGCGCTTGAACTTGGACCACAGTTCGAAATCGTCACTGTGCCGCCAATCGGTCCGCGAACCAAGCCAAAGGCACTTACCTATGCGCTCTCTTCGGCACGGGGTGAATTTCTGGCCATATATGACGCGGAAGACCGGCCGCACCCGCTGCAACTGCGCGAAGCGCACGCGACCTTTGTAAACGGGCCGCCCAACCTGGCCTGCCTGCAGGCGCCGCTGATCATTGCCAATGCCCGGAAATCACCGCTCAGCGCACTGTTCTCGCTTGAATATTCCGCACTGTTCAGGGGCCTTCTACCAATGCTCGCCAGACGACGAATGCCCCTGCCGCTCGGAGGAACGTCCAACCATTTCAAAACCGAAATATTGAAGAAAGTCGGCGGCTGGGATCCATATAATGTGACCGAGGACGCAGATATGGGGCTGCGCCTCTATCGGCTCGGCTACCGTTCGGACGTGTTGACCTGCCAGACACTGGAGGACGCGCCGGTGCAGGTTTCCGTCTGGATGGCGCAACGCGCCCGCTGGTATAAAGGCTGGCTGCAGACATGGCTGGTGCTGATGCGCGATCCGGCGAGGTTGATGCGGGAGATGGGCCTGCCCGCTTTTGTGACTTTCCAGCTGATGGTGGGCGGGATGCTGATCTCGGCATTGCTTCACCCGTTGATCTTCGTTTTCCTCTGGCTCGGGGCATCGGCGATGCTCGACGCGCCCAAAAACGATCTGCCACTCGGTGTCGTCTCACTGTTCGTCATGGATTTCGTCAACATCCTCGGAAGCTACCTGATCTTCCTGGGACTGGGGGTCGGTTCGATGATCGACCATGAAAAGCGCCAGATCGGCTGGCGATGGGTGATGGTGCCATTCTACTGGCTGATGATCTCGGCTGCAGCTTGGCGGGCGGTGATCGAACTCAAGACCAATCCGTTCCATTGGAACAAAACACCGCATGCGCCGACATCAACAGACTGAAACCGCATGACGACAATTTCCGTCGAATGCATCCAGACGTTTTACCGGCCTCACGGACCTTCAAGCAGGATATTCATGCGCGGATCATCCGGCGTTGCGCCGGAAAAGTCCTGCGCATCGGGACCGCCCGGGTCAATCGAATACCAGAAGCCCTGATCAGGCGTATGGTAGCCTTTCTGTCCGGCATAGACACCAAACCAGGTGTAGCCGGTCCAGACATCGGAGTTGGCGGCAAAATATGCCAGAAGGTCTCGCAGTTCCTTATAGCAGGCCTCATTCCTGGCCACCGCGAATTCGCCGAGAAACAACCGCATCCTGTTGGCGCGCGCCCATTCCGTCGACTCCACCAGAACTGTGGCACCTGATCCAGGATTGCAGGTCTGTTTCTGTCCGGCACTGTAGTCGTCAAGATAACGGTGAACGTCGATGACCAGATTGTTGCCGGGATCACGGACGAGCGGCCCGAGCGGTTTTCCAAGCGGTTGCCCCGTCCAGGACAGGTCATGGGCGAAACCGTATCCATCCAATAGGATCGTGTTGGTCGCGCCGGTTG
This sequence comes from Hyphomicrobiales bacterium, assembly GCA_900472575.1. Classification (GTDB taxonomy): domain Bacteria; phylum Pseudomonadota; class Alphaproteobacteria; order Rhizobiales; family Rhizobiaceae; genus Neorhizobium; species Neorhizobium cellulosilyticum. The sequence goes on from UCIV01000043.1 coordinate 35,937, forward strand.
CGCGAATATCCTTCAGCACCGTATTGTAGGTCGCAGCAAGCTTGATGCCGTCCACATCGTGCGGCTCATTCATGATGCCGAACATGACGCGGGGATTTGTCTTGAATTTCATAGCGAGCCTGACCCAGAGATCAGAGAAATGGGCCGCCGAGACTTCCTGAGCCTCGCCTATGATGACCTCGTTCTTCGGTTGCCTTTCGAAATTGAGGTCTCGGCGCATGAAGTTATGCACATCGACGATGACCGTGGCCCCAGCACCCGTCAGAAAATCAACCTCCCGTTCAAGGGCCGCAAGCACGGTTGGATCGAGATCTCCGCCGAGCCTTGGCTGAATCCATTCCCAGGCGAAAACCAGACGGAAAACACGCATGCCCTTGCCCAGGTAATATTTCATTCCCTCATCGGTCGCCCAGGTAGTGGACTGGGTATAATAACCGTTATTCCCGACGAGATTGACGCCACGCCCGAATAGGAGGTTCGTCGAAGAAGCGGATGCCGGGAAGCTCAAAAATGCGATGAGGAGACCAAGGAATGCGGCAAACTTCGGCATGGAAATCCTTTTCCCGAAATAACGTGCGTCGTCAGAATTGTCTGGCGTCATCCATCACATCAATATGGGAAAGATGCCGCACGCATTCTCAAAAATCAAAGTCGAACCAAACTTCCGCTCACATTTCCGATATATACACTACACCAATGGAAACGGCCTCGCGTATTGTCATCATGATCTTCCAGACCCGCAACACAACAATCATTTTATTTTACTTGAATTTCATTTCCCAATCGCAGGCCTACACATGCAAGAACTGCCAAACATCTTGGTAGATGGATTCATCATTATTGACTCGATGGCATGCCCGACTATTTTCAATGCAGGGAGGCCGGCGAAACAGGATGGGAACTCATGCGTATCCATCTCAGATCAAAGCTTATCGATTCCGTCGAGTATGACGAAATGTCGTTCCGCATGACGGTATTCATGTCCAACGGGCAGGTTCGCGAGTTTTGCGAGGTTCCCGCCGTTGTCATCGCCGATCTGTGTGAAGCAAGCTCGCCTGGCAACTATTACATGCGCGCGATTCGTAATCGATATCCCGCGCCCTGAAACCAAGCCGGCATACCAACCGAGACGGGTGGTCGTTGATGGCCTTATCCGGCTGCGGTGCTGGAACGCTGAGACCACAGCCTTCAGTCTAGCCCAGAAAAAGCGAACAGCTCGGACATTCTGAGTTCCAGCTGCCACGGTGTAATTCGCCGCACCAAGCCCTTCTTCTCCAACGTTTTCATCGCTCGTGTTACGGTCTCCGCTGAAGTTCCGATGTGGTCAGCGATATCATGCCTGGATATTGGTACCGTAAGCACCTGATTTTCATCGTCGAAATGTTGAGCATGGCCGCAGCAGTCGACGAGAAAAACCGCGAGCCGTCGTGTAACGTCGAGTGCTCCCATAACAACAAGCCGCCGTTGAGCCAGCCGAATGTCATGACTGGCCTTTAAAAGCAATTTCTGCTGGATACGAGGGCGGCGTGGAAGATACTTCTCCAAATCCTTGATGGGAAATTTATACGCTGTGCAATTGGTTACGGCTTCCGCCGAGTTGAAAAAACAGCCATCACGAGGCAAACCGAAGAAGTCACCGGGCCAAAACAACGCCACGCTTTGTCGAACCCCGTTACGGATCGTATGCCTTCCCTGAACAACTCCCTCATCCAGATAATACAGATGTTTTGCTCGTTCGCCCTGCATGAAAATCGGAGCTGAGTGAGCCTTTACTGTGAGAAGTTCACCAAGCAGCAGAAGCTCAGTCCTCTCGCTAGGTAGCAGTTCGATAGTCGATCCATTTTGGTCACTCGACTGCCATGGATGTTCAGCCCGAAGAGCCAAACTCGGCTGATCGGTTCGCGCGGCACGGAATTTCATTTTAACCTAACAGTCTAGGTGGTCGCACAAAAGTCGCTCTCAAACTGACTTTTGTCAGTGCGTCGCACCTCTATCGCTGCAAGTTATGACCCGCTCCATCGGCAGATTCTTTGATTAGGAACAAGCGGATGGAATTTTACGCAGTGCGATAATCATTGCAGGGAGCCATGCTTGGAGGATTTCATCGCGCGCAAGAATATCGAGCGCTATAAAAAGCTGCTGGAGGAACGGAGCTGGACCGCTCTGGAGCGGCAAACGCTTTTAAACCTCATCCAAGAAGAAGAGCATAAGCTGATCAGCAAGGGGTCCGGCCGCGACAAATAAACCGCACCGCCTTTACCGAAAGTGGCGGTCACCGCGCATCGTTGCACGTAGCTACACGCACGCGCGTGCCTAACCTTATCTTCCTAGGCACTTTGTCATTTTAATAAACACTGATGGAAAAGTCGCTGGAGCGGGTGAAGGGAATCGAACCCTCGTATTCAGCTTGGGAAGCTGCTGCTCTACCATTGAGCTACACCCGCTTTCGCCTGCAGGTTTCCAACAACGGATCGCGGCTGTCAAGGGCGGTGGGCTGCCTGCGGCATCGGGATTGGTCGGGCAGATACGGTTCGAAACGCCCAACCGGGATCGAGCGTGATGCTCAGCCGCGGAAATGTTTCGACAGTTTCAGACCCTGCGCCTGATAGTTCGAGCCGAGACCAGATCCATAGAGACCTTGCGGAGCTTCCAGCATATGCTCGTAGACGAGGCGTCCGACGATCTGGCTGTCTTCGAGGATGAAGGGCACCTCGTGGCTGCGGACCTCCAGGACGGCGCGGCTGCCTCGTCCGCCTGCGGCTTCGTGTCCGAAGCCCGGATCGAAGAAGCCGGCATAATGGACACGGAATTCGCCGACCAGCGGATCGAAAGGGGTCATTTCGGCGGCATAAAGCGGCGGCACATGCACGGCCTCGCGGGAGACGAGGATGTAGAACTCATCCGGATCGAGGATCAGCTCGTTGCGGCCGCGGCTGTAGAGCGGCTCCCAGAAATCGAAAACATCGTGCTGGGCCTTCTTGTCGACATCGACTACGGCCGTGTGATGCTTGCCACGATAACCGATCAGGCCATTCGCATCACCCTTGAGATCGATCGACAGCGCGATACCGCCGCCGGACACGTTCGGCGTCGAGGATGCGACCAGCGTTTCGGTCTCGTGCAGATGCAAGAGTTCAGGTTCTGACAGGAGGGCATTGCCGATGCGGAAGCGGATTTGCGACAGGCGCGAACCCTGTCGGGCTACGATCGGGAAAGTGCGCGGCGAGATTTCGAGATAGAGCGGGCCGCGGTAACCGACCGGGATCTTGTCGAATTCCTGCGCATGATCAGTGATGACGCGGGTGAAGATATCGAGACGGCCGGTCGAGGATTTCGGATTTGCCGACGCCGACATATTTGCCGGCAGATCGAGGCTTTCCATCAGCGGCACGATATAGACGCAGCCGGTTTCCAGAACCGCGCCCTCCGACAGATCGACAACATGCAGCTTCAACCGGTCGAGCTTATCGGAAACGAGGCTGTTTGGACCTGGCATGAAGGAGGCGCGCACGCGAAATGCCTTGGCACCCAGACGAAGGTCCAAGCTGGCCGGCTGAATCTGATCGCGGTCGAGATCCCGTTCGGAGACCAGCCGTCCCGTTTCGAAGAGCGCCGCAATTGCGCGGTCCGCCAGAATTCCCGTGTCGCGAGCCATGATCGTTTCTTTCAAAATTTGGCGGTGACAAAACCAAATGCAGGGCATTGACGCAAGCGAATGCGAGGCGTAAGCCAGCTTTATCCCGTGGTGATTTGCCGGTCGGCTTGCAGCCACGTTAAACAAGTGGCTAAAAAGACCGGGTTGCTAAAACCGGTCTGCTTTCGCGGCCGGTTTTTTTTGTTTTGGATTGAGGACTAGCATGACAAACAAATGGCGCCCGGCAACTACACTCGTCCACGGCGGTACGCTGCGTTCGCAATATGGCGAAATGTCTGAAGCGATCTATCTCACCCAGGGCTTTGCCTACGACAGTTCGGAAGCCGCGGAAGCGCGCTTCAAGGGCGAGACCGAAGGTTACATTTACGCCCGCTACGGCAGCCCGACCAATGACATGTTTGAAAAGCGCATGTGTGCGCTGGAAGGTGCGGAAGAAGCCCGCGCCACGGCATCCGGCATGGCCGCCGTTTCCGCCGCCCTGCTCTGCCAGCTGAAGGCCGGCGATCATATCGTTGCAGCCCGCGCGCTGTTCGGCTCGTGCCGCTGGGTGGTCGAGACGCTCGCACCGCGCTACGGCATCGAATGCACGCTCATCGACGGCCGCGATCTCGCCAATTGGGAGAAAGCGATCCAGAAGAATACCAAGGTGTTCTTCCTCGAAAGCCCGACCAACCCGACGCTCGAGATCGTCGACATTGCCGGCGTAGCAAAGCTTGCCAACCAGATCGGCGCAAAGGTGGTGGTCGACAACGTGTTTGCGACCCCGCTTTTCCAGAAGCCGCTGGAACTCGGCGCCCACATCGTCGTCTATTCGGCCACCAAGCATATCGACGGCCAGGGCCGCAGCCTTGCCGGTGTGATCCTCTCAGACAAGGAATGGGTGGACGAGCATCTGCAGGATTATTATCGCCACACAGGCCCGGCCATGTCGCCGTTTACCGCCTGGACGCTGATCAAGGGACTTGAGACACTACCGATCCGCGTCAAGGCGCAGACGGACAACGCCTCGAAGATCGCCGACTTCCTGGCAGAGCACAAGCATGTCGCCAAAGTCATCTATCCGGGCCGCAAGGACCATCCGCAGGCCGACATCATCGCCAAGCAGATGAGCGGCGGATCGACGCTGGTCTGCTTCGAGCTGAAGGGCGGCAAGGAAGCTGCCTTCAAGCTGCAGAACGCGCTGGACGTGGTGACCATCTCCAACAATCTCGGCGACACCCGCAGCCTGATCACGCATCCAGCAACAACGACGCACAAGAACCTCACCGACGAGGCGCGTGCAGAGCTTGGCATTTCGCCCGGCACCGTGCGCTTCTCGGCCGGCATCGAGGACGGCGAAGATCTGCTTGAAGATTTTGCCAAGGCTCTGACTTCTATCTGAGGTCTTTTCGGCCCGTCGATATGGTGAATCCGGTTTTCGGATTCACCATATCAGTTATCCCTAATTCCAAGAACAGATCACAGTTTCTCGCGTAAACCGCGAGTTTTCTTGACGTTCGATGCCGTGTGTACGATATGCGGGGATGTAGATTCCATGTTCTACGGCGTGGTTGACGTGCAAGAAACGATATCCGGCGCTGTAGTTTTGAGGTATTTGTCCATGTATCGCGCCCGGACAAGAGACATAGAAGTTGCCGTCGAGCCGTTCTATCTGGAGGAGCAGTCCAGTCCGGAAGAGAGCCGCTATGTCTGGGGCTATCGCATTGTTATCGAGAACCACTCGATCCATACGGTAAAGCTGGTTCACCGCTACTGGCATATTACCGACCAGAACGGTCTGGTCGACGAAGTGGACGGGCTTGGCGTCGTCGGAGAACAGCCGCGCCTGCAGCCGGGCGACAGCTATGAATATTCATCGGGCTGCCCACTGGACACGCCATCCGGCATGATGTTCGGCTATTACGACATGCAGACGGAAGAAGGCGAGGTCTTCAAGGTCGACATCCCCGCCTTCTCGCTGGATTCACCCGGGCTGAACCGGGTGCTGAATTGAGCCCTGCGGCTCAGGCCGGAGCGAATTCCGCCAATTCGTAACGATAGGTCGTCGAGCAGAATTCGCAGGTGACGGCGATCTGGCCGTCTTCCTGGCTTGCCTCGATTTCCTCCGCCGTGAAGCCGGCGAGCACGCCCTTGATCTTCTCGCGCGAACAGCTGCAACGATCGAAGACCGTCTGCGGTTCATAAACCCGCACGCCACGCTCGTGGAACAGGCGATAGAGAAGCCGTTCGATCGCGACCTGCGGATCGGTCAGCTCGTCAGTGTCGATCGTCTCGACCAGCGAACGGGCTTCATCCCAGGCATCATCGGTGACGCTGGTATCGCGTTCGTCGCCATCACCGCCGTGGAGATCCGGATGACGCATGCGCTCCGGCGCCTGGGGTAGGAACTGGGCGACCAGACCGCCTGCCCGCCAATTATGACGCGGCTTGCCGTCCTCATCGCGGTCGAAAAGCTCGGCCACGGCAAGACGGACACGGGTCGGTATCTGTTCCGACTGACGGAAATAGACGCCGGCAATCTCTTCCAGAGACGAGCCGTCCATCGGCACGATGCCCTGATAGGGCTGCATGCCCTTGCCCTGATCGATGGTGAAGGCGAGTACGCCCTGACCAAGAAGCTCCGGCGGCGAGGTCTTGCCATCCTTGACGGCAGCAGCCAGTGCATCCTCGTCGTAACGGGCATAGGCGCGAAGCGCATCCGGCGTGGAGAAATCAGCCACGAGAAGATCGACGGGTCCGTCCCCCTTGGTCTGAACTGTGAACTTGCCATCAAATTTCAGCGAAGTACCGAGCAATGCCGTCAGCACTAGTGCTTCGGCAAGCAGCCTTGCAACCGGCGCCGGATAATCATGGCGACCCAGAATGGTGTTGAGAAGCGGCCCAAGCTGCACCGCACGGCCACGAACATCCAGGCCCTCGACCTGGAAGGGAACAACCCTGTCGTCTCCGGCAAAGTGGAGGTCCTTCAGTTCCACGGTTGCTTCCGCCATCATCTTACTCCTTCACACCGATCGTCTCGGGCCTTGTCCCCGACATTTACACAAACAGGCCGGCAAGCGGAACCGCTGGGCCGCTCGAAAATGTCGGGGATGTCTGTTGAAGCGCCGGCACTAGGCACGGCGCGTTTGAAAGCCGACAAATGGTGCCGGCTTCAAGCCAATTCAAGAGCCAGAAGACAGGCTCAGATCGCGCCGAAGCACCAGGCCAGAATGGACTTCTGGGCGTGGAGGCGGTTTTCCGCCTCGTCGAAGACAACCGACTGCGGGCCATCGATCACGGCGTCGGTGACTTCCTCGCCACGATGGGCCGGCAGGCAGTGCATGAACAGCGCATCGGCCTTGGCCTGCTTCATCAGCGCTTCATTGACCTGGTAGGGCTGGAAGATGTTGTGGCCGCGCGCCTTGTGTTCCTGGTTCATCGAAACCCAGGTATCGGTGACCACGACATCGGCGCCGGCAACCGCGCGCTCGACATCGTGGGTGAGCATGATCTCGCCGCCGTTGTTGCGCGCCCAGTTCAAGAACTTGTCATGCGGCTCGGAACCCATAGGGACTGCCATATTCATGCGGTAACCGAAACGGGCCGAACCTTCGACCAGCGAATGCAGCACGTTATTGCCGTCGCCGGTCCAGGCAATCGTCTTGCCGGCGACGGGACCGCGATGTTCTTCGAAGGTCATCAGGTCGGCCATGATCTGGCAGGGATGGGTGTCGTCTGTCAGCGCGTTGATGACCGGCACGGTGGCATGTTCGGCCAGCTCCAGAAGGCGCTTGTGATCGGTGGTGCGGATCATGATCGCGTCGACATAACGCGACAGAACCTTGGCGGTGTCGCCGATCGTCTCGGCGCGGCCGAGCTGCATCTCGGTACCCGACAGGAACAGCGTCTCACCGCCAAGCTGACGCATGCCGACATCGAAGGAAACGCGAGTGCGGGTCGACGGCTTCTCGAAAATCATGGCCAGCATCTTGCCGGCCAGCGGCTTGTCAGCTGTGCCAGCCTTGGTTGCCTGCTTTCGCACCTTTGCATCATCGAGGATGGAGCGCAGGTCACCCGCCGACACAGCGGAAAGATCGAGAAAATGCTTGGGAGATGCCATTACCTTGTTCCCTAACGGAGGGAACCGGAAGGCGCCCTCTCTACGTATTCTTAAGCGGATTTCTTCAGCTGTTCAGCCGACAGCGTTTCGGCAGCACGCTCGATACGGCGAAGACCTTCGCGCGCTTCCTCGGCGGTGACGACAAGCGGAGGCAGAATGCGGACGACGTTATCGCCTGCCATGACGGCCAGCATATGCTGATCGCGCATTCCGGAGATCAGGTCGCCGGCCGGCACCTTTGCCTTGATACCGAGCAACAGGCCCTCGCCGCGAATATCCTCGATCACGGTCGGGAAACGATCCTTGAGCGCTGCAAGGCCCTGACGGAAGACGAGTGCAACATCGCGAACGTTTTCCAGGAAACCGTCGGCGAGCACGATATCAAGCACCGCATTGCCACAGGCCATAGCTAGCGGGTTGCCGCCATAGGTGGTGCCGTGGATGCCGGGCTTCATGCCGGATGCGGCTTCTGCCGTTGCAAGGCATGCGCCGAACGGGAAGCCGCCGCCAATACCCTTGGCGATCGCCATGATGTCCGGGGTGATGCCGGCCCATTCATGGGCAAAGAGCTTGCCGGTACGGCCGACGCCGGTCTGAACTTCGTCGAGGATCAAAAGAAGACCCTTTTCGTCGCAGATGCGGCGCAGCTCGCGCATGAATTCCTTCGGAACCGGACGCACACCGCCCTCGCCCTGGATCGGCTCGATCAACAGAGCGCCGGTGTTCTCGTTGATCGCAGCGTTCAGCGCATCGAGATCACCGAAGGGCACCTGATCAAAACCCTGAGCCTTGGGGCCGAAGCCTTCCATATATTTTTCCTGGCCGCCGGCTGCGATCGTTGCGATCGTCCGGCCGTGGAAGGCACCTTCAAAGGTGATGATATGGAACTTTTCCGGGTGCCCCTTGGAATAGTGATAACGGCGGGCCGTCTTGATTGCGCATTCCAGCGCTTCCGCACCCGAATTGGTGAAGAAGGCCTTGTCCGCAAAGGTTGCGTCGACCAGACGGCGCGCCAAGCGCTCCTGCTCCGGGATTTCATAAAGATTGGACAGATGCCAGACCTTCTCGGCCTGCGATTTCAGCGCTTCGACCAGATGCGGATTGGCATGGCCGCAGGACGTGACAGCGACACCCGCACCGAAGTCGAGATATCGCTCGCCGCTTTCCGTCACAAGCCAAACGCCTTCGCCACGCTCAAAGCGCAGCGGGGCCCGGGCAAAGGTGTCGAAAAGCGCAGATTCAGCCATGGCGGCTCACTCCTAATGCATCCGATTGCGGATATTCAAAAAATCAAAATGCCGCCCTCGGGGCGGCCGCGGCACTATCGCCACTCATCCATGTGATGTCAACAAAACTCACGGAAATCTGGGGTTTCAAGGCATTTTGCTGCAAGGACGCAACCCTGCCGACAGCTGTGACAAAAATGACTCTCCCGGAAAGCAAGTTGGGGAAAACCGGGAAATCGATTCGTGGCGATTCCGGGGACTCTTGTCACGGAGTCTGCGGACCTCTAGGTTAAAGATCAATTACTAGACTGCATGCGGCGGAACTAGTCACCAAAAGCATAGATATAGTGCCTGTTGCGAGATGTATCGCGCGACATTGGTGAGGGATTCTGCATGCCACCAACGTTCAAAGGCGGAGAACGGGCATGAACTGGACGGACGAGCGCGTTGAAAAACTGAAAAGGTTGTGGTCGGAAGGCTTGAGCGCCAGCCAGATCGCCGCACAACTTGGAGGCGTAAGCCGCAATGCCGTGATCGGCAAGGTCCATCGCCTCAACCTGCCGGGCCGCGCAAAGGCGGGCGGCACAATCGCGACGAACCGTACGGCAAAGCGCCCAGCAGCAACTACTTCCCGTCCCCAGCAGACATTCGCCACCCGTCCGGCAGCACGCCCGGTCGCCCGTCCGGTCGGCGCAACCGCGCTCAAGGAAGAGGTCGAGTTCGAGGCTTCGCAGGAACTGGTCTACCGTCCCGCTTCCAACGTTGTCCTGCCGATTTCCCGCAAGCTGGCGCTGACCGAATTGACCGAACGCACCTGCAAGTGGCCCGTCGGCGATCCGCTGACGGACGATTTCCACTTCTGTGGCTGTGAGTCCCCGGATAATTCGCCTTACTGCACCTACCATGCGAAGCTCGCCTACCAGCCGGTCAACGAGCGCCGCCGTCCGAGCGCTGCACGGGCGTAAAGTTCGGCACCATAAACAACGATCAAGCGGGCTTCGGCCCGCTTTTTTGTTTGCCGTGCTGCGGGTTCTGCAAGGCAGCCTTGCCCGCCTGCGCCTTGCCTCCTGCGCCACAAACACCTATCTGAAAAGGCGTGAGGACGACCTCCCCCAGAATGGGCATTGATGCCGGGACGACCCGGATAACCCAATGGGGTATAAAATGCGCACGACACGCGACCGTATTCGTCACGCAATCAGCTTCGAAATCATCGGGCTTGCGATTTTCACACCGCTCGCCTCTTTCGTCTTCGGCATACCGGTCGAACATATCGGTGTCGTCGGGATCGTTTCGGCAACGCTGGCGACCGGCTGGAACTATCTCTACAATCTCGGCTTCGACCACCTGATGCAGACGTATCGCGGCGGTACGCAGAAAACCATGGCGCTGCGCGTTGCACATGCCGTGCTGTTCGAACTCGGACTGCTGATCGTGCTCATGCCGTTCATCGCTTGGTATCTGGGCGTGAGCCTGATGCAAGCTCTGGTGATGGATATCTCGTTCGCCCTGTTCTACCTAGTCTATGCGTTCTTCTTCAATCTGGCCTACGACCGGATCTTTCCGCTGCCTGAGTGGCAGGAAGAAGGCAAGGCCTGAAATGCTTCAGCCCGAGGCGGATGACCGCACTCGGGCTTAGAAACCTGCATTCCAGATCTTAATCCTGCAGATCAGGATTCCATCGAATAGCCGGCACCGCGAACGGTGCGGATGACATCCTGCATGTTGGAGAAGTTCAGCGCCTTGCGCAGGCGGCCGACATGCACGTCGACGGTGCGTTCGTCGACATAGATATCGTGGCCCCAGACGCCATCGAGAAGCTGGGAGCGCGAGAAGACGCGGCCGGGCGAGACCATGAGGAATTCCAGGAGACGGAATTCGGTCGGGCCAAGGCGCACTTCACGGCTCTTGCGGTGAACGCGATGGGTCTCGCGATCCAGTTCGATATCACCGCATTTCAGGACGCTGGAGAGAACCTCCGGCTTGGCACGGCGAAGCATCGCCTTGACGCGCGCCATCAGTTCCGGCGTAGAGAAGGGCTTGACGACATAGTCGTCGGCACCGGTCGCCAGACCGCGAACACGTTCGCTTTCCTCGCCGCGCGCTGTCAGCATGATGATCGGCAGGCGCTCAGTCTCTGGCCGCATGCGCAGGCGCCGGCACAATTCGATGCCGGAAACGCCGGGCAGCATCCAGTCGAGAACCAGAAGATCCGGAGCACGCTCCTGAAGCCTGATTTCGGCCTCATCACCTCTCAGAATGGTTTCGACCTCGTAGCCTTCGGCTTCGAGATTATAACGGAGGAGGACGCTGAGCGCCTCCTCGTCTTCCACGACCGCAATTCTCGGCTGCATACTAGATACACTCCATCAGACAGGCAAAATCAGTCAGCAATCGCGCCGACGGTGTTCGCCGTATCGTCCTTGGGACGCTCGCCTTCCGGCACAGCACCCGTCGTCATGTAGTAGATGGTTTCCGCGATGTTGGTCGCGTGGTCACCGATACGCTCGATGTTCTTGGCGCAGAACAGAAGATGCGTGCAGGTGGTGATGTTGCGCGGATCTTCCATCATGTAGGTCAAGAGTTCGCGGAAGAGCGATGTGTACATGGCGTCGATTTCTTCATCGCGCAGGCGGATCGCTTCGGCCTTTTCGGCAGAACGGCTGGCATAGACGTCCAGCACTTCCTTCAATTGAACGGCAGCGAGATCGGAGAGGTGTTCCAGACCGCGGGCGAGTTTGCGGGGAACGCCATGGCCCTGAACCGCAATGACGCGCTTGGCGGTGTTCTTGCCGAGATCGCCGACGCGTTCCAGGTCGGCTGCGATGCGCAGCGTCCCGATGATTTCGCGCAGGTCGGCAGCCATCGGCTGACGCTTGGCGATGGTGACGATCGCCTTGTCCTGGATCTCGCGCTCGGCGTGATCCAGGATCACGTCGTCGGAGATAACTTTCTGGGCCAGGGCAGAGTCACCATTGACCAGAGCGCGCACGGCATCGCCGCACATCTGTTCTGCAAGGCCACCCATTTCCGAGATGCGGCGGCGCAGATACTTCAGTTCTTCGTCGTAGGCCGACAGGATATGACTTGATACCATCTCTTTGTCCTCAAAATCCGTAGCAGCGGGCAACAGGCAACGGCCAATCAGCCGAAGCGGCCCATGATGTAATCCTGGGTGCGCTGGTCATCCGGATTGGTGAACATCTTGTCCGTGTCATTCTCTTCGACCAGCTGGCCGAGGTGGAACATGGCGGTACGCTGGGATACGCGGGCGGCCTGCTGCATCGAGTGGGTGACGATAACGATCGTATAGTTGGCGCGCAGTTCGTGGATCAGTTCCTCGACCTTTGCGGTGGCGATCGGGTCGAGCGCCGAGCAGGGTTCGTCCATCAAGATGACTTCCGGCGAAACTGCAACCGCACGGGCGATGCAGAGACGCTGCTGCTGACCACCGGACAGGCCGGTGCCGCCTTCATGCAGGCGATCCTTGACTTCCGCCCAGAGGCCGGCGCGCTGAAGGCTTGCCTCGACGATCTGGTCCATATCCGCCTTGTTGCGGGCAAGACCGTGGATGCGCGGGCCATAGGCGATGTTTTCGTAGATCGACTTGGGGAACGGGTTCGGCTTCTGGAACACCATGCCGACGCGGGCGCGAAGTTCCACGACGTCGATTTCCTTGTCGTAGATATCATCTTCATCAAGGGTGATCTTGCCGGTGACGCGGCAGCCCTCGATCGTGTCGTTCATGCGGTTGAGCGTGCGCAGGAAGGTCGACTTGCCGCAACCCGAGGGGCCGATCAGCGCCGTCACCGTGTTTTCGCGGACATTCAGGTTCACGTCGAAAAGCGCGCGCTTCTCGCCGTAATAGACTGATACGTCCTTGCCAATCATCTTGTACGCGACTTCATTCATCTTCTTGTCCAGCGCCTTCTCAACTGCTGCTTCTGACAACATATTCATTGTGTCGATCTCCTACCAACGGCGTTCGAAGCGCCGACGCAACAGAATTGCACCAACATTCATGACCACGAGGAACAGGAGCAGGATAATGATCGCTCCCGAAGTTCTTTCGACGAAGGCGCGTTCCGCCTCGTTTGCCCACATGTAGATCTGCACCGGCAGTGCTGTCGACGGATCCATCGGCGTCGTCGGATAGTTGGCGACGAAGGCGACCATGCCGATCAGGAGCAGCGGTGCGGTTTCGCCGAGAGCATGCGCCAGACCGATGATCGTACCGGTCAGGATGCCCGGCATGGCAAGCGGCAGGACGTGATGGAAGATGGTCTGCATCTTCGAGGCGCCGAGGCCGAGAGCCGCCGCGCGGATCGAGGGCGGAACCGCCTTCAATGCAGCGCGGGTGGCGATGATGATCGTCGGAAGCGTCATCAGCGTCAGGACCAGGCCGCCGACCAGCGAAGCCGAGCGCGGCAGGCCCATGAAGTTGATGAAGACCGCCAGACCCAAGAGACCATAAACGATGGAGGGGACGGCCGCGAGGTTGTTGATGTTCACCTCGATCAGGTCGGTGAACTTGTTCTTCGGCGCGAATTCCTCAAGATAGATCGAGGCGGCAACGCCGATCGGCAGCGCCAGGACGAGCACGATCAGCATCATGTAGAAGGAGCCGATCAAGGCCACGCCGACGCCGGCAGCTTCCGGACGGCTGGAATTGCCGTTAACGAAAATGCCGGTGTTGAAGTGCTTTCCGAGGGCGCCGGATTCCGCAAGCTGGTTCATCCAGCCGACCTGCTGGTCGGAAACCTTACGGTTGTTTTCCGACACGGAGAGATCGATCTGGCCCTTGAATGCGCTGTCGATATCGCCGGCGGCAAGCAGCGAGACCGTCTGGGTCGTGCCGATGATCTGTGGGTTGGCGACAACCATGTCACGCAGCTGGCCACGAACGCCGTCCGAGATCATCTGGTTGACGGCGCGCAGACCCGAACGATCGGTTTCAGCAACACCGAGCACCTTGGCGACGGCATTACGGGCGATGAGCGGGTAATTGGCCGTCACCAGCTTCTGCGGATCGGTGGCGCGCTCGTTATCCTTGTCGATGATCTGTTCGGAGAATTCGACCGGAACGGTGATCATCGTCTGCTGGAAGGCGGTGTATCCCTTGGAAACAACCGACCACAGAAGCAGCGCGAGAAACAGAAGCCCGAAGGACAGGGCGGCGATGCCATAGGCGCGGAAGCGACGTTCTGCAGCGTAGCGGCGCTTGATGCCGATATCGCGACGGGCGGGCTTCGCCAGGACGCCGGCGGGGGAAGAAACCACGTCGGTCATTCGTACTGCTCCCGGTATTTGCGCACGATGAAGAGCGCGTAGATATTGAGGCAAAGCGTGATCACGAAGAGCGTGATACCCAGTGCGAAGGCGACGAGCGTCTGCGGCGAGGTGAATTCAAGGTCGCCCGTCAGCTGGCTGACGATCTTGACGGTCACCGTCGTCATCGGCTCGAATGGATTGAGCTGCATGCGGGCCGCCACACCGGCAGCGAGAACCACGATCATGGTTTCACCGATGGCACGAGAGGCGGTCATCAGGAGAGCGCCGACAACACCCGGCAGAGCAGCCGGCATGACGACCTTCTTGATGGTTTCCGATTTGGTTGCGCCGAGACCGAGCGAACCGTCACGAAGGGCACGGGGCACTGCGGTGATGATGTCGTCCGACAGCGAGGAGACGTAAGGGATCAGCATGATGCCCATTACGAAACCGGCTGTCAGAACGCTCTGAGCCTGGATGAAGTTGGCGAAATCACCGGTGGCGATGCCGTTGATGCTGGACGAAAGATCCCGCAGGAACGGACCGACCGTGGTCAGCGCGAAGAAGCCATAGACGATGGTCGGGATACCGGCGAGAACTTCGAGCAGCGGCTTGGCGATCGAACGAAGCTTCGGTGAGGCATATTCCGACATGTAGATTGCCGAGAACAGGCCGACCGGTACGGCAACGAGCATTGCGACGAAGCCGATATAAAGCGTGCCGAGCAACAGCGGGATCAGACCGAACTGGCCCTCAGAGGCGCTCGCACCGGCTGCAGCGAAACGCGGATCCCAGACGGTGCCGAAGAAGAACTCCCAGGCAGGAACGCGGCCGAAGAAGTGGCCGGCTTCCGTCAGCATCGACATGACGATACCGATCGTCGTGATGATCGCGATCGACGAAGCGACGACAAGCGCGCCAAGGATGACACGTTCGACCCTGTTGCGGGCGCGGAAGCGATGCGAGATGCGGGTATAGGAAAGACCTGCGCCAATCAGCGCAACGATCAGCACAACAGCCGTCATGACACGGTTGCTGATCTTGTTCATCGCATTGAGGTCGCCGGCGGATTCGACCATGTACGGTTCCGGATCACCGGCAAGCGCAACGCCCTTGGCGCCGAGCGCGCTTCGAAGTTCGGCAGGGTTGCTGCCGACCCTGTCGATCTCGTCCAGCGTCAGGATATCCATGCCGCGGGCAAGCGAGTTGACCATGCCGAAAGCGAGACCCTGCTCAGCTTCTGACCTGGCCTTCACATCCTCGGGGAAACCGCCGCGAATGGTGGAATTGATGTAGAGCGGGCTGGCAATCAGCCAGGCAGCCAGAACGATCGCGGCCGGCAGGACGGCGCAGATCGCGACGAACGAGCCATAATAGCCGGGACGAGAATGGAGTTTGGAGGACAGTCCGCCAGCGATCGCCAGCGCATGTCGGGTCCCAACGACATAACAGACGATCGCAATGATCGCCAAAATCAACAAGATCAGTGGTGTGCTCATCAGAATCCCCCGGCCTACCGCCATCGGCGGCAGCCACTACCGCACAATTCCCATCACCGGAACCGAATTGGTCGCAAATACCCAGTTAAAAGGTCGCCCTGCGAAGGCGCCGGCCGAATGCCGGATAAGAGACCGGCGCCGCCGAAGCGGCGCCGGATCAAGCATTACATGGTCTTGCCGGCTTCGAAGTCCTTGCGGACCTGTTCGCGCTGATCGTCCGGAGCGGCAACCAGGCCGTATTCGGCGAGCGGGCCTTCCGGGCCAACCATGTCGTCAGAGATGAAGAACTCTACGTATTCCTTCAGGCCCGGGATAACGCCCAGGTGAGCCTTCTTGACGTAGAAGTACAGCGGACGGGAAACCGGGTACTTGCCGGAGGAGATCGTCTCGGTCGAAGCGACGACGTCCGAAACAGTTGCAACCTTCAGCTTGTCCTTGTTGTTTTCGTAGAAAGCCAGGCCGAAAACGCCGAGGCCGGTCTTGTTGGCAGCGATACGAGCGAGCGTTTCGGTGTAGTCGCCGTCGATGTCGACAGCAACGCCGTCCTTACGGACTGCAACGCACTTGGCAGCAGCCTGCTTGGCATCGGTGATGGCAGCCTTGATGACGTCGGTGGCGCCGGCTTCCTTGCAGCCTTCAGCCATGATCTTCTCTTCGAAGACTTCGCGGGTGCCGTGCTTGGAGCCCGGGATATAGGCAGCGATCGGGCCCTTCGGCAGAGTAGCGTTGATGTCCGACCAGTTCTTGTAGGGGTTGGCGACGAGCTTGCCGTCAACAACAACTTCAGCGGCGAGAGCCTTGTAGAGATCCTTCGGCTCGATCTTCATGTCACCGTTCGAGCTATCAGCGGCAAATACGATGCCGTCGTAACCGATGCGGATTTCCTGAACGTCGGTAACGCCAGCTGCCTTGCAGGCTTCGGCTTCGCTCTTGTTGATCTTGCGCGAAGCATTGGCAACGTCGATCGTGCCTTCACCAACGCCCGAGCAGAAAGCCTTCAGACCGCCGCCGGTGCCGCCGGATTCAACAACCGGAGCCTTGAAGTTCGGGAAGGTTTCCGCGAAAGTTTCAGCAACGATCTTTGCGTACGGCAGAACGGTGGAGGAGCCGGCAACCTGGACCTGGTCGCGCGCAGCGGCAGCACCGGCGAATGCGACAGAGGCCACGAGGGCGGCTGCAGAAAGTTTCAACATGTTCATCGATCTCTCCCATGATGGGGTTTGTGAAAGCTTTGATCGCCGGCTTTCGCACCTGCCGGCTTCTTGCCCGCTCCTATTAGCGGCCGTTGACCTCAGCTTTTATGTCACTTCGATGAAACATTTGTGACAAATTAAATATATGATTTCACTACATAATACTGTTGCACGCCTGTGCAGTGCGTATGTTTTATGTCAGAATCTGACGGTAAACTCGGATCCCTTGCCCAGTTCTGACTTCACGATGAGGCGGGCGCGGTGTCTGGTGAGGATATGCTTGACGATGGCGAGTCCCAGGCCGGTGCCCTTTTTCGACCGACTGTCGGCAACGCTAACCCGATAAAAACGCTCGGTAAGTCGCGGAACATGTTCAGCAGGGATGCCAGGACCGCGGTCGACGACACTGACTTCCACCGGCTGGGATGGCTCGTTGCGCAGGAAGACGTCAACGAACTTGCCCTCCTGACCATATTTGCAGGCATTCTCGATCAGGTTCTCGACGACTTCCACCAGTTCGTCGCGGTCCCCCAGGACCTCGACCTTTTCTTCCGGCAGATGAAGGCGGATTTCGACGCCAAGCTCCTCTGCCAGCGGCAGCAGCGCATCACGGACATGACCGATAACCGGACGAAGATCGACGGACTGGTCCGGCGCGATATGGGATTTCAGTTCGAGCCTCGAAAGCGACAGGAGATCGTCGACAAGGCGGCTCATGCGGGTCGATTGATCCAGCATGATGCCGAGAAACCGTTCCTTGGCGGCATCATCAGAACGCGCCGGCCCCTGCATGGTCTCGATGAACCCGCGCAGCGAGGCAAGCGGGGTGCGCAATTCATGGCTGGCATTGGCGACGAAATCGGACCGCATGCGATCGAGCCGGCGAAGTTCGGAGATATCCTTGAACGACAGGAGGAAGAGTTTTTCCGCACCGAAAGCGTCCAGCGGCTCCATTGCCGCGATGCGCAGGAGGTAGACGCGCTCGGAGGGGAGCCTTTCAGAATGCTCGATCTGGTTCGGCTCGCCGGTTGCGATCGTCTCCTTGACCATGTCGAGAATACCCGGCGAGCGCAGGCGCGCCGAGAGATGCGAGCCGATCGGCAGCAGGCCAAGCGCCTTTTCCGCCGCCTTGTTTTCCCACAAAACGATCGCCTCGGCATTCAACAGCAGGACCGGGATATCGAGAGCGGAAAGTGTCGCTGCGATACCGGGCAGTGGATCGGACGCCTGCTCTTCTTCCTCAAACTTCTCCGGTTCCGCGATGGGCATGATGACCGGAGGCCGGGCCGAAACCGCCAGAACAAGAATCAGCCAGACCAGAGCAACCCAATACCAGGGCAGACCTGCGGCAATCGCGGCCAATGCAGACACCGTCAGCAACAAGAAGAGACGCCATTCTCTTCTCATCACGGCGATAAGACCTCCGCCTGCCTGCTCTGCACTCGACGCCATGACAACCCCAACTGGATCCCGGGCCACATCCCGGCATTTTGCTTGCTAAACACGTGGTCATATAAGCCTTCCATGACACTTGTGCATCAGGGCCTATGGAAAACCTATGCCGGAATGCCACCTTTCGGATAGCGTGTCGCCATGGCGCAGCGCGTCGTCGTAATAGATACCGAGGACAAAGAGGAGAGCAGGCATGTCAACGGGTGAAAGCAGGACGGTCGATCTGACAATCGGGGGAAAGAAACGGCGATTTGACATAGACAACCCGACCCTGCCGGACTGGATCGACGACCAAGCGCTTTCTTCGGGCGATTATCCCTATGACGACAAGCTTAACCGGGACAAATACGAAAAGCAGCTTGAGAAGCTGCAAATCGAACTGGTCAAGATGCAGTTCTGGATGCAGGCGACGGGCAAGCGGATGGTGGCGCTGTTCGAAGGCCGGGACGCGGCCGGCAAGGGCGGCACAATCTTTTCGATCCGCACTTATCTCAATCCACGTTCGGCGAGGGTCGTCGCTCTGACCAAACCGACGGAGACCGAGGCGGGGCAATGGTATTACCAGCGCTATGCAACGCATTTCCCGACCAAGGGCGAGATCGTTCTTTATGACCGTTCCTGGTATAACCGCGCCGTGGTCGAGCCGGTCATGGGGTTCTGCACGCCGGCGCAATATGACAGCTTTATGCGGGCGACGCCGCGGTTTGAAAAGCTGCTGGTGGAAGATGGCGTGCATTTCTTCAAGTTCTGGCTCGATATCGGCCAGGAAATGCAGCTGAAGCGCTTTCACGACCGACGCCATGATCCGCTGAAGATCTGGAAGCTCTCGCCGATGGATATCGCCGCGCTGACGAAGTGGGATCAGTATACCGAAAAACGCAACAAAATGCTGGAAGAGACACACACCAAGGAGGCGCCCTGGGCGATCCTGCGGGCCAATGACAAGCGGCGCTCACGGCTGAACGCGATCCGCCACATCCTTCTATCTCTCGATTACGAAGGCAAGGACAAGGATGCCATCGGCGAGATCGACGACAAGATCCTCGGGTTCGGACCAAAGTATCTCAAGTAAAAACGATCGGCAGGCGAAGCTGCCGGGTCACTGACCCGGCAGGGCTCGCACGGAATATATGAAGACCGGGCGATCTGCGCCCTGAATGCCGGTGTTGACGATGATACGGCCGGGGGCATTTGGCGCCATGGTGCGGTCGAAGCTGACCTTGAACAGCGCGTCGAGCTTTTCCTGCGTTGCCGTGAAACGGTGGCGCGAACAGCTGCCGAGGCTGCCGAAATCGCAGCGGACCGAAATCTGCGAGTGCTGGTTTGCTGCCGACTGGATGGTCAGCGCCAGCGTGGAACTCTTGCCGGCAAGCTCGCGCAGGATTTCCACCGGCACCTCGATTGCGACATCTCCGGCGGCATTCGACGTGGCAGAGGTAACCTTGAGTGCCTGAGCTTCGGTGCCAGTCGCGATCTCCGCCCTTGCCTGAGAACCCGCGGTAAAGGCGGCGCCCTGCTGTGGCTGGAAGATCGAGGCCCATTCTTCCGAGAAGCCTCCACGCGAGGAAAGCACGGACGGCCCCTGCCCCGAGGACTGAAGCGCCGACGGTCGATTGGCGCTGCGCACCGCATCCTCGATGATCGATTGCACCATGCCCGACTGATAGAAGACGAAGCAGCCGACTGCGACCACGCCAAGCGTTATGATCCAGGTGAGCAGATGAGACAGAAAGCCACGTTTCTTCCGGCGGCGGCGTCCAGCCGGAATTTCGGCGGAAGCCTTCACCTTGCGACCTTTGCGCCCCTTCTTAACCGTGGGCTCTGCAACCTCGCCGACGGGGGAGGCTTCCGGCAGCGTGCCGGGCACCGGTTCGGATCCATACCCTGCCGGCGCGATATCCGGGGCCATCGAGGGTATGTCGGAGTGATGGTCTGCGGTCGCCCCTGATCGGGTTACACCACCAAGTGCACCTGCCTCAACCACGGGGGGAGCGGGCGCACGCGGTGCGTCGACAGATACGGAGACGTCGGGGACAACGTGTGATGTGGTCCGGCGGACAGGCGCATCGATTTCGAAAAAGGGATCGACATCGGGAGCCGGAACAGGCTGGGCCGACTGCGCCAGGCGGTCGATCTCCTCGTTCTCGATCTCGCTGATCTTGTCTTCCAGCCGCTTGCGCTGCTGCATGATGACAAGGTTATCGGTGACGCCCTGCTTGCGCAGGCCGGCATCAAGTGCCTGGCGGGCGGACTGATAGATCCGGGCGCGCACCTGGCCATCACCACGTTCGGCGCGATCCAGGGCATTTCTTATGGCTGTTTCCAGGCCGCTCACTGCCGGTCCTTCCGGTTCATTCCAACTGGCGAGCGTAATCGTGTCACGCTCCTATTTTTAACCTCTCGGTAACGTCTCAGGCGCCGAACTGCAAGAAGGCGACCCAACTCATCCCGTGGTGAGACGGCCGAAACATGGTGGCAAATCCATGGCGGGTAAGTTCGATCCGCTAAACCGAGGCGACTTCCCCACGTGAAATTCATCTGATACACCATCTTACGTAAAGGTAATTCGGGAGGTTACTTTCATGCTTCCAGCGGTCCTCAAGGACAGGCTGCGGCTGCCGGTCGTGGCATCGCCGCTCTTCATCATATCGCATCCGCAACTGACGCTGGCGCAATGCAAGGCGGGTGTCGTTGGGGCTTTTCCGGCGCTCAATGCGCGGCCCGAAAACCAGCTCGACGAATGGCTGGCACAGATAACGGAAGAACTTGCAGCGTATGATGCCGCCAATCCCGACAAGCCATCGGCACCATTTGCCGTCAACCAGATCGTCCATACGTCGAACAGGAGGCTGGAACACGATCTGATGATGTGCGTGAAGTACAAGGTGCCGATCGTGATCTCCTCGCTTGGCGCCGTGCCGGAGGTGAATGCCGCCGTGCATTCTTATGGCGGCATCGTGCTGCATGACATCATCAACAACCGGCATGCGAAATCTGCCATCCGCAAGGGTGCCGACGGTTTGATCGCAGTTGCGACTGGTGCCGGCGGCCATGCGGGCACGCTGTCACCCTTCGCACTGGTACAGGAAATCCGAGAATGGTTCGACGGACCGCTTCTCCTAGCCGGGGCGATCGCTACCGGCGGCGGCATTCTGGCGGCCCAGGCCATGGGCGCCGACATGGCCTATATCGGCTCGCCCTTCATCGCTACGGATGAGGCACGCGCTTCAGAGGGCTACAAGCAGATGATCGTGGATTCGACCGCAGCCGATATCATCTATTCCAACTATTTCACCGGCATTCACGGCAATTACCTGAAGGGGTCGATCACAGCGATGGGCATGGACCCGAATGCACTGCCTGAGGCCGATCCGTCGAAGATGGATTTCGACAAGGCGACCACCGGCGCGAAAGCCTGGAAGGAAATCTGGGGGGCTGGCCAAGGTGTGGGCGCGATCAAGGCAATCGAACCGGTGGCAAAGCTCGTCGACCGGCTGGAGGGAGAATATTTGCAGGCCCGTGAACGGCTCGGACTTTAGCCCCACCAGACCTGTTTGAGGAAAAACGACAGGATCGCGAAAACCGGCTTGAAATCGGAATTGGTTGCCTGTATCAGCGCATCACTCGCAGATTGGCGCCAGTCGCCACTGCCGGGCCGCTTTAGCTCAGGTGGTAGAGCACATCATTCGTAATGATGGGGTCGCAGGTTCGAGTCCTGCAAGCGGCACCATTCTTCCTATGTCAATAGAGTGATTTTGTTCTCGTTTCATTGAAGCGCGAATCTTTATTTACGCGACCAAGACCGGGTCAATGGTCTTCGCCTGCGAAACGGCTGCCTACCTGATACGTTTTCAAATGGTCAATCACTCGCGTTTCGATTTCGGCTGTCGCGCGATCGCGGTCGCGCAGGTCCACCGCATAGGTATTTCTCAAGAGATACCAGAATTTCCGCAGCTCATCAGGCGACAGCCTTGATCGGCCAGGGACGAACTGATCGGCAAAATCGCCGCGGCTTTTGCAGACGAAACATCCGGCCATGTAATCCGATCGGCCGAAAACATAGACCGGCCTTTCGTGCAGCAGCGCTTCTGCGCCGACACCCGAATTGATGACGCAGACGGCTTCAGTCTTCGGGATGATGGCGTGGATACTCGAATAGACCTGGCGGATCGTGCCCTTGGCGACCAGTTCGCCGAGATAATGCGACACCTCCGGCGTCGTGCACAGGGGATGCCGCTTGACGACGACGGCCATGCCCTGAGTTTGCGCTGCCTGGATAACTTCATCCACCATGGCGAACAGATCGAGATAGGCCAGCTGGCTGACGGCATCGCCGATCAGCTGCAGCGCGACGAAAATGAACTTTTCCGGCAATTCCTCTACATTCGAAACAGCCGCCTGCTGGTATTTCGACAAATTGCCGCCGATGACGCGCTGTTTTTCACGATCGAAGAAGTCACCCGCGGCCTGCGGAGAGACATCTGCAGCGCGCAGTTCGGATAGCGTCATGGCCGAAAATTTTGACCAGCCTGCATACCCCCGTCGATCGAAGCAGAACAGGGACGGCCGATCGGTTTCCTTGAAATGCATGCCGAAATCCGTGTCGGATATGGTGTGATAGGCGAAGAACGGGGCTGACATATTCAGCACGCCATGGGTCCGCAATCTGCTTCTGACCGCATAGGGTATTCCATGCTTGTCGAGTGCCTTGACGATGCCGGAAAGGGCAAAGCGGATGTCCGAGCGAAAGCCGGGATAATCGATCTTGTTTCTTCGAAAAGCGGCGGCCGGCAAAAAGATGACGGGCAGGTCAGCAACAACAGCCGGCCGGCTACCGCCGGCACGGGCCAGGATATCCTCATGGGCTTTGCGGATCACATGACGAAAACCCACGGTCTCATCCACGATAGATTGCAGCTCCGCAGAGAGTTTTTGTGTCTTTGTCATTCCTGACAGATGGGACGAGGAGACGAAATGCAGGGCGCCATCAAGATCGAAAAGGCTAAGCCTTGCGGTCACCACATCGCCCATATGCCACCGGGCTAGAGTTCGATCATTTTCGATATGGACCAGCTGCGTGGTCAGATGCCTGATGGCACCGGCGAAAATGTCCTCTCGATCACAGGCTTCTGCGGAAAGGGCCGTCGATATGGCCAGTGTCAGGTCGAGATAGCCCGGCTCCGCCTGCATGAAGGCCAGTCCGTCTTCGGCAAGTCGTTCGTGATAACGTTGCTGATCGGAATCGTTCACTCCGGCAGGCTCGCTTCCGCTCTTCACCAGACGCTGCGAAGCTGCGCGCAGAAGTACCGCCGCCCCCGGGGAGAGGCGCGGATCGCCAAGGATTTCGGCCAGCCGCCGAGCGTGACCGGGCTCCACCACTCTGGTGATGTAAGTCGATATGCTCCAAAAGGTGAGCTGCTTCTTCCTTACACGGCGGATGAATAGATTTTCCGCCGCTTCGGGTCGGTCGGCATGGTATTCGATCAGCATCCGGCCCTCGAAGAGAAGAGCCGACAGCTTTCTCAATGAGACAAGCGGAGGCATGAAAAACGCGGCAGCGCCAAGCAGGATGCGCATCATCCGCAGGTTTCTGCCTGCCCGCACTCTCCTCTCGATATCCCCGATCATCGCGCCTGCCCTGAGCCGTCAACTGCCTGAGCAGACGGTATAGAGCGGTTCGCAACCAAATGGGAAGCTCGCGGAGATGTTGACCTTAGTTCCGGATTCAATGAGGCGAGGACGCAGAACTCAGCTCGCTTGTCTCGGTGCCGATCGTCATCGTGTTGCCGCGCCAGTCGAATGAACCGCTCAGCCAGCTTCTCATCCAGATTGCGGGTGACAACACGTCGCGCGCAAGCATAGCAGGAAGCGTCCAAACCGAGAGGTGCCAGTTCTTTGCCACAATCAGAGCGAGCTCGGGAAGATAGACGGCGGTGAGGACGGCAAGGGTGATCATCGAGAATGAGGGGGAGCCTGTCGACAAGGCTGCCGCAGCAAGCGCCAGTAGAAGCGGCGGCAGGCAACCGAGCAGGATTTCCGGCACGAAGAAGGCCGGAAAGGTGACCCGGCGCAGGCGCGCCCAACGGGCTTGTCGGGACCATATCTGAGTGAGTTCGCGCCTGCCGAGCGGCTGTTCGAATGGCGAGGCGACAAGATGGACCTTGCGGCCGAGACGACGCACCAGCTTGGTCGCGGCAGCGTCCTCAGCAATTTCGGCACCGAGTGCGGCGATGCCGCCTTCCGCATCGAGCATCGGCTTGAACCACAACATGCTCTTGCCCTGGGCAAATCCGAGGCCAACTGCTTCGCCGGCATATTGCCAGCGTGCCTGCTGGGAGTTCAGGAAAGCGCATTCGATTTCTGCCCAGAAACCTTCCGGGCGAGAGCCGAGCGGAGTGGAGCAAACAAGACCGGTGTTCGGTCGACGCGCCGCCATGAGATGGCCAATATAATCGCGCGGCATTAGAACGTTGGAATCGGCCAGAACAACCCAGTCGTTCACCGCAGCACGCCAACCCTTGACGCAATTGTTGAGCTTCGGATTGGCGCTGACGCGGTCGTCGCCAATCAGCAGGCTTGCCTTGATTTCGGGATGTCTTGCCATGACCTCCTTGACCGCCGGAATGACCGTGTCACGCGCATCGGCAACACAGAAGATCAGCTCGTAGTCCGGCCAATCCAGATCGAAGGCGCGCTCTAGCGTCAGGGGGGTGAAATTCTCGATGCCGCAGGCAGGGATGACGACGGAGACAGGCGGCTTTTCGGTGAGCGCAGTTGCCGGGCTGCCTCTGCGCGACAGGCGACCCATCGCAATGCCGATACTGATGCCGTTGGCAGCGATCAGTGCACCGGAAACAAGGCCTAGAATAAGCGACATCACAAGCGATCTCCGTTGGGCCTCGATATATCAGCGTCGGGTTCTGCCTTCATGGGGCGCGGCTCATCGGGCTTGGCGAAGGAGCCAAGCACGGACGGATGTCAGGGACATGACACGAGGGCGGATGCCGAGGCTGACCGGTCCATACCCACGACTTTTATTCGGAAATCAGCCTCCAGACCTCATCGGCAATGGCAAGCGACGAGGTGAGGCCAGGAGATTCGATACCGTATAACGCCACGTAACCCTGATGTCCCGCAACCTGCGGTCCCTGGATGATGAAGTCGCCGCCGCCACCGCCTTCGGGGCCTACCGTCTTTGGCCGCACGCCGGCATAGGCCGGCTGCAGCGAGGCATCCTTCAGATGCGGCCAGTATTTACGGATCGCGGCATAGAATTTTTCCGAGCGGGCCGGATCGACATCGTAGTTTGGGGCTTCCACCCATTCGACATCAGGCCCGAACCGCGCCTGTCCGGCGAGATCGAGTGTCAGATGCGTGCCGAGGCCACCCGGTTCCGGTACCGGATAGATCAGCCGACTGGCCGGTGCCTTGCCGGACAGAGCGAAATAATTGCCCTTGGCGTAGGAGCGATGCGGAATTGTTGCAGGATCAAGCCCTGCCAAGTTTTCAGAGACCGACCATGCCTCAAGCCCCGCCGAATTAACAACCAGCCGTGCGTTCGCGGTGAAAGGGTCATTGCCGCCAACGGAGAGATTTAGCCCATTGGCTGTCAATTCGCCGGAGAGAAGCGGAGAGTTTACGACAATCGTGCCGCCATGAGCCTCGATATCGGTAATATAGGCATCCATCAGGCCGTGGCTGTCGATGATGCCGGTCGACGGCGAAACGAGCGCCGCATGGCCGGTAATCTGCGGCTCGAGTGCATGCAGTTCCGCGGCATCGATGAGGTAGCAATCGTCGACGCCGTTGGCTGCAGCCTGTTTCAGCAGCTTTTCCAGATAGGCGACCTCATCGGGATCGGAAGCGACGACAAGCTTGCCGCATTGGCGGTGCGGGACATGGCGCGCGCGGCAATAGGCATAAAGCGCATCCCTGCCCTTGACGCAGAGTTCCGCCTTGCGGCTGCCGCTTGCATAATAGAGCCCGGCATGGATGACCTCGCTGTTGCGCGAGGAGGTGATGCTGCCAGTCAACGGCTCGCTTTCGAGAACGACGACCTCACGCCCCGCCATCGCCAGCCGGCGGGCAATAGCCAGACCGACGACACCACCACCGACGACCACGCAATCGAGGTCGAGAACTTCCCCCATGCAACTCCCCCATACAGGTCAACTTGGCCGTTCTTCGGGCTTTCACGAAAGGCCGAATGTTGTAGGACTACATTCCTCAAACAGGCGCGCGCCGAATGCAAGCCGGAACTAAAGCGTGTCGCGATCCTTCGGATTCGCTCACACGCTTTAGATTCTTGATTTGTCGCATGTCTTCAGCGCAAAACCGCTGCACACTTTTGCGCGACATGCTTTACTTTTTTGGGAGGCTCCAATGACGAAGATTGTTTTCCTCGATCGCGACACGATTGGTCCTGCGGTGACGATTACCCGGCCGAGCTTTCCCCATGAATGGGTCGAATACGGCAAGACGCCGGAGACAGAGGTGGCGGGACGAATCCGCGAGGCGGATATCGTCATCACAAACAAGGCACCGGTGCGCGAAGCGTCGATCAAGGCTGCGCCGAAGCTGAAAATGATCACGGTCGCGGCGACCGGCTACGACGTAATCGATCTCGCCTTCGCCAAGGAGCGCGGCATCGTGGTTTCGAATGTGCGCGGTTATGCGGTCAATACCGTGCCGGAGCATACGTTTGCGCTGATCTTTGCGCTGCGTCGCTCGATCGTCGGTTTTCGCGAGGACGTGATCTCGGGCGAGTGGCAGCGCGCCAACCAGTTCTGCTTCTTCAACCATCCGATTCGCGATCTGGCCAATTCCACGATCGGCATTTTCGGTGGCGGCACGCTGGGCCAATCGGTGGCACGGATCGCCGAGGCGCTGGGCATGAAGGTGATGTTTGCCGGCCGCAAGGGCGCAGCCAAGGTGGCGGAGGGCTATACGCCGTTCGAAACGGTGCTTGAGGAGGCCGACATCATCACGCTGCATATGCCGCTCAAGCCGGAGACGCGTGACCTGATCGGGATCGAAGAGTTCCGCAAAATGAAAAAACATCCGCTGATCATCAATACCGCACGGGGCGGGCTGGTGAACGAGGCAGACCTTGTGACGGCGTTGAATAAAGGGCTGATTGCCGGCGCCGGCTTCGATGTGCTGACCAAAGAACCGCCGGCAGCCGACAATCCGCTTCTGACCGTTCTTGACCGGCCGAATGTAATCCTCACCCCTCATGTCGCCTGGGCGAGCGATGAGGCGATGCAAGCGCTCTGGGCACAGGTGATCGGGCATGTCGAGAATTTCGAAAAGGGCACGCCGTCCAACGTTCTTTAGACTATCCACCTGAACATTTTCGGGAATGTATCAAAGTGGAAATGCGGGCTTAGTGAAAGATTCAGGTGTTTGATGCAGGGTCAGACTATGGGTAATAGTGGCCGCGCGTGTTGAAACCGCTGAATAGGCCGCTCTCTGGGGAAGGCTTATCTGATGACCGACAAGTTCAACGCACCCGTGCGGGAATTCATTGCGGAAAACTTTCTGTTTCGCGCCGATGCTGAACTCGACGACAACCAGTCATTGCTGGAAAGCGGCGTGATCGATTCCACCGGCGTGCTCGAAGTCATCGCCTTTCTGGAGCAGACGTTCGGCATTTCCATTGCGGACGATGAGATCGTTCCGGAAAATCTCGACAGCATCGCCAACATGACGCGATATCTGGCATCGAAGCTGCCGGCCGCGGCGGCTTGAGGCCAGCGGACCGGCCATGCGTATCGAGGATCATCTTCGCCAAAGCGCCGGTCGTTTCGGATCAAAGACGGCGCTGATCGTCGGCGAAATCCGTTTGGCCTATGAGGATCTGGACGAGCTATCTGATCGGCTGGCTGCTGGCCTCATCACGCAGGGGATCAAGGCGGGCGACCGGATTCTGATGGTTGCCGAGAATTCGGTCGAGGTAGCGGTGGCATTCTTCGCTGCGTGGAAGGCCGGGGCGGTACCCTGCCCTCTCCATGCCTCGATCAAGCAGGACAAGCTGCGCGCCATCATCGAGAGTACAGAACCTTCTACTATCCTTGCGCAGGCCCGTTTCCTGAGCGTGGTGGACAGTGCACTCAGCGGTGCGGATCATATTCCTCTCAAAATTGCATTCGGGACCCTGCCAACGAGCGCCACCGAAGATTGGCTGGCCTATGAGGCGATTGCCACTCATGACGGCAAGGCCGAACTGCCGCGACAGGTGGACAGCGAAGCGCTGGCGCTTCTGATCCACACATCGGGTTCGACCGGCACGCCGAAGGGCGTGATGCATAGCCATGCCAGCCTGCTCGCCGCCTGTGGCTCGATTGTCGACTATCTGGAAAACAACTCCGACGACATCGTGCTCAGCGTGTTGCCGATCTCCTTCGGTTACGGGATCACCCAGATCCTGACCATGGTGATGGTCGGTGGAACGCTGGTTCTGGAGAAGAGCTTTGCCTTTCCACGCAGGGTGCTTCAGCGTCTCGCCGAAGTGAAGGCGACCGGATTTCCGCTTGTGCCGCCGATGGCGGCCCTGATTACGGGGATGCAGGATCTCCAACCGGGTTTTCTGCCTGAAATGCGCTATATCACCAGCGCTGCTGCCGCCATGCCGCCATCGGTCGGCCATAGACTTCGCAGCCTGCTGCCGGATGCCCGGCTGTTCCTGATGTATGGCCAGACGGAATGCATTCGCGCGACCTATCTTCCGGCGGAAGAAGCCGACATGCGGCCGCTCTCTGTGGGCCGGGCCATTGCGGGAACGCGCGCTTTCGTCATCGATGAGGACGGTCGCGCACTCGGCGCCGGCGAGATCGGTGAACTGGTGGTCGAAGGACCGCATGTGATGAACGGCTACTGGAGAGACGAACTGAATTCGTCCACCAAGCTGCTGCCTATTGCCAACGGCAGGCGGCTTCATACCGGCGACCTCTTCAGGACCGATAACGACGGCTTTCTCTATTTCGTCAGCCGGCGCGACGACATCATCAAGACCCGCGGCGAGAAGGTGAGCCCACAGGAGGTGGAGCGGATTCTCTACGCGCTACCCGGCATTCGCGAGGCGGCTGTGGCCGGTATCGACGATCCGGTGTTCGGCCAGCTGATCCGCGCCTATGTCGCGCTGGAGCCTGATGCCGGGCTTTCCGAAAAGGATATCCTGCGCCACTGCGCGGCTCATCTCGAAGATTATATGGTGCCGAAAAGCGTCGAGTTTCGCGACGCGTTACCAAAGACCAGTACCGGCAAAATCCGCCTTACCGCCGAAAAATCCGCTCCCGATATCGAGGACAATGTCGCATGACAAACGCCCCTGCCCGCTTGAAACCGACCGCATCGTTTTCCGCAAAAAGGCTCGTGCTCGATGCCGAGGCGGAGATCGAGCGCATTTGCGAATGGCTGCGCGTCACGGTGCTGAAAGACCTGCGCAAACGCGGGGCCGTGCTCGGCCTTTCCGGCGGCATCGATTCCAGCGTGACGGCAGCGCTTTGCGCCCGCGCGCTAGGCAAGGGCAAGGTGAGCGGCGTGTTCATGCCGGAACATGACAGCGACCCGGACAGTCTGCGGCTCGGCAAGGCGCTGGCGGAGGCGGTTGGCATCGAAACGGTGCTGGAGGATATCGGCCCGTCACTCGCCGCCCAGGGATGCTACGCCCGCCGTGACGGCTTTATCCGTCAGGTCGTGCCGGAATTCGGTGACGGCTGGGGCTGCAAGGTGGTACTTGAGGATGCGTTGACCGGGCGCGGTTACAACATATCGTGGCTGGTGGTAGCCAACCCGGCCGGCGAGCAGAGCCGGCACCGGATGCCGCTCGATGTCTATCTCGGCATGATCGCCGCCGCCAACATGAAGCAGCGGACCCGCAAGCAGATCGAATATTACCATGCCGACCGCTTGAACTTCGCCGTTGCCGGCACACCGAACCGGCTGGAATACGACCAGGGATTCTTCGTCAAGAACGGCGATGGCGCGGCCGATTTCAAGCCGATCGCCCATCTCTACAAGACCCAGGTCTATCAGCTGGCGGAAGCGCTCGGCGTGCCGGAAGAAATTCGCCGTCGCCCGCCGACAACCGACACCTGGTCGCTGCCGCAGGGGCAGGACGAATACTATTTCTCGCTGCCCTATGACCGGATGGATATCTGCCTCTATGCGCTGGACAACGGTATTTCCCGCGAAGAGACCGCGGACGCAGCGGGGCTTACACCGGATCAGGTGGATGCGGTCTGGCGCAATATCGCCTCGAAGCGGAAGGTCGCCGATTACCTGCACGCCCCGCCGCTGACGATGCTCGACTGAACCCGATCGGGCTCAGTCGAAATCGTCGCCGATCAGGCGCATCCAGTTTTCTCCGGCGAGCCCGCTGATCAGGGCTTCGCCGGCCTTGATCGGTTCCAGCAGGCTTTTGTCCTTTGCATGGGCGACGAAAAAAGCGCGGCCGTAAAACAGCGTCTTCCGGCTGATGAGTTCGGGCGTCAGCCAAGGATGGCCGGCGCCGCGGATAGCGACACAGCCCGCGGCATCGGCATGTGCAAACAGATCGTCGACCATTTCGCCGGCAATATTTGGTGCGCAGACGGCCTGCAGTAGCCAGCCAATCCCGCGCGGGCGACCGTAATAGACGTAACAACCGACCAGCTCGCCGCTGCGGGACTCGGCGATACGCCACGAGGGCTTACCAAACTGGCGCTTTTCCTGCGCATGATCCATGAACCAATCCAGCGACGCTCGGTTCCACTGCGGGCGCAGGGGAAAGAGTTCGGAGAGTTTCAGCACCGCTTGGGTAAAATCTTCCCGCGATGCATCCCAGAAATTTACGCGCCCTGCCCCATGGATCGGCGGCGCCCGAAACGCCTTCACGCCCATGCGCTCGATCATGCCATCTGACAGCGATGCAACGGGGCGGAGAAAACGCGCAGCTTTCAGCCCGCGCTCGGCAACCTGAACGGCCGTGCCTGCAGGGCGCAGGATTCGCAGCCAGTTGAGACTGTAAGCGATATCCAAAGGCAGGGCGAGCTTCTGCCACATGCCGAGTGCCAGAGCATTGGCGGTTTCCGTCAGTGAAATATCCTGCGGCCCGGTGAGGAAGGCACGAAGGAGACGGGCACCTGCCAGCGGATTCTGCTCATGCCGATCCACCATCATGGATCCGGCAAAGGCCGCGCGGATGGGGCGACCGCCTATTTCGAGGCGGGATGGAAATACGCCGATGAAGCCCTGCACACCGCCGCTTTTGTCGATAAAAACCTTGGAACGGATTTCCTCGTCATACCACGGATGATCGAAGAGCACCTCGCGCAGATACTGGATCATGGATGGACGGACAGGCTGCGAACCACGGAAGGTCTTCTGGAAGAGTTCGGCCACGGAAGGTAGGTCCTCCCGCTCCAGATCACGCACCCCGCCCGCCTTTTCCGCCATGACAGCAATCCCCGTTGGCCAAACCGCCCTGGCGGGACCGTGCCAGAATAGGCTTAAGCAAACGAAAAGAGGCCCGCTTGGGGCCGCTCTCTCAACCATCAGATCGGATTACATCCAGTAAGGCGGAACGCCGTAATAGTCGTAAACCTTCCGGTCATTTGCTCGATAGAAACTATCGTCGTCGAGATCGTGATATTTCGGAGCACCGGTAATCTGATCCTTGGTCAGGTCGATACGGTAACCGTCGAGCTGTTCGTCATAGCGCAGCTTTTCCCATGGCAGCGGGTAATAGTCATCGCCGATGCCAAGGAAACCGCCGAAGCTCAGGACCGCATAACTGACACGGCCGCCGCGCTTTTCGAGCAGAATGCGTTCGATCGAGCCGATCCGCTTACCGTCGGCGCCATAGACTGCAGTGCCTTCGACCTTATCACTGGCGATCAGCGAAGGCGTATCCTTCACATACGGATCCTGACCTGCACGGGGTTCCTGATGCAACATGACGTACCTCCTTTGATCTTTTCGTCATGGGAATAGAACTTCCCCCCACGGCAATCGTTCCCGAAAAATCTTCTCGGCCTGCGACAATTGACGCTTACGTTAAAGTCATCTAGCTGTTCGAGAATGGACCAGTCTTTTCCGGTTCCTGTGAATGACCTAATATAGGCTTTGGAGAAGTGGAGGACTTTTCCATAGCCTTCAGGTAAGGGCAACGAGCATGGAGGATGCTCTCATGAACGAACAGGTGGCGAGAGCCCCGACGAACCCGCGCAAGATCTGGCTGAAGTCCTATCCGCCCGGAGTGCCCGAAGAGATTCAACCGCTGGCTCATCGCTCGCTCGGGCAGCTTTTCGAGGAGAGTTGCGCCCGTTATGGTGACCGGCCCGCCTTTACCAGCATGGGAAAATCGCTGACTTTCCGCCAGTTGGAGGCCGAAAGCCGCAGAATAGCCTGCTGGCTGCAGGCCAAGGGCCTGGAGAAGGGCGACCGCGTGGCGGTGATGCTACCGAACGTCCTGCAGAACCCGGTGATCGTCTACGGCATTCTTCGCGCCGGCTTGGTGGTCGTCAACGTCAATCCGCTCTATACGCCGCGCGAGCTTGAATATCAGCTGAAGGATTCCGGTGCGAAAGCGCTGTTTCTGCTGGAGAATTTTGCCGCAACCGCGCAGCAGGTGTTGAAGGCGACAAGCGTCAAACATGTCGTCGTTGCGACGATGGGCGACATGCTGGGCGTCAAAGGGCATATCGTCAATCTGGTCGTGCGCAAGGTGAAGAAGCTGGTACCGGCATGGTCGCTGCCCGGCCATTCCAGCTTCAGGACCGTACTCAATGAAGGCGCAGGAACGACGCTGAGGTCGATTGACGTCGGCCCGCATGATGTCGCTTTTCTTCAATATACCGGCGGAACAACCGGCGTATCCAAGGGCGCCATCCTCACCCATGCCAACCTTCTCTCCAACAAGGAGCAGATGGGAACATGGCTGGAAACCGCCTTCCTCAACAAGCCGCGCCCGGAGCAGCTGCAGTTCCTCTGCGCGCTGCCGCTCTATCACATCTTCGCACTGACGGTGAATTCGCTGATGGGGGTTGCGACCGGCAGCCATAACCTTCTGATCGCCAATCCGCGCGACATCCCGGCCTTCGTCAAGGAATTACAGAAACACCCCGTTCACATCTTTCCGGGACTGAATACGCTGTTCAATGCGTTAATGAACAATGCCGACTTCCAGAAGCTCGACCACTCGTCGTTGATCCTCGTCTTCGGCGGCGGCATGTCGGTGCAGCGGCCGGTCGCCGAGCGCTGGCTGGCAATGACCGGCTGCCCGATCACGGAAGGGTACGGACTTTCCGAGACCTCTCCCGTCGCGACCGCCAACCGGCTGGATACCAAGGAATTTTCCGGCATGATCGGCCTGCCGGTCTCGTCGACCGAAATTGCGATCCGGGACGATGACTGCCATGATGTCGAACTTGGCGATGTGGGCGAAATCTGCATTCGCGGCCCACAGGTGATGGCGGGCTATTGGAACCGGCCGGATGAAACCGCAAAGGTGATGACGCCGGACGGCTTTTTCCGCACCGGCGACATGGGCTACATGGACCGCCAGGGCTATGTCAAAATCGTCGACCGCAAGAAGGACATGATCCTGGTTTCCGGCTTCAACGTCTATCCCAACGAGGTCGAGGAAGTGGCGGCGATGCATCCCGGCGTGCTGGAGTGTGCAGCAGTCGGCATTCCCGACCCGAATTCCGGCGAGGCGGTGAAACTGTTTGTGGTGAAGAAGGACCCGAACCTGAGCGAGGCGGATCTCAAGGCCCATTGTGCCGCGAACCTGACCAACTACAAGCGGCCGCGCGTCATCGAATTCCGCGATCTGCTGCCGAAATCCAATGTCGGCAAGATCCTGCGGCGGGAGTTGCGGTAAGCACCTTATTTCCGCGCAATTCCGGACGCAAAACCGGTTTCCACTTTTGCTGGCATTGCTCCAGCGCCGTTGCAACACGGCGACAGGTCAGAACCAAGAGTGACTTGTCGCTGTCATCTCCTCCGTTTAGCAGTGGACGGCACCTTCGCGCTCAACTACTCACGAGCTGTGGTGCCGGGAAAAGCTGTTGGAGTTCGCTTGCAAAACCGTGCCGGATTTTCGTTTCGCCTGATTGCCGTTGCTTCGCTCGTCGCTGCGCTTTCGAGCTGCGCCGGCAGGCCCGAAGGCGTGCTCATTCCGACTGCTACTGCGTCCGTTCCCGATACCTCGACCGTCGATGTGCTGGTGGCGACAACACGCAAGCCGACCGAAGCGCCCGGCATCCTGTTCTCCGGTGAACGCGGACGAGAACCCTCCGTCACTGAAATCAAGGTTTCGATACCGCCCGACAGCGCACGTGAAGTGGGTCAGGTGCAATGGCCGAAAAAGCTTCCTGCCAACCCCGCCAAGGAATTCGCCACGCTTTCGGTCACCCCGCTGCAGATCGGCGGTGCGCGCAACTGGCTGCATCATAACCTGCCCAAGAGCCGCAGGGTGATGGTCTTTGTCCACGGGTTCAACAATCGCTACGAGGATGCCGTCTATCGCTTTGCGCAGATTGTTCATGATTCCAATACGGACGTGGCGCCGGTACTTTTCACCTGGCCGTCGCGCGGCAGCATCTTTGCCTATAACTACGACAAGGAAAGCACCAACTATTCCCGCGATGCGCTGGAGAACATGCTGCGTCAGCTTTCTACCGATCCTGCGGTCGGCGAAGTGACGATCATGGCGCATTCCATGGGGTCCTGGCTCACGGTCGAGGCGCTGCGCCAAATGGCAATCCGCGACGGTCGCGTGGCGCCCAAGATCCAGAACGTCATTCTGGCCTCGCCGGATCTCGATGTCGACGTGTTCGGCCGGCAGTTTGCCGAGCTTGGTCCCAAGCACCCGCACTTCACCCTTTTCGTATCGCAGGATGACCGGGCTCTCAGCCTGTCCCGGCGGATCTCCGGCAATATCGACCGGCTGGGCCAGGTCGACCCGACTGTCGAGCCGTATCGCAGCGAATTCGAGAAAGCCGGCATCGTTGTGCTGGACCTGACCAAGCTCAAGGGCGGCGACAGGCTGAACCATGGCAAGTTCGCCGAAAGCCCGGAAGTGGTGAAGCTGATCGGAAACCGGCTGATTGCAGGGCAGACCGTGACCGACAGCGATGTCGGGCTTGGCGAACGACTAGGGGCTGTGGCGCTCGGCACCGCGCAAACCGTGGGCGGCGCAGCGAGTGTCGCGGTCAGCACGCCGATTGCGATCTTCGACCCGGCAACCCGGCGCAGTTATAACGATCAGGTCGGACGTTTCGGACAGGCAGTCGGCAACACGGTGGAGACGGCCGTCGGCCAG
The DNA here is from genome assembly GCA_900472575.1 of Hyphomicrobiales bacterium. Taxonomy (GTDB): domain Bacteria; phylum Pseudomonadota; class Alphaproteobacteria; order Rhizobiales; family Rhizobiaceae; genus Neorhizobium; species Neorhizobium cellulosilyticum. The sequence goes on from UCIV01000043.1 coordinate 71,640, forward strand.
TGAAATGGACAATTGACTGAGCCGTTACGCAAAAGACGCAACGGTGACGCTTGATTTGAACAAGAAAGCGAATAGGTTCCCCTGCATCATTCTGCAGAATGCGAGGAAATCATGCAGACCATCGTCCAAGAGCTCAAGGCAACCGCAGACGCTACCAAGGCGACGGACATTCGTGCCGCTTTCGCCAGGGATGCGGGCCGCTTCGAAAAATTCAGCGCCCGCTTCGATGATCTCACCATGGATTATTCCAAGACCGCGGTGAACGAGGAAATCCTTACGCTGCTTGAGAAGCTAGCCGATGCCGGCGGCGTGGCGAAGAAGCGCGAGGAGATGTTCTCCGGCGTCGCCATCAACTTCACCGAAGACCGCGCAGTGCTGCATACGGCGCTACGCAACCGGTCCAACACGCCGGTTCTGGTCGACGGCAAGGATGTCATGCCGGACGTCAATTCCGTTCTGGCGGCGATGGGCAAGTTTGCCGACGGCATCCGTTCCGGCGCCTTGAAAGGCGCAACCGGCAAAAAGATCACCGATGTCGTTAATATCGGGATTGGCGGCTCGGACCTCGGCCCGGTCATGGCAACGCTGGCGCTCGCTCCTTACCATGACGGCCCGCGCGCGCATTTCGTTTCCAATGTCGATGGCGCGCATATTGCCGATACGCTGAAGCTGCTCGATGCGGAGACGACGCTGTTCATCGTTGCCTCCAAGACGTTCACAACGATCGAAACGATGACCAATGCGGCCACGGCCCGCAGGTTCATTGCCGACAAGCTGGGCGATGCCGCCGTAGAGCATCACTTCTGCGCGGTCTCCACCGCGCTCGACAAGGTCGCGGCCTTCGGCATCGATCAGACCCGCGTGTTCGGCTTCTGGGACTGGGTCGGCGGCCGTTATTCGATCTGGTCGGCTATCGGCCTGCCGCTGATGCTCGCCATCGGACCGGAGAATTTCGGCAAGTTTCTCGATGGCGCACATGCGATGGACAAGCATTTCCGCGAGGCGCCGGTTCGCGAAAACCTGCCGATGCTACTCGGTCTGATCGGTTTCTACCATCGCAACGTCCTGGGTTACCCGACCCGCGCGATCCTGCCCTATGACCAGCGCTTGCTCCGCTTCCCGGCGTATCTGCAGCAACTCGACATGGAATCGAACGGCAAGGGCGTGACGATCGACGGCACGCCGGTCGAGGGTAATTCCGGCCCGGTCGTCTGGGGCGAGCCCGGCACCAACGGCCAGCACGCCTTCTACCAGCTGATCCACCAGGGCACGAGCATCATTCCGGCCGAGTTCATGATCGCGGCAAACGGGTTCGAGCCGGAGCTGCGCCATCAGCACGACCTGCTGATCGCCAATTGCTTGGCGCAGTCGGAAGCGCTGATGAAGGGCCGTACTTTCGAGGAAGCGAAAGCCCAGCTGACCTCCAAGGGTATGGAGGACAAGCAAGCCGACTTTATCGCGCCACACCGCGTGTTTACCGGCAACCGCCCGTCGATCACCTTCGTGCAGGACAAGCTGACGCCGTTTGCCTTCGGCCGCCTCGTGGCGCTTTACGAGCACCGAGTCTTTGTCGAGGGCGTGCTTTTCCGCATCAACTCCTTCGACCAGTGGGGTGTGGAACTCGGCAAGGAATTGGCAACCGGCCTGCTTCCGGTCGTGGAAGGCAAGGAAAGTGCTGCCGGCCACGATTCATCGACGCAAGGGTTGGTGAAGACGCTGGCTGGCCTGAAGAAGTAAGCTCGTTACAATCAAACAAAAAGCCCTCTGGAAGGACGTTCCGGAGGGCTTTTTTATTCGCTGCGGAAGGCTCGATTACAGCCCGATCTCGTTTGCAAAGGGTGGATTTGCCCCGGCCCGCGAAACCGTCACGGCAGCTGCCTTGGCGCCGAGGGCGAGTGCCTTAGCAATCTGGTCTTCGGTCAGATTTGCGACCTGGGCCTTGGTCAGCAGGTTCTGCATCTTCAGCGACGCGAGAATACCGGCATCGAATGTGTCGCCGGCGCCGACCGTATCGACGACCGTCACCCGTTCACTCGGAACCGTTACCTTGTGATCCGCCGTATAGCCGACAGCACCTTCGGCACCGCGGGTGACGACAACGAGCTTTGCGCCGTGATGCAGCCAGTGGCGGGCGAGCGTATCCTCGTCGCCTTCCAGGCCGAACCAGGCGAGATCCTCATCCGAGAATTTTACGATATCCGACATGGCGGCCATGCGTCGGATACGGGCGAGATGAGCCGCCTTGTCCTTGATAAAGCCGGGGCGGATGTTCGGATCGAGCGAGATGACGCGCTTTTCATGCTCGCGCAGCATCAGCGCCTCGTAGGTCGAGCCGCAGGGTTCGGGGATCAGGCTGATTGCGCCGAAATGCAGCGCCTCGCATTCGTCTCCGATTGCCGGTAGGTCGGCCTCGGTGATCATGCGGCCAGCGGTGCCTTCGTCGTAAAAGGCGTAGGTTGCATGACCATTCACCAGCTTGACGAAAGCGATGGTCGAGGGCCGCGAGGCGATGGCGCAATAGCTGAAGTCGACATTGCTCTTGCGCAGCGTCTCGCGCAGGATGTCACCCATCATGTCATCGGCAAGACCGGTGAAGAAGGCCGTCGGGACACCCAGACGGCCAAGTGCGATGGCCGTATTGAAGACGGCGCCACCGGCATAGGGCGAAAAGGCCGGTTCGCCGAGCGTCGTCTCACGCGGCAACATGTCGATCAAAGCTTCGCCGCAGCACAGGATCATCGATTTCCTCCCGAGATCATTGTTTCGCCCATCGATACCTGAGCTTTTATATCATTGCTAGAGCGAAAGCTCAGTTACGCCACCATTGCGACCCGACCACGCCAATGGCGCGTCGAGGAAGGATTCGACTTCCGTAAAGGTCTTTTCGTCGAACAGCTTCTGCTCACGGGCAACAGCCAAAACGTTGCGCCATGTGGCGATGTAATTGAACTGAACCTTGCCATTGGCAAAACGCTCAGCGACCTGCGGATACATGTCGTAGAAGAACAGCGACATACCATGGTCAACCACGCCGCCTGCCGCGCGGATGGCGTCAATGAAGGTGAACATGCCGCCGCCGACCGTGACGAGGTCCTCGATGACGAGGACACGAGCACCTTCCGGCAGATGGCCTTCAATCTGCGATGCACGACCGTGGCCCTTGGGCTTCTTGCGGACATAGATCATCGGCAGACCGAGGCGTTCGGACAGAAGGGCAGCAAACGGAATGCCCGCAGTTTCGCCACCTGCGATACAATCGAACTTCTCAAAGCCGGCTTCGCGCAAAGCGGTGGCTGCGGCAAAATCCATGATGGTGGAGCGAACACGCGGGAAGGAAAGCAGCTTGCGGCAGTCGATATAGACGGGGCTCATCATGCCGGAGGAGAACTTGTAGGGCTTGTCGGCGCTGAAATGCACGGCTCCGATTTCCCAGAGCATCTTTGCCATCAGTTCGGCCATTACGTTCCGGTCGGTAAATGTGGTCTGGATCATGCGCCCGCTCCTTGATCGCTGCTTTTCTTTATTCGCAAGTCCGAACGCGAAACTGCTGCAGATTTTCGCTGGACATTGCTTCAAACCACGCGCCGCAATAGCAGCATGGTGTCAGATACGCCAGCGGATAGATTAGGCGATGAAATTTTCAGGCTGAAGTGCGGCTGTCAGGCGCAGGGTGGATGGATCGGAGATAGGATGCGATTTCGACCCGATCGCGCCCGGCGCCTTTTGCTTCATAAAGGGCGCCATCAGCAAGGCTCAGAACGGTTTCGAACGGTTGGCCTTCCGGGGTGCCGACAGAGACACCTCCGCTGACCGTGCAGCGAACAAGCTTTCCATCGATGAAGATATCACGTGCCGCGAAACGCATACGTACTGCATTGGCGATCCTTTCGGCCCGGCCGGGCATGACCTCGCCGACAACCATGGCAAACTCTTCGCCTCCCAGCCGCGCTGCCGCCCCCTCGGCAATCATTTCCGACAGCATGTCCTGCGCGAAGAGTTTTAGAACCTCATCGCCCGCGGAATGGCCAAACCGGTCGTTGATCGACTTGAACCTATCTATATCGAAGACGATCACGGCGGTCGATGCATTCAGCTTGCGTCCGCCATACTGATCAAACAATGCTCTACGATTGATGAGGCCAGTCAGGGCATCCGTCATCGCTTCATGCCGGTGAAGGGCCGCCATGCGCCACTGATGAAGCGCCAGCGACAAGGCGCCAATGCCGGTCATGCCCGCAATGCAGATGCCGATATTAAAGTTTTCCGCCCAGTTTACCGGCGGTTCGCCTAGGCTCATGCGGCCATCCGCAATAAGAACACCGGCACAAAGGGCGAAGGAGAAACCGCTGACGCAATAGAGAATGACCATGCCAAGCAAAGGACCAGGAGCCTCTTTGCGTGCCGTCCAGTATTGGCACCCCGTGCCGACAAGAAGGGTGGCCGTCAGGACATTCATGATGATCAGGCCGAGCCCGTCGAGCCCTGCGAGAATTAGCGGCATCCCAAGGGCAAGGCTGACAAATGACAGAGTGCCGGCCAACCGCCAGGGTGACATTCCAATACGAAACTGGACCGAAGCAGCGTAGATAGTGGAAAAGCCGATCATGAACAGCGCATAGGCTATCGCAGCGGGAGCGAGACCCGATTGAGAAGAGAATGTGCTGTAGACAGCAATGCCGGCCACCACCAGGCATAGTGAAATGGCCAGGGTCAAAAGAAAAGAATCCGTTCGACGGGAAAACCAGGTGCCAAACAAGGTCACCATCAGGCATGCGGCGGAAACGCCAAGCGCAAGCAGAAGAGACTGATAGTCAAGCATCATGCCGGAATTCTCTTCGAAGATTTATTCAATATGCGAGCAGAAGCTAAGATGAGAATCTCTCCAAAGTGTTACCTTTGGAGAGCTACAACTCGAATAAATATCAAACCGGCAGAAACAACCAGTAATTTCAGTCCACGACATTCCAGAAGATTTGGAAACCGGGATCGAACACGGTGATTGCACCGGCGCCGGTATCACATTTTGCAGGAAACTCGACCTGCACGTCCTGCTTCTCAAGCGTGATCTTTTCTTCGTTCGGCTGCAGCCCGTACCATGCCGGACCATTCAGCGATGCGAAGGCTTCCAGCTTTTCCAGAGCATTATCCTGCTCGAAAACATGGGCAAGGCAGCTCATCGTGTTCACCGAAGTATAGATGCCGGCGCAGCCACAGGCACATTCCTTCAACGGGTCGACATGCGGCGCGGAATCTGTGCCAAGGAAGAAACGATGGTCCCCGGATGTCGCAGCGGCCCGCAAGGCTAGGCGATGGCTCTCGCGCTTGGCGACCGGCAGGCAGTAATAATGCGGGCGGATGCCGCCGACCAAAATGTCGTTGCGGTTGATGATCAGGTGATGCGTAGTGATCGAGCCTGCAAGGTTCGCCTTGGACGACTTGATGTAGTCGATACCGTCCGAGGTGGTGACATGCTCCATCGTTACCTTCAGTTCCGGAAGCCGCTTGCGCAGCGGATCAAGCACCGTCTCGATGAACACCGCCTCGCGATCGAAGATGTCGACTTCGGGCGTCGTGACCTCACCATGCACGCAAAGCGGCAGGCCGATCTTCGCCATGCGCTCGAGAACCGGCATGGCCTTTTCCAGATCACGCACGCCGCCATGGGAGTTGGTCGTGGCGCCCGCAGGATAGAGCTTCACGGCAGTAATGAGACCGCTCTTCTTGCCTTCCTCCACATCATCCGGGTTCGTATGCTCCGTGAGATAGAGGGTCATCAGCGGCTCGAACCTATGCCCTTGCGGCAGGGCAGCCATGATACGTGAGCGATAAGCTGTGGCATCGGTCGTGGTCACGACCGGGGGAACGAGGTTCGGCATGATGATCGCACGGGCAAAGTGACGGCTCGTATCGCCGATCACGCCCTCCAGCACTGCGCCATCCCGCAGATGGAGATGCCAATCGTCGGGGCGGCGAATCTGGAGCGTTTTCATGGAGCTGTTCCGCTAAGTGTTTTGGGGATGCCGATCCCGCTTAACATCAAAGCAGACGCAAAGACAATCTCACGCCCATTCCGAGAACACCGGAACATCCAATCGATGCCGACAATATCACGCTAAACTTCACGAAATCGTGCGGATTACAGAGGCTCTGAAAGGACACTCGATGCGAATACGCGGAACAAGCACACGAGTGCTGCGTTCATTAAGCAATCTGAAAGTGTTTTGAGTCGGAGCGAACAATGAAATCCCGGACTCTGAAAGTCAACAAGGGTTTTGCGATTACCACAGGTGCCGCTGTCGCGCTTCTCGCGCTGACTGTCTCACCTGGTGCTGCCGAGCGCAACAACCTCCTTCTTGCCTCGGCGCAGCAGGGTGATTGCGATCGCCTGGCAGGCAGCCCTTACGACCAACAGCGCAACGGCGATTTTGCGCCTGTCAACATTGCCGACATAGGAAATCAGGCCGTTCAGGCATGCCGTATCGCTTTCGATACGACAGGGAACCCGCGTTTCGCGTATCAGCTGGGCCGCGCGCTCAATAGCGTCGACCAGCCTGATCAGGCGATGAGTGCCTACAGCACGGCGGTAAAGGATGGTTACGCGGCTGCCATGGTGAACTATGGCATGCTTATGGGTCGTCTCGGCGACGACAAGGCGGAGTTTGCGTATTATCAGCAGGCTGCCGACAGCGGCAATACACTTGCCGCCTATAATCTCGGCGTTGCCTATCGCGATGGTCTGGGCACGCAGCCGGATGTCGACAAGGCGCTTCAATGGTTCGAGAAGGCTGCCGCTGACGGGGATGACACTGCCGCGTTTAATATCGGTGCCATCTATGACGAAGGCCAACTCTTGGAGGCCGACGACCAGACCGCAATCGCCTGGTACGATCTTGCTGCGCAGCGCGGCAATACTGACGCGATGATCAACCTTGGCATCATGTATGAGACTGGCGAAGGCATTACGGCCAATGCAGAAAAAGCTGCCGAAATGTATCGTCAGGCTGCAGAAAAAGGCGATATGTTCGGCGCTTCCAAATACATGCAGTTCCAAGAACTGGGTGTTGTGCCTGCTCCCAACCAGCAGGGCGTGGAGGGCGTAAGCTCGCTGGTGCTGAAACAAGGTGATGTCGAAGCGCCTGCCAAGATCGGCAGCGAGATCTGATAGATCAGATTATCTCGCCGGCGGAAGGTCCCCAAACGTCGGTCATTGCAAAACCATCGGCCAACGGATCGAACGGGTCGAGTGCGACCTGATGCAGGCCGAAGGTAAATCCTCGACCGGCGATGGTCGGGATGATGGCGGGCTTTCCCGCAACCTCGGTTTCGGCGGAAAGTCCCACTTCGAACTGCGTCCCAATAATCGATCGTGACAGGAACATATCACCCACCGCCACCTTGCCGCGGGCGTGCAACGTTGCCAGATTGGCGGAGTTGCCTGTACCGCATGGCGAACGATCAGCCCTGCCCGGCCACATGGTCGTGCAGGTACGCACCGTGCCATCGGCTTCCGTATCGCGGAACATCACATAAGCGACGCCGGAGATTGCCGGGATTTCCGGGTGGGCCACAGGGATCTGGCGGTTGATCAGATCCTTCAAAATCATGCCGGCCTGCACGAGGGAAGCGGCATTCTTCTTTTCGATGGTGAGGCCGATCTGGGATACGTCGACGAGACCGTAAAAAATGCCGCCATAGGAAATGTCGAGCGTGATCTCGCCCCATTCCGGCGTCTGAAGCTTCACGTCCAGCTCATGGACGAAGGACGGGACCATTGTGAGCTTCACCTTTTCGCACCGGCCGTCGCGGCAAGTGGCGACAGCCCGTACGAGGCCGGCCGCCGTTTCCAGCGTGACGACGGTTTCCGGTTCCTTCATCTCGACGATACCGGCTTCCAGAAGAGCCGTGGTGGCGCAGATCGAATTGGAGCCCGAGCTTGCATGCGCCTGATCCGGTTGCAGGATGATGAAGGCAGCATCCGCATCCGGATGTTTTGGCGGCAGGAGAAGATTGACGGAACCGATCGGGGTGCCGCGCGGCTCAAGGCAAAGGAAGCGGCGCAGTTCCTGCCCCTTGGGATCGGAATTCATCCATTCAAGCTGCTCGGCGACGGTATTGCCGGGAATTTTCGGGACGCCACCGATCGCCACACGGCCGATCTCGCCTTCCGCATGAACATCCAGCAACTGGATCGTACGCTTCCATCTCATGACATCCGACTCCGAACAGACAAAAGCCGCTTGAAACTGCTGCAACAAGCTGACTGATTCACAGGTCTATTCTGGATAGCGCACGCGGTGTGTTCTGCCCATCGGGCAGAGGGAGAAACGAGAGGAATTTTCACAGGGAGCTGAATGAAGCGAAATACACTGCGTCAGGCGGAGGAACTCTTTGCCGCATGCAATAGCATCGGTATTTCAAAGAAAAAAGAATGGCGCACCCGAAGAGATTCGAACTCCTGACCCCCAGATTCGTAGTCTGGTGCTCTATCCAGCTGAGCTACGGGTGCGTCTGTCAGCGGTGTGTTCCGCTGGCGTGGCGATCCTCTAAAGGGTGCCGAGAAGGATTGCAAGCGATTTTCCCTGGCTTGATGTCATTTTATCTTCGTAAATTCATCAAGCCGTTGTTTTCAAATAATAATTACTCACGCCCTGGCGCGATAGTCCTCCAAAGAGACCGGACGGTCGGGAATTTCGATACGGAATTGCGTGCCCGGACCTGGTTTTTCAACGAGCGCGATCGTACCGCCATGCGCCAGCACCAACTCGCGCGCAATGACCAGCCCCAACCCTGTTCCGCCAGAACGTGCAGAGCCCCTGAAGGCCGAGAAGAGATTCTCCCGCGCCTTGCGCGGCATGCCCGGCCCGGTGTCATCAACGGTGATGCTGACAACGCTGCCGAGACGATGTGCCGTCAGAGTGACCCGCCGCACAGCTTTCGGATCATTGGCATCATGCGTGAGCAACGCCTGGACGGCGTTACGGCACAAATTGTGGACCACACGGAAAATCTGCTCCCCGTCGCAATCGACCTCCACGCCTTCCGAGATCTGTTCGACGAATTCTATGCCCGAGTCAGGATCGATGGCCAGCATGTCACGCACTTCCTGGCACAGGTCGGTCAGGTTTACCCGTCGGCGGCGCGGGGCAGCTTCCGATGCCTGACCATAGGCTAGGACCTCATTGGTGTATCCGACGGCCCTGTCGATGGTGCGTAGCAGTTTTGGCGCAAAACTTCTGACCATCGGGTCTTCGACATCCGTCAGGCGGTCCGACATCAATTGAGCGGAAGCAAGGATGTTGCGCATGTCGTGATTGATCTTCGATACAGCCAGACCAAGATCGGCAAGGTTCTTCTGTTGCTTCAACGTCCTTTGAAGCTCGACCTGCATTGCTGCAAGATGCCGCCCTGCGACGGCCAGCTCACCGCGAGAACGATCGGCGGAGAAAACCCGGGAAGGGTCATCGGGCCGCTCTGAAAAAAGTTGCATATTGTGCGTCAGCCGCCGGATCGGTGAAATCATCATACGGTTGATCGCGAGGAAGATAAGCACTGCCGTAATCAACGAAATCAGCAAGGAGATGAGAAACATCATCTTCGAGTAGATCAGCATATCCTTGCGAAGGGCGTTATCAGTCATGACCAGTTCGATGATCATATCGCTTTCACCAACCGGACCGAAAACACGCATCACCCGGTTGCCACCGAAGACAAGCGTATCCAGCGCATCACGCATCGAGCCTAGCAGAGACGTGTGAGCAAGATCGTATTGGGCATCGATCTCCGGCGGAACCTCGATTGCGGCCAGAAGCCGGGACGTTCCATCCTTGCGCAACGCGATGACCTTTGTTCCGGTCGCCAGCAGCGTGTCGTCTTGCACGGCGCGCGGCAATTCGGCGGGCTGCAACCCGTCGATCACGATGCCCGCCGCGGCGGCAGTATCCAGGCGATCACGAAGCCAGTTCATGCGCATGCTGGAGATTGACGGCATGAAAATCAGGATTTCTGCCATCATGACGAATATGACCGTCAGCCAGAGCAACCGCCCGGAAAGACCGCGCAGGATGGTCGGCATCGGCTCCGGTCCGGCGCCGTCCGGCCATGTCCCCTGCTGTTCCGAGGTGTGAACCTCGCTATCCATACGGATCTCCAATTTCAGCCACGGGTTTCAACTCCGCGTGTATGCGACCATTTTACCGCGTCACCAAGATTTGAACACCCCGCGCAAACGCAAAAGGCGGAGGCAAAAGCCGCCTCCGCCTTAAATTTCGGTAATGTTCAGGCTGGAATTCAGAATTCTTCCCAATCAGCAACGCTTGCCGCTGCTTTGGCCGAGCCACCTCCGCCCAAGGCACGGCTGAGAGCTGCGGTCAGTTTTCTTGCCGGGGAAGCTTGCGGGCGATGAGAGGCTTCGGCCGGCACGAGACGAGGCAAGCGGCTATCTTCCTCGGCAATCCTGAAGTGCGATACAAGATGATAAAGTGCGTCGGCTTCGGTAGATAGCTTGCTGGTCGCAGCAGAACTTTCTTCAACCATGGCGGCATTCTGCTGGGTGACATGGTCCATTTGGTTGACCGCGGTATTTACCTCGGCAAGACCGGTCGCCTGCTCCTTCGATGCCACGGCGATCGAATGGATGTGGTCATTGATGCGGCTGACGCGCGCTTCGATTTCTGACAGGGCTGCTCCGGTCTTCTGAACCAGTTGAACGCCGCCTGCCACTTCCTCGCCTGACTTGCCGATCAGCGACTTGATATCCTTCGCCGCACTGGCGGAGCGTTGTGCGAGTTCGCGGACCTCCTGGGCGACGACGGCAAAGCCCTTGCCTGCTTCCCCGGCCCTCGCCGCTTCCACACCCGCATTCAGAGCCAGAAGGTTGGTCTGGAACGCGATCTCGTCGATCACATTGGTAATCTGGGCGATCTCACGCGAGGCCTGCTCGATTCGTCCCATCGCTTCAATGGCATTGCGAACGACCGCGCCGGACTGGATCGCGCTTTCCTTCGCCTCGCCGACCATGGTGGTCGCTTCATTGGCCCGCTCGGTCGAGGTCCTCACGACGGAGGTGATCTGATCGAGAGCGGCCGACGTTTCTTCAAGGGCTGCCGCCTGCTGCTCGGTGCGCTTCGACAAATCGTTAGCGGCGCTGCTCAGTTCGGACGCGCCGTCATTCATGGCGCCGGTGGCATTGCGCACCTTACCCATGGTGGACTGAAGCGTCTGCATCGTACCGTTGACGTTTTCCTGCAGTTCGGCAAACGCGCCCTTGAAATCTCCCCGCATGCTGTCGGTGAGATCGCCATCGGAAAGGCTTTTCACGACGCGGCGCGTTTCCGATACCCCGGCATCGATGCTTTTGACGAGCTGGTCGATATTGCGGGCCACACGGTCAAGGCTTTCGACACCCCATTGCTTATCAATGCGACAGGTGAAATCGCCCTCGGCTGCAGCTTGGACAACGGCAGACATACGCGTCTGCAGATCGTCACTCTTTGCCTTCAAACCCGCCTCGGCATCGGTCATGCGGGCAACTTCCAGGCCGTTCGTCTTGAAGACTTCGACGGCTGCGGCCATGTCGCCAATTTCGTCCCTGCGGCCAGAAAATGGCACGGCGGCATCATAATCACCGTGAGCAAGGCGCCCCATCGAAGATGTCAGCTTAAGGATAGGACCGCTAATCTGGCTGCGTCCAAGATAAAGGCCAAAGCCTAGGCCACCGCCGACACCGAGAATGGCAACGAGAAGAACGGAGTAGAAGATCAGGTTACCGAAGGACGTCATCTCTGCGCTTAACACGTCCAGTTCGGCAACATCTGAGGCAACGACCTTGTCGATCTCCCCCTGATAGGCTTTGCGGTTTGCGCGGTTGGCGTCGTTGTTACCCTGAACATTGGCAGCCTGCGGCCCTTCAGTCGCGCCGAGGCGCACCGTTTCGGTGCGGAATGCCTTGAACTCTGTGAAACCTGCCGTGAGCTTGTCGAATTGCGCCTTCTGCGCTGCTGGAACGACAGCGGCCCAATCGGCAATCAGCTTTTCCATGTCGGCGAGACTTTTCGTCACGCCTTCACCAAAAGGCTTGGCGGATGAGACATCCTTCGCCGCATACATACCGCGAGCGTCCATAACCACCGCGGTCACCAGGCGGTTGAGCCGCTCGCCCTTGTAGACGCGATCAGCGATATTAGCGTAGGCGCTCTGCTTGTCATGGTATTCGCTCACCGCGAATACCGACAATCCGGCAATTGCACATGCGACAAGGCTCATCAACCCTACGAGAAGGTTGATCTTTACTCCAATTTTCACGGTAACGCCCTCCAAAGACACCAGAACAGCGCCAAGATCAGCCGCTATTCTTGATGACTGTGAAAATTAGCATAAAATCGTTAATAATGGCTGATCGAAAGCACCACCCGACTTTAGACGCGCAAGCAAAATTCTCCCGCTCGCATGACTTATTTCGCGATATATTTTCTCACGACTTGAGCCATTGCCCACAACATAGAAAAAACTTCGCCAAAAACACAACCAAAGAAACTACGCCTGACGCGAACTATATTAATAATTGCATTCGCAATCGCTTAAATAATGGATGGCAAAACGGCGGCTTTCCGGTCATCCGGGGCTTGCGGATTGACTTTCGGGCTTAACCTGAACTATATGCCCGCGCGCTCAGGCAGCGGCTCGCAACCTGCATATCCGCATGCCAGCGCATTTTCCGAAACGCTCTTGCTTCGATAGAGGCAATCTTCAAGAAGGGCCGCACACCGCGGCATTAAAAAAATGAAGCGTACCTACCAACCGTCCAAGCTTGTTCGCAAGCGTCGTCATGGTTTCCGTGCCCGCATGGCTACCAAGGGTGGCCGCAAGGTTCTTTCGGCTCGTCGCGCACGCGGCCGTGCCAGTCTGTCGGCCTAACGGCCGACTTGCCCGGACCGGGCAGTGACGACGAGTAAAGACAAGAAAAACACTGTCGGGCGGCTGAAAAGCCGGCCGCAGTTTCTTGCTGTTCGGAAAGGCGAAGCACGCCGCGGGAGAACCTTTCTCCTTGAAGTTCTCGACCGCAAGCAGCCCGATGAGCCGCCACGTGTCGGCTTCACCGTTACCAAAAAGCACGGAAACGCCGTCGAGCGGAACCGGATGCGCCGGCGCCTGAAGGAAGCGGTGCGCAAATCCGCCGGATTTGCAATGGAAAATGGACACGACTATGTGATCGTCGCGCGCAGGGAGGTGCTCGGCATTTCCTTCTCAAATTTGACCGAACAACTTGCAGCACGGATTGAAGGCAGGCAAAAGCCCAAGTCTGTCTCAGGAACCTCCTCCAGGAAAGCATGATGGAAAAAAACCGAAATTACTTCATCGCGATCGGCCTATCGGTCGTCATCGTCCTTGCCTGGCAGTTCCTTTATATGAACCCGCGCATGGAAGCGCAGCAGCGTGCCGCTGAAGCCCAGCAGGCACTGCAGCAGCAGCAAGCCGCGCAAAACCCGACCCCCTCGCCGGAAAACGCCGGTGCTACCGCGACGACCGGCAACCTTCCGGGTGCAGGTCAGGCCGAAGCGACCGCGACACGCGAACAGGCGCTTGCCAAGTCAGAGCGAGTCGAAATCGACACTCCGGCCGTTTCCGGCTCGATCAACCTGACCGGCGCGCGCTTCGACGACCTGAAGCTGCGCGAGTATCACGAGACCGTCGATGACTCGAGCCCGCTCATCACGCTCTTCTCGCCCTCCGATACCAAGGAAGGCTATTTCGGCGAAATCGGCTACATCGGCAGCGACACGAGCGGACAGACGCCGGGTCCCGGCACGAAGTGGACACTCACCAGCGGCCAGAAGCTGACCACGACCACACCGGTGACGCTTTCCTTTACCAACGACAAGGGCATCGTGTTCAACCGGACGATTTCGATCGATGATCACTATATGATCACCGTATCGGACAAGATCGAGAACCCGGGCTCTGAAGCCGTAACGCTCTCGTCCTATGGCCGCATCACCCGTAACAACAAGCCGGTCACGCCGTCCGTATGGGTCATTCATGAGGGCTTCCTCGGCGTTTTCGGTTCCGACGGCAGCCTGAGCGAGCATACCTATTCCAACGTCGAAGAAGATGCAGTCACGAGCGCCAAGGCAACCGGCGGCTGGCTTGGCATTACCGACAAATACTGGGCCGCGACGATCGTACCGCCGCAGGCATTGCCTTATGAAGGCCGATTCACCCACTTCACCGATGGCCAGCCGCGCTACCAGGCTGACTACAAGAGCGATGCGCTGACCATTCAGCCCGGCCAATCGACTGAGCTGAAGAACATGGTTTTCGCAGGCGCCAAGCGCGTTCCGCTCGTCGACCGCTATGCCGAAGAATACAAGATCCCGCATTTCGACCTCCTTATCGACTGGGGCTGGTTCTACTTCATCACCAAACCGATGTTCCAGCTGATGGACTTCTTCTTCCGTCACGTCGGCAATTTCGGTGTTGCGATCCTTCTGACGACCATCGTCGTGAAGCTGATCTTCTTCCCGCTGGCCAGCAAGCAGTATGCTTCGATGGCCAACATGAAGCGCATGCAGCCAAAGATGGAAGAGCTGAAAGCCAAGCACGGCGACGACCGCATGGCGCTGCAGCAGGCAATGATGGCGCTCTACAAGGAAGAGAAGATCAACCCGATCGCCGGCTGCTGGCCGGTGCTCCTGCAGATCCCGGTCTTCTTTGCGCTATACAAGGTTATCTACGTCACGATCGAGATGCGCCATGCACCGTTCTTCGGCTGGATCCAGGACCTTTCCGCGCCGGACCCGACCTCGCTGTTCAACCTGTTCGGTCTTCTGCCCTACGACGTGCCGCACTTCCTGATGATCGGTGTCTGGCCGCTCGTCATGGGCATCACGATGTTCCTGCAGATGCGCATGAACCCGACGCCGCCTGATCCGACGCAGCAGATGATCTTCAACTGGATGCCGCTCGTCTTCACCTTCATGCTGGCATCCTTCCCGGCCGGTCTGGTGATCTACTGGGCCTGGAACAACACGCTGTCAGTCACGCAGCAGGCTGTGATCATGAAGCGCCATGGTGCCAAGATCGAGCTCTTCGACAATCTCAAGGGCCTATTCAAACGAAAGCCTGCGACAAGCAAGTAAATCAGCAAAACCCCGGCATCGACCGGGGTTTTCTTTTGAGGGCGGTATGGCGCATCTCACCCGAGATGCTTGACATCTGACGCCAAAACCCGGATGCGATCTATTTTCCAGAAGATGCAGAGATAGAAAAACGAATGACCACCAACGACAAGCCTCTGTTCGGTCGCCCCTGGATCTTCATCCGTGGTGTGCCTTCGATGAAGTTCCTGCCGCCGGAAGGCCCTCTGGAAGTTGCCTTCGCAGGTCGTTCCAACGTGGGCAAATCATCGCTCATCAATGCTCTGGTTGGCCAAAAAGGCTTGGCGAGAACCTCCAACACACCCGGTCGGACGCAGGAACTGAACTATTTTGTACCGGATGGATATTCGGGTCAGGAGGGCGACCTGCCGCCAATGGCTCTCGTCGACATGCCGGGCTATGGCTATGCGCAGGCGCCGAAGGAAATGGTCGATAACTGGACGAAACTCGTCTTCGACTATCTGCGCGGACGTGCGACGCTGAAACGCGTCTATGTGCTGATCGACAGCCGCCACGGACTGAAGAAAAACGACGACGACGTTCTGGACCTGCTCGACAAGGCCGCCGTATCCTATCAGATCGTGCTGACCAAGACCGATAAGATCAAGGAACCGGCCGTGCCGAAGCTGATCGAGGAAACGCTGGAAAAGATCCGTAAACGTCCGGCCGCGTATCCGTTCGTTCTTTCCACATCATCGGAGAAAGGAAAGGGGCTGGACGAGTTGCGAGCTGCGATTGGCGAGGCCGTAACGCTGACAATCTAAACGCCGGCGGGCATGCTCAGAGTGCAAGCCATCCCGACTGGAAAGCCGCGTAGGTCACGATACCGAAAACCAACATCACGCACATTGCACGCCAGAAGCTAATCGAGTTCCAGCATCTTCCTGCAACGGCTAGTTCGCGGCTGAAGCTTCTCTTTGACACAAGAATCGGAAAATGTGCCTGAAGCCTAAGTCGCGCTTTGGGATCGTTATACGGCTCGTCGTAATCCGAAAGATTGTCTTCCCACCGCCGGACCGTTGCCGCAAAAGAGGGATCGCGGGCCATACGCTCCTCGATGCCCCGGCGAGCCTCGGGAGGCAATACGCCCAACACATATTCGCCCGCGAGAACTTGATCTCGTGAACGGTCACTTTCGCTCTGGTTCGGAGTCGTCATAAGTCGCGCGATCTTTTTCCGGTGTGTGTTCTGTGTCTTTTTATTTGGGTACGCAAACAATGCACGAACACCAAAACAGGGTCGGCTTCTCGTTGTCTTCTGTCAACACGCCCGGCATCACTAAACGGTGGGTAACGCGCCTGCGCAATGCGTCATAAAGACAGCAGGGCCACGACGCGATCATTCCGAAAACTTTGTAGTGATTATTCCTTCTGACAAAAACTTGCGCTAAAAGCGCCCCACCTTTGATGTGAGGGATTTTCATGACGACGTCGGACAGCGAACTCCAGGCCAAACTCCTTGCTCAGGCTCTGCCTTACATGCAGCGCTATGAGAACAAGACGATCGTGGTGAAATATGGCGGCCACGCGATGGGCGACACCGAACTTGGCAAGGCTTTCGCCGCCGATATCGCGCTTCTCAAGCAGTCAGGCGTCAACCCGATCGTCGTGCATGGCGGCGGCCCGCAGATCGGCGCGATGCTGACGAAGATGGGCATCGAATCGAAGTTCGAAGGCGGTCTTCGCGTCACCGACGCCAAGACGGTCGAGATCGTCGAAATGGTGCTTGCCGGCTCGATCAACAAGGAAATCGTCGCGCTGATCAACCAGACCGGCGAATGGGCGATCGGCCTGTGCGGCAAGGACGGCAACATGGTCTTCGCCGAAAAGGCGAAGAAGACCGTCATCGATCCCGACAGCAACATCGAGCGCGTGCTCGATCTCGGCTTCGTCGGCGAAGTGGTCGAGGTCGACCGCACGCTGCTCGACCTGCTTGCCAAGTCCGAAATGATCCCGGTCATCGCACCGGTCGCTCCGGGCCGCGACGGCGCGACCTACAATATCAATGCCGACACGTTTGCGGGTGCGATTGCCGGTGCGCTGCATGCAACCCGCCTGCTGTTCCTCACCGACGTTCCGGGCGTGCTCGACAAGGACAAGAACCTGATCAAGGAACTGACCGTCGCGCAGGCGCAGGCGCTGATCAAGGACGGTACGATTTCGGGTGGGATGATCCCGAAGGTCGAGACCTGCATCGACGCGATCCGCTCCGGCGTCCAAGGCGTCGTCATCCTCAACGGCAAGACCGCCCATTCGGTGCTGCTCGAGATCTTCACCGAACGCGGCGCCGGCACGCTGATCGTGCCCTGATCCCCCACGGGATCGAATGATGAAGGCGCCGCAAGGCGCCTTTTTTCGTTTCAGCCTGCCAGAAGCCCGAGAATGCCCGCCACGATCAGCAGGCAACCGATCACTTCAATACGGTTGATCCGCTCGTGGAAGAGGAAATACGAGGCCATGAAGGTGAAGACGAGTTCGATCTGGCCGAGCGCACGGACATAGGCCACCTGCTGCAGTGTCATGGCGGTGAACCAGCAGGCCGAACCAAAGACGCTGGCAAGGCCGACCATCGATGAAGAGCGCCATGTCTTCAACACCGTGACGATCTCGCCCTTGTCCTTCCATGCCATCCAGACCAGCATGAAGATCGTCTGGAAGGTCGTGACGCAGGCAAGCGTCATTGCCGCCTGCATGATCGAATTGGGGCCATCGAGCGACAGGGACGCGCTGCGATAGGCGACGGCAGAAATGCCGAAGACAGCACCGGAAGCGATGCCGACAAGCGCAGTGCGGCTGGCGAGAGCCGTGACGGTATTCTTCCATGACAGGGGCATGCGCGCCATCGAGATCAGCATCACGCCGATGACGCCGGTGATGATTGCGCCGATCGCGCCAACCGTCAGCTTTTCGCCGAGCAGGATGAAGCCGAAGATCGCCGCCTGAACCGGCTCGGTCTTCGAATAGGCCGTGCCGACAGCGAAATTTCTGAGCGAAAAGAGATGGACCAGCATGATGGTGGCAAAGATCTGCGCCAGGCCACCGATCACCACCCACAGCGCAAAGGTCCAGTTGACCTGAGGGGTTGCAAAGCCTGCGAGTTGGTGCAGCAGGACGACATAGAGGATCGCCACCGGGAAACCATAGCCGAAGCGGACGAAGCTCGCGCCACGGGTGCCAAGCCTGCCCTGAAGATGCTTCTGCAATGCCGACCTCAGGTTTTGCAGGAAGGCCGCGGCAATAGTGATGGGGATCCAGAGTTCCATCTCTCAGCCGGTATCATGCGGGCAGATTTGCCGCCAAGCCGCAAGCGGCAGCGAGCCGTCGCCTTTTCGATTTTCTTTATCAGCAAGGCAGTGCATAAGCGGGATATGGACAAGAAACCCAAGACTTCCGCCGACGCTACCGATTTTTCCAGGATCCGCGATTGGGTCTTCGATCTCGATAACACGCTCTACCCGCATGACATCAATCTCTTCGCGCAGATCGATGTAAACATGACGGCCTATGTGCAGGAATTGCTGCAGCTGGAGCGAGACGAAGCACGCGCGGTGCAGAAGCGTTATTACCACGAGCACGGCACGACGCTGCAGGGCCTGATGCTGAACCACGGCATCGATCCGGACGGTTTTCTGGAAAGAGCGCATGCGATCGATTACTCGATATTGGTCCCGAACCCGGAACTGGGTGAAGCAATCAAGGCGCTGCCGGGCCGAAAATTCATCTTCACCAACGGCAGCGTGCCGCATGCGGAAGCGACAGCCCGCGCGCTCGGCATCCTCGACAATTTCGACGATATTTTCGATATCGTGGCGGCAGGCTATGTGCCGAAGCCGGCGGGCGAGACCTATGACAAGTTCGCCAGCCTCCATAGGGTAGACACGGCGAATGCCGCGATGTTCGAAGACCTACCGCGGAACCTCACCGTCCCCAAGGCGCTCGGCATGCGTACCGTTCTGCTCACGCCGCGCAATCTCGACGACGTGCTGATCGAGCGCTGGGAGACGTTTTCCGACGAGGACGATCACATCGATTACGTGACCGATGATCTCGCCACATTCCTGAAGGGGATCGTGCAGGGCTGAGGCTTGAAGCCCTAGTCCAGCATTACAAAGAATTCATCCACATTACGGGAGTTTAAGTGGTCGCCGGGGCTTGGCGGCCATAGCTTGAGGTCATCGAAATAAAAGGGAAGGAAACTCTCGATGACCGCCAAGAAGATCGTTATTGCGACGCTCGGAGCCGTATTGGTCGCAGGAGCCGCAATCCCGGCATTCGCCGCACCCGAACGGCCTGACCGCGGACCCGGCGGCCCGCATGGCCCTCACGCCATGATGCGTGGCGCGATGATGAAGGACGTGACCTTCGTTCGCCTTTTGAAGAGCGCCGATACCAACAAGGACGGCAAGATCTCCAAGGAGGAAATGGCCGCCAGCCAGGAGGCCCTGTTCAACCAGATCGACGCCAACAAGGATGGCAACATCACGCGCGGCGAGCTTGTCGACTATCGCATCGCCAAGCGAGAAGAGTTCGCCAAGAATAATCCGCGCCCGGAATTGGCTGAAAATGCCGAGCGCAAGGATGGCGATGGTCCGCGGCATGAACATGCCGACCGCGACGATCGACGCCATGACGGCCGACACGGTGAATTCCGCCAGGCCCGCTTCGAGCACCACGGCGGCATGGGCGGCGGTCGCTTCTTCCGGATGATCGACGAAGACCGTGACAACAAGATCACCAAGACCGAGGCTTCAGCTGCCAGCGACAAGCTGTTTGCCCGCATGGACACCAACAAGGACGGCGTAATTTCCATCGACGACCTGCCGGACCGCCCCCTCTAGTTCCCCGC
>UCIV01000077.1 GCA_900472575.1 Hyphomicrobiales bacterium
TGAGTCCGCGTCCTAGGACAGGTGGGCAGGAAAATGTCGACCGAACCGCGGCGATCGTTCGGGTTGATCAATATCCTGACGCCCGCCCATATGCGGTGCGATGGGCGAGTAGAACTGAGTAGCGCCCGTAACCGTCAAAGTGATCTGGGCATTCTCGTTAGTCGTCGATACCTTCGTTGCAAATCTTCCGTTGCCGTACCCAATCGGAACATAGTCGATTGACAACCCTTCGAGTTACTTCAACTCGAAGGTCTAACGCCGCCTGCCGCTTCCAAGGTTTCGGGCGTGTCAACGTCGTACGAAGCCGCACGGCCGATCTCCACGTCGATCACAGGAATATTGCTTGCCGCGATAAGCCCACGCGCGCCTGTGTCGCCTTCAAGCAACGAGAGCTCCGAGAACAACGACCTTGGCAGAACGACCGGGTTTCCGGGTTTGCCGCATGCGGTAGCTCGCACCACGACACCACCCTCATTGCAAATAAATGCATCAGATATCGCCGTTATATCGATTTCGGTGACGAGAGGCATGTCCGCCAGGTGGATGAGTACGCCAGCGCAGTCGTCCGGGATTACGCGCAACGCGGTTCGTATCGAAGACGAGAGCCCAGAGGCATATCCGCTATTGTGAACGATTGCCACAGGAAGACCAGAGATCGCTTCACGGATCTCGTCAGCCATGTGGCCCGTTACGAGGAATACTGGACCTCGACCAGCGGCGATCGCCCGGGTGATCGATTGCTTCACTAATGGCACTCCTCCGAACCTGGAAAGGAGCTTGTTGAAGCTGCCCATACGGGTTGAACGCCCGGCGGCCAGTACCGCTATCGCCACCTTGATCCCCATCTTGATACCGCTCTCATGCACTGGCGCTGCGCTAACGTATACCTAACACTGATGATTTGCTTGCAAATTCCGGCGGCCTATCGAGGCGCAGGTGATTCCGGCTTGTCTCTTCTCCCCGGGCCTGCACCGCTCGTCGGCAGCCTCTCCAACGCGAGATTCCCACCGGAAATTAGATCGAGATCACGCTTTGGCCTGTCACGTCTAACCAGAAAGTATGGTCTCGACACACGGTGGTCCGAACAGATTTCAGAACCCCGGGGAGGCAACATGTGCTCATCGAAATTCAAATCACGGAGAGCACCGATGAGCACCTACATCCCCACTAAGGACCACAAGATCATCGCAGCGGCATCGCTGGCAATCGCCTCGGATATTGACCTCTCGGCCACCGTTCCTGCCGCCAGCCAGGCTCCGATCTCGCTTCCTGACCTCGGACAAGCTGCTCAACGCGACGTGCTTCTCCCTTGGCAGCGTCGAAAGATCATGCAGTTCATCGAAGAGCACCTGACGGAATCGATCAAGGTCGATGAACTTGCGGCTCTTACAAAACTCAGCAAGACCTACTTCTCCAGGGTCTTCAAGTCGACGTACAAGGAAAGCCCGTACAACTATGTGCTACGTCGCCGCATGGAGCTGGCGAGAGAACTCATCGTTGAAACCGACTCCGCTCTCAGCGAGATTGCACTCGATTGCGGGATGGCTGACCAGGCCCACCTTTGCAAGACCTTCCGTAAGGTCTTTGGAACTACACCGAATTCCTGGCGTCGTAATTCCCGGTCCATGAACCGCCCGGTCGGGGCCGGTCAGTCTTCGACCGCTTGGCAGGAAGCGAGCGCGGCGCGCCTCAATTGACCGAACCAAGCTTGCGGAACTGAAATCGACAAGCTGACCAGGCCCACGACTGACATCCTTACATCGTCAGTGACGCGTGACCACTGTGGTCTGACGTGGCTCCGCCATCGGAAACGCCGCGCTCAATGGGAGCGGGGCCAGACATCCATTCAAAAACTACGACTGAACAGAAAGGAACCAACATGCGCCTCACGTTTCTAATCGCCTCGCTTACCGCGATATCCTTCGAACCTGCCTTTGCGACTTCTGAACATTTCGTTGCCGGCCGACTGGAATGCGAGCTTTCACGTTCCGCAGGGGCAGTTCTCGGATCGAAACAAGACGTCAATTGCCTTTTCCTCCCCTCCGAGCAGGGTGCATCTGTGCACTACACGGGTCTGATCGACAATTTCGGGCTCGATATCGGCGAAGTTGAGAAGGCGAAGATAGTGTGGGCCGTCACAGCGGTCAGCAGACAGCAGAGCTTCGACTTAGAAGGCACTTATCGTGGCGTGGAAGCTGCGGCAGCAGTCGGCGTTGGCGGTGGCGCGGCTATCCTTACGGGCGGTACCAACGGCACATTTTCGCTGCAGCCGATCGCAGTCAACGGACGCGAAGGCCTTGATGTCTCGCTCGGGATCACGCAGCTGCACCTCAAGCCAGCCATCTGAAGGCTTGCTCTTCCATGTAATAATTTGACGCAAGGCCGACGAAAATCCCCGTCGGCCTTTCTCTATTTCTCGAACGCTCGCCGTAACTGCTTTTTACAAGAACCGAGGAGCGCGAAGGTCCAATGTCTCAGTCAACGATTGGTACCAAAGTTGCGACTGGATATTATCGCATGCGCCATGCTCTTGCTTCGGTCAGCCTCCTTTTCCTGAGCTCCGCATTTGCGAGTGCTGCCCAAGTCGATGACAAAACGGCGGTTCAGATCGCACAGCCGCGCGAGACCATCTTCGAACGAGGGGCAGATCGAAAGCTTTTCGCTGAAAGCGCCATAGCTGCCGACAATTTCTACGGCTTCTGGAATAACGGGAGACAGGCGCTGCTCGACGCCGCGATATCGAAAGACTTTGTCGACCATACCCTTCCGGCAGGGCGACCCCAAGGACCGACTGGCCTTGTGATCGCGTCGAAGGCGTTTCTTACCGCCATACCGGACCTTCAAGCAGAGGTCGTGCAGAGACTTTTCGTTGGAGACCGGGTGGTGTCACACCTGCGATTCACAGGCCATTTCACAGGCGAGTTCATGGGGAGAAAGGGCAGCGGCGAAGCCGTGGACTTCATCGCGACAGACATTCTCAGGGTCCGTGACGGGCGCATCACCGACAACTGGCATCTGGAGGACAATTTGACCTTCCTTCAGCAGATCGATGTCATCTCCGGGGAGTGAACGCGGGATCTCATCTCGCCACGGTAAAACGTAGGCTCAGACTTCCTCAATGCACTTGATCAGGTCGTCGGCCAGAATTGGCTTCTGGAGAAGGTCCTTTGCGCCGCCAGCGATCGCACGTCTCTTGATAACTTCGTCCTTCAGCGCGGTCATCATTATGATCGGCATTTCCGGCCAGCGCTTCTTCACGATATCAAGGAGCTCAAGCCCGGTCATCTCTGGCATGTTGATGTCGGTCAACAGCAGAGCGACAAGGTCGATGTGATCGTAGGCGAGAAACGAGCGCCCAGAGCTAAAGGGGAGGGCGTCATAGCCCATCGACTCGAGAAAGCCTGAAGTGGCCTCGAGAAGCGCCTCGTCGTCGTCGACGATTGCTACGGATTTTCTGTCGCCAGACACTTGATGTTTCCTTTTGCCCGACATACGGGCTTTGACATCTAGTTAGATGGACTGGCGGGAATTTGTAATAATACGATTGTATGGGTAGGCCGAGCTCACGAACGAAGTACATGGGTCGCCGGAATTGGCGGCGACGAACGACAGTTTCACGCTAGCGACTTGAGTATCTCGGCTTTGCGAACCAGGTCGGCAAGCGATGTGACGTTCATCTTCCGCATGACGTTGCCGCGATGGATTTTCACGGTCACTTCGGAAATTTCGAGGAGATGAGCTACCTGCTTGTTAAGGAGGCCTTTGACAACGGCTTCCATCACTTCGTGTTCACGGGGGGTCAGGGAGGACGCAGCCTTAACCGCTTCATTGGCGGCAGTGAGTTCGAGACGCCGAGACCTGTCTCGCTCGATGGCCACTGATACCGCGTCGAGCATCTCCTGGTCCCTGAATGGCTTCGTCAAGAAGTCAGTTGCTCCGGCCTTCATCGCACGCACGCTCATTGGCACGTCGGCATATCCGGTTATGAAAACGATCGGGAGCTTGTTGCCCATGCCGTTCAGTTTTGTCTGCAGGTCCAGACCGCTCAGTCCCGGCAGTCGCACGTCGAGGACCAAGCAGCCGGGGCGGTCGGGCAGCGGCTCCGCGAGAAGTTCCGTCGTCGAAGAAAACCCAAGTGAATCGATGCCGACCGAGCGCAGGACGTCCATCAGGCCATCGCGCATCCCGTCATCATCGTCCACAACGACAACCAGTGGCGTATCGGCTTTGGCAGAAGAGGGGTCATTCGCCCGATTACCTGTTGCAGCCGACATCGGCGAGGACCTCAAAATTGTCGATTGGAAGCGGCGCATTCCATCGACTCCAGATGGAGCCCGCGCAACTGTTCCCGCAAATAGTTACTACGCGTGGGCGCAAACCTCGACCTAGCCATAAGGATAGGTTCTGGCCACCCTCCATTATTGTAAGGTTCGGTTGGCTTGGGAGGGCCGGAAACATTAAGTAACTCCCGGGATCCCATCCATGAACGTCAGAGCTCAGTCCGATACCCCATACGTCGGCGACGAACCTATGCCGAGCGGAATGACGTTCAGAATTCTCATGTCGAGTCTGGTCGGCACTTCCGTCGAATTCTACGATTTCTATATCTATGCGACCGCGGCCAGCCTCGTGTTTGGCCCGCTTTTCTTTCCCGCATCCGTCTCATCGATGGAGCTGATTGGAGCCTACGCCAGCTTTGGGATAGCGTTCATAGCTCGACCCCTCGGCGGTGCGGTTTTCGGCCACTTCGGGGACCGGGTCGGGCGCAAGGCGACCCTTGTGGCTTCGTTGCTTCTAATGGGGGCCTCTACGGCGGCAATCGGCCTATTGCCTACCTACGCCGTCGCTGGCTGGCTCGCTCCGGCTCTCCTATGCCTGCTGAGATTTGGCCAGGGGCTGGCGCTCGGTGGTGAATGGACAGGGGCGGCTCTCCTGGCGCTTGAGAATGCACCCAAGGGATGGCGAGCGCGTTACGCGATGTTCGCCCCGCTCGGCGCGCCGATCGGCTTCTTATTGGCGAACAGCCTGTTCCTGATTCTGACGCTGACACTGTCGCCAGAGCAGTTCGCAGACTGGGGATGGCGGGTGCCGTTCCTCCTGAGCGCACCACTGGTATGGATGGGCATCTGGATCCGATTCAACCTCGTCGAAACGAGGGACTTTCACGCCGCGATAAGCAAGTCGAAGCCTTCCCGCGTACCTTTGCTCGACATTTTCCGATTGCATATGGACCAGGTGATATCCGGCGCATTCGGCGTCGTCGCCTGCTTCTCGCTCTACTACGTCGTCACGGCCTTCGCCCTCGGATACGGCACTTCGGAGCTGGGCTATACCCGGTCTTCGTTCCTCATGGTCGAGCTAGGGGCGATCCTGTTTATGGCTGCGGGCATCGTCGTTGCGAGCTGGCTATCCGATCGGATCGATCCCGAGCGTATTCTGATCTTCGGATGCGTCGGCACCATAATCTCAGGCGTCGTGCTCGCACCTATGCTGGGGAGCGGGTCGCTGGTGGTTATCTTCATCTATCTCGCTTTCTCCCTCTGGGTGATGGGCTTCGTGAATGGGCCGCTCGGCGCGTGGCTCCCTGGCCTGTTTCCAACCCGGGTCCGCTATTCTGGAACATCGGTCGCGTTCAACATCGGAGGCATCATCGGAGGGGCACTGACTCCCGTGGTCTCCCAGGCCCTTTCCCAATACAGCGGACTTGTCGCTGTCGGTTTCTATCTCGCCATCACTGGCGGGTTGAGCCTGATCGCCTTCGACGCGAGCGCAAGGCGAAAGGCATTGGGAGCGCTGGCGCAGAGCGAGATAAGATATCGCTCCATATTTGCGCAGAACCACGTCTCACTCTGCGAGGTCGATCTTTCCATGCTTTGGAAGCGGCTGGAGGCGGTACGAGCCTATCCTCCGAAAGCGTTGCGCGCATACCTCGATGCCACGCCGGAGTTCGTGGACCAGTGTTCGAGGCTTGTGAAGTTCGTGGACGTCAACGACGCTACCGTCCTGCTCCTTGGCCGAGAGAGTGAGCAGGAGGTCCTCGGCTCAATAGATCGCTTCCTTCCAGCGCATAGCGAGCTGGTGGAGGCTATCATCCTTCGCATGTGCTCGGGAGATGACCGCGTGGAGATGGAGGCGCGACTTCTGCGTAGCCCCGGCAACGAGGTCATCGTCATCTTTGTCATCGCCTTCCCGGAGGACAAGGACGCCTTCGACCGCGTCGCGTGCGCGATGATCGACGTGACACAGCGTGAGCAGGCCAAGGAAGCTCTCATGGCGGCACAGGACGAACTGGCCAGGGTCGGCAGGGTCGCGACGGTTGGCGCGATTTCCGCCTCGATCGCCCACGAGGTAAATCAGCCGATCGGCGCTGTTGTCATGAGCGCCCAGGCCTGCATGCGCTGGCTCCAGGCGAACCCGCCGGATATCAAGGCCGCCTCGACGGCGGCAGAGCGCGCGATCAAGCACAGCATGCGCGCCAGCGAAATCATTCAACGCACCCGCGAACAGGTTCGAGGCACCAAACGAAGGCTAGAAAGCGTCGATCTCAGGAATATAGTCACTGACGTTCTCGGACTGTTGGACCGTGAACTGATTACCGCTTCGACCAGAGTGACAACCGATTTCTCGATCGGCGATCCGGTTGTTCTGGCCGACAGAGTTGAGATGCAACAGGTAGTAGCAAATCTCGTCACGAACGGTCTCCATGCCATGGCAGGGACGCCCATTGACCAGCGCGAGCTGAGCATCTCGATGGCCGCCGTGGAACCGGACATGGTCAGGCTGCAAGTCCGCGACCATGGCACCGGGATCGCGCCCGAAAACCTAGCGAGACTGTTCAGTCCCTTCTTCACGACCAAAAACGAGGGAATGGGCATCGGGCTCGCGATCTGTAAAACGATCGTGGAAGCCCACGGTGGGTCGCTGACCGCGCGAAACCACGATGACGGCGGTGCGATATTCGAGATAGTGATGCCGCTTTCGGTTGAAGAACAACAAGATCTGCCTCAGGCTGCGGCTCAGGGCGCATAACCGCAAGCCGTTGGATGAGCCTGGCGGTCTTTTCGGGCGGCTCTTAAAGTCGTGACCCGAAGTTACAAGAACGCGCCGAAGGGAAAAACTACGGTGGCCCGCCTTCGAGACGTTTCACGCCTCGCAATGAAAATGGAGTTTCCGATGAGAACATACGTAGGCAACCTCTTCCCAAAAGCGCAGTCCAAGCATAGGCCCGCCATTCTTGTGGGTGCACTCAGTCTCGTCGTGACCTGGGCAGTTCAGGCTCAAGCGCAATCAGCCGTCGAGCTTGATGCGGCCACCGCGCGCAAGGTGATCTCCGCCGCGGAGGCAGAATCGCAAAAGGGGCCGCCTTCGAGCATCTTCGTGGTCGATGACTCGGGAGCGCTGGTCGCCGCCGAACGTATGGATGGTGCGTTCCCGGCAAGCGCTAAGATTGCGCAGGGAAAGGCCGAGACTGCCGCCGCATTCTGGCAGAGCACGGGTAACCTGGAAAGCGCGGCGAACGGTGGCCGGGCGGCATTGCTGTCGTCAGGGTACGTCGTCATGCAGGGTGGCATCCCGCTCAAAGTTGACGGCAGGGTTGTCGGGGCTATCGGCGTGAGCGGTGGCAACAAGGACCAGGATGAGGCAGTTGCCAAGGCCGGAGCCGCAGCGTTCGCTAAGTGAGCGCGAGGGTTCCAGCCCGAGTACGATCTCCAAGCCAGATATAAAACAAAAAGCAGCCCGACGAGATGATCTCGACGGGCTGCGGTGTAGGCCAGGGAACGTTCGTTATTTGGCGCGAACGCCCTTATTTGGCTTTTTGGCAACCAAGCCGAGTTCACGGTTGAGCTTTTTCTGAGCCAGTTTGCGGGCGCGACGGATGGCCTCTGCCTTTTCGCGAGCACGCTTGACCGAGGGTTTCTCGAAATGCTCGCGCAAACGCATTTCGCGCATCACGCCTTCCTGCATCAGTTTCTTTTTAAGCACTCGTAGTGCTTGATCGACGTTGTTGTCTCGTACGATGATCTGCACGCTTCTACTCCCGCGGCCAAAGTTATCCGGCGAGAGGCATAATCATCAGTCAGGGCTTTTGACAAGCGGGGTTTTGCGACGACTCTGCCAGAGGTGATATCTTTCCTCAATGGTAGTCATCGGAGCTAGCCATGATAGCTTTTACCCGCTGCAATCCGGCTATCGCAGCACGCGCTCGATCCGTTCGACTTGATCCACGGAAGCGAAGCCTTTCTCAGCTGCAACAATCTCTGAAATCGTTAGACCCGTCGCGATCGCAAGGTCCTCCTCGCTGTATCCTTTAGCGTTTCTGCGAGCACCGAGGTCCGAGTTAACAGTCCCCGCCACAACTGCGATATCTTCGTTTTTCGACGTATAGTCCATGTGATGCTCCAGATTGGTCATCGTAAATGCGGATCTGGACGATGGGTTCCGTGTCCTCAGTGTCTCACCGGTTTGTTTAGGATTTCCCCTATGGAACGGGATCCCGATTTCAGTACCGTTTCATCGAACGGCGATCGCGCTGCCGCCTGTCAGATGAAGCTGGTTCTTCGACGGGCAGAACGCACTTTTGAACCTCTTTGCAGGAACCGGTCGTTTCCGTACTGAATGAAGCGTGGTTGCTGAAACTTCCGCAATGGTCACCAATAGCTGAGAGCTGCGGTTCGGCCACCATGCATGCGGGCAACGAAGGGGGGACCCACGTGAGCTCGATCTCCCGCTTGCATTTGGCCTACTTCATTTTGGCCATACGACGGGGGCCTGCAGGGAGGCATCAGATGTGCTGTATTGCCTTTTTACGTTCCGTAAGCGCAAAGATGCCGGACCCGACGATGATGATGGACCCAACTATGGTCCAAAGATCCGGCCGCTCTTGGAAGACAACAAGCCCCGCAACGATTGCGAATACGAGGCGTGTGTATCTGAAGGGCGTCACCGCTGCTATCTGACCAGTTCTCATCGCCATGGTGAGAGAGCTGTAGGCTATGATGCCTGAAATCGATCCAAGTAGCAGGGTCAGAATAGTCTTGGCTTCCGGAATTACCAGCGGTCCTGCAAAAGGGGCGGCAATCAGCCCTGATATGACAAGCACTGAGAAGCCAAGTACGCCTAGCTGTCGGTGAGACATGTGCAGGGGGGCGGCACGCGTCGCTAGATCCCGGCCCGCGAAACCGAGCATAGCGATGACCGCGAGTACCGAGAGAATGCTGAACCCCTCTGCGCCGGGTCGGAGAATGCAAACGACGCCCCCGAAACCGCCAAACACAGACAGCCAACGCCTAGCACTGACCCGCTCGCCAAATAGGCCCGCGCAGCCGATTACGACCAATGGAGTAGCTTGAAGTATTGCGGAAGCTGTCGAAAGCGGCGTCAACGCGATCGCCAACATATAGAAAAGCCGACCAATGGTTTCGGACAGCGATCGTGCCAGGATAAGAGGAGACAGGACATTCTCCGCTAGTGGTGTCTCATTAGCACGGAGCGCGAGCCCGCTGAAAACGATGATTCCGACACTCCCGAACAAGATAAGGATTTGGCTCACTGGCAGGGATACTGCGACGGCCTTCAGGCAGGCATCTTCAACGGCAAAGAATGCCATCGCGACTATCATGAAAAGCGCACCACGCGAGTTCAAAGAGGCATCGCGTTGAATAGAGGCTTGTGACATTCACTGGATCCAGATTCGTATGAAGCCTGTTCTACCGTCTCCAATCGCTCTTTTCCTAGAGACAGATTGTGCCCGAGAGGAACCTTGGCCTGCCCGGCCATGTTTGGTGGTCAGGAGGCTTGTTTGTGAACAAAGAACATTGATTTGCTTTTTACTGCAGTTTGAACGCAACGCTCTTGGTGATCATAGCGCTATCACTATGGCTGACCTGGCCGATCCAATGAGATGGCCGACTACCTAATGGTGCTGTTTGTGGTGTTGGTGCTAGGCCGCGTCCCCAT
>UCIV01000010.1 GCA_900472575.1 Hyphomicrobiales bacterium
GCGGGAGTGAGAAATGAAGCGTAATTGCTTGGTATCGATCCTCATCCTGAAAGCAAAAGCGGTAGCCTGAAGGATTGCCGTTTACGTGGTATTCCCATCACCCAAACGCCGATTTTTTCCGCCCGCGCAACCGATCTTGTTTGCTGGATAGCGGCTCTCAAGTGCTGCCTTGTCGCAAGACATTATAGCCTGTTTTTGTGATCTTCGCCGCACTTCGGTTTTCCAGCATGGCAATCATCTGTTCGGCCGCCTGCGCGCCGATTACGAAGCTGTCCACGTTGATGGTGGCGATCCCAGGGTCGGACACCGATGCCATTTCATAGTTCCCGAAGCCGGCGATGGCGATATCGCGTGGCAGGACCAACCCATGGGTTCAGTCCACATGAAAGCCCCTGACCACCCACCTGCGAGCGCTGCCTTTGCATCGCGTTCAAGACAGCTCAGAGTTCCTCAAGGCTTTCATTCAGCGCTTCGATGTTTCTTAAGCGTTTGCGGCCCTCGGTGCCCGCCTTTTCGAGGCATCGTGTGATCAGCAGATGGCACAATGCCATCAGGGCCGTGTGATTGAACAGGGGGCCGGGGGCGAATGTCTGGCATTGCATATGCCATGTCGCCCGCGTGTCGAAGGGTGCGCCTTCGTCGGTAACATAGAGAAGCTTCGCCTTCGATTTGCGAACCTGGGTGAGGATGGCATCGGCCTGAGCAGTCCGGCGGCGCAGGGCGAAGAAGACCACGACGTCGTCCTCCCGAAGGCTGACGAAATGCTCGCCCAGTGTCTGGCCGGCGGCGGGAACGGCGACGATATCCTCGATCACCTGCGTCAGCTGCCATTGCAGATAGGAAGCGAAAGGGTGGCTGCTGCGAAAGCCGATCACCCAGACTTTTCGGGCCGCCATCATCGCGTCGGTCACCGCCGTGATCTGGCCGTCAGAAATGGAGAGAAACGTCGCTTCAAGATTGGCCATGCTTTGCGCGACATGCGCCTGCATGGATTGTGCTGTCGATGCATCGGTCGCGGTTGCCAGGAATAGCCGCGAGCCCGTCTGCTTTTCTGCGCGCGCGTGGCGGCGGGCTTCCTCATAGGTCTCATAACCCAGATGTTGGATGAAACGGGTGACGGTTGCCTTGGAAACATGCGCCAATGCCGCCAGTTCCTGGGCGGAATAGCTGGCGAGTTCGCCAGGAAAATCGCAGACGAATTCACCGAGCCGCTTTTCGGCGGGTCGAAGATCGGGCAGGGCCTGCCTTACGCGATAGAGGAACGACCTGTCCTTGGTCACGGGAAACTCCGCCATGTCATCAGCGGGCGGAATGTCGCTTGGAGTTGTTACGCTTGCAACAGGAAATATGTCCCGGCGGTCGGGCGATGACGCCCCTGTCACCGTGCGATCCTTTTCCTTGCCGGAGGTGCCGCGATGCGGGAAAGAAGCAGTGCAACGGCGGAACGGATCGGCGCGATGACCGGGGCGGATAAGAGGCGCTGCAGATCATCGGCGGCCTGACCAAGCGGGCCGCCGCCGATGATCACGGCTTCTGCGCCGTCCTGTTCGAAACATTCGCGCACTGCGACCGCCAGTGCCGCATGGAGGCGCTGAGGATCGGATGCAAGCGCTACCGGATCTCCGCTCGTGAGTCGCGTGCCGGTGAAGAACGGGGTCAGGCCCAATGCATCGGCTTTTCCGGCAAAGCTTCCGACAAGATCCGGTGTTACTGTCGCGATGCCGAAGCGTCGCCCACCGAGCGAGGCTTCAAGCATGCTCGCTTCGCATATGCCGACCACCGGAATATCGCAAATCTCCCGCAGCCGATCGAGCCCCGGGTCGCCGAAGGCGCTGATGATCAATCCATCCGACTTGCCTGATTTGGCCAGCCCCATTTCGATGACGCCGTCGGTGGCTGCGCCAAGCTGCTTCTCATCAAGGATCATCGGCACGCCACCGGCCGCGGTGACGCCCTCGATGGTCGCCTCCGCAGGCAGATATTTGCGTGCGATATCGGTCATCATGGCTGTGGTGGCCGCTGATGTATTCGGGTTGATCAAGGTGATATGCGTCATGTCTCGAGCCGTGCACGACCGCACGACTGCCTCCCTTTGTCATTGCGTTTTTTATTGTGCTTCAGTTCAGGCATATTGAATGCAGGCGATATTGCCCGTCTCTCCGATCGGCTTCAAGAGCGGCACGTCCCTGAGGCATATGTCCGAGGCCTGGCCGCAGCGCGGTGCGAACGCGCAGCCGGGCGGCATAGCGGCAAGATCTGGTGGCGAACCGGGTATCGTCACCAGCCGGTCGCGGCCATGCGCGAGTTCGACACGGGCGCCGAGAAGACCCTTGGTATAGGGATGTTTCGGATCGCGGATGATGTCGCCGACCCTGCCTTCCTCGACAATCCGGCCGGCATACATGACGGCGATGCGGTCTGCCACTTCGGCCGCGACGCCGATATCATGGGTGACGAAGATGACCGAGAGGCCGTATTCCTTCTGCAGCTCGCGGATCAGAAGCAGGATCTGGATCTGAACCGTCGCATCTAGCGCGGTCGTCGGCTCGTCGGCGAGGAGGACTTTCGGATTGCAGGCAAGTGCCATGGCGATCATCGAGCGCTGCAGCATGCCGCCCGACATTTCATGCGGGTAGTTCTTCAGCCGCCGTTCGGGCGAGGGAATGCGCACTTTCTGAAAGAGTGCCAGTGCCCGGTCGGACGCTGCCTGCCGTGACACTTTTTCGTGCCGCATGATGGTTTCCTCGATCTGCTGGCCAATCGTGTAGACCGGATCGAGCGCGAGACGCGGCTCCTGGAAGACCATCGAGACGGTGGCGCCGCGCAATTGGCCGAGTTCGCGTGTCGAAAGCGCCATCACATCGCGACCGGAAACGGTCATGCTGCCGGCGATATCCGTGCCCTTCGGATGCAGGCGAAGCAGGGAGCGCATGGTGACGCTCTTGCCCGAACCGGATTCGCCGAGAAGCGCCACCACTTCGCCGGCCTTGACCGACAGGCTGACGCCGTTGACGGCCTTGACCGGCTTTCGGCCGCGATGGAAGGTGACGGAGAGGTCGCGGATATCGATGACTGTCTGCTCTTTGCTCATCTCAGGCCTCCATCAATTCGGGCGCAGGTTTTGCCGCGTGGCTGTGGCCGGAACCGGGAACCGACATCAGGCAGGCGGCCTGCTGTTCTCCCGAGACGACCGCAAGGGGAGGGGGCATGGCCGAGCAGACACTCTCCGCCATGCTGCACCGGGTGTGGAACCGACAGCCCGATGGCGGGTCGATCGGGTTCGGCGGATCGCCGGAAAGCGGCGGCTCTTCAGTGCGTTCCGCCGGATCCATCTTCGGCATGGAGGCGAGGAGGGCGGCTGAATAGGGGTGTTTCGTGTTTTCGTAGATCGCCTCCCGCGTGCCGACCTCGGCGACCTTGCCGAGATACATGACCATCACCCGGTCGCACATGAAGCGCACGACATTGAGATCGTGGCTGATGAACAGATAGGTCAGGCCGAAGTCGCGCTTGAGATCAAGAAGCAGATTGAGCACCTGCGCTTCTACCGATTTGTCGAGTGCCGAAACGGCTTCGTCGAGGATGACGAGGCGCGGTTCGAGTGCCAGAGCGCGGGCGATGTTGACACGCTGCCTCTGGCCGCCGGAGAGTTCGTGCGGATAACGGCCGGCAAAGCGGATCGGTTCAAGGCCGACGCGGTGGAGCAGGTCATGGGCGCGGGCTATCGCCTTGGCCTGCGGCACGCCGTGGACGCGCGGAGCGAAGGCGATGGACTCCTCGATCGTCAGGCGCGGATTGAGCGAGGCGTAACTATCCTGAAACACCATCTGCACCTGTCGCCGGTACTGGGTGAGCGGCAGCGCGCCGCCGACCTTTTCGCCATCGAAGAGAATGTCGCCCTGGTCGGGGATGATCAGTTGCATCAGAAGTCGGGCGGTGGTGGACTTGCCGCAGCCGCTTTCGCCGACGACGCCGAGCGTTTCGCCCTTCAATATGTCGAAGTCGACGCCATCGACGGCGCGCACGACCTTTTTCGGCTGCAGGAAGCCTGAACCCTTGACCGGGAAATGCTTGATGAGACCTCGTGTGGAGATCAGCGGCTGGGCCGGGCCGCCGCGTTCGCCGAGCGGCAGGTCGGGAATGGTGGGTTCTGCGACTGTCCTCATGACTTCACATCCATTGCCTGGCGCAGGCCGTCCGAGAAAAGGTTGAAACAGATCGAGGTGATGAAGATCATCACGCCGGGAAGGGCGGCAACTGCCGGGTTGTTGTAGATCGCGGTGCGCAGCGTGTTCAGCATCAAGCCCCATTCGGCATCCGGTGGGCGCACGCCGAGGCCGAGGAAGGAAAGGCCGGAGGCAAGGATCATCGAGACTGAAATGAGGCTGGTTGCGAAGACGAAGATCGGCCCGAGCACGTTCCCAAGTACATGGACGCGGATGATTGTCATCGCCGGTGCGCCGGAGGCACGGGCAGCATCGACGTAATCGAGGTTGCGGATCTGGGTGGTGACGCTTTCGGCGACACGGGCGATCTGTGGGATGAAGACGACGGTGAGCGAAACGAGTGCATTCGTCAGGCCCGAACCGAGCGCGCCGGAAAGCGCGACGGCGAGCAGGACCGAAGGGAAGGCGTAGAAGACATCGACCGTGCGCATGATCAGCGTGTTGGTGATGCCGCCGGTATAACCGGCGATGATGCCGATGATCGAGCCGATGACGAAGGCGATCGGCACCGGCACGACACCCATGATCAGCGACAGGCGGGCGCCGTAGATCAGACGCGAAAGCATGTCGCGCCCGAGTTCGTCGGTGCCGAGGACGTAACCCTCGGTGCCGATCGGTTTCAGCCTTCGGATGACACTGCCCTTGGTCGGGTCGTAGGGGGCGATGTAAGGAGCGAGGATGGCGACCGCGACGATGACGACGAGGACGGCGAGTGCCGCAAGCGCCACCGGATCACGACAGAGACGGTGCAGGACGCCGCTCCAGAAACCGGGGGATTTCGGCACAGAAATCGGCGCTGCAGGCACGATTTCAGCTGTGATGGCGGCCATGCTCAGCTCCTCTGGATGCGCGGATCGATTGCGCTTTGCAGCACGTCGACGACGAGATTGACGATGACGAAGAACATTGCGAGCACGAGGATCGTGCCCTGCAGGATCGGCAGATCGCGCGTGAAGATCGCGCCGTTGAGAAGGAAACCGGTGCCGGGCCAGGAGAACACCGTCTCGATCAGGATCGAACCGCCGAGAAGATAACCGAGCTGCAGGCCCATGACGGAAATCGCCGTCGGCGCGGCGTTGCGGATGACATGGCGCATCACGTGTTTCGTCATCAGCCCCTTGGCGGCAAGTGCCTGGACGAAATCCTGCGACAGGATATCGGCGACGAGAGAGCGGATGGTGCGGGCGATGATGCCCATCGGGATGACCGACATGGTGACGGCCGGCAGGATGAGATACTGGATGTAATCCCAGCTGAAGCTTCGCCCATCCGAGCCGCCGGGACCACCGCCCATCGACGGCAGCCAGCCGAGCGATACGGAAAAGGCGATGACAAGAACCATGCCGAGCCAGTAATGCGGCACGCTGACACCGAGCATGGCAAGACCGGAGGCGATGCGGTCGATCCAACCTCCACGGAAGACACCTGCGAGGAAGCCGAGGGCAGAGCCGAAGGTGAAGCCGATGAGAGTGGCGGCAACTGCGAGGATGATCGAGTTGACCGAGGCGCTGAGAATTTCGGCCAGAACCGGGCGGCCGGTGGCAATCGAGGTGCCGAGATCGCCTTGCAGGGCATGCCAGGCCCAGAGCGCGTATTGCACCGGAAGCGGCTGGTCGAGACCGTAGAAGGAGCGCATCTGCGCCTGCAATTCGAGCGAGGCATCTGTCGGCAGGATGGCGGCGAGAGGATCGCCGGGGGCGATATGGATGAGCATGAAGCAGACGATGCTGACCCCGATCGCGACGGGTATGACATGCAGAAGCCGTTTAAAGGCGTAGACGAGCATGAGCTTCTCCGGAAAACCTGAACGAGGGGGATCGCGCCCTTTAGGGCACGATCCGGGCGTTGGGCATCAGGGATCGACGGTGATCGGCGAGAAATCCTGGAACCAGTTCTGCGCCTGCACGAAACCCTTGACTTTGGTGTTCATGGCTCGCGGGTTGACGTCATGCGTCACCATCAGGAACAGCGCATCGTTGACATATTTCTCGTGGACCTGCTGCAGCACCTTGTCCTGTTCGGCGGCATCGAAGGTGGTGCGCACCTTGTTGAACAGGGCATCCATTTCCGGGTCACAGTAATAACCCCAGTTGGTGCCGTTCGGCGGTGCGAGGTTGCACTGCGACTGGCGGATAAGCGCGGTGAAGGGGTCCTGGATGAAGTAGCTGTAGTTGACAGCCGTCGCGCCCTTGGCGCTGGCATCCTTGGCGCCAGCGCGCCAGACATTGATGACCGTGTTCCAGTCCATCACCTCGTATTCGACATTGATGCCGATTTCGGCGAGCGTCTGCTGGATATATTCGTTCATCGCGAGCGGCAGCATCTGGCCCGAACCGGAGGACGAGATGACGACCTTGGTGGTGATCGGCTTGTCCGGGCCGTAGCCTGCTTCCGCCATCAGCTTCTTGGCTTCCTCGACATTGTACTCGACCTTGAAATCCGGCTTGCCGAACCACTGGTGGCCGGGCGGCAGATAGCCCTGGGCGGGAATAGACAGGCCGCCGAGCAGCTCGTTCAGGCCGTCGCGGTCGACCGCGAGATTTGCGGCCTTGCGGACGCGAACGTCATTCCACGGCGAGCCTTCGACGCGGGACAGATGCCAGGTCCAGTTATGCGGATAGGCATTGGTGACGATGGAGAACCCTGCATCCTTCAGCGACTTGACGGAATCCGGTGCCGGGGCTTCGATCCAGTCGACCTGGCCGGAACGCAGAGCTGCAACGCGGGTATTCGGTTCCGGCAGCGGGATCAGCACCAGCTTGTCTAGCTTAGGGATGCGAGCTGTATCCCAATAATCCTTGTTGGGTGTCAGTTCGGCACGTTCGCGCGGGGTAAATCCGCTTTCCATCTTCCACGGGCCGGTGCCGGACGGATGCTGCGCGACCTTTTCCCAGCTCTTGCCCTGGGCTTCCCAGTTTGCCGGCGAGGACATCAGGATCCAGCTGATCTGATAGGGCAGGGTCGCATCAGGAGACTTGGTGACGATCTCGACGGTCGTCGGATCGATCGCCTTGTAGCTGGCAACCGCCGGAATGCGCGATTTGCCCTGCGCCGACTGGCGCTGGTCGAATTGCGGGGCGTCGGTCTTCAGGAGCTTGTCGAGGTTCCAGACGACCGCATCGGCATTGAAGACGCTTCCGTCGTGGAATTTCACGCCGTCACGCAGCTTGAATGTCCATTTGGTATGGTCGGCCGGGTCGACAGTCCAGGACGTCGCAAGGCTGGGGATCAGCGCAGAGGGCTTGTCGGCTTTGCTGAGGTCCCACTCAATCAGCGAATTGTAGACCGTGTATCCCATGAAGCGCTGGCCTTCGCCGCCTTGGTCCGTCTGACCGGTGGTCAGGGGAATATCGGATGCCGTCATGCCAATCCGGAGCGTCCCGGCAGCAAATGCCGAGCTCGCAGTGGCCGCAAACGCC
Source organism: Hyphomicrobiales bacterium (assembly GCA_900472575.1). Taxonomy (GTDB): domain Bacteria; phylum Pseudomonadota; class Alphaproteobacteria; order Rhizobiales; family Rhizobiaceae; genus Neorhizobium; species Neorhizobium cellulosilyticum. The sequence continues at coordinate 7,646 of UCIV01000010.1, forward strand.
ACGCCGAGTAGCGTTGCCGTCCGCAGGGTCTTCAAAAATCCCCTGTCACGCCAGTTCCTCAATGATGTTTTTGTCATACCGTTCCCTCTTTTTTAATCCGTGCTGGACTTTTGCCCAGTCGAATAAAGAGAAGCAGGTTTCATGCCAACAAATGTGAAACTGAAATTTCATAATTTTGTCAGTTGTTTAGATTTTTTCTCCGAGGGTAAGGCGATGCGTTACAAGTGTATCTGATAAAAAATCAGGCATGGGACGGGTCAGATATGGGCAGTTGAGAACATAGGATATGGAGGCCTGAGATCAGCTATTCGCATCAGCGGTACGAGCATCGGTTTTCCTCAAAATCGCTCGGCATTGACTTTATGGTCGAGTTTTTCGGAACTCATCCCTATTGGGATGCAGATATCTGAAAGCCTCGCTAATCTCTGCAAACCTTAGCTGTCGATGGCAGATACGAGGCCGCAGATGTCCGGCAGTAGCGCATTCCGGTTGTTCGGGCTCCAGATGGCATGAAGTTCGGCAACACATTCTTGCTGCAGATCCATCGGGCGAAACACGACGTTGTCGAAACAGGCGTTCTGTGTGCCGGCGGGCACGATTGCCAGACCTATTCCGGCACTGACCAACGATAGGATCGCCTGCGAGTGGGTCATGCTTTGAACGATCCGGGGTGTGACTGAATTGTCAGCCATCAGTCTCGTCAGTTTGTCGTGGAGATAGCGGGCTGGCGTCGAGAAGCTGATAAAGGGTTCGCCGTTGAGTGCATCCAGGCCAGGGCGGCGCTTGGTGGCGAGTGGATGTGCACGAGGTATGGCCAGCATCATGGGCTCTTGCGCAACAGAGATACTTTCGAGATGGTGTGTGCCGGCAAGCGGACGTGAGAGGCCAAGGTCGATATCGCCAGCATTGATGGCTTGAAGCTGCTCGGACGTTTCCATCTGCACAAGCTCCAGCTCGATCTGCGGTGCTGCGGCGCGCGCTTGACCTATGAATTTGGGCAGGAAACTATATGTGGCGGCTCCGACAAAGGCGATCTTTATGGATCCGGCGCTGCCCCGCGCAGCCCTCCGTGTTGCCGTTATCGCGGCGTCGCTTTGCTCAAGTAACCTTTGTGCTTCGGCAAGAAACGTCATTCCCGCAGCAGTGAGTGTGACGCGACGGCTCGTGCGCTCCACCAGTTTCACATCGAGTTCCTGCTCCAGCAGCCTGATTTGCCGGCTGAGCGGTGGCTGGGTGATGTTCAGTCGTCTGGCTGCCCGGCTGAAATTCAGCTCGGATGCCAGAATAACAAAGGATCGGACCTGACCCATATCCAACATCTATTCAATCCTTGTATCGATATTCAATAATAATCGACTTGGACTTAAATTGATCTCGAGATTATTGGTCAAGCGAGGATGTGGCTCCGAGCAGCCGAACATGGGGTGGAAACATGGACACGCAGTTGCCAGTAGCGAATGATCCGCAAAGGACGACGGTCGGAGCCGACAGTATTGCCTGGATCAAGCTGTCGTCGGTCTTCTTGCCACTGAAGACGCCGATCAGCGATGCGAAAGTGCTCACCGGACGACAAAAACCGCTGACGGAAGTGGCGTTCCTCTTCGCTGAAATCGAGACAAAGCACGGTCACAGCGGCATTGGCTTCAGCTATTCCAAACGCGCCGGCGGGCCGGGACAATATGAGCATGCAAAGGAAATCGCCCATGTCCTGATCGGCGAAGACCCGAACGATATAGCCAAGCTTTGGAACAAACTCTGCTGGGCGGGGGCTTCCGTTGGGCGCAGCGGGCTTGCGGTGCAGGCAATCGCTGCCTTTGACGTCGCGCTGTGGGATCTGAAAGCCAAGCGTGCGGGACTGCCGCTTGCCAAACTGCTCGGTGCACATCGCGACAGCGTGCAATGCTACAATACGTCCGGCGGCTTTCTTTCCTCGCCGATCGAAGAGGTACTCGACAACGTCGAGCAGTCGATCGCGGCCGGTATTGGCGGGATCAAGATCAAGGTCGGGCAACCGGATATGGCGGTTGACCTCAAGCGCGTCGCTGCCGTGCATGACCGGATCGGTGGCCGTGCTGCAATGATGGTCGATGCCAATCAGCAATGGGACCGCCCGAGTGCGATGCGTTTCGGTCGGCTTATGGAGCCTTACAATCTAACCTGGATTGAGGAGCCGCTCGACGCGTATGACGTCGAAGGACATGCCGCGCTGGCAGCCCAGCTCGATACGCCAATCGCGACCGGTGAGATGTTGGCGAGCGTGCTGGAGCATATTGCGCTCATCCAGAATAATTCTGTCGACTTCATCCAGCCGGACGCACCGCGTGTCGGTGGCATCACGCAGTTCCTGAAGATCTGTGCGCTGGCTGAGGCGAAAAAGCTGCAGCTCGCGCCGCATTTTGCCATGGAAATCCATCTGCATCTCGCTGCAGCCTACGAACTTGAGCCTTGGGTAGAGCATTTTGATTGGCTTGATCCCCTGTTCAACGAGCGGCTGGAAATCAAGGGGGGACACATGCTGGTGCCCAACCGGCCCGGACTTGGGATCACGCTATCAGAGCAGGCGGGACATTGGACGCGCGGCACGGCCGAATTCGGCAAGAAACCTTGAATCAGGCGGTGCCGCGAGCAACGATGTGGAAGTCGATATCGATCATCGCCTCTACACTTGTATCACCCGCTATTTTTCGAAGAATCGAGCGGGCCGCCTTGGTGCCGATATCGCGACGGTCGATACGGACCGTTGTCAGCGGCGGATGGGTGTGCGGGGCGAAATCGAAATCGCCAAACCCTATGATGGCGAGCTCCCCCGGCATGTTGCAGCCGCGTGCATGGGCTTCAGCCAATGCGCCATGCGCGACTACGTCCGATGAGCAAAATACGCCGAGCGAACCCTCTCCTCGATCGAGAAGTTGCGCCATCGCCATGCGTCCGTCGCGGAAGGTGGAGGGTGAATTCATATCCAGTTCCGGCAACTCGACCTCGGCAATCCCTTTCAGCCGATTGACGAAACCATCGCGGCGCTGAACGGCGCGCGGGTCGTTGGCGCCGACCTGCGCATAGCGGTCATAGCCCCGGATCAGCAGATGCTCGGCAACCAGCCGACCGACTGCCGCATGGGAAAAGCCGACGGCGGTGTCGAGCGGCGAGGGGGTAGAGTCCCATATTTCCACTATAGGCAGTGACGCGCCCGTGAGCATGGCGCGGGTTTCCTTCATATGGGTAATGCCGGTGAGGATGATGCCGTCCGGCCGGCGGGCAAGAATGGCACGGGTCAGTTCCAGCTCGCGGCCGGGGTCATAGCCTGACAGGCCGAGCAGAAGCTGATAGCCGGCGGAGACGAGTTCGGCATTGAGCCCTTCAATGGTTTCGGCAAAAATGGTGCTGGCGACCGAAGGGACGATCGCGGCGATCAGCCTCGTGCGGCGTGAAGCGAGGCCGCCGGCAAGCAGATTTGGCACATAGCCGGTGCGGGCAATGACCTTTTCGATCGCTTCCAGTGTGTGCGGCTTGACCAGCGCCGGAGTGTTGATGGCGCGCGAAACGGTGACCGGCGAGACCCCGGCGAGTTTGGCTATATCGGCAAGCGTCACCGGACCGCCGTTCCTGATATGCTTGCTTTTGTCGTAATCGGTCATGACACTCATTCCTGTGAAAATGAGTTACGCTTTCATTATAGCTTTTATCAAGCGATAAACCGCAAAATTTGGCGATAAAAGTTCTAATCAATTGAAAATAATAATTTAAAATTTTTCGCGCCGCGGTTGCGGATGAGGATTTTGAAGTTACAATGAAAGCGCTTTCATTTCTTCGTCGGAGGGTCGGGGAATGGAGGATTGGGACCGGCAGGAGGCCGGATAATTGGAGGAAATAATATGAAGCTCAAACGTTTCATGACGATTGCGGCCGCTGCGACCGCTATCTGTGTCGTCGGCTTGCAACCGAGCCACGCGCAGGATTATCCGACCAAGACCGTGACCGTCGTCGTGCCATTCGCAGCGGGCGGCAATACCGATACGTTCGGCCGTCTCGTTGCCGAGGAACTGGACAAGCGCCTTGGGCAACGTTTCATCGTGGAGAACAAGCCCGGCGCGGGTGGTAACATCGGTCTGGGCGACCTCGCTCGTTCGAAGCCTGACGGCTATACGATCGGCATGGGTACGGTCAGCTCCAACGCGATCAACCAGACGCTCTATAAGACGCTGCCTTACGACAAAGAGAAAGGTTTCGCACCTATTTCGCTGATCGCCAGCCTGCCGAACGTGCTCGTTGTCAACCCGGACAAGATCAAGGCGAACAATGTAGAGGAGCTGATCGCGTTCCTGAAGACCGAGCCGGGCAAGCATACCTATGCGTCTTCCGGCGTCGGCACCTCGATCCATCTGGCCGGCGAGCTTCTCGCGACCAAAGCCGGCATCAAGATTACTCACGTGCCATACAAGGGTAGCAGTCAGGCGATCCTCGATGTCGTGGCCGGCCATGTGGATATGATGTTCGACAATATTCCGACGGCCGCCCAGCAGGTGAAGGCGGGCAAGGTGAAGGCGCTGGCTGTCACCAGCCTCGGAAAGGCTGATTTGCTGCCCGACGTGCCGACCATGGCAAGCACGATCCCCGGCTTCGAGGCAACCTCATGGCATGGCCTCTTTGCTCCTCCCGGCACGCCGCCGGAAATCGTCGAAAAGCTCAGCAAGGAAGTTCAGGCCATTATCGCGGAGCCTGCGATGCAGGAAAAGCTCAAGGCGATGGGCGTGACGCCGGTCGGTAATACGCCGGCCGAGTTCCAGGCTTTTATAGACAAGGAAACGGCAAAGTGGGCTGACGTCATCAAGGCTGCGAACGTGCCGCTGCAATGAGCCAATCTGCCGGCCGGATCCAGTTCCCGGCCGGCATGTCTTTCACACGCGAGTATCATGCCATGCTGAAAATTAGAAACAGCCGCGACTTCGTCGGCGGCGTGACGATGATCTGTGTCGGCTTGCTGTTCATCTGGTTCGGCCGGGAACTTGAAGTCGGGAACTCCTTCCAGATGGGGCCGGGTTACTTCCCGACCATGTTGAGCCTTCTCCTGATGGCTATTGGTGCGTTGATCGTCGTGCAGTCGCTGATGGTCGATGCCGAAGCAGGTGATCCGGAAACCTGGAACTGGAAGGCTTATTTTCTGGTAATTCTCGGACCGATCGGCTTCGGTCTCGCACTTGCGGGGCTTGGTTTGGCGCCGACAATGCTGCTGCTGATCGTCGGCGTAGCGACCGCCAGCCGCTATGCCAATTGGCGACATTCAATTCTGCTTGGACTGTTTCTTGCTGCCTGTTCCGTGTTGCTTTTTACCAAGCTCCTGTCGCTTCCGGTCTCAGCCTTTGGCCCCTGGATCCCCTTTATCGGCGAACTTTTCTAGCGGGCTCTCACAAGTGCTTTCTGACTAGCCGACGAAACGGAATGGATTGCTTATGGATATCTTCTCTAACCTCTGGCTCGGTGCTTCGACCGCCTTCATGCCGATGAACCTGTTTTATGGCTTTATCGGCTGCCTGCTCGGCACCGCCATCGGTGTACTGCCGGGGCTAGGGCCGACGGCGACGATCGCCATGCTGTTGCCGATCACTTTCGGCTTGCCGCCGGAATCGGCGCTGATCATGCTGGCTGGCATCTTCTATGGTGCACAGTATGGTGGCTCGACAACGGCGATCCTGATCAATCTGCCGGGCGAAAGCTCCTCGGTTGTTACTGCAATCGACGGATATCAGATGGCGCGAAACGGCCGAGCCGGTGCTGCGCTTGCTACGGCGGCACTCGGTTCGTTTTTCGCAGGTACAGTGGCAACCATCCTTCTTGCTGTTGCCGCACCGCCTCTGGCAGCCGTAGCGCTGAATTTCGGGCCGGCGGAATATTTTTCGCTGATGGTGCTGGGTCTCGTCGCTTCGGTTGCGCTCGCCAGTGGGTCGCTGTTGAAGGCATTTGCAATGATCGTCTTCGGATTGATCCTCGGCACGGTCGGCACCGATGTGGAGAGCGGCACGCCGCGTTATGTTTTTGATATTCCCGAACTCTATGACGGTTTGAACTTCGTTGCCGTCAGCATGGGTATCTTCGGGATCTGCGAGATCCTGCGCAACCTGGAAGGCGAGCATGAGCGTTCGGTGGGTGTGAAGCGCGTCACCGGACTGATGCTGACCAGGCAGGATATCAAGCGGATCATCGCCCCCGTCCTTCGCGGCACCGCCCTCGGTTCCTTTCTCGGGATCCTGCCCGGCGGTGGAGCGATGCTTGCCTCGTTTGCTTCCTATGCGATGGAAAAACGGATTTCCCCAAATCGCGCCGAATTCGGCAAAGGGGCGATCGAAGGCGTTGCAGCACCGGAATCCGCCAACAATGCCGGCGCGCAGACCTCATTCATTCCGATGCTGACGCTCGGCATTCCTGGCAACCCGGTGATGGCGTTGATGGTCGGCGCCATGATCATACAGGGTATCACCCCCGGTCCGAACGTCATCTCGGACGAGCCGGCTCTGTTCTGGGGTATGATTGTTTCAATGTGGTCGGGCAACCTCATGCTTGTCATCCTCAACCTGCCGCTGATCGGGCTCTGGGTGAAAATGCTGACCGTGCCGTATCATCTCCTCTTCCCTGCTATTATCGGCTTCTGTTGCATCGGCGCATACAGCATCAACAACAGCGTCTTCGACGTATTCGTCATGGCGGGTTTCAGCGTCATCGGCTTTGCGCTCAGCAAAATGCGGTTCGAACCGGCGCCGTTGCTTCTGGGCTTCATTCTTGGGCCGATGCTGGAGGAGAATTTGCGCCGTGCGATGCTGATCAGCCAGGGCGATCCGTCGATTTTCGTGCGCAGCCCGCTCAGTCTTTCGCTTCTGATCTTCGCCGTCGTGGTTCTGGCACTCGTGCTTTCGCCGAGCATCAGCCGCAAGCGCGAAGAGGCATTTACGGAGTAGGACGCAATGATGCAGGATCTGAAATCCGCCCTTACCGGCATATCCGGCATTCTGGTCACGCCTTACGATCATAACGGCGATATCCTGCCGGAGATGCAGGAGCCGATCATCGATCGGGCGATCGCCGCGGGCGTCCATATCATGGTCGCCAATGGCAATACCGGCGAGTTTTACGCCCTGACGCTCGACGAGGCGGAGGCGATGGTGCAATCCTCGGCCGAACATGTGGCCGGCCGGGTGCCACTGGTAGCCGGCGTCGGGCGAGGCATACGTGATGCCTGTCGGCTGGCATCCGTGTCACGTCAAGCCGGCGCTTCGGCGCTGATGGTCCATCAGCCACCGGATCCGTTTTCCTCCCCGCGCGGGCTTGTCGATTACGTACGGACGGTGGCGGATGCGGCAGACGGGTTGCCGGTCGTGCTTTATTTGCGCAACGATGCAATCGGCACCAGGGCGATTGCGGATCTGTGCGCGCTGCCCTCCGTCATCGGCGTCAAATGGGCAACGCCAAACCCATTGAAACTATCGGAAGCGATGGCGGCCTGCGATCCGGAGATCGTCTGGGTGGGCGGTCTGGCGGAGATCTGGGCACCGGTATTCTATGCGGTTGGTGCAAGAGGGTTCACGTCCGGCCTCATCAATGTCTGGCCGCAAAGGTCAGTTGCCATTCATGCCGCACTTGCGACGGGTGACTATACGGGCGCCAACCGGCTGATCGACGGCATGAAGGACTTTGAGTCGGTTCGGGCTGAAGAGATGAACGGGACGAATGTGACCGGGGTGAAGGCCGCGCTGGCGCTGATTGGGCATGATTGTGGCCCAGCACGCCCGCCCTCGGCCTGGCCTTTGACGGCACAGCAGCAAGCTGCGCTTTCGGCTTTCATTTCAGGCAACGGAATCAGCTTCTGATGAGCCGATTGGCAGCGCCTTATGGTGCGAGGAGTGAAGAATGACGATCAGGAAAAAGACGTATGAGGAACTGCGCTCGGCGCGCTGGATGATGCCGGACGACCAGCGGTCGTTCGGCCATCGGTCGCGGACCATGCAGATGGGCTATGCGCCGGAAGACTGGGAAGGTCGGCCGATCATTGCAATCATCAACACATGGTCGGATGCGCAGCCCTGCCACATGCACTTTCGCGAACGGGCTGAATGGGTGAAGCGTGGTGTCTTGCAGGCAGGCGGCTTTCCGATGGAACTGCCGGCGCTGTCGCTCTCGGAAAATTTCGTCAAACCGACGACCATGCTCTATCGCAACATGCTGGCAATGGAGACAGAGGAACTGCTCAGATCGCACCCGATTGATGGTGCGGTGCTGATGGGTGGTTGTGACAAGACCACGCCGGGACTGGTCATGGGCGCGGTGTCGATGGGACTGCCTTTCATCTACCTTCCGGCCGGGCCGATGCTGCGCGGTAACTATGCCGGAAAGGCTCTGGGCTCCGGCACAGACGGCTTCAAATATTGGGATGAACGGCGGGCCGGAACGATTTCAAAAGAGGAATGGCAGGGGATCGAAGGCGGTATCGCCCGCAGCTACGGCCATTGCATGACCATGGGCACAGCGTCCACGATGACGGCGATTGCCGAGGCGATGGGGCTCACCTTGCCGAATGCTTCCTCCATTCCGGCGGCCGATGCCAACCATCAGCGCATGTCGGCCACCTGCGGCCGGCGGATCGTCGAGATGGTGTGGGAGGATCTGACGCCCGAAAAGGTGATCACGCCGGCTGCTGTCACCAACGCCGTCACAGTGGCGATGGCGACGGGCTGTTCGACCAATGCGATCATCCACCTGATCGCCATGGCGCGCCGCGCCGGCGTGCCGTTGGAACTAGAGGATCTTGACCGCATCGGCCGCACGACGCCGGTTATCGCAAACATCCGTCCTTCAGGCGCGACCTATCTGATGGAGGATTTCTTCTATGCCGGGGGCTTGCGGGCGCTGATGAAGCAGCTTGGCGACAAGCTGGATCCGACCGCTATCACCGTCACAGGCAAGCCGCTCACGGATGGGCTGGATGATGTGAAGATCTGGAACGAGGATGTCATCCGGCCGCTGTCCAATCCCGTCTATCACGAAGGGTCGCTGGCCGTCTTGAAGGGCAATCTTTGCCCGGATGGAGCAGTGATCAAGCCCGCGGCCTGCGATCCGAAATTTCACCGGCACCAGGGTCCGGCATTGGTGGCCGACAGCTATCCGGAACTGAAGAAGATTATCGACGATCCCGATTATCCACTGACGCCGGAAACGGTGCTGGTGCTGCGCAATGCAGGGCCGCAGGGCGGACCGGGAATGCCGGAATGGGGGATGATCCCGATGCCGAAAGCGCTTTTGAAACTCGGCCTGCGGGACATGGTGCGGATTTCCGATGCCCGCATGTCGGGAACGAGTTTCGGGGCCTGCGTGCTGCACGCCGCACCGGAAGCCTTTGTCGGTGGACCGCTGGCCCTGTTGAAAACCGGGGATATGGTGGAACTCGATATTCCGGCCCGCAGCCTCAACATGCTCGTCCCGGATGATGAACTGGCGGCACGCAAGGCTGCCTGGGTATCACCCGAGCCGCTCTACGAGCGGGGCTATGGCTTTATGTTCACCAAACATATCGAACAGGCAGACAAGGGCTGTGACTTCGATTTTCTAAAGACAGAATTCGGTGCCAAAGTGTCTGAGCCGGTGATCAATTAAGCAAGCGTTGAGGGGGCGAAATACCCCCCTTAGTGTCTCATGTTCAGGCCCAGCTGCTCACAGCCTGATGGCATCTTGTGCAGCAAAGTCCGCTTCAAAAGCTTGCTGGTTGTCGTGTCTAAATCGGTCCGGCGCGAGTCGCCCTATTCAGTAGCCGCTTAACCGCTAAGCAGGGCCTGCATTGTTTTTGCGAAGTGTTTCCGGATCTTGTCTCGTGCTACGTGCCGGCCGTTGACGACCTTCTTGTTCCCTGCAGCCCAGACGCTTTCGACTGTGACATCTCCACCGAAAATCCAGTTATCAAGCAGGCTGTCCTCTGCGAGATAGGAGGCATTGCCGGTATCGAGAGCAACGATATCGGCGGGGGCGCCTGCAGCCAGCCCCGCCTTCGTCGCAAGAGCCTGTGCCCCGCCATAAATAGCCGCGTCGAAAAGTCGGCGACCGGTTGATCCGTTCGGTGCCGCAATGACGTTGCGGGCGCGATGAGCGAGACGTTGCGAATATTCGAGCTGGCGCAATTCGCCCGCGAGAGAAATCTGCACGTTGGAATCCGACCCGACGCCGAAGCGGCCGCCCTTTGAAAGGAATGCGGAGGCTGCGAACGTACCGTCACCGAGATTGGCCTCGGTGATCGGGCAGAGACCGGCGACCGCGCCGCTTGTGGCCATATTCGCCACTTCCTGATCCGTCAGGTGGGTGGCGTGGATCAGGCACCAGCGATCATCGACCGGAGCATGATCCAGCAGCCATTCGACCGGGCGCGCACCGGACCATGCGATACAGTCCTCCACTTCCTTGGTCTGTTCGGCGATATGGATATGCACGGGGCCGCCTTCGGCCAAGGGCAAAATAGCGGTCAGCTCGGCAGGTGTTACGGCGCGCAGGCTGTGCGGTGCTATGCCGAGCTGCATGCCGGGTAGTGAGGCCTGCATTGTCCGGCAAGCCTCCATCAGTCGGCCAAAACTGTCTGTCGAATTGATGAAACGGCGCTGGCCGTCGATCGGAGCCTGTCCGCCGAAGCCGGAATGTGCATAAAAGACCGGCAGCAAGGTCAGGCCGATGCCGGTCTGGGCACTCGCCGCAGCAATCCGCTCGGCATGTTCGGCGATGTTGGCATAAAGCGAGCCATCGCGGTCGTGATGCAGATAGTGGAACTCACCGACGCGGCAGAAGCCGGCCTCGAGCATTTCCATATAGAGCTGTGCCGCAACCGCTTCGATCTGTTCCGGCGTCATCTGCAGGGCAAAACGATACATCAGCGCGCGCCAGCTCCAAAAACTGTCGTCGGTCGGTCCGCGAAGTTCGGCCAAGCCGGACATGGCGCGCTGGAATGCGTGGCTGTGAAGATTGCTCATGGCAGGGACGAGAACCGAATGACGCTCGTCGGTCGCCTTGGCGTCAACGCCGATATCGATATCCGAGATAATCCCGCCCGTGATCGAGATGCGCACATTGGAAGCCCATCCCTGAGGCAGGAGTGCCGAGCCTGCATGAAGCGTCGAAGCAGCCGAATTAGTCATGATTGCCGGTCCGTCGTTGGATTGTCTGATCACGGGTGTATCTTCAGGTGAAGATAAGCGCTTGCCAAGATGGCTATTATGTATATACATGTTTACCCATAATGAAAGGCGCAATCAATGTGCGGGAACGAAAACTTGGGCAGTGTTTCTTCCAGTCATTCCGAGTCTCATGCGGGCATCACGGTGTGGACAAATGCGCATCTGGCGACCCTTGCCGAGGGCACGAATGGGCTTGGCGTCATCGAGAATGGCGCGATCGCGGCCAAGGATGGGCGGATCGTATTCGTCGGCGCTGAGGTCGATCTACCGGCGGATCTGAACGCTGATGCCTCGATCATCGATTGCCAGGGACGCTGGATCACGCCCGGCCTGATCGATTGCCATACGCATATCGTCTTCGGCGGTGATCGCGCGATGGAATTCGAGATGCGGCTCGAAGGTGCGACCTATGAGGAAGTTGCGCGCGCAGGCGGCGGTATCGTTTCCTCCGTCAAGGCAACCAATGCGCTTTCCGTCGAAGGCTTGGTCAAGGCGGCGCTGCCGCGCGTCGATACGCTGCTTGCCGAAGCTGTCTCGACGCTTGAGATCAAGTCCGGTTACGGGCTTTCGATCGAAGGTGAGCTCAACATGCTGCGCGCCGCGCGCGCGCTGGAAAAGGTTCGCCCCGTTCGCGTCGTGACCTCCTATCTCGCAGCCCACGCGACGCCGGTCGAATACAGGGGTCGCAACAGCGATTACATTACCGATATCGTGCTGCCGGGCATGCACAAGGCGCATGCCGAAGGCCTGATCGATGCCGTCGACGGATTTTGCGAAGGTATCGCCTTTTCGGTCGAGGAGATGGCCCGTGTCTTCGACCACGCCAAGGCGCTCGGCATTCCGGTAAAACTGCATGCCGAACAGTTGTCGAACCTTGGCGGGGCAAAGATGGCGGCGTCCTATGGCGCGCTGTCTGCCGATCATCTGGAATATCTCGATGCCGAGAGCGCTGCCGCGATGGCCGAGGCGGGCACCGTGGCTGTCATTCTGCCCGGCGCATTCTATGCCATCAATGAAACGCAGAAGCCGCCGATCCAGACGTTGCGCGATGCCGGTGTGAAGCTAGCAATCGCTACCGACTGCAATCCCGGCACCTCTCCGCTGACATCATTGCTTCTGACGATGAACATGTCGGCAACGCTGTTCCGCCTGACGGTGGATGAGTGCATTGCCGGCGCGACCCGTGAAGCGGCCCGCGCGCTCGGACTTCTGAGCCAAACAGGCACTTTGGAGGTCGGCAGGTCCGCCGATCTTGCCATCTGGAACATCCATCGCCCTGCGGAACTCGTCTATCGCATCGGCTTCAATCCGCTCCATTCCCGCATCTTCAAAGGCCAGACCATCAGGGGCCAGCAGGTATCCGCATGACGATCACGCTTCATCCGGGCAGCGTTCCGCTTGCCGATCTCGCAAATATCTATTGGAACAACGAACCGGCCGTTCTCGATCGATCCTTTGATGCGGGCATCGAGAAGGGCGCTCGTCGCATCGCCGAGATCGCCGCCGGCAACGCGCCGGTCTATGGGATCAATACCGGCTTCGGCAAGCTCGCCTCGATCAAGATCGACGCGGCCGATCTCGCCACCCTGCAGCGCAATCTCATCCTGTCGCATTGCTGCGGCATCGGTGCGCCGCTGCCGGAAAACGTCGTGCGGCTGATCATGGCGCTGAAGCTGATTTCGCTCGGCCGCGGCGCTTCGGGCGTTCGGCTGGATCTGGTGCGGCTGATCGAGGGCATGCTGGCAAAGGGCGTCATCCCGGTCATCCCTGAAAAGGGCTCGGTCGGCGCTTCCGGCGACCTCGCACCGCTTGCCCATATGGCAGCCTCGATGATGGGCGAGGGGGAAGCCTTTTTCGCCGGTGAGCGGATGGCTTCCGCCGATGCGCTTTCAAAGGCGGGTCTTACACCGGTCGTGCTCGCCGCCAAGGAAGGGCTGGCGCTGATCAACGGCACACAGACTTCTACCGCGCTGGCGCTTGCCGGCCTGTTCCGTGCCCATCGCGCCGCACAGACCGCACTGGTTACCGGCGCTCTGTCCACCGATGCAGCAATGGGGTCTTCCGCTCCCTTCCATCCGGACATCCATACGCTGCGCGGTCACAAGGGGCAGATCGATGCCGGTGCCGCGCTGCGCCAGCTTCTGTCCGGTTCCGAAATCCGCGAAAGCCATATCGAAGGCGACGAGCGTGTGCAGGATCCCTATTGCATCCGCTGCCAGCCGCAGGTGGATGGCGCCTGCCTCGACCTGTTGCGACAGGTCGCCCGCACGCTGGAAATCGAAGCCAATGCGGTGACCGACAATCCGCTGGTTCTTTCCGATAACGAAGTCGTTTCAGGCGGCAATTTCCACGCAGAGCCGGTTGCCTTCGCCGCCGATCAGACGGCGCTTGCCATCTGCGAAATCGGCGCGATTGCCCAGCGCCGTGTAGCGCTTCTGGTCGATCCCGCCCTGTCTTATGGCCTGCCGGCGTTTCTCTCGAAAAAACCGGGCCTGAATTCCGGCCTGATGATCGCCGAAGTCACGTCTGCCGCGCTGATGAGCGAAAACAAGCAGATGTCGCATCCGGCCTCGGTGGATTCGACACCGACTTCCGCCAACCAGGAAGACCATGTGTCCATGGCCTGCCATGGTGCCCGCCGCCTGCTGGCGATGACCGAAAACCTGTTCGGCATTCTCGGCATCGAGGCGCTTGCCGCGGTTCAGGGTGTCGAACTGCGCGGTCCGCTGAAGACCAGCCCGGAGTTGAAAAAGGCCTTGGCAGTGCTGCGCGCCGCCGTTCCGTCGCTCGAAGACGATCGCTACATGGCGCCGGATCTTGCCGCTGCGAGTGCGCTCGTTGCAACCGGCGCGCTCGCCTCTGCCATCTCTGCCGGCATCCTGCCGGTGCTCGATATCTGATTGCAGAAGAACAACGGGAACAGAAGTCATGACCAATCCGCGCCACAACATCCGCGACGTCCGCTCCCCGCGGGGGCCAGAACTCACTGCCAAGAGCTGGACGACCGAAGCGCCGCTTCGCATGCTGATGAACAATCTCGATCCGGACGTGGCCGAGAACCCGCATGAACTGGTCGTCTATGGCGGCATCGGCCGCGCGGCCCGCACCTGGGACGACTTTGACAAGATCGCGGCAACGCTGAAGACGCTGACCGAGGAAGAGACGCTGCTTGTTCAGTCCGGCAAGCCGGTCGGCGTGTTCCGCACCCACAAGGATGCGCCGCGTGTGCTGATCGCCAATTCCAACCTCGTGCCGCATTGGGCGACCTGGGACCATTTCAACGAACTGGATAAGAAGGGGCTGGCCATGTACGGCCAGATGACTGCCGGTTCGTGGATCTATATCGGTACGCAGGGCATCGTGCAGGGTACCTACGAAACCTTCGTCGAGGCGGGCCGCCAGCATTATGACGGCAGCCTCAAGGACAAGTGGATCCTGACCGGCGGCCTCGGCGGCATGGGCGGCGCCCAGCCGCTTGCCGCCGTGATGGCCGGCGCCTGCTGCCTTGCGGTCGAATGCGACGAGACCCGCATCGATTTTCGCCTGCGCACCCGTTACGTCGATGCCAAGGCGAAGACGCTGGACGAAGCGCTTGCGATGATCGCCGAATGGACGGCCAAGGGCGAAGCAAAATCCGTCGGTCTGCTCGGCAACGCCGCCGAAATCTTTCCGGAACTGGTCAAGCGGATGCAGGCCGGTGGCCCGCGTCCCGATATCGTTACCGACCAGACCTCGGCGCATGACCCGCGCAACGGTTACCTGCCGATCGGTTGGACCGTGGAGGAGGCCAAGGCCAGGCGCGAGAGTGATCCGAAATCGGTTGAAGTCGCTGCCCGCGCCTCGATGAAGGCGCATGTCGAGGCCATGGTCGCCTTCTGGGATGCCGGTGTGCCGACGCTGGACTATGGCAACAATATTCGCCAGGTGGCTAAGGACGAGGGACTGGAAAATGCCTTCGCCTTCCCGGGCTTCGTGCCGGCCTATATCCGCCCGCTCTTCTGCCGCGGCATCGGCCCGTTCCGCTGGGCCGCACTCTCCGGCGATCCGGAGGATATCTACAAGACCGACGCCAAGGTGAAGGAACTGCTGCCGGACAACAAGCACCTGCATAACTGGCTGGACATGGCGAAGGAGCGCATCGCGTTTCAGGGGCTCCCGGCCCGCATTTGCTGGGTGGGTCTCGGTGATCGCCACAAGCTCGGCCTCGCCTTCAACGAAATGGTCCGCAATGGCGAGCTTTCCGCCCCGATCGTCATCGGCCGCGATCATCTCGACAGTGGCTCGGTCGCGTCGCCGAACCGTGAGACGGAAGCGATGAAGGATGGATCGGATGCCGTCTCCGACTGGCCACTGCTCAATGCGCTCCTGAATACCGCATCGGGCGCCACATGGGTGTCGCTGCATCACGGCGGCGGCGTCGGCATGGGCTATTCGCAGCATTCCGGCATGGTGATCTGCGCTGACGGGTCGGAAGATGCCGAGCGCCGTCTGGAGCGAGTGCTGTGGAATGACCCGGCGACCGGCGTCATGCGCCACGCGGATGCGGGATATGAGATCGCCGTTGAATGCGCGACCGAAAAGGGATTGCGTCTCCCTGGCATCCTCGGAAACTGAGCCGATGCGCATTCTTCGTGCAGGCGACCACGAGCGCATGCCGTGGAAGAACGGCAAGGGAGAGACGGTCGAGATCGCCGTCTTTCCTGAAAGCGCGAACGTCGACACATTCGACTGGCGCATCAGCATGGCGCCGGTCGTGTCCGATGGCCTGTTCTCCATCTTTCCGGGCATTGACCGGACGCTGAGCATCCTGACCGGGGATGGCATGATGCTTTCGGTCGAAGGCATGGCGTCGACGATACTTGGCCGTAAATCTATGCCGTTTTCGTTTGCGGGTGATGCCAAGACCGAAGCCGTGCTTCAGGAAGGGCCGATTACCGATCTGAATGTGATGACCCGGCGCGGGCGCTTTTCGCATCGTGTGACACGGGCAGAGCACGGCGGCGAGATCGGGTTCTCTGCTGAGGCGACACTCGTCATCCTCGTTGTGACGGGCAAGGCGCAGGTGTCACAGGTCGAGCTTGGCCCGCTCGACGCCGTGATCCTTGATAATCCGGCAGATAGCCGTGACTTGAGGCTTGAGACCCAAGAGCCCTGTTTCGTCATCGAGATCTTCGCGTCCGCGAGCCACTGACCTGTCAGGCTCGCAACCGCATAAGTCAGCCGTCAGTAGACGTCGCGGAGATACCGCTTGTCCTTCTTCAGGCCGGCCAGATAGTCCGCTGCCTTTTCCGCGGTCATGCCGCCATGTTCGGCGATGATCTCACCGAGCGCAGTGTCGACATCGCGGGCCATGCGGCTGGCATCGCCGCAGACGTAGAAGGAGGCACCGTCTTCCAGCCAGGAAAACAGCGCCTTGCCGTTTTCCTTCATCCGCGTCTGGACATAGATCTTGGCATCCTGATCGCGCGAGAAAGCGAGATCGAGGCGGGTCAGTAGGCCGTCGCGGCTCATCGTCGAAAGCTCGTCTTCATAGATGAAGTCGCTTTCGCGGCGTTGGTCACCGAAGAACAGCCAGTTGCGGCCCTTTGCCCCGCGGGCACGACGTTCCTGCAGGAAGGCGCGGAAAGGGGCAATTCCGGTGCCGGGACCGACCATGATCATCGGCGCATCGTCATTGCCGGGCACGCGAAAAGCCTTGTTCGGCGAGACGAAAATGCCTGCGGAGGCACCCTCAGTCACCCGATCCGCCATATAGGTCGAGCAGACACCGCCGCGATCGCGGTTGGCAGCGTGATAACGGACGCTTGCAACGGTGAGATGGACGCTACCTTCTGCCTCTTTCGGGCTGGACGAGATCGAATAGGCGCGATGTTGAAGCGGCTTCAGAAGATTGATGAACTCGCTTGCAGTCAGGCTGCCTTGCGGAATGAGTGAGATCAGGTCGAGCGTGTCCTTGCTCCACAGAAACGCATCGAGCGCTTCCTTGTCGCCATTGCGGACGACATGGGTGAGTTCCTCGTGGCCGGCACGGCGTTCGACTTCGGCAATCAGGTCGCGCGACGGCGTCGAGATTTCATATTGGGTCGAGAGCCGCGCGCCGAGTGAGGCACCGCTGATTTCTGTTTCGGCCGCAGCGCCGAGCCTTGCGATCAGCAGATCGACCAGTGCCGGATCGTTGACCGGCATGACACCGAGCGCATCACCTGCTTCGTAAACGAGACCACTATCTGCCAGATCGAATTCGAAATGACGGATTTCCTTGGTCGAAGCTGCCCCGGAGAGGCGGCGATTGACCGCCATTGTCGAGACGTAAGGGTTCTTACGGCTCCAGCCGGTTTGTTCTCGTGATGGTGCCGTCGCGGTGGCTGCGCCGGCGACCGGCTTTTCGGCCGCAAGCGGCAGGGTTTCGCCAAACCATGCGGCAGCGGCATCCTCGAAATCGATATCGCAATCTAGACGGGTGGCGATACGCGTGGCGCCGAGCTGTTCGAGGCGTGTGTCGATCAACTTGCCCGCCTGGCAGAAGCCGTCATAGCCGGTATCGCCAAGAGCCAAGACGGCGAACTTCATGCCCTCGAGACGCGGCGCGGTATCGGCGGACAATGCCTCCCAGAAAAGCTGGGCATTGTCCGGCATCTCGCCCTCGCCATAGGTGGAGGTGACGATCACCACATGGCGCATTGCCGCGAGCGCTTCCATCTCGATATCGTCGAGGCCGCGCACCTCCGGCGCCATCCCGAGGCCTTTGGCGGAAGCGGCGGCATCCATGGCCAGATTTTCGGAATTGCCGGTCTGGGTGCCGTAAAGGATATGGATCGGCTGCGCGGCACTAGAAGCCGGAGCGCTGGCGGTATTTTCACCAGCGATGAGGCGCGAATTGAGGCCGGCCATGAAACCGGACAGCCAGGCGCGCTGTTCGCCGTTGAAGGGAGCGTCCTCGGGGATATGCGGGATCATCATCGGCACGGTCTCAGGCTCTGGCTGTTGCAAGGCCACCGACGGCCTTGGCTGCAAAGAGCTCCTCGAAGCTCGGGATGCGTCCGATCCGGTCGCGGTTGCTTTCCGTCTGCTGGATGATCCAGCCATAGGTGCCGGGGCTGTCGATCGACAGCGTGTTGCGGCCGGCGAGCGCTTGGCGATAATCCGAAAGCCGCTTTTCGGAGACGAGAACCGCAAGGCCCTGGTCGTCGTAATCGGCAATCGCCTCGCGGGCATAACGCGACAGTTTCTGCATCAGCGCGAAATCCTCGGTCAGGATCAGGTTGCGCACCGCCTTTTCGACCGCCGGTTCGGACGGGCCGAGTGCGTTGGGAACCCGCGCCATCGCAAGCGACTGCGCCATGGAAAGCACCGTGTAGTTGTTGATGAGCGTGAACATCTCTTCGGTGTCCGTCTCACCATGGCCGGGAGCCTTGCCGTTCAATATCGGCTTGCCATCGCGATAGGCGAGCTTGAACTTGCGCACCTGATGGCCGGCAAGTGCGGTCGACAGTTCCTCGATCAGGTCCTTGCGGCTCTTGGCCTTCAGGATGGCATCGCTATCCTGATAGAGGAGCAGTGCGCGCGGCAGGCAATAGACGAAATTCGAGCGTTCGCTTTCGAAGTTTTCGAGCAGCCAGCGCGCCTTTTCCGATCCCGTCGCTTCCACATGCCATTGCAGCATCATGCGGATCGCGTCGGCGTGGAAGGCCACATAAGGGTCGGTCGGATCGGCGATCGAGCCGATCAGGATGGAATCGTGGCTCATCTTCTTCGGCAGGTCGCGATAGGGATCGTACTGATAGAAGAAGCCGCCGCTCATGCCGTTGCCGACGCCCTTGCCGAAGGAGCCGAGATTGAGGACGGCGCCGTTGGTCATGTATTCGCAGCAGAAATCGCCAACGCCTTCGACGACCGCGGTGGAGCCGGAATTGCGCACGGCAAACCGGTCGCCCGCCTGGCCTTCGACGAAGAGGCGGCCGCCGGTTGCACCGAACAGGGCGAAATTGCCGATCAGCACGTTGCCGCCTGCCTCGACCGAACCGCCGCCCGGCGAACGAACGGAGATCGTGCCGCCATTGGCGCTCTTAGCCACGCCGTCATTGCAGGTGCCGGTATGTGTCAGCATCATGCCGTCGTTGCAGAATGCGCCATAGGACTGGCCGGCGGAGCCGGATGTGGCGATCTTGACCGAACCCGCATCGAGGAAACGGCGACCGCGCTTGTCCTGCCGCACCGCCGGAAGATGACGTGTCTCGTCCTCGCTCAGTTCGTGGTTCAGCATCCGCTCGATATCGACCGCCAGCTGGCCGCCGACGCTCTTGTTGCGGTTGTTGAGATGCTGGTTGCCGCCAAGCTCGACCACCGGCAGGCCGCCGTCGATCAATGCCGAGCGCACCATGTCGATGAAGGCATCATCGACTGCGTAATCCTTTTCCATATAGACCGGATCGGTGATCTTCACCTCCTCGACCACCTGCAGCATCGCGCGGAGGTCAAGCTGCCCGACGCTGGACGGGTGATCGAGAAGGTGAAGAAGGTCGCTGCGTCCCCGCGCTTCGCGAAGAGACCGGAAGCCGAGGGACGCGAGGATTTCGCGGGTTTCATGGGCGATGTTCAGGAGATACTGCGCCAGCGCCCGTGGGTCGCCGTCAAACACTTCGGCATTGGTGGTGAGGCCCGCCGGGCACTTGATGTTGCAGTTCTTCGCCATGACGCATTTCAGCATCATCAGCGCCGTCGTACCGAATTCAAAACTGTCGCCGCCGAGTAGGGCGGACTTTACCACGTCGCTGGCGGTCTGGTGCGCGCCGGAGCAACGCAGCAGCACCTTCTGGCGCAACCCGTTGGCGCAGAGCGCCTGATGCACTTCGGCAATGCCGATTTCAGCGGCGCGGCCGGTGTATTTGAGGCTGGTGACGGCAGCCGCCCCGGTACCGCCGGTATTGCCGGCGACGTTGATGACATCGGCACCCGCCTTGGCGACGCCGACGGCGATCGTGCCGATACCTTCCGACGAGACGAGCTTGACGATGACGCGCACGCGCGCCGCCTTGCAGTCGTGGATGAGCTGCGCCAGATCCTCGATCGAATAGGTATCGTGATGCGGTGGCGGCGAGACCAGTTCGACGCCCGGCGTGCCGCCGCGCGCCGCAGCGATCTCGACCGTCACCTTGGCGGCAGGCAGCTGTCCGCCTTCGCCGGGCTTTGCGCCCTGGCCGATCTTGATTTCCAGCTCATCCAGCATCGGATCGGCGAGGTAACCTGCCCAGATGCCGAAACGGCCTGACGCGAACTGCTTGATGCGCGAGGCACGGATCGTGCCGTAACGGGAAATATGTTCGCCGCCTTCGCCGGAATTCGACATGCCGCCGACCATGTTGGTGCCGTGGGCGACGGCTTCGTGAGCGGTTGCCACCAGCGCACCATGGCTCATGGCGCCCGATGCGAGAAGCGGCGTGATTTCGCTCGCCGGCTGAACCTCATCGAGCGCAATGCCGGTGGGGGCGGTGCCGAGAAGCTTCAGGTAAGCGAGAGCCTGGCCGCTCGCGTGGACGGCAAGCGCACCGCCTTCCAGCCAATGGCCGAGGATATCTGCGCCGAAGCGGACGACGAGCGACTGGCCGAGCGCTGCAAGCCGGGCAAGATCGCCGCCCTGCGGACCGGTCAGGGTCAGGCGGAAGACATCGTCGGGTAAGGCCTCGCAGCACAGTCCACGCACGAGGAAGCTGTTGTTCCCCTTGCGGGAAAACCGCTTCATCTCCTTGCGGAAATCGTCCGGTGAGGTCGCGTAGGTGACATCTGCCGGGAAGGCCAGCACGTCGCGAAGAGCGGCGGGACGACGGGCGCGTTCTTCTGCCATCATCCGGGCGAAGGAACGGTAACCGGGCGTGATGGTGAAACGGTCGATCGCTTCGGAAGACAGGCGGTCGTAGCTCGTGTTGGTATAGGCCGCGTCGTCGATGCCGAAAGCGTCGTCGAGGCGGTTGAGGGTGAGCAGGCGCAGGAAGGGATCTTCCTCGCCATCCGGTTCGGCGAATGAGGGCATTTCCTCCGTCATATCGACGAAGCCACGCACGGCCGTGGTGCCGAAGGAATGACCGGCACCCTCTGCACGTTCCTTGAACAGGCCAAGCAACGGGATCTCATCCTCGCTCTTCACCGTC
Organism: Hyphomicrobiales bacterium; assembly: GCA_900472575.1. Lineage (GTDB taxonomy): Bacteria > Pseudomonadota > Alphaproteobacteria > Rhizobiales > Rhizobiaceae > Neorhizobium > Neorhizobium cellulosilyticum. The sequence goes on from UCIV01000010.1 coordinate 28,986, forward strand.
AATGCCTTGGCATGCCAGTCGGCGACCGCCTGGGCGATGACCTTGAAGTTGACGCCACCGACCGGCGTCTTGACGTTCGGGAAGTAGCGCTTGAGCACCGGATCGCTGGTATCGAGGAAATTCGGCTCGAAAAATTCGCCGGCGACATAGCTTTCGGCGGTGCAGAGACCGACCTTGCCCATGGTCTTCATCAGCGACTTTTCGGCCGCCTTGGCGAAGCGCTTGAAGGCCTTGTCGGCTTCCGCCCCGAACTTTTCCTCGGCGCGGAACTGCACGCCGAGCGGGTAAACAGCCGAAGCGCCGAAGCCGAGCGCCGCCGCGACATGGTGGGAGGACGAGATCTGGCCGCTTTCGACGACGAGTGAAACGCGCAGACGTGCGCCTTCCTCAATGAGCTTCTGGTTGATTGCCGAGACGACAAGGATCATCGGAAGCGCCGCGCGGTCGCGTGACACATGCCGGTCTGTGACGACGGCAATCCCGCCTTCCTCGCGGGCAAAGGCTGCAATCGCATCGCAAAGCGTGCCTATGCCGGCCTCAAGCGCCAGCGCATTGGCATCCGCATCGTCGAGGATCGGCGTGTAGAGCATCTCGAAGCAGCGGAAAGGTGTTTCCGTCTGCTCGCGCAGCTTCAGCATGTCGAGATGAGTGAGGATGGGCGAGGGGATGACGATCTGCCTTGCTGCCTTCGCGCCGATATTCGGCTTGGCGCCGAGCGCGATCCTGAGCGTCATGCCGTCGGCCTCGCGGATGCTGTCGAGCGGCGGGTTGGTCACTTGGGCAAAACGCTGCGAGAAATACTTCGCGACGCCGCCTTCCTGGTCGGACAGCGCGTTGATGGCGTTGCCATAGCCCATGGCGGAGATCTTTTCCGCGCCGGTCTGAAGCATCGGGTCCATCAGGAACTTGAAGCTTTCCTGATTGTGGGAATAGGCAACGTAACGCTGGTGGCGCTCAAGGTCGCCATTATAGCGAAGCGGCGAGCCCTGAGCTTCGGCGGGGATTTCCGGCAGGTCTGAAAGGCGCACGCGGGCTTCGACCAGCAGGTCGCGGTATGGCCTGCTGGCAGCCAGCATTTCCAGCGCTTCGACCGTGCCATAGCTGCGCTTTTCGACGTGATCGTAAATGAGCATGCCGCCGGCTTCGATGCGGCCGCGGTTGAGCACGGTTTCCGGCGGAAAGGCGATCTGACCGGCTTCCGACATGACGCAGAGATAGTCTTCCGTCTCGACAGTGCGTAGCGGGCGCAGGCCGAGGCGGTCGAGACGCGCGCCAATGACATCGCCATTGCCGAAGATCAGCGCTGCCGGCCCGTCGTTCTTCTCCTCGTAGAGCGAGAAATATTCGAGCATGGCGACGACTTCGGCCGATAGCGTCTCGTCGTTTTCCCATGCCGGCGGCATCATCGAGACAACGGCGGTTACCAGATCGAGGCCGTCTTCCAGAACGCGGGACTGCAGCGTCTGGTCGAGACGGCAGCTGTCCGACTGTCCCTTGGGACGGATGATCGCAGCATTCTTCGCAGCCGCAATCGCTGCCTCGGACAGGCGGTTCTTGCGGTCGGTGTTGAGTTCGCCGTTATGCGCCATCTGCCGGAACGGCTGGGCCATGGACGGATGCGGGTCCGTGTTGGTGGAAAACCGAGTGTGGAAATACATGGTGTGGATCATGTGGTCTGGATCCACCAGATCGCGGAAATAAGGAATGACCTCATCCGAATTGAGGCGGCCCTTCAGAACCTGGGTGCGGGCGCTGAGCGAAATCGGGTAAAGACCGCCAAGTTCGGCGCGCGTATAGGCTTCCGCCTCGATCGCAAGCAGCGCCTCGTGGATGCGGAAGTCGAATTCGGCCTGCGAAGCGGCCTCGCTGTGACAGCCAAAGACCCATTGGCGAATCGTCAGCTGATAACGGATGGCGGCAGGACGGATCGCATCATTGTCGACCGGCACGTCACGCTTTAGGAGAATTCCGAAACCCTGTTCCGCCAGCGCCGCCTCGACGAGGCGCTCTGCTTCTTCGTAGAATGCGGGATTAGCTGGCAGGAAAAAGTTGCCGACGCCGAAGCGGCGCCGCTGAAGATCTGGGCGTCCGGTCAGCTTTCGGAAAAAGCCCAGAGATAGGTCCACGGAGATACCAGCTCCGTCACCGACACCTTCTGCGGACATGCCGCCGCGATGGGGGACGGCGCAAAGAGCTTCGTGTCCCTTCAGCAATACGTCGTGGGTCTGAACGCCGCTCTTTCTCGTTATAAAGCCGACGCCGCAGCTGCTTTTTTCCTCTGCGGGATCATATAGACCGAAGCCCTTGTTTATCGCTTCCATGCTCAGACTCCCACAGGAAATAAGTCAACTGTGCTGACCTATATAATGTGATAAAATGAGTCAAGTTTAATCGTTTTTGCATCGCACAACAACACTCCGGCGACCGGCCGAGATGGTGTGGGTCTACCTGAGAAGTCGCGGTATGGAAGCGGTTTACAGAACTTGCGACGAACAAGGATGGCTTCATCCTTGCTCGTCTCAAAGTGATACTGACGATCAGATCGCGCTGGCGGTCTTGTGCGCGATATAAAGCTCGCGCAGCTTCAGGGTCAGCGGGCCGGGCTTGCCGTCGCCCACCGGCTGGCCGTCGATCACGGTGACCGGCAGGACGAAACTTGTTGCCGATGTGATGAAGGCTTCGGCTGCTCCCTTCGCCTCTTCCGGCGAGAACGGGCGTTCCTCGTAAGGGATGCCGGCCTTGTCGGCGATGTCGAGGACGCTGGCTCGGGTAATGCCGTGCAGGATGGCATTCGACAGCGGCCGGGTGATCAGCTTGCCGCTCTTGTCGATGATATGGGCAGTCGCCGAACTTGCTTCGGTAACGTAGCCGTCTTCCACCAGCCAGGCGTCATCGGCGCCCTTTTCCATTGCCTGCATCTTGGCCATGGACGGATAGAGCAGTTGCACGGTCTTGATGTCGCGACGCTCCCAGCGCCAGTCGGGCAGCAGCGCCACGGACATGCCGGCTTTCACCTTGGGATTTTCGATCACCGATTTCGCCTGGGTGAAGAGAACCAGCGTCGGCTTCGGCTCTTTCGGGAAGGCGAAGTCGCGATCGGCGGCGCCCCGGGAAATCTGCAGGTAGATCAGGCCCTCCGTCAGATCGTTGCGACGGACGATCTCGCGATGGACTTCCAGCAGTTCCTCGGTCGAGATCGGTAATTCGATGCCCAGTTCGCTGATCGAGCGCTTCAGGCGGGCTGAATGACCGTCATATTCGAGAAGCTTGCCACCGATGACGCCGGTCACTTCGTAGATCGCATCGGCAAACAGAAAGCCGCGATCGAAAATGGAAACCTTGGCATCGGCTTCAGGCAGCCATTCGCCATTGAGATAGACGATACGGGACAAGACGGATTCTCCTTCAGGATGATGAGTGGCGGTCAGCGAATGCTGTGCAGCGCCGATAAGGCAAAATAGGGATCACAACACATCGCCGACGGCTCGTTTCAGTTCGGCGATGAAACCATGCAGCAGGCGCGAGCGTGGAACGCCCTTGCGGGTGATCATCACCGCCGGGATCTCGCAGGGCGGCTGGAAGGGAAGCTGTACCAGTCCTTCAGACGGCTGATAGGCGGCGCTATAGGGATCAACGATAGCGGCGCCAACCCCGGCACCGGCCAGAACCGCTGCCGTCGCGCAATAACGGACTTCGACACGCGGCTCATAGGTCATGCCGTCGCGCTCGAAGGCGTCGCGCAGCATCTGGCCCATGCGCGATTCGACCTCCAGGCCGATGAACCCATGTTCCGTGAGATCGTTGACCGTCACTTCCTGGCGTGCCGCGACCTCGTGCTCCTTCGGCACCAGTGCGACCATGTGAGTGCGCGCCAAAACCTCGACATTGACTGATGGATGGCGCTCAAGCGCGATGGCGAGGCCGATATCGGCAGCACCGCTCTGGACGGCATCGATGACGTGTTCGAGGCGACGTACGTCATAGGCGACCGAAACATCCGGCCGGTCCTTTAGAAAACGGGCGAGCGCCATCGGCGCGACCGTATTGCCGAGGGGCGGCGTCGACATGATCCGCAACCGGCCCGACGTGCCATGCCTGATCGAACGGGCGCGGGCGGAAAAGTTGCGCAGCATGCTGAAGACCGGGCGGACTTCCTCGAATAGAAGCAGGGCTTCCTCGGTCGGCTCCAGCCGCCGATGCAGGCGTTCGAACAGGGTCACGCCAAGCTGGTTTTCGAGCTGGCGGATGCCGTTCGACACGGCCGGCTGGGAGATGCCCAGCTGCTCGGCTGCCTCGACTGTCGTCTCACAACGCATCATCGCGCCGAAGATTTCGAGAAGGCGCAGCGAGATATCCGGCTTGTGCTCGATTTCGGTCATGGCTGTCAGGTCAAAACTGCGCCGAGGGCCATGGCAACGGCCGCCTGGGTCGGGTCGATGACGCGGATGCCGAGTTCTCCTTCCAGCCTGCGGCGGTGGCCGGACATGCCGGCGCAGCCGAGCACGACGGCACCGGCGGCCATCTGGCGCAGTTTCGTGCCGGCCTTGAGCAGTGCCGAATAGCTCTCCTCGCCATGGCCGCTTTCCGCGACGCTGATCGAACCTTCGAGCGCGACCTCACCGGCAAGCCTGCCATCGACACCGAGCCGACGAAGATTGCGCAGGTGGCGCGGGATCGAGCCTTCGGCGACAGCGATGACACCGAAGAGATCGGCAAGCGCCAGCGCACTCAACACACCGGCGTCCTGAATGCCATAGACGGGTTTGGTGGTGATCGACCGGGCGAGATCAAGGCCGGGCTGCGAATAGCAGGCCAGTACATAGGCGGACGCATCCGGCCGGCTTTCGATCAGGTCTGCCGTGCGAAGCGAAGCCTCGTCGACATGGCGCTGGGTGACGACGCCGGGCGGGCCTTCCTTAATGGTGACGCATTCGATAACCGGGCCGCCGGGAAACTGCATGCCGGCAACTGCTTCACGAAGGCCTTCGGTTACGCTTTCGGAACTGTTCGGATTGATGACGAGGATCGGGCCGATATTGCTCATGGTGCGATCTCCACGCCAAAATTCTGCACCGGATCGAGTTCCTTGGCGCGGTAGCCGGGCTTGCCCGTGAGATTGACCGGGTTGCGGGCGATAAAGCGGCCGCGGCCGCGCTCCGCCTTCAACTCGCCGTTCTCGACGATGACGTCGCCACGGTTCATCGTGAGGACCGGCCAGCCCTCAATCTCCATGCCCTCGAAGGGCGTGTAGTCCATGTTGTCATGCTGATCGGCAAGCGTTGCCGTGCGGCGGGCTTCCGGGTCCCAGATGACGATGTCGGCATCGTAACCAGGCGCGATTGTGCCCTTTTTCGCCACTCCGAATGTCTTGGCCGCGTTCGTGCTTGAAAGCGCAACGAACTGCTGCAGCGTGATCCGGCCCTTGGCGACGCCTTCGGAGAAGAGGTAGGGCAGGCGCATGGCAATGCCGGGCATGCCGTTGGCAATCCTGGGGTAGGGTGCATCGGTGCCATTGGCGAACTTGCCTGTGGCATCGAAGCGGTAAGGCGCGTGGTCGGAAGACACGCTTTCGAATGTGCCGGACTGCACATGCCGCCAGAGTGCGGCCTGGGTTGCCGTATCGCGCACCGGCGGCGAGCAGATGAATTTTGCACCTTCCATGCCCGGCCGGTCGAGGTCTTCGCGGGTCAGCGCCAGATATTGCGGGCAGGTTTCGGCAAACAGTTTCGTGCCGGCAAGCTTTTCCCGCTGGACGATGGCGGCACCGCCAGCGGTCGAGACATGGACGATGAAGAGCGCGGCGTCGACGAGTTTCGCCAGTGAGACGGCGCGGTTGATCGCTTCTTCTTCGGCCAGTTCCGGACGGCTGATGGCATGGTATTTCGGCGCGGTGAGGCCGGAAGCGGCCAGCCGCTTGTTCATCCATTTGACCATGTCGTTGTTTTCGGCATGGACCATGGTCAGCGCGCCATGCGTCTTCGCCACCGTCAGAATGTCGAGCATGCCGCCATCGCCGATGTTCATCAGGTCGTAAGTCATGAACACCTTGAAGGAGGTGATACCGCGAGCAAAGACGCCGGGCAGCTCTTCCAGCACAGCGGCGGACGGGTCGGAAATGATCAGATGGTAAGAATAGTCGAGCACCGATTGCGGCGCCGCGCGGCCGTCATAGGTGGAAATGACATCGGCAATCGACTGACCGCGATGCTGTGCTGCAAACGGAATGAAGGAGGAATTGCCACCGAAGGCGGCGGAGACAGAGCCCGAATAATAGTCGTCGGCGGACATCAGGCCGCTCGAACTTTCCTGGGCGATATGGGCGTGTGCTTCGATGCCGCCTGGAACCACCAGCTTGCCGCCCGCATCGATACGTCGAGCGCCGCCGGCGATCTTCTCGCCGATTGCGGCGACGCGACCGTCGATGATGCCGATATCGGCATCGAAAACATCGGATGCGGTGGCAATACGGCCGCCATGGATGACGGTATCGAACTCTGTCATTTCGCTATTCCCTATACTTCGACGATAACGCCGGTCTGGCTCGTGATGCGGCCATAGTGTTCGATACGACGATGGCGCTCGAAATCAAAGATCGTCTTCTTGCCGAAGTCGCATTTGGCAAAATCGCATTCGGCTATTATCAGCTCGTCTTCCTCAGTGACCGCCCTTGCCAGAATGAAGCCGTCCGGATCGACGATGATCGAGCCGCCCATCAGCGGATGGCCATCCTCGACACCTGCCTTGGCGATGCCGGCGACATAGGTGGCGTTCTGATAGGCGCCCGCCTGCAGCGAGAGTTCCGAGTGGAACAGGCGCTTTTCAAGGCCTTCGGCGCTCATCTGGGCATTCACCGAAGGCGTGTTGTAGCCGATCGTCACCAGTTCGACGCCCTGCAGGCCGAGGCAGCGGAACGTTTCCGGCCAGCGGCGATCGTTGCAGATCGCCATGCCCATGATGACGCCCTCGTTGCGCCATACGTTGAAGCCCAGGTCGCCGGGTTCGAAATAGCGCTTTTCGAGATGCTGGAAGGCGCGTTCGCTATCGTATTCGGAATGGCCCGGAAGATGGATCTTGCGGTACTTGCCAACAATATTGGCCTGCCGGTCCGTGATGATCGATGTGTTGTAGTAATGGCCGTCCGGCGTCTTTTCGGCGTAACCGAAGGTGATCGCGATATTGAGTTCGCGGGCGCGGTCGAACAGCGGCTGGGTAGCCGCATTCGGCATTTCCGTTTCGAACCAGAAATCGATCTCGGCCTGATTTTCCATATACCAGCGGGGGAAGAAGGTGGTCAGCGCCAGTTCCGGGTAGACGACCAGATCGGCACCCTTTCCGGCTGCCTCATCGAGCAGGGCGATCATGCGCTTGACCACGCTTTCGCGGCTTTCGGCTTTCTGGATGGCGCCGAGCTGGGCGCCTGCGATCTTCATGACGGTCATGATGTTTTTCCTTTCGAAGCGATCAGGCGGCCAGGCGCCGCTGGAAATGGCTGACGAGGCGCACCAGCGGCCACAGCAGCACGAGATAAAAGAGAGCGGCCAGCACCAGTGGTGAGGCATTGTAGGTAACCGAGCGGGCCATGCCGGCATTGTAGAGAAGCTCGGACAGCGAGATGACGGAGGCGAGCGAGGTGAGCTTCACCACCTCCACCGTGTTCGACAAAAGGTCCGGCAGGATGTTGCGCACTGCCTGTGGCAGGACGACATGGATCAGCGTCTGCGCGGGGCTGAGGCCTGTCGATTGTGCCGCTTCCCACTGGCCTTTCGCGACGGAGATGAGGCCAGCGCGATAGACTTCCGCATAGTAGGAGGAATTGTTAAGCAGGAAGGCAATGACGACGGCGGCAAAGGGCGAAATGTTGATGCCGGCAAAGGGCAGGCCGGCATAGATGAAGATCAACAGAACCAGCGGCGGCAGCGCCCGGAAGAGATCGGTATAGGCAATCGAGATCCAGCGCAGCCAGCGGCGCTCGCTCATATTGCCGAGTGCGACGAACAGGCCGCCGATAAGCCCGAGCAGGATGACGGCGCTGCAGAGCTGCAATGTCATCCACAGGCCCTTGAAGAGCAGCGGCAGCGACTTGCGCATGATCTCGATATTGAAGAACTGATCGATAAAGATATCCATGTCGGCCTCCTACCGCTTCTTCCAGGCGGTGCGGCTTTCCAGCCAGCGGGCGACAACAACCATCGGCAGGAAAATCACCAGATAGGCGACGACCGACATGGTGAGCGGCGTGGCGCTGCCGGAAAAACTCTGCGCCGTCGTGGCGCTCGACAGGATTTCGGATACGCCGATGGCGGAGCCGAGCGCCGTCATCTTGGTGATCGCCAGAACACGGTTGACGAGCGGCGGAATGGCGAGCCGCACGGCCTGGGGCAGGGCGACATAGGCGAGCGTGCGGGTGAAACCGAGACCCGTGGCAATACCGGCTTCCCACTGACCCTTTTCGACCGACGAGAAACCGGCCCAGAAAATTTCCTCGGCGAAGGCCGCAAGCGTCGCGGCCAGCACTATGAACAGCACCATCGGCCCGGAGAGCTGGATACCGATCGAGGGAAAGCCGAAATAGAGGATGAGGATGACGACGAGCGGCGGCAGCGCGCGAAAGATGTCGGCATAACAGATGATGAAGAAATTCAACGCCCTGATGCGATAGCTGCGCAGGCAGGCGAGCGCCAGACCGCCTGCAATGCCGGCGACGATGACGGCTGCAGCGATCTGGAGCGTCACCCAGACGCCGGCAATGATATCCGGCGTATATTGCGCCATCACCACAGGGTTGAAGAAGGTTTGCAGAAACCGGTCCATGGCGGTTACCCGGAAACGCGCGAAAGGAAGGCGCGAGTGCGCTCGGCTTTCGGCGCGCCGAAAATCTCCTCCGGAGTGCCCTGCTCGACGACGACACCGCCATCCATGAAGACGACACGATCGGCAGTCTCGCGGGCAAAGCCCATTTCGTGGCTGACGACGACCATCGTCATGCCCTTGGATTTGAGGTCTTTCATCACCTTCAGCACAGAGCCGACCAGTTCGGGATCGAGCGCCGACGTCGGTTCGTCGAACAGCATGACTTTCGGATCGAGCGCCAGCGAGCGGGCAATCGCGACGCGCTGCTGCTGGCCGCCGGAGAGTTCGCCGGGATAGGCATCCGCCTTGTGGGCCATGCCGACCTGTTCGAGCATGTCGATCGCGCGCGCATCGGCTTCCGCCTTCGTACGCTTGAGCGCCTTGCGCTGGGCAAGCGTGACATTCCTCAACACGGTCATATGCGGATAGAGGTGAAAGCCCTGGAAGACCATGCCGATCTGCAGCCGCATGCTGTCGAGATCGCGGCGGGTGCCGGCCATGATGTTGCGGCCATCGACAATGATGTCGCCGGATGTCGGCTCTTCAAGACGATTGCAGCAGCGCAGCATCGTGCTTTTGCCGGAACCGGACGGTCCGATGACGAAGACGAGTTCGCCCTCTGCAACCTTGAGATCGATCTTCTTCAGAATGGTGTTGGTACCGAAGCGCTTTTCCAGCGAGACGATTTCCAGCATGGGGCGATTGGCCATTCAGGCTACTCCGTGCAGGCTCGGTGCAAGGCGGGCTGGCTGATTTGATCTCGGCCGCAAGAAAGCCCGCGTGGATACGACCTGTAGCGGCCGGTCGCATCTTGATCTGTAAAAGAGTGCGAACAGGCGAGTGGGAGGCCCCGCCCGTCCACGATGCAAGGATTACTTCAGGTTCTCACAGGATGCCTTGTGGTCATCGTCCTTGTAACCTTCGAAGCCCGGCACGCCGAAACCCTTGGTCGGAGTAACGATTGTCGTTCCGGAAACCGGCGTGACGCCGAACCATTTTTCGGAAAGCTTGGCCATGGAGCCGTCCAGCTTCAGGCATTCGATTGCGCGGTCCACCAGATCGCGGTTTTCCTCATCGCCCTTGCGGAAGGAAAGCGCCCAGACGAGGCCGGTCTGATATTCGAAGGACAGTTTCAGGCGTGGGTTCTGCTTCACCGACCATGCGGCAACGGTGTTGCCCGCAAGATTGGCATCCGCACGGCCTGCCATTACGGCTGCGACTGCATCCGTATTGGTGCCATAGCTTTCGACCTTCCAGCCGAATTCCTTTTCCTTCTCGCGCAGGAAGCTGTCATAGGCAGAGCCCTTGTTGACGGCGATCGTCTTGCCCTTGAAGTCTTCGAGCGTCTTGTATTCCGGGGCATTGGCCGGGACGACGAAGCCGAAATTGGTGTCCATGAAGCCTTCGGTGAAGAGAAGGTTCGCGGCACGCTCCTTGTTTACCGTCACCGGTGCGACGAGAAAGTCGTAGGTGCCGGCCTGGAGTGCAGGGATGAGACCGGAAAACTGGGCGCCGGTCAGATCGACCTTCTTGCCGAGGCGTTCACCGATCAGGTTGGCCATATCGACATTGAAGCCCTCGATCTTGCCGTCGAGGGTAGGCATGGCGTGCGGCGCAAAGGTCGCGTCGATCGCGGTCTTGATCGGGTCGCCAAGCGCGAAGGCTGAACTGCAGGCAAAAAGTGTCGATAAGCCGACAATGCCGGCCTTTATAAAGGATTTCATCGATGTTCTCCTACTGGTGGTCCAGGCCTTTAGCGACCCTTGTTGCCTCCATAGTTCCATCGAAAATTCCGCACTGCAATATAATTTATTATTATAATCGAATTAGAATTATACGAATTTCAAATATGAAGATCACGCTTCTTCTGAAGGCGCCGCGTATGACCGAGGCCGGTTCGGAGCTTGTCTTGAGCGCCGTTTACGTTAGATGGGAGCCACAACTGAGGGAGCAATGATATGGACGACACGATCGAGATCGGCAATCGCGGTGACTTCGGTCTTTGGGCGATAGAGGTCGCAAAGCAGCTTGTCGCCGACCAAGGCTTCGAACTTGCACGCGCGGCGCGCGACGGAAACGACGATGATGTTCGCGCAGCCGGCAATGCGCTAGGCCAAGCGATCACCAATGCGCTGATGTCGGTCTATGACGGCCTGACGGAAGGCGTCGAAGAAGAGTAACCTAAGGAACACTCATCTTTTCGTCAGATCGGCAAAGAATGTAAGACACGCGGCTTGCTACCTCACGTCACGGTAACCGGTCGTTTCACCTCACCCACTGCATGCCGTCGATCTGGATGTCCTGGCCGGTTATGAAATTCGGTTCGGCGGTTGCCAGAAACGTCACAACACTTGCGACATCCTGCGGAGTTCCCACACGGCCTAGCGATATGCCGGCAGAAAGGCTTGCCTCCCGCGCATCGATCATGGCGTTTGATCGTTCGGTCTTGATCACACCGGGGCAGACGGCATTGACGACGATTTCCGGCGCAAGCTCCTTGGCCAGTGCTTTCGTCATGCCGATGATGCCGGCCTTGGCAGCGGTATAGGAGAATTTGCTGACGGCGCTGGTGACGCCGCCGGTATGGGCGTTCATCGACGACATGTTGATGATCCGCCCACCGCCATTGCGACGCATGATCGGAACTGTCGGCTGGATATAGTTGAATGCGCCCTTGAGATTGATGGCGATCGTATCGTCGAATTCCTGCTCGGAAATTTCCTCGATCCCCTTCGACATCGAACGACCGGCATTGTTGAACAGGACGTCGATGCGCCCCCAGTGCCTATCGACCTCGGTCACGATTTCGGCCGCACGCGCGTGATCGCTGACATCCGCGATGAACGTCAAGGCTTCCTGGCCGAGCTCACGGATTTCCGCAGCCGTGCTGACGAGATCACCCTTGATCAGGTCGACAATCACGATATCGAAGCCGTGGCGGGCGAGATCGAGCGCGCAGCCACGGCCGATGCCGCGACCGCCGCCGGTGACGATCGCAACCTTCCTCTGTCCGTCAGACACCGGCATCCTCCTTCACGAAACGGGCGATATCCGCATGAGTGGCGAACCAGACATCCTCATGACCCTGGATATGCCGGATCAGTTCTTCGAGAATGAAGATGCGTGAGCGATAACCCGAGACATGCGGATGCATGGTGAGCAGAAACAGCCCGCCTTCCTGGTAGGCGCGGTCGAATTCGCGCTTGAAGATGTCGAGAACGGCGGTCGGTGGCGTGTAGGGCCTGAGCGCTGTGAAACGGTTCATGTTGAAATAGACCGCGTCGTCACGGATCCATTCGACCGGCAACTCGACCATGCCCGTCGCTTCGCCCTCTTCGACGAGCTCATAAGGGTCATCGTCGGCCATCAGCGAGGAATCGTAGATCAGCCCGAGTTCGCGCTCGATCTCAAGCGTCACTGAGGAAAAATCCCAGGACGGCGTGCGCATGCCGACGGGGCGGATGCCGGTGATTTTCTCCAGCGTATCGGCGGCGCGGAAATGCAGTTCGCGTTCCTTATCTGCCGGCACCTTGGTGTTCACCTCATGGATCCAGCCATGCAGGCCGATCTCGTGGCCTTCGGCAATCACGCGCCGTTGCTCGTCTGGATAGAGCAGGGCGGTGACGGCCGGCACGAAGAAGGTCGCCGGAATCGAGGCAGCGGAGAGCGTTTCGAGAATACGCGGCACGCCCTTGCGATTGCCATACTGGCCTTGCGACATGCGGCCGATGGAGTCGCCGCCGTCGCGTAACTCATTGGTCTCGTGGTCGCTATCGAAAGAAAGTGCCACGGCGCAACGCGCGCCGTCCTTCCAGGCCTTCGGCTTCAGCGACCGGCCCGCGCGAACCTTCTCGACCTTGCCGCGCCAGGTCCCTTCTTCCCATTCCCATGGTTCCATGTGAGTGATCCTCCAGTAATGATTATGCCGCGGTCGGCAAAACGGGAACGGCTGCCAGCAGCCGCTTGGTGTAGTCGTGTTGCGGGTTGTCGTAGATTGCCGCGGCACCGCCTTCTTCGACGATCCGGCCGCGATACATGATCGCCACCCGGTCGCAGAGGTGCCGCACGACGGAGAGGTCATGGCTGATGAAAATCAGCGACAGGTTGAGTTCGGACCGCAGACGGATCAGCAGGTTGATGATCTGCGCCTGGATCGACACGTCGAGCGAGGCGACCGGTTCGTCGCAGACGATGACATCCGGCTGCATGGCGAGAGCGCGGGCGATCGCGATGCGCTGCCGCTGCCCGCCGGAAAACTGGTGCGGGAAGCGATTGGCAAAGGACGGATCGAGGCCGACTGCCGACAGCCATTGGGCAACATATTCAGGCGCCTCGGCACGTGAGACGAGTTTGTGTGCCAGCGGGCCTTCCGCAACGATATCACCGACGCGCATGCGGCTGTTGAGCGAGGCGAACGGGTCCTGAAAGATGGTCTGCACGCGGGTGGTCACCTTGCGCGGACTACGACCGGCGCTCATGACCGGCTTGCCCGCGAGACGAATGGTGCCGGATGTCGGCACGGTTATGCCGGCTGCCATGCGTCCGAGCGTCGACTTGCCCGAACCCGATTCACCGACAAGGCCAAGCACCTCGCCTCGTTTCAGCGTGATCGAGACGCCATCCACGGCCTGCACGACTGCCTGAGGCTGAGCGATGCCGGTGCGGATCGCCAGGTTCTTGAACAGGCCGGCCTGCTTTTCGAAGCGTTTGACGGCGGTATCGATCACCAGATACGGGCTGCCCAGGGGTGGCAGGTCGCTTGTTGCGGTCTTTCGGGACGGCGGGGTAGCATCCGCGATACCGCTGCCGCGCAGCAGAAGCTCGCCCGGTTTTGCCCGTGAGGGCAGGGCATCGAGCAGCGCCTTGGTGTAATCGTGCTGCGGTCTGGTCAGCACGCCGAGTGCCGGCCCGATCTCGACTATCTTGCCGAAGCGCATGACGGCCACCCGGTCGGCAATAGAGGCAACGGTTGCGAGATCATGGCTGATCCAGATCAGCGCTGTACCGAGTTCAGCGACGAGTTCTTTCATTTCTGCGAGAATTTCAGCCTGGATCGAGACGTCCAGCGCGGTCGTCGGCTCGTCGCAGATAATCAGCTTGGGGCGATGAAGCAGTGCGATCGCGATCGCCACGCGCTGGCGCATGCCGCCGGAAAACTGGTGCGGGAAAAAGTCGACTTTACGCTCGGGATCGGTGATGCGAACCTGCGCCAGTGCCTTGATCGCCCTTTCGCGTGCTTCTGCCGCGCTGATGTTCTCATGGGCTTCGAGTGCAAGCCTGATCTGCGTGCCGATGCTGAGCACCGGGTTCAGCGTCATCATCGGGTCCTGGAAAACCATGGAAATGGTCTTGCCACGGATCTTCCTCAACTCGTGCGGTTGAAGGCCGATCAGTTCACGGCCTTCAAGCTTGATCGAGCCCTCGACGATCCGGCCGGGTTCATCGATCAGGCCGATAATAGAGAAGCCGGTGATAGACTTTCCCGATCCGGATTCCCCGACAAGGCCGAGAACCTCACCGGGGGCCAGCGAGAAGGAGACGCTGTCGACTGCCTTGATCTCGCCCCTTGCACTGGGGAACCAGGTGCGAAGATTGGAGACTTCCAGAAGTGGTGCAGTGGTTTCTTCGGTCATCGGCGAAGCCTCGGGTTGAGCTGGTCGCGGATCTGGTCGCCGACGAGATTGAGCGAGACGATGAATAGGATCAGCGCTACGCCGGGATAGATCGAAATCCAGTAACGGCCGGAGAGGAGGTACTGAAAGCCGTTGGCAATCAGCATGCCGAGTGACGGTTCGGTCGGCGGCAGCCCGACACCAAGGAAGGAAAGCGTAGCTTCGAGCGAGATGGCGCTTGCTACCTGGACCGTCGCAACCACGATCAGCGGCGGCAAGGAATTGGGCAGGATATGCCGCAACACCACACGTAATGGAGACAGCGGGATGGAGAGTGCAGCCTCGACATAATCCTTCTGCCGTTCGGCCGATGCCGCGCCATGGGCGGTGCGGGCGAAATAGGCATATTGGGCGAAGATCAGCGCGAGAATAAGCTGATAACGTCCCTGACCGAGAATGGCTGCGATGACGAAGGCGAGCAGGATTGCCGGAAACGAAAGCTGCAGATCGACGATGCGCATGACGAGGCTTTCGAACCGCCCGCCGATATAGGCCGCAGCACAGCCGACGACCGCGCCAATGACGAGCGCGATGCCGCCGGCAATCACGCCCATCTGCAGCGAAATACGCAGACCGTAGATAATCGCCGACAGGAGATCGCGCCCTTGCGAATCCGTGCCCAGCCAATGGGTATAGCCGCCCGTGCCGACATAACCCGGCGGCCTTCTTGCATCGCGCAGCACGAGATGGGCAAGATCGTAAGGGTCCTGCGGAGTTACCAGCGGAGCGACAAGCGCGATGATGACGATGAGGCCGACAACGATGGCCGCACCGAACGCGACCCTGTTGCGACGGAACTCTTCAAGAAAGTGGAAAAATGGCGTGTCGCGCATCAGGCTCTTCCCTTCCGCAGGCGCGGGTCGAGCAGCGCATAGGTAAGGTCGACCACAAGATTGATGACGATGAACAGCATGGCGACCAGCATAAGATAGGCGACCATAACGGGACGATCGAGCGATGTTATGCTGTCGATGATGAGCTTGCCGAGGCCGGGCCAGGAGAAGATCGTCTCGGTTACCACTGCAAAGGCGAGCGTGGAGCCGAGTTCCAGGCCGAAGACGGTGACGAGCGGGATCGAAATCAATCTCAGCACATGGCGGCTAAGAATGGTGAATTCCGAAATGCCGGCCGCGCGGGCGAACTTGACCGTATCGCTGAGCATCAGTTCGCGGGTGCCTGCGCGCGCCAGCCGGATCATCAGCGAGAACTTGAAAAGTGCGAGGTTCAAGGCCGGCAGGATCATGTGCGACAGGCCGTCAGCCGTCAGAAAACTGAAATCGACGCCGAACAGGCTCACCGTATCACCGCGCCCGCCCGCGGGCATGCAACCGCATTGCACGGCAAACAGCATGATCAGCATCAGGCCGAACCAAAAGGTAGGCACGGAAAAGCCGAGAATGGACAGCGCCATGATGGTCCGCGACACCGGGCTGTTGGGCCGATAACCGGCATACATGCCGATCGGGATGCCGACGAGGCTGGCAAAAAGCACGGCCGCCAGCGTCAGTTCCAGCGTTGCCGGCAGGCGCGACAGGATCAACTCACTGACAGGCATATTATAAACGAAGGAACGGCCGAAATCGCCTTCGAACACCCGGCCGAGAAAGCCGAAATATTGCTGCCAGAGCGGCAGGTCCAATCCGTATTGCGCGATGACGGCGGCGCGGATGTCCTGTGTCGCATCCGGCGAGATCAACACGTCGATCGGGTTGCCCACGGCATAAACGCCGCAGAAAACCAGCGCCGACATGGCCAGCACGACGATCGCCGCCTGCCATAGTCTTTGCAAGATGAAGCCCAACATCTGTTCCCGTTCTCCCGTCTCGTGCGGGTTTCAAAGTGCGGCGCGCCTTCGCGGCCCTTGATGGTGGCGTTTAGTGCCAGTCACTCTCCAGAAGTTCACGTGTCTCCGAAACCGCGACCGACCAGATTGCCAGCATGTCCTCATCGGGGCGCTGATAGAGACCGTGATAGTTGCCGTCGCCGAGCAGGGCGCGCTTGCGCTCCGTATCGACCCGCGCCAGCGCGGCAAAGTCTATTCTCGGCTTCTGCGTCGAGGGTTGGCGCGCATCACCGGTACGTGTCCAAGGGAAGTTTTCCATCCAGGAGGCGTGAGAAGCTGCCGGATCGATTTCGACGACTTTCGCCATCGTCTTCGGCGCGCGCCACCAGTCGTGGAATTTCACCGATGCGTCGGGGTGATCGTTCAGCCATTCGGAGATCACTGTCATTGCCGGTGTGTTGCCGCCATGGCCGTTGACGACGAGGATCCGGCGGAAGCTGGAGCGGTAGATGCTGTCGAGAAGGTCGCGGATCACGCCGATATAGGTTGCAAGCGACAGGGTCAGCGTGCCGGGAAAGCTCGCGAAGGATGAGGCGAGGCCATAGGGCAGGGCCGGGAAGACCGGGACACCGAGCGGCTCGGCGGCATCGACTGAGACTTTTTCCGCCAGGATCATGTCGGTCGCAAGGCTGAGATAGGCGTGCTGTTCGACGCTGCCGATCGGCAAAATACAACGATCGTCACCAGCGGCTCGCGTCTCCACCTGCATCCAGTTCATATCCGCGATCTTCACTTATCTCATCTCCATTCTCCGTTTCGGCCGGCATGCGCAAAGAATTTGCTGAGCACAGCCAAAACGCACAAAAAATATGCTTTTAGGCGCGATGTTGCGCCAAATGCAAAGTTCCATACGGGACTAAAAAAAGAAATTGACAGCCAATTAATGCAGCGTCAAGTTCCATACGGGACTAAATTGGATATGGATGGAAAACGACGCGTGCGTGAAACGGATGAAAAGGCGCTGGATAATCTTTTGCGTGAAGGCGGTCTGGCTGCGGCCGGCCACCGCCATGTGGAAGATCTCGTCGCCGTCAAGCTCTGGCAAAATCCATGCTGGCTGTCGTTCCGCATCAACTTCCTGGCACTTCAGTTCAACGAGCCGATCTATCGCCGGTTCGAGAAGGAGTACGGGCTCCCCCGTCCCGAATTCGTAGTGCTCTATTCGCTCGGCCTGTCGGATGGGCTGACGGCAAGCGCCATCTGCAGTTCCTCGGGCTTTCCCAAGAATACGATCAGCCGGGCGATACAGAAGCTGATCGACAAGAACATCATCCGCCGTGAAGTCGATCAGGCGGATTTGAGAAGCTTCGTTCTCTACATCACAGACGAAGGCAGACGTATCGTCGATCAGGCCATGCAGCCGATGGTAGAGCGGGAAAAGGCCATGGCCTCCGCGCTGACGCCGGCCGAACAGCTGATGCTGTCGGAGCTACTCGCCAAGATCGTCGTGGATTCACCGAACTGGCCATTAATCACAAGTATTGAGGAGAACGAGGAATGACGATTTCCAAGACATTTCGCACAGTTGCGCTTGCAACGATGCTGCTCAGCGGCGTTTCGGGCTCGGCTTTGGCAGCTGATCTCACTATCGGTGTCCGCGCCGGTCCGCTGTCCATCGATCCGGATTTCACCGCCGCCGGCACCCATGCCGAGGCGATGAAGCATATCTACGATTCACTCATCAAGTCGGGTAACAATCTCGAACTGGAGCCGGGCCTTGCCACCTCCTGGACGGCGATCGACGATACGACCTGGGAGTTCAAGCTGCGCGAAGGCGTGAAATTCCATGACGGGTCCGACTTCACCGCGGAAGACGTTAAATTCTCCATCGAGCGCATTCCGAAGGTTGCCGGCCCCAATCCGACGACGATCTATGTTCGCCGCGTGAAAAGCACCGAGATCGTCGATGCACATACCATTCGGGTCAAGACCGATGGTCCCGCTCCGAACCTGCCGAACGATTTCATCCGCCTCTTCGTCGTGTCGCATGTCGCAGCCAAGGATTATTCCGATAGCGCTGAAAAGGCAGCCGAAGGCTTCAATTCCGGCAAGGCCGCAATCGGCACCGGTCCCTACAAATTCGTGTCCTGGACGCCGAAGGAACAGCTCGTGCTGGAGAGCTTCGACGGCTACTGGGGTGGCAAGGAGCCTTGGGGCAAGGTTACCCGAAAGGAAATCCCGAATGACGCAGCCCGCGTTGCACAGCTGAAGGCCGGCCAGGTCGATTTGATCGCCCGCATTCCCGCATCGGACGTTCCGACGCTCGAAACCGACAGCAAACTCAGCATCGTCCGCCAGGATAGCGTCTACCTCTTCAACATAGCCTTCGATTTCCGCGAAAAGCCGCCGCAGGTCACGGCCAAGGACGGTTCGCCTCTGCCGAAGAACCCCTTCCTCGACCCGAAGGTTCGTGAGGCTTTCGATCTTGCCATCGATCGTGAGACCATCACAGAAATCGCCATGGAAGGCATGGGAACAGTACAGTCGCAGCTCGTGACCCCCAACATCTTCGGCTACAATCCTGATGTGAAGGCACCAGCATCGGATGTCGAGAAGGCCAAGAAGCTCCTGACCGAGGCCGGTTATCCGGACGGGTTCAAGGTCGTGTTCAGCTTCACCAACGACCGCTTGCCCGGCGACAAGGATACGGGCACGACGATTGCCCAGATGCTGACGGCGATCGGCATTCAGGTCGAGGCCAATGCCCAACCGGGTGCCGTCTACTTCCCGGCAAATACGCGCGGCGACTATTCGCTGACCATGTCGGGCTGGGGCACGCTGACGGGCGAAGCGAACTACACGCTGTCCTCGCTCGTCCACACAAACGATCCGGCGAAGAAGCTCGGCGCCTTCAACATCCGAGGTTATTCCAATCCTTCGATGGACAAGCTGATCGAGGATGCTGGCGTCGAGATGGATGCCAAGAAGCGCGAGCAGTTTTTGAAGGATGCCAATGCGCTGGTCGCCAGCGACCGTCCCAACCTGTCGATTGCTTCGATCGTCTCGGCCTGGGGCATGAAAAAAGCGATCAAGATCACGCCGCGTTCGGACGAAGATACGCTTGCGATGAATATTCGCCCGGCACAATAACGGGTCGGACACGAGAACAATCGGCCGGGCGCTTTGCCCGGCCTTTTTGCAGGTTGAGGACAGGACAGACGATGAATAGGATTGCACTCGCCATTCACGGTGGCTGCGGAGTTATGGCGAAGCTCGATCTGAGTGAGGAGGAGTGGACGGCTGCCCGCGCAGACCTTCATCGCTCGTTGCAGGCTGGCTGGGCAGTTCTGAATACTGGCGGTTCGGCGCTTGATGCGGTCCAGGCGGCGGTGGTCGTCATGGAAGACAGCCCGCATTTCAATGCCGGTTATGGGGCGGCGCTGAATACCAATGGCGAGCATGAGCTCGATGCATCGATCATGGATGGCAGGACATTGGAAGCCGGTGCCGTGACACTCGCCAAGCGCATCCGCAATCCGATCAAGGCAGCGCGCCGCGTCATGGAAAAGGGTGAGGCTGTTCTTCTCGGAGGCCCGGCAGCGGACGCATTCGCGCAAGCAGAAGGCCTCGATATCGTCGAACCCGATTATTTCACCACCGAGCGCCGCGTGAAGGCACTGGCCGCGATGAAGGCGCATGTTACAGCTGGGACCGCAATCAAGGCGAGTGAGGCTGAAAAACACGGCACGGTCGGGGCAGTGGCGCTCGACCGCGCAGGTCATCTGGCGGCTGCGACATCTACTGGCGGCTATAACAACAAGCCGGCCGGGCGTATTGGCGACACACCGATCGTCGGGGCAGGGACCTATGCGCGCGACGGCGCCTGCGCCGTTTCGGGAACGGGCAAAGGGGAATTCTTCATCCGTTATGCTGTCGGCCATGAAGTGGCGAGCCGGATAAACTATCTCGGAGAAGATCTGGAAAAGGCAGCTGGCAAGGTCATCATGGAGGACCTCAAACCCCACGATATCGGCGCTGGGTTGGTGGCAGTGGCTGCGGACGGATCAATCGCCGCGCCTTATAACACGGATGGAATGTTCCGTGGCTGGGTGACGCCGGAGGGCCAGTTCTTCGTTGCAACACACGGCGAGGTTTTCGAGGTTTAGCACCTTGAATGGGCACCGCGGCTTGATTGTCGCAAATACAAAGGGGCAGTCTGTCGAAACTGTTGCCGACAAGCGATTATTGAAGCTTTTGCTCCCGTCCTGTATCGGTCTTTGGTAGGCCGGCAATCATGCCGGCAAACCGGGTTCTCAGGCATCGATGCTGACCAAAAAAGGAAAATACGGGCTCAAGGCGCTTGTCCATCTGGCGCAACTCGAACCTGGCAAGACCGCGTTCGTGAGCGACATTGCTCAGCAGAACAATATCTCAAAGAAGTTTCTCGACGCGATCCTTCTGGAATTGCGCAAGGGCGGGATTCTTCGTTCGAAGAAGGGGCCGGGTGGCGGTTATGCCTTGTCGAAACCGGCATCGGAGATCTCCATCGGTCATGCCGTGAGAATTCTCGACGGCCCGCTTGCGCCGATCCTCTGTGCCAGCAAGACTGCTTTCGAGCCTTGTGACGATTGCGATCATCCGGAAGACTGTCAGGTGCGCCATTCGATGGTGGAAGTTCGCGATGCGATTTCAGCAGTTCTGGATAACATGACGCTTGAGCAGATGGTTGCCAAAGGATCATCGGTCGAGAAAGAGATCGCCGCGCGATAAGTTGTCTCGCGTCACCAATGCCTGCACCCAAGCCTTGAATGTCCGATCCGGTCATGCCGCTTTATATTTGTGGCCTCGCCAGCTGAATTGAATCGGGCTAAGAGGCCTGCGATTGAAGCGATGGAACGAGACCTATGAACACGCCCTGGAAAAAGCCGGTTGTCGTATCCGTTGGAGAGCCACCGGAAGAGACACTCATCGAGACGACGCAAGTCGCTGCCTGGGCGATGATCGAGGACTGGCCAACCGAGGATGGCACGTTTCTCGACAAGGCGCTGGAAATCTGTGCTGCAGTCGATGCCGGCAGGAAAAAGCCTGAAGATGCCCGACAGGCTTTCGTCGATGCTGCGCGCGAAGCGGGCATTCTGATCCGGGCGTGATCGAGCGAGCCAACGTGCAGCGCCGGCGCGGGGCTTCATGCCTTGTCGAGCGCCTGAGCAAGGTCGGCAATTAGGTCGTCCGGATGCTCAATGCCGATCGACAACCGGATCGTCGAATCGAGTACACCGATGCGCTGACGCACGTCTGCAGGTACACCTGAATGCGTCATGCTGGCGGGGTGGGAACCGAGAGATTCCGTGCCTCCGAGACTGACCGCGAGCTTGATGATCTGCAGCGCGTTGAGAAACCGGAAAGCTGCGGGCTGGCCGCCCTTTATATCGAACGAAAATGTCGAGCCGGCACCGCTGCACTGGGAGGCGTAGACGCGCCCGATGGGGGATTCAGGTTCCGCTAAACCGAGATAGTGAAGCTTGCCGACCTTGGGATGATCCTTCAGGAAATCGGCAGTGGCTTTCGCATTGCTGTTCGCGCGCTCCATCCGGATCTGCAGCGTCTCCAGCGATCGGCCGAGCATCCAGCATGAATGAGGGTCGAGCTGAGTTCCGATCGACCCTCGCAAGGACCGGATCTGCGTGATAATCGCCTTGCTGCCGAGGGCAGCCCCGGCGATCAGATCCGAATGGCCCCCAACATATTTGGTCAGGGAATAAAGCGAGATATCTGCACCATGCTGCAGAGGTCTCTGAAAAACGGGGCCAAGAAGGGTGTTGTCGCAGGCGACAATGGGGATGTGTCCCTGTTGCTCGCCGATCCTGTCGGCGATCCGTCTGACCAGAGCGACATCAACGAGGCCGTTGGTCGGATTGGCCGGCGTCTCGATGAGGATCACCGAAACACGTCCTTTTTTCATCGCCTCTTCCGCCGCCGCATTGATCGAACTCTCATCGACGCCATCGGCAAAACCGACGGCCGCAACGCCGAGGTTCGCAAATGTCTTCGAAAGCAGGGTTTCCGTTCCGCCGTAAAGTGGCTGGGAATGCACGATTACATCGCCGGGACGGACGAAGGCCAGCAGAGTGGTCGAGATCGCGGCCATACCCGAGGAAAAGACGGCTCCGCTTTCCGCACGTTCATAGACCGCAAGACGATCCTCGACGATCTCGCTATTGGGATGGTTGAAGCGCGAATAGACCAGTCCCGCGCCGCGGCCCTCCGGCGGGACCTTGCGGCCCGATACGTAGTCGAAGAAATCGCGACCATCTTCCGCCGATTTGAAGACGAAGGTTGATGTGAGGAATACCGGCGGCTTGACCGCGCCTTCGGAAAGCTCGGGATCGTAGCCGTAGTTCAGCATCTGCGTTTCCGGGTGCAGCTCGTGATTGCCGATGCTGGTCTTCGAGGGATGCGGCGAGGTCATGATGCTCTCCTGATACGACTTGCGGCGGAAAATACCGCCTAGCTCTGTCTTAGATCTGGGGCTTTTCGCAGCGGTTGGAAGGAGATGTCGCCCAGATCTTTTCTTCGGAAACTGTGAAGTCCGACTTTCTAACGAAACAGACACCCTGCCGAACCGGGTAAAGTTCGACAGGGTAGGTCTTGGCGACATGTCTTTCGTCGGGAACGTAGCGCTCAGAGGCGCTTCACGCCCGAGGAGATGATGTCGAGATAGACGGCGATGACAAGGATGATGCCCTTGATGATCTGCTGCCAGAACGTATCGACGCCGAGCATGGACATGCCGTTATCGAGGCTGGCCATGATCAATGCGCCAACAAGCGCGCCGATAACGGAGCCGACACCGCCGCGCATCGAGGTGCCGCCGATGAAGCAGGACGCGATTGCATCCAGCTCGCCGCCGAAACCGGCCGATGGCGTACCAGCGGCGAGGCGTGCCGTTGTCGTGATCCCGGCCAGTGCCGCCATCAGGCCCATCAGGCCGAACACCACCATCTTGACCAGATTGACGTTGACGCCGGACAGACGCGTGGCTTCGGAATTCGAGCCGACGGCATAGATATAGCGGCCGAATACTGTTCCCTTGGCGATGATCGTGAAGATGCCCAGCACGAAGAGCAGCATCAGCACGGGGACAGGAATGCCTTGGTAGGAATTCAGCACCAGCACGAAGCCGAGGATGAACAGAGCGATGACGACCAGTCTGACCGCTTCCATCACCGGGGTCGGTACTTGCAGGTTATGCTGCAGACGTTTGCGGCGCGTCCTGAATGCCATGACAAGCAGGACAAGGAAGAGCAGAACGGCACATCCGTTGCCGAGCCAGCCGGGAAGATAGCCCTGGCCGATATAGCGCAGGCTGGGAGAAACCGGGGCAATGGTGATGCCGCCTGTCAGGCCCAGTACCGCCCCTCGAAAGGCAAGCTGCCCGCCGAGAGTGACGATGAAGGAAGGAATACCGAGATAGGCCGTCAGCCAGCCGTTCATCAGGCCAAGGGCCGCGCCGGCAAGCAGAACGAAGGAGATAGTGCCGGCCAAGGGCCAGCCATACACCGCATCAAGAATGGCCGCGATACCGCCCAGAAGGCCAAGCAGGGAGCCTACGGATAGATCGATTTCGCCCGCCACGATGACGAAGACCATCGCAGCCGCCAATATCCCGGTGATCGCCATCTGGCGCAGCAGGTTGGAGAAGTTACGCGCGGTCAGGAAGCCTGAGACACCCGTATCGGCATTATAGGTGAGATATCCAAACAGAGCCCAGATCAGGCCGACCACGATCAGCAGGGCTACAATCTTGTTTTCGGAAAGGAATTTTCGAAGATTTACATTCGCCATGTTTAAAGCGCCTTCTACAGCGGTAACCGCAAATTCAGGCCATCTGCGTGGACTGGCCCAAAGCCGCAGCCAGCACGTGTTCCTGGGTCAGGTTGTCATTGACGAAATCGCCGCGCAGCCGGCCTTCCCCGATCACAAGGACACGGTCGGATATCCCCAGAACTTCAGTCAGTTCAGACGACACCATCAGAACCGCCACCCCGGCCTTGGCTAGCGCGAAGATCAATTTGTAGATTTCGTATTTTGCGCCGACATCGACGCCACGGGTCGGTTCGTCGAGGATGAGTATGCGCGGATCGGGCAGCATCATCTTGGAAAGCACTGCCTTTTGCTGGTTGCCGCCCGAAAGGGAGGCAATGGGCAGCATCGGATCGGCCGTCTTGATCTTCAGACGCAGGATTTCCGCCTGGATCTGGGCAAGTTCCTCATGCTCGTCGATAAGCCCGAAAGCGGCAAAGCGATTGAGCACCGAGATCGTCATGTTATGCCCGACGCCGATGATCGGAAGGATGCCGCTTCGCTTGCGATCTTCCGGCACCATGCAGATCCCGGCCTTGACGGCGTCGCGCGGCGAACGGATCGTGATCTCGCGCCCGTCGAGATGGACACTTCCCTTGTGGCTGCCAGCATAGGCGCCGAATAGCGTTGAGACCAGTTCGGTCCGACCGGCGCCGACCAATCCCGCTATGCCCAAGATTTCACCCCTGCGGATCTGGAAGGAAACATCGTCGACCACCTTCCGGTCGGGATTGGTGACATCCCAGCAGGAGACATTGTGGGCCTCGAGAACGACTTCGCCGATCGCATGCTCTTCCTTGGGATAGAGGTTCTTCATTTCCCGGCCGACCATCATCGTCACGATGTTGGCCGTCGTCAGATCGCTGATCGGACGTGTGGCGATATGTGTGCCGTCGCGAATGACGGTGACGGTGTCGGAAATCTCGGCCACTTCCTCGAGCTTGTGAGAAATGTAGACACAGGCGAGACCTCCGGCCTTCAAACTCTTGATCAGATCGAGCAGGGTTCGGATTTCGGTTGCCGTCAGTGCCGATGTTGGCTCATCGAGGATCAGCAGCTTGGCGTCCTTGTTGAGCGCCTTGGCGATCTCGATGAGCTGCTGCTTGCCGCCGGAATAGTTGAGAACGGGCAGCGCCGGGTTGATGTCATGGACATTCAGCTTGGCGAGCAGTTCCTGCGCCCGGGCGTTCATCGCATCATAGTCGAGAAAACCGTGATTGCTGATTTCGGACCCGAGGAAGATGTTTTCCGCGACGGACAGATGTGGAACCATCATCAATTCCTGGTGGATGATGGCGATGCCCGCCTTTTCCGTTTCGCGGATGGACGAGGCCTTCAGTTCGTGCCCCTCCCATAGGATTTCGCCTTCCCAGGTGCCATAGGGATAGACTGCGGACAGGACCTTCATCAGCGTCGATTTGCCGGCCCCATTTTCACCGCAGAGGCCGACACATTCCCCACGGCGGACCTGAAGATGAATCCCATCCAGAGCCTTCACACCGGAAAAGCTCTTGGAGATGTTCTTCATTTCGAGAAGAAATTCACTCATCGTACCCTCGGAATGCTTGAAGGCCCCGGAACCGGTTGATGTCCCGGGGCCGTTCGCTCGTTTACTTCAGGCCGATCTGTTCCTTGGTGTAGAACCCATCCTTCACATAGATGTCGATATTCTCCTTGGTGACGGCGGTCGGCGTCAGCAACAGGGTGTCCACATCCTTGGTCCCGTTGTTGATTTTCGAGGTGAATGCCGGCTTTTCACCCTTAACCAGCTGTACCGTAAGTTTTGCAGCTTCGGAGGCGATCAGCTTCAGCGGCTTGTAGACGGTGACCGTCTGGGTTCCGTCGAGCAGCCGCTTGACGGCAGCAAGGTCGGAATCCTGCCCGGAAACGGCAGTCTTGCCGGCAAGGCCTTGGGCGGCAAGCGCCTGGATTGCGCCACCTGCCGTACCATCATTGGAGGCGACCACGGCATCGATCTTGTTGTCGGCGGCCGTCAGCGCGTTTTCCATGATCGAAAGCGCTTCGGTCGGGCTCCACTCCTTGACCCATTGCGAGCCGACGATCTTTACCTTGCCGGAATCTACTGCTGCCTTAAGGGCCTTTTCCTGGCCGGCACGCAGATATTTGGCGTTATTGTCGGTTGGAGAGCCACCAAGCAGGTAATAATTGCCTTCCGGCTTCACCTTCAGAACGTTTTCGGCCTGCATGAAACCGACACGCTCGTTGTCGAATGAAATATAGGCGTCGATATCGGCATTGAGGATCAGGCGGTCATAGGACAGGACCTTGATACCGGATGCCTTGGCATCTGCGACAACCGCGTCGAAAACCTTGGAGTTCATCGGCACGATGACGATCGCGTCAACGCCTTGGGCGATCAGGTTTTCAACCTGCTTGACCTGCTTTTCCTCATTTCCATCCGCAGACTGGACGCTGACCTTGGCGCCCAGCCCTTCGGCTGCCTGGATGAAATAGTCACGGTCACGCACCCACCGTTCGACGCGCAGATCGTCGATCGAGAAACCGATGACCGGTTTGTCGGGTGATGCGGCCGCAGTGCTGATGCCGGCAAAGGTGCCTGCCGCGAGACCAAGTGCTGCAGTCGTCAACAAAAGAAATTTCTTCATGAACTTACCTCCTCTATGATGCGGCCGAGACCGGCACGCTCCCAACGCCCATGCTCCCCGAGCATGCAGCCCACAGACCCATGCAAGATGCCAGTATGTGGCTGTTGCCTCCTATCGCGGCTGTCGCCACGTCGTAACCATTCCGCGAAGATGCGGTAGTTACCTCCTCTTGGTGTATTTGATACGGCTGTTCCTTCGGGTTGGAAAGCGGATTTGATGCACGTACCTCAAGTGCGACAATTTGTCGCACTTGAGGTACGGAAAGACTTAAGAAATGGCAGGTTTTGGCTAGTCAAAAAGCCAGCTCCCGCGCGGGCATAACCCGATCTGCAGCCTAGCGGGTGAAACTGTTTCGCTGATATTCGCGTGGGCTGCAGCCTAGCTCGCGCTTGAAGACCGTGTGCATATACTGGCTGTTGTTGAAGCCGCTGAGTTCCGCGACACGTTCCAGAGGCAGGCTTTCGTCGCCGAGCATCTCCTGCGCAAGCTGCAGCCGATAGGCGAGCATGTCGTCGTGAACCGTGTAACCGAAGGTGCGGCGGAAATGAGTCTCCAGCGTCGTTCGGGAGACGCCGACATAGGCGGCGACCTGCGCGACCTTGATCCCCTGGCCGGCGAACTGGCGAATATAATGACGCGCCCGCATCACGTAAGGGTCGTAGATCGGCTGGTAACGGGAAGACATTTGAGCATTCAAACCTTCCGGCGGGACGATCACACGGGTCTCATCCAATGTGGCGCCGATCAGCCTGCGGTGCAGCATCGCGGCGGCGGTGCGCCCCATGATGCGGGTCCCCTGCCGCACGGAGCTGATCGGAATACGTGTGAGCATGCGCAGCAGCGGGTCGTCGTCGATACCGACGATCGAGACCTGCTCAGGAACCGCGATATCCGCGAGAATGCAGGCCTGCAGGATGTGGCGCGCACGGGAGTCTGTCACGGCGATCACACCGATCGGCTTCGGCAGGCCTTTCAGCCATGCGATCACATCGGCAAGGATGTCGTCCCAGTCCGGCCCGAATGTACCCTGTCCCTTGAAGACTTCCGGCTTGGCGCGGTCGCGCGCACAGAGCTTCAGATAGGCTTTTTCGCGTTCTTCCGACCAGCGGTATGAACGGGTCTCCGGCAGCCCATAAAACGCAAAGCGTGGCAGGCCCATATCGACGAGATGGGTATAGGCTTCCGTGACCAGCTTTTCGTTATCCGTCGCGACATAAGGAAAATTGCGGGGATAGTCAGCATCTCGATGATAGGAGCCGCCGACGCCGATAACCGGTATCGACACTTCCGACAGCGCCTTGACGAAATCGGGATCGTCGAAATCCGCGATGATACCGTTTCCCGACCAGTCAGCGATCCCTGCAACGCTGTCGCGAAAATCCTCGTGCAGCAGCATGTCCCAGACGGCACGTGTCGATTTCACGTAATCGCAGACACCTGCAATGATCTCCCGCCCGTAACTTCCACGCGCCTTGAAAAGCAGCGCGACCTGAAATTCATTGCGTTTCTTCGCGGTCATCATCTCCTCCATCAGACCCCGATTCATCAGCGATATCAACTTGGCGCCGTTTGCAAGAAAAACCTTCGCAATCATCAAGACTGTTAAAAATTATAACGAGGGGTGCAAAACCGCATGGTCTAGGCTCCGAGAATGAACCGGGGGTGGAGCCTCGGCTCGGAGGGATCTGGCGTCATCTGCCAGGCTTATTGGAGGAAATTGTCATGAAATCATTTTGCCTCGGGGCCGCTACGGTCCTGGGATTGACCCTGGCTGGCTCGGCGCTGGCCGATGACGTCCGCATGCTGGCGATCGAGCCGAATGTTCCGGAAGGACGGCAATACTATCTCGACGTCGCGAAGGCATATGAGGCCGCAAATCCGGGCACAAAAGTGCAGTTCGACTTTCTCGACGACACGTCGTTCAAGTCCAAGCTGCCGACCCTGCTGCAGTCTTCCGCACGTCCTGACGCCTTTTTCACCTGGACCGGCGGTGTGTTCTACGAACAGGCCAAGGCCGGCGTGCTGAAGGATATTTCGGTCGATTTTACGGATGCGGACCGCAAGAACTATTCGCCCTCCGGCATCCAGTCGATGAGCCATGATGGCAAGCTCTATGGCGTGCCGATGTATGCCGCGAGCGTCGTGCTTTGGTACAACAAGGCGCTTGTCGAAAAAGCCGGTGTCGATCCCAAGGCGATCAAGAACTGGGAAGACCTGCTTGCCGCTTCCAAGAAAATCCAGGGCGCCGGCATCGTGCCGATCGTCATGGGCGGCAAGGACAAGTGGCCGATCGCTCTCTTTTATGGCCAGCTCGCTGCCCGTATCGCGGGGACCGATGGCGTAGCCGCGGCAGATAAGGGCGAGAACGAAGGCTTTAACAATCCGGCTTTCGTTCAGGCCGGCGAAGCGCTGAAGCAATTGGCCGATCTGAAACCGTTCCAGCCAGGTTACATGGATACGACTCAGCCCAAGGCGGCTGGCCTGTTCGGTGACGGCAAGGGAGCGTTTTATCTGGCCGGAAACTTCCTGGTCGGCGCACAGGCGCAGAATTCCGCCTCGGGCAAGGGGCTTGGAGACGACCTCGACTTCATCACCTTCCCGGCAGTTGACGGCGGCAAGGGCGATCCGGCCGACACGTTCGGCGGCGTCAACGGCTGGCTGGTCACCAAGGATGCGGGTAAATCGACTGTCGATTTCCTCAAATTCCTGACCAACAACAAGAACCAGACCGAAGGCGGTCGCCTGAAGATCTGGCTGCCGATCGGCACAGATGCCCAGTCCGGCATTGCTGATCCGCGTCTGCGCCGGATCGCTGAAGGCCTTTCCAAGGCACCACATCACCAGCTCTATCTCGACCAGATGCTCGGGGCGAGCGTCGGTGCGGCCTTGAACGACGCTGCAGCCCAGATCGTCACTGGCGATATCTCGCCGGAAGAAGCTGCAGCGCTCGTGGAAGAAGCACGCGAAATGCGCTGAGCCTAGCCAGAAGTGGGCGTGGCGAACACTCGCCGCGCCTCACCCAACACCGGACATATCGAGGAATGACATGACGACCATGACCGGCTCACGCTCACAGCTGAGCCCGGCGGCGCGCATTGCGCGCATGCATAGACAGGGGAAGCTCACCGCTCTCCTGCTGTTTCTGCCGCCGGCTCTGGTGCTGTTCACCCTTTTCGTCATCTGGCCGATCTTCAACGCCGCCAATCTCAGCTTCTTCAAGTGGAGCGGTTACGGCGCGATCGACAATTTTGTCGGCACGCAGAACTATCAGCGGCTTGCCAACCATTCCGTCTTTCACCAGTCCTTGTGGAATTCGGTAAAGCTGATCCTGGCGTCGCTGTTCATCCAGATTCCGCTGGCCCTTACCCTGGCTCTGCTCATCTACAAGAAGACTTCGATCAACACGGCGTTCCGGCTGATCTTCTTCGCCCCCTATATTCTCGCCGAGATCGCCTCCGGCGTAATTTGGAGCTTCATCTTCGACGGTGATTTCGGGGTGTCGGGCCAGATCGCCACCGCACTCGGGATCGAGCCTTTCTATATCCTCGCCGACCGGCAATTCGCCTTCCTCGCCATCATCACGGTCGTCGTGTGGAAATATTTCGGCTACCACATGATGATCTTCATCGCCGCTTTGCAGGCAGTGCCGGATGACCTGATCGAGGCTGCCGACATCGACGGCGCGGGGCGCTGGCAGAAGGTATTCTACGTCAAGCTGCCGCTGATCATGCATGCGATCAAGCTTTCCGCGTTCTTCGCGATCGTCGGTGCGCTGCAGGTCTTCGACATCATCATTCCGCTCACCAATGGCGGCCCGTCGAACTCCACCCATTCGATCGTCAGCTATCTCTACACCTATGGGCTCGCGCAGCTGAATGTCGGTTATGGCGCTGCCGTCGGTGTCGTCCTGTTCATTCTCTGCATGGTGACCGCTTTCAGCTACCGGCGCCTTGCCATGGGTAAAGGAGGCGCATTATGAACCGCCCAGGCTTTTTCCTGGCGCTTGTCCGCGCCGCAGTGCTCTCGATCGTCGCAGCGCTGGTCATCGTGCCGCTCATCGCAACCTTTCTCGGCGGTTTCAAATCCGTCGGCGAATTGAGAGCCTCGCCCTTCGGCCTGCCGCCTGTCTGGCGCATCGAGACCTATACGGACATTCTCGGCGGGCCGGTCTTCTGGGGTTATATCCAGAATTCGCTGATCATCTCGTTCTCGGCAGTGTTCCTGACCCTGATGCTGGCCTCGATGGCGGCCTATATCTTCGCGCAGATCCATTTCTTCGGTTCGAAATACATCCAGGCCTATCTGCTGCTGGGGTTGATGTTCCCGTTTGCCACGGCAATCGTTCCGCTCTTCCTGCAGATCCGCAATTTCGGCCTGCTGGACAATCCGCTCGGGGTGATCCTGCCCCAGACGGCCTTCTCCATGGCCTTTGCGATCGTGCTTCTGCGCAGCTTCTTCCAGCAATTGCCGAAGGAACTGTTCGAGGCCGCCTATGTGGATGGCTGCGGGTATATCGGTTTCTTCTTCCGCTTCACCCTGCCGCTATCGACGCCGATCCTTGCCACTGTCGGCACCTTCGTCTTCGTTCAGAGCTGGAACAACTATCTCCTGCCTCTGGTCGTGATCAATGACAGCGCAGGCTACACCTGGCCGCTCGGCATCATGCGCTATCGCGGCGAGTTCATGGTCGAATGGAACCGCATCCTCGCCTTCGTGTCGCTGACCATCCTGCCGGCGCTGATCTTCTTCACCTTCACCCAGAAATACATCGTGGCCGGTCTCACCCGCGGCTCCGTGAAAGGATGACCTCATGACACCCGTAATCCGAAACCCGATCCTGCCCGGCTTCAATGCCGACCCTTCGATCTGCCGCGCCGGCGACGATTACTATATCGCCGTTTCGACCTTCGAATGGTATCCGGGCGTGCAGATCCATCATTCGCGCGATCTCGTGAACTGGCGTCTGGTTACGCGGCCGCTCAACCGGGCCTCGCAGCTCGACATGCGCGGCGATCCCGACAGCTGCGGTATCTGGGCGCCATGCCTCACCTATTCAGACGGCCTTTTCTGGCTGGTCTATACGGATGTGAAGCGCAAGAGTGGCTCGTTCAAGGATGCGCATAACTATGTGGTCACTGCGCCTTCGATCGAAGGTCCGTGGTCGGACCCGGTCTACCTGAATTCCTCCGGTTTCGATCCGTCGCTGTTTCATGATGACGACGGCCGCAAATGGCACGTGAACCTGCTCTGGGATCATCGCGGACGTCCATCCCGCTTCGGCGGCATCGTGCTGCAGGAATATGATCCGGTCGAGAAGACGCTGGTCGGGCCGATCTCCAACATCTTCAAGGGATCGCCGCTCGGTCTTTCGGAAGGGCCGCATCTCTACAAGCGTGACGGCTGGTATTACCTGATCGTCGCCGAAGGCGGCACGGGCTACAGCCACGCCGTGACGATGGCGCGTTCGCGCAATCTGACCGGCCCTTACGAACTGCATCCCGACACCCATGTCGTCACTTCACGCTTCCACCCGGATGCGACGCTACAGCGCGGCGGGCATGGCGATTTCGTCGAGACGCCGGATGGCGGCACTTACATGGTGCATCTGTGCAGCCGACCGCTGCCCGGCCTCTATCGCTCGGTTCTGGGCCGCGAGACGTCCATCCAGAAATGCGTATGGGGCGATGACGGCTGGCTGCGTCTGGATGGCGAAAAATTCGTGCCGCAGGACGAGGTTCCTGCCCCGAACCTGCCGGCGTATCCCTTCCCGGCAGAACCGGAGCGGTATGAGTTCAACTCGGATAACGGACTGCCGCTGGCCTTCCAGTGGCTGCGCTCGCCCTATCCCGAACGGCTGTTTTCCCTTACGGAACGCCCGGGCCATCTGCGTCTTTTCGGGCGCGAGTCGGTCGGTTCCTGGTTCGAGCAGTCACTGGTCGCACGACGCCAGACGGATTTCGACTATGACGCCGAGACGGAAGTCGATTGCGACCCAACCTCGCACCTGCAGATGGCCGGACTGATCGCCTACTACAATCGCTTCGCCTACCACTATCTCTGCGTCAGCCGGGACGAGAAGGCCGGGCGTTCGCTGCAGATCTTCTACTGCAACGGCCAATGGCCGAACGGCATGACGATGCTAGGACTGGACAATCCGATTTCCGTTCCGGACGGCCCGGTGCGCCTCCGGGTCGAGGTGCGCGGGGCGGCGTTGCGCTTCTTCTACATGAAGGATGGCGCCTGGACGCGGATCGGGCCGGTTCTCGACAATTCCGTCCTCTCCGACGAAAGCGGCGAAGGGGAGCAGAGCAAGATCACCGGCTCCTTCGTCGGCATCGGCAATTTCACCGGCGCCTTTGTCGGCATGGCGGCCCATGACTTTGGCGGGCTGGCGATGCCTGCAGATTTTTCGCATTTCACCTACAAGAACCTTCCCAAGGAATGATCCGATGGCCGTTGTCGAATATCGAAATATCAAGAAAGACTTCGGGTCGGTCACCGTCATTCCGGATGCTTCGCTGCATATTCCGGACGGATCCTTCACAGTTTTCGTCGGCCCGTCGGGCTGCGGAAAATCGACCTTGCTGCGCCTGACGGCGGGGCTTGAAGACGCGACCGACGGAAAGATCTTCATCGACGCGCGCGATGTGACCGAGGAACGCCCGACCGAACGCGGCATTGCCATGGTCTTCCAGTCCTATGCGCTTTACCCGCATATGGATGTGGCCGAAAATATCGGCTTCGCGCTGAAAATGGCCAAGGTTCCTAAGGCGGAAATCAAGGCGAAGGTTGAAGCCGCCGCTGATGTGCTCCAACTGACGCCGCTTTTGAAACGCAAGCCGGCGGAGCTATCCGGTGGCCAGCGGCAGCGTGTCGCCATCGGCCGCGCCATCGTGCGCCAGCCCAAGGTCTTCCTGTTCGACGAACCGCTGTCGAACCTCGATGCAGCGCTACGCACCCAGATGCGGGTCGAACTGGCGCAGCTGCACAAGCGGCTTGGCGCGACGATGATCTACGTGACCCATGACCAGGTAGAGGCCATGACGCTGGCTGACCAGATTGTCGTGCTCAACAAGGGGCTGATAGAGCAGGTCGGCGCGCCGATCGATCTCTACAACAAGCCGGAGACCCTGTTCGTCGCCGGCTTCATCGGCTCGCCGAAGATGAATTTCTTCACCGGGCCGCTGGCTGCGGCAGTCGGCGCGCATACGCTTGGTGTCCGGCCCGAGCATCTGGACGTTGATCGCAAGGACGGACTTCTTTCCGGCAGCGTGCAGTTCTCGGAACGGCTGGGCAGCGACACCTATCTGCATGTCGCGATGGAGGGTATCGGCATCGTTATTGCCCGTGCTGTGGGCGACGCGGTTTATGGGGCAGGGGAGACTGTATGGCTCTCCTACGCTCCGGAGATGACGCATCGTTTCGACGAAGCCGGCAAGCGACTGTGAAGACGAAATCCTGCGCGCTGATCAGGCGCGCAGGGCGGTTGCGGGGGACTGGCGATAGGCAAGCAGTGCCGGCACGGCTGCCAGAATGGCGGCGAAGCCGAGGAATACCAGCGCCAAACGCAGATCTTCACGCGTAAATCCGACTGGCAGGATGACGCCGCTTTTGGCGGCGAAAAGCTGCGCGCCGATCTGGGCGGCCGCCAGGCCGATGAGGAAGCCGATGCCGATGCCGAGCGCAACAAGCAGGAAAAGCTCCAGCCAGACGATGGTGAATACGGAAAGGCGGGGAGCGCCAAAGGCTCGCAGCGCACCGATCTGACGACGCCTCTGGCCGACATGGATGACTGTGACCAGAACCAGTGCTGCCGCAACAAGCCCCTGAGAGCCGGCAGCGACCGCGCTCAGGATCATCTTCGCATCCCCGAGCGTCGCATAAAGCCTCGTCAGCACTTCGCCGGGAAAGACGCCAAGCGTGCTGCCGGTTCGATATTCCTGACGCAGCCGATAGGCATCGGCTATCGTTTTCGGCTTGACGAGAATGGCCGGCAGGCCGGGCGTGGAGGGACCAAAGGTTTCGACTATCAGCGCATCCGGATCGATGCTGCCGTGATGATCCTCTTCGATATGAGCGGAGGACGCTGCACCGAGGGCGAAGGCTGGTTTGGCAGGCTGCACGGCGGGTATCTCCGCGACCGGTGTGGCGTGTTCCTCCGTCTCGCCCTCGACATGCGTTTCGCCGTCCTCGTGGTGTTCCTTGCCTTCATGGGCGTGGTGGTGACCGTCTCCGTTGCGATGCTCTTCCTCATGCCCATGCTCTTCGCCGAGACCATGGACGTGCCAGACTGCCTGAATGGGCACAAGAATGGCGCGGTCCCAAGGCGTGCCGGTCGGTCGCAGCTTTCCAGTGACTTTATAGGCCTGGCCGGCATGCGTATGGCCACCCGTCTCGGCCGTGCCGTGCATCGGCTTGATTTCCGCGCCGAGCGGCAGATTGACGGTAGCGCCGAGAACCGCTTCACCTTCCAGGGCAAACATCCTGCCTTCGGCAAAGCCGGGCGTGGTGCCCGCAACGAGTTTCGTGGTCGTACCGATGATCGGATAACCGGCAAAACTGTCGCCAAAACCGATCGGGGCAGCCCAATCGACGCGCGGATCGGCGGAAAGCTTGGTCAAGACAGAACCATCGATCAGAGGTAGAGGGGCGGCCTGCAGGAAGATGGAGGAGAGGACAAGCTGGGTTTCGCTTCCGGCGGCGCCGACAATCAGATCGAACTTGTCTGCGGCGCGGGCGCTGCCGAGACGAAGAGAACGCTCCTGGAGTGTGACGGCAACGCCGAGTGCGGTGGCAAGTGCCACCAGAAGCACCACGACGGCACCGCCGAGCCAAAGGCGACGCAGATCTGCAAGGATGAACCGGATCATGCCGCCATCTCCCCGGTCTGCGTGTCGCCGACGATCTGGCCGCCCTTCAACGACAGGCGGCGACCAAGCCGTTCGATGAGGCGCGGGTCGTGGCTGGCGACGATCAGGGTCGAGCCGGCATCCGCGGCAACCGACAGAAGAAGATCACCGACTGCCTCACCGCTTTCGAGATCGAGGCTGGCGGTCGGCTCGTCGGCGATGATGACGCCCGGCTTGCGCAGAAGCGCGCGGGCAATCGCGACACGCTGCATCTCACCACGAGACATGGTCTCGACATGCTGTTCGGGCCGCTTGAGGCCAACCGTTTGAAACAGCATGTGGGCGCGCTTCACAAGATCGGCCGTCACCACGCGCGACAGGCGCGCCGGCAGCAGAATGTTGTCGATCGCCGACAGGCCGGGAAAGAGATGAAAATCCTGCATGACCAAGCCGATATTGGCGGCGCGCCAGCGGTCGCGCCTGCCTTCGGAAAGATCCGCAAAGTTTTGATCACCCCAGAAGACGTGACCCGCACGCGTGCGTTCAAGGCCGGCAATGATGTTGATGAGCGTGCTTTTTCCCGAGCCGGAACCACCCGTCAGCGCAACACCGCTGCCTGCTGCGATTTCGAGATGATCTATGGCGAGCACCGGTGCCGTCAGGCCGGGAAACGCGACGGCGAGATTTTCAATTTTCAGCGACAGCATGTTTTCAAACCGTGGCGTATTCGGCCTGGCGAATACGAAGAAGACTGACGAATCCGGTTTCCGGATCCGTCCAGGAGCCCATTTCCAGCTTGCCGCGCACTTCGATCGTCTGGCTGGGCTGGGTGAAGGTCTGTTTTTCATCGAGATAGACGACGACGATGTTGTCGGGCCAGTCGCTATCGGTCGAGCAGAAGGGGCAGATCGACATTGGAATTTCGGTCAGCACGAAGAACTGCGCTTCGGCTTTCAGCGGTGGGGCCATGAAACCGCGCATGGCGATCTCCTTGCCGTTCAGCTGCTTGACCTTTTCGGAGAATTCCAAGCCGAGGACGCTGACCTTGCCGTAAAGTTCGTCGAAAGTGATGTCGCTATTGGCCTGTGCACGACCCGCAGCAGCCAGCAGCGGCAGGCCGGACATGAGGCCGAGTGTCATGGTGAGCGCCTGGCGGCGATTGAAACGCGCCGGATGAAGCTGCTTCATGACCCTTCTCCTTCCTGTAATATTCGCTCATCGTCACGCGGGACGGCGGACAATGCAAGCCGGGCAAAACCAGGGACAGCTCAACCCGGAAAAATACGATGAGGGCACGCCACGGCGGCGTACCCTCATTGTTTTCAAGTCTTAGTTGGTCTGCTTTGCGCCAAGCGCGAAAGCTTCGGCGAGAGCCTTGTAGACGTCGCTCTGCTCCATATAGCCACGGAAACCTTCGGCGCCGGGGCCTTCTGCCTGCAGAACGATATCGTCAACGGCGTGCACGCCGCTGTCTGCGCTCTTCGGGATGATGCCGGTTACGAGAACTGCGCCGGGCACATCCTTATAGGCTTCGTTGGCGACATATTCCTTCTTTTCGTTCTGGATGGCTGGAACGAACGGAGCATCAAGCTTCGGGCGGAAGGTTTCGTAATGGTCCGGGCCGTTGTTGGCGTTGAGGAACAGGCGACGCGATACGTCGACCTTGTCCGGGTAGCCGTCGCCGTCCTTGTCTTCGTAGTTCGGGAAGCCGGCTTCGGCATAGGTGCCGACCTTTTCGCGCATCTCGGTGCCCGGCTTTTCGTCATCGACGGTGCCGATGATGGAAACGCCGTGCGTGTGGTCGCCGGTAACGACGATCAGTGTGTCGGGGTTCTTGGCGGCGAATTCGCGCGCAACACCGATCGCCTTGTCGAATTCGATCGTGTCGACGACAGCGCGATCCCAATCCAGCGGATGGGACATCTTGTCGACGTTTGCGGCTTCAACCATCAGGAAGAAGCCTTCCGGGTTCTTCGACAGGTTGTCGAGAGCAACCTTGGTCATTTCGACGAGGCCCGGCTGTTCCGGGAATTTGCCGACGGTGCCCTTCTTCAGGAACTCGCGGTCAAGCGTCGTGTCCATGTTGCCGGTGTGGAACAGGCCGAGGATCTTGCCGGTATTGGTGCCGGCAGCCGTTGCAAGTTCACTCTTGCTGGTTGCCAGCGTGTAACCGGCATCCTTGAACATGGCGATATAGTCCTTGTCGTCCTTGCGCTTCGAGCCGGCAGTTGCCTGTGGCAGGAAGTAGGCGGAACCGCCGCCGAGCAGAACGTCCGGCTTGACGTCGAACAGCATGCCGTTGATTTCGGCCTTGTCGCCGCGCTTGCGGGTATGGGCGACGACGGCTGCCGGCGTTGCGTCCTGCAGTTCGGCGGTCGAGATTATGCCGATCGACTTCTTGGTCTGGCGGCGCAGCGCTTCCGCGATGTTTTCGACCTTCGGGTCGTCCATCGAGGAAGGAGTACGGTCGGCATAAACACCGATGGCGTTCACGGCGGTCTTGTGACCTGTCATGTAGGCCGACATGGTGTTGGCGCTGTCGGTGGCGACGGCGTCGGTGGCCGAGGTGCCGATGAAGGCTGCCGGCGGAACGTCGTCCATGTTCAGGCGGCCATTGGCCTTGCCCTCGGTCATGCCTTTGGACATGATGCGAGCAGCGGTGCGGTGAGCAACCGACAGGCCGTCGGCGATCAGGAAGATGACGTTCTTGGCCTTGGCCTGTTCCGGCGTGCCGTAGACGTTCCAGGTGATGCTCTTGGTCTCGCTGCCGGCGGCAACTTCAACCTTGTAGTCGCCGGCTTTTGCAAGTGTCACGCCGCGCAGGATGACGGCCGAACCGAGGACCTTGTCCTTGTTCTTCTCTTCGGCAACGAACTCAGCTTCCTTGCTGAGAGCTGCCTTGTAATCCTGGCCGTTGACGGTGATCTTGACGTCTTCCGGCTTTACGACTTTATCGAACTCGACTTTGAAATCGAACGGCGAACCAGTCAGGATCGTCGCGCGATCGAGCGGGTAGACTTCGGCAGCCTGAGCGGCGCCGGCGAGAATGGTCGTAGCGACCAAGGCGGAAAAGAGTTTGCGCATATTCCCCTCACGGACATGTGAAAAAACGACGCCCCCTCCTAGTCCCGCCATGTGACAGTTGGATGACTTGCCCACAGTAATGATTGGTCGATGTCTCGACGCCCAGCCTCAAATTTCCGGTGGCAGTGAAATGCAGTTGCCTGGATCACCCGTCCATACCGTGGCAAGCCAAGCAGGCCGGCTCGCGTTAGGAACGGTGCCCGATCAGAGCAGAAATTTCGCTACTGACGGAATTCAACAGGCCGATGTAACGTTCGAAGTCACGATTGTTGACGATCGGCGTGAGCGTGGAGAGGCTGATGGCTGCGGCAATCTTACCCTTGTGGTCGAAGATCGGCACGGCGGTGCAGCGCACGCCTTTTACATGTTCCTGGTCGTCGATCGCATATCCCTGCTCACGAACGCTGGTAACCTCTTTGACAAAGGCTGCTTCGCTGCCGATGGAACGCGGTGTCGCCGCCTCGTAGGAATATCCTGTCAGGATGCGCTCTCGGGTCTCCCGATCCTGAAAGGCAACCAGCACCTTGCCGATTGCCGTACAGTGAAGCGGGAGTTGCCGACCTATCCGTGAATAAGTGATGACGGCTGCCTGCCCCTCCACCTTGTCGATATAGACGCCATGCTTTCCATCGAGGATGCCGAGATGCACCGTCTGGCCGGTCTGTTCGGAGAGGCTGACAAGAAAGCTGTTGCAGA
Organism: Hyphomicrobiales bacterium; assembly: GCA_900472575.1. Classification (GTDB taxonomy): domain Bacteria; phylum Pseudomonadota; class Alphaproteobacteria; order Rhizobiales; family Rhizobiaceae; genus Neorhizobium; species Neorhizobium cellulosilyticum. The sequence goes on from UCIV01000010.1 coordinate 68,410, forward strand.
TCTTGCGGATGTCTATCGAACTGATGACAAAATTGCCGCGTTCGACCAGTTTCATCCCCAGGCGATAACGCCCGTTATCCTCATTCTGGTCGATGTAGCCGCGCGCCTGCATGGTCTTAAGCAGCGCATGCAGCGTGCTCTTGTTCAATCCGGTCCGGATACTGATGTCCGTGATCTTGATCTCCCTGTTCTGATCGTCGAACAGGTCGAGAATCTGCAGTGCTCTGTCTACGGACTGGATGATCGGCATGCTTACCCGCTGGGATGAGAGCAAGCCGATGTCCACCGGCTCGCCTGAAATTGAATGATGTCTAGCACAGTTCCGGCTGTCTTGCAGGTGCGCGACATATGGCCCGGCTCGCGGTAACCAGCCGGGAGGCGGTTCCCTTCGATGGTTCCGATCTCGCCAAGGCAGGCTCAGATGATGCCCGCATCGGTGAGCACGCGACGGACCACCGCAATCTTCTCCTCGCTGAGCGGCGCTGCCGGTGGCAGCGAATAGGAGGAGATCGGCAGCCCGCAGGCTTTCATCGCTTCCTTGACCACGCCGACGAACGGCACATCGACCTTGTAGACGCGCGGCAGCTGCAGGATGGTGCGATGGAGAGCGGTGGCCCTTGCAAGATCGCCGTCCTTGACTGCGCGATAAATGCCCGTCGAAACATTCGGCGCGAAATTTGCGCTGGCAGAAATGGCGCCGTCACCGCCCAGAAGCAGCGTATTCAACAGATGATCGTCATAGCCGCAGAAGACACTGAATTCGGGATGTGCGCCCTTCACGATATCGACCATGTCTCGCAGATGCGCCACCGAATCGATCGTATCCTTAAGGCCGACGATATTGGGATGTGCATCGACCAGCCGCTTGACGAAGGCAGGATGGAGATCCTGGCCGGTAAGCGCCGGGAAATTATACAGCAGCACTGGCAGTTCGACCGCGTTGGCGATTGCGGAGAAGTAACCGAACAGGTTTTCTTCCGTCACCTTCCAGTAGTAGGGATTGATGGCCACGACGCCGTTGGCGCCGATCGACTGGGCGTGCCGGCTGAGCGTGACTGCCTCGCGCGTATTGGTGCTGCCGGTGCCGATCAGTACCGGCACGCGGCCGGCAGTGTAACCGACGACAAATTCGGCAAGCGCCAGACGCTCCTCATGGGACATCTGGGAGAACTCTCCCCCGGTGCCGAGGAAGAACATGCCGTCCACGCCTGCATTGACGAGATGGTCAATGACCAGTGCCATGCCGGCCGTGTCAAAGCTGCCATCATCTTTGAAGACCGTGGGTACGGGTGGAATGATGCCGGAAAATTTCATCAATCTGGACATTAACAAACCTCCTTTTGTCAAAAGCGATATCGGAACATGCGAAATGGTTGGACGTTAGAAATTTCTCATATGTTCTATATTATAGAACGACGTTCCGATAATTTTCAGCGTAGCCGAAGTGCCACTGTCCGGCTTTGGCAAATGCCATTGCGAGGCTGTATGTCGCACCATGGGGAGATTGCGGGCACTGATCGGGTGCTGAGGGGCAGCCGTAGTCATCCTGCCCATCCGCCTTGGCGATTGAAATGACCGCTCAATACCTGTGATTTCTTGTCAAGATTTATCCCGGGTGGCTTGCAGCCATTCGATCGATCCCCTAGCGATCACTTACGTGATGCACGATTGACTGATGGGAGAGAGCATGACCGAGGGGACACAAGTCTATGCGATGCCCGGGACATGTTTTTTCGATCTGATGCCCGCAAAGGGTGGTGAACCCTATCGGATCTTCCTTTCAATTCCGACCGGCGAGCCGCCTGCGGAGGGATGGCCGCTTCTGGTGACGACCGACGGCAATGCCACCTTTCCCTTCGCGGTAGCGAGCCTTGTTACTCAGGCCCCCTATTCCACGGGAACGAATGTCGGTTGGGGCGTCGTTGCAGCCATCGGTTATCCTTCGGACGAGCCCTATAATGCGATGCGCCGAGCCTGGGATCTCGGACCTCCGCCGGTCAAATCCTATCCGCCTTATTTCGAAGGTGGTCCTCCGGTTCTGATCGGCGGCACGGGAGAATTGCTCGATTTCATCGAACACGAACTGCTGCCGAAAATCGCGGACATGGTGCGGCTCGATCCTGCGCGCCGATCGCTTTTCGGCCATTCGTTCGGCGGCCTCTTCACGCTTTTTTCGCTGTTCGAGCGACCGGGTCTGTTCAAAAATTGGATTGCCGCCAGCCCGACCATTTATTGGGAAGGAAGCGAAATCCTCAATAATGAGGCGCGGCGACAGGATGCACCCGGTAACGCACCATTCCTGCATCTATCTGCCGGGGAGTACGAAGGCGATGAACTGGCACCGTTTCAGTATCGGAACGAGGATGCCGAGGCACGCCTCGAAAAGCGGAAAACGGAGAGAACTATATCGCTTGCCAGGGAAATGGCTGTTCGTCTGAACGGCACTGCAGACAGTATTCGCACCGAATTTGAAATTTTCCCTGGTGAGACGCACATGTCGGTGCTTGGACCTGCTGTAAACCGGGCCGTCAACATCGCATTCGCAGTCAGAAAGTGATCTTTAATATCAAAGGCCTCTGGCATATGTGCCTCGACTGAGGCGTGACAAATTTACGCCGCCTGAGAAAAAGATGACTATATGCATCATATTTTATTGATCACTCGAAATCGAGCTTTTATAGCTGACCCCGTGAGTTGACTTCGTCGAGAGAAACTCGCTTTCGCGCGTCTCACATCCACGATCTTTTCGGATCATTCAATTCAGTTTGTCCCTTGTCAAAAGGATCGGGCAATGACGTTCTCTCTTCACCGGTTCCACGCGCGCCATCGTCTTCTTGGTTCCACTACACTGGTTGGTGCCATGACCGTAGCTTTCGTACCGGCCACGGCTATTGCGCAGGACGCAGCTGGTGAGGCAACTCAGCTTGCTCCGATCGTTCTCCAAAGCGGAGCAACGACAATCGGCGAAGACAACGACACGGTGGTGCCCAGGCGCACCGTTTCAGCCACCAAGACGGACACGCCTTTGGTAGAAACGCCACGCGCCATTTCGGTGGTGACACACGAGGAAATGGAGCAGCGTGCCGTCACCGACATGATCCAGGCAGCCCGCTACAGCTCGGGCGTCACCACCGGCGCTTTCGGTTACGATCCTCGTTTTGACCAGATCTACATCCGCGGTATCGAAACCACGACCACCGGTGACTTTCGCGACAGTCTACGCCAGCCGATCATGAACTACGGCTCGTTTGCTACTGAAGTCTATACGCTGGATCGCATCGAGATCCTCAAGGGGCCAGTCTCGGTGATGTATGGTGCGGCGAGCGCCGCGGGTATCGTCAACCGTATCTCCAAGATGCCGCAGGAAGAGGCTCACCACGAAGTCGAATTGCAATACGGCACCGTTGGCCGCAAGCAGGCTGCCTTCGATTTCGGAGGTCCAGTTGGCGAGAGTGACGAGCTGTTCTACCGCTTGGTCGGCCTTGCCCGAGAGGGAGAGGGAAGCTACGACATCCCCGATGATCGCTACCTCCTCCAGCCATCGTTTACCTGGAAGCCAAGCGACGACACGACCCTCACGGTCTACGGTCTGGCGCAGAAGGGTGAAACAGGCGCGAGCGCGTGGAGCTACCTTCAGGGCAAGGACGTCTTCCTCTATACCGATCCGGACTTCAACAGCCAGAAGGTGGAGCAGTACCAGCTCGGCTATCAGCTTGAGCACAAGTTCGATAACGGCCTGACCTTCCGCCAGAATGCGCGTATCGGCGATGTCGATCTCAAGGCGCATTACCTGAACCGCGTATACCTTAATGCCGCTGGCAATTGGCCAACGACTGCGGTGACGGAGGACATGCGCGCCTATCAGATCGACAATCAGCTCGAGAGCCAGTTTGACACCGGCAGCCTTTCGCATACGCTGCTCATGGGGCTTGACTACACCCGGGTCATGTCGGAATTCGCTATGGGCGATGATGAGGTTGCGCCAGGTACTCCCGGCTCCACGGTGGCAATCCCCGCGCTCACCGACTTCACCGACAGCAGCCTCAGCCAGACAGGCATCTATGCCCAGGACCAGATTGAATTCGGCAAATGGCGCGCTGTGGCGGGTCTTCGCTATGACTGGGCGCACCAGAAGACCGCTGTAGAGGGCGGCTCCACCAGCGAGAAGGATGACGGTGTCCTCTCCGGCCAAGTGGGACTGCTTTACCTGTTTGACAACGGTCTTGCGCCCTATATCAGCTATGGAACATCATTCATTCCATCCACAGCGCTTGCAGCCGATGGTTCGGTTCTCGAACCAACCAAGGGCCGCCAGATCGAAGTTGGCTTGAAATACCAGCCGCAGGGCGAGAACTATTCGTTGAGTGGTGCCGTATACAGGCTGGTGGAAACGGGCAAGCCTCAGTACGATGTCCCGAGCTACCTGTTCTCGCACAATTCCGGCGAAAACACCTATACCGGCTTTGAAATCGAAGGACGTACCGAGTTCGATAACGGCATCAGCCTGATCGCTGCCTATACCTATGCTCACGCCGAAATCACGGAAAACTTCGACCCAACCCTGATCGGCAACACGCCTTCGACGGTGCCGCGTCACGTCGCATCTCTGTGGGTGAACTATGCCGTGCCGGAAGACACTGCATTGAGCGGTCTTAGCATCGGTGGTGGTGTACGTGCGATGAGCGAATCCTTCACCAGCGACGCGAATACCGGCAAGAATGCCGGCGTTGCCTATCTCGACGCCGCACTGTCCTATGACTTCGGCGCCACCGCTCCCGACCTCAAGGGACTATCGCTTGCTGTCAGTGCCACCAATCTTGCGGATCGACGCGAACAGGTTTGCACGGACGGTTATTGCTATACCGGCCGAGGCCGCACGGTCTTGGGTTCGCTCAAGTACAAGTGGTAAAACTGGCAGCCGTCCTTCCGATGTCATCCTAGACATACGGGCGGGCGGCATGACCTTGGTTCCGCTCGCGCAGGAAACGCTCGATATGACGAAAGCCTTTACCGTGCAGGACCTCGGTCTTTCGATCGATGGCAATGCGATCCTGTCGGATGTCGGCCTCGATTTTCCGGCAGGAGAAGTGGTGGCTTTGGTCGGCCATAATGGCTCGGGCAAATCAAGCCTTTTGAAAATACTTGCACGACAGCTGACGCCAACCGCGGGATCCGTCGCTTATGCTGGCCGCGAACTCAAGCAGTATGACGGCCGCGATTTCGCACGGTCCGTCGCCTATTTGCCGCAAGATCTGAGCACCGGATCCGACATGACGATCCGCGAGCTTGTCGCCTGCGGGCGTTATCCCTGGCATGGTGCACTTGGCCGGTTTTCCGATCTCGACCGGCAGAAGGTCGAGGCTGCGATCGAGGCGACGCATATCGAAAGATTTGCCGACCGAATGGTGGGCACGCTGTCCGGCGGGGAGCGCCAGCGGGCATGGATCGCCATGCTGATCGCACAGGACGCAAACTGCCTGTTGCTCGACGAGCCGACTGCTGCACTCGATATCGCCCATCAGATCGAAGTCCTGTCGTTGGTGCGGCGGCTTGCGCATGAGGGTGGTCGAAGCATCGTCATCGTGCTTCACGATATCAACATGGCCGCACGCTTCTGCGATCGGATCCATGCGCTGAAGGGCGGACGCGTGGTCGCCAGTGGAACGCCGGATGGCATACTTGTGCCAGAGACTTTACGCAGCATTTATGGAATCGACATGGATGTGATTGCCGCATCCAGCCTGTCGCATCCCCTTGCCTATGCCCGCTGAGGCCATGACAAGATGACGGTCTTGCGGCGATCTTTCCTGCAATGCGCGGCGGCGGCAGCAGCAATGATGCCGAAGCCGGTATTTGCCGAAATGGCCGGATTGCGAATTGTCAGCCTTGATTATGGGCTATCATCCACGCTTCTGTCGCTTGGTCTGCCGCCTGTCGGAATTTCGGATCTCGCCGATTGGGGCCGATGGGTCGTCGAGCCAGTTCTGCCATCCTCCGTGATCGATATCGGCAGCGCCAACGAGATCAATTTCGAAATCCTCGTGCAGTTGAAGCCCGATATCATCCTGACGACACCTTATCTCAATGAACTTTTGTCCAAGCTCCAGCCCTTCGCAAAGGTCGTTCGATTGGAAGTTTTTACGCCAGGCGCCGGTCCTATCCTGCCGGCGGCCATTGCCGCGACACGCAGGCTTGCGGCGGAAATCGGACGGCAGAACGAGGCGGAGCGGTTTCTGGCGCATTCCGACGCCTTTTTCGAATCCTGCAGGAATAGACTTTCCGGCAGGAAATTGCCGCCGGTGGCGCTGGTCAATTTCATGGACGCCCGCCACGCCCGGATCTATTCGGCGCCGGGCCTGTTTCACAATGCGCTGGAGCGTATCGGCGTGCGCAACGCCTGGGAAAAACAGTCGAATTACTGGGGATTTGAGACGATCGGCATCGAGGAATTGTCGGCGATCAAGGATCCGGATGCGCGCCTGATCGCCTTCGATCCCATCCCGCCGGATGTATTGCCGAGGCTCGCCGATAGTCCGCTCTGGCAACGCCTTCCATTTTCCCAGCCAGGACATTTTTCCGTTCTTCCACCGGCCCTGATGTTCGGCATGGTGAACGAGGCCGTGCGCTTCGCCGGTCTGTTGACTGAGCTTTTGGAAAAAGATTCATGACTGCATCCCGTCGCGACATTCTCGGGCCGGCCCTCGTGACGTTATTGCTGTTTTGCGCCGGCGGAGTGGCATCCTGGTTTCTTGCCGCCCCCGCCTTGTCCGCGCCAACGATGTCCGCATACGATATCGAGCGGATGGTGCTCTATTATTCAACGCTCCCGCGGCTCGCGACGGCGCTGCTTGCCGGTGCTGCCCTTGCCTTGTCGGGCGCGCTTTTCCAGCAGGTCCTGCGCAATCCGTTGGCCGATCCGACGACGCTCGGCGTTTCGGCAGGAGCAAACCTCGCCTTGGTCATCACATCGCTTTTCCTGCCCGGTCTTTTGGGAGCCGGCCGTGATCTCGTTGCTCTAGTCGGCAGTGGTGTCGCAGCCGCAATCGTCGTCAGCCTCGGTGCGCGCCGAGGGTTCTCACCCTATTCGCTCGTGCTCTCCGGCCTGGTGCTGAGCCTCTGGTGCGGCGGCCTTGCGGCCATCCTGACCTATCTGAACCAGAAATACCTGGCGAGCCTGTTCATCTGGGGCGCGGGCTCGCTCGCACAGCAAAGCTGGGTCATTCCCGTGTCGCTGATCTGGAAACTTGCCGTCGTTTCCATCATCTGCGCGGTGCTCATCCGGCCGCTCTCCCTGCTTGATCTGGGGGAGAGCAGTTCCTCGGCGCTCGGGGTGAAGTTGATCCGTCTTCGTGCCATCGTCATTGTCTGCGCCGTTGCGCTTGCAGCCTTCGTCACCAGCGCTGTGGGTGTGATCGGCTTTATCGGACTGGTGGCGCCGACGATTACCCGGCTTGCCGGTGCGCGGCGGCCGGCGCAATTGATCTTATGGTCTCCGCTGGTCGGCGCCGGGCTGCTCTTCTTTGCCGATTCCGTCCTGCAGCTTGTCGCAGGCGAGCTTGGCGATTTCCTGCCGACCGGAGCGGTCACGGCGATCTTCGGCTCGCCTTTACTTCTGGCGCTTTTGCCGCGACTGAAGATCCGCCACCGAATTCAACAGGCCGCGATACAAAAACGGTCGCGCCGATGGGATACAAAAATCCCGATCATCATCGCTTTTTCAATCCTCGTTCTTCTGTTGCTGCTCAGCATGTTTGTCGGGCGAGGTGTCGATGGAAGCTGGACGCTTGTTTTCGGTGAATATTCTCTCGATATTCTGTCCATCCGAATACCGAAGATATTCGCTGTCCTGGCATCCGGGGCGATGCTCGCCGTCGCGGGCGCGATCCTCCAACGGCTGACCGGAAACGAGATGGCAAGCCCCGAAGTTCTCGGGATCAGCGCCGGGTCGACATTCGGTGTCGCGATCGCGCTTTTTTCGATCGCGCCGGGGTTTTCCGGCCAATTCCTGTTTGCGGTGATAGGGGCAATCATCGTGCTTTCGATGATATTGCTTGGTTCCCGTCGATCATCCTTCGCACCCGAGCGGGTATTGCTTGCCGGTATCGCGCTCAGTGCAATGGTCGATGCCGTTGTCGGCGTGCTGAGTTCGACGGGGGATCCGCGCGCTGTGCTTTTGATGCGCTGGATGAGCGGTTCCACCTATCTGGTCGACGGCATGAGTGCCGCAGCAGAGACAGTGATTGCAGTTATCCTCATCGCAACTGCATTTGCCGCACGGCGATGGCTTGATATCCTGCCGCTCGGACCCGCGCCATCCGCTGCGGTCGGTGTACCTCTGGCGCGCGCCAGACTGGCACTGTTCGGGCTTGCCGGATTGCTGACTGCAACTGCAACGCTGACAATCGGCCCTCTGTCCTTTGTCGGGCTGATGGGACCGCATCTGGCGCGGGAGGCCGGCCTGACGCGTGCCATGCCGCAAATGATCGGCGCATCCCTGATTGGCGGCGGATTGATGGTGGCCGCCGATTTCGTCGGCCGGACGATCGTGTCGCCCTACCAGATCCCGGCGGGGCTCGTTTCAGCACTCATCGGCGCGCCATTCCTGATGCTGATGATGCGTCGAAAGGCCTGAGCGTCTTCCGCTCCGGACTTTGAACGGCTCCCCACCTGCCTACTGGCTGGCCAGAAAACTCTCGTAGGTCTGCTTCAAGCCCACTCTCAGCGGCCGGGCATTGTCCCAGCCGAGGCCATGCAGGCGAGTGAGATCGGCAAGCTTGCGCGGCGTACCGTCCGGTCGCGAACGATCAAAGGAGAGCGGTCCCTCGAAGCCTACGGTTTCACAGACAAGATGGGCGACATCGGCGATCGAAAGCTCTTCGCCCGAGCCGATATTGACCGGCAAAGCGTCGGAATAGTTACGCAACAGGAAGACGACTGCCTCTGCCAGATCGTCGACGTGAAGAAACTCCCGAAGCGGCTTACCGCTGCCCCAGATCGTCAGACTGTCTGCATTGTTCAGTTTGGCCTCATGTGCCTTGCGGATCAGCGCCGGCAGAACATGACTTGTTTCCAGGTCGTAATTGTCGCCGGGACCGTAAAGGTTGGTGGGTTGTGCCGAAATGAAATCCAGTCCCTGCTCCTGCCGATAGGCCTGGCAAAGCTTGATGCCGGCAATCTTGGCAATGGCATACCATTCGTTGGTCTTTTCCAATGGACCTGTCAGCAGCGATTCCTCGCGGATCGGCTGTTGCGCGTCACGCGGATAGATGCAGGTCGAGCCGAGAAGAAGAAGCTTCTCCACCCCGGCGCGCGCCGAACCCTCGATGACATTCGCCTCGATCATCAGATTGTCGTAGAGAAAGGAGACTGGCGACGCGCTGTTGGCCGCAATGCCGCCAACACGGGCTGCCGCCATGATGACGGCATCCGGCTGTGTGTCCACAAGCCAGCGTCGCGTCGCAGCCTGATCCCGCAGGTCTACTTCGCTGCGCGGCACGGTCAGTACCTCGCAGTTTTCCCTTGAGAGAAGCCGCACGAGCGCCGAGCCGACCATACCGCGATGGCCAGCCACCCAGACCCGTTTTCCCTCAAGCTCGAACAGCGGCTTCATCTGTCAGTCCTTGTCCCTTTGATGCACCGAATTCCCATGTTCGCGAATATCGGACTGGACCATCTCGGTAATCATTTCTTCCAGCGTGGTGGTTGCTGTCCAGCCGAGCTTTTCCTTAGCCTTGGCAGGATCCCCCAGCAAGAGATCGACTTCCGTCGGGCGGAAGTAACGCGGATCGACCTCGATGAGGCAGCGATCCGTGCCACGCTCGAAGCCGCGTTCATCGACACCTTCGCCCTTCCATTCGATATCGATGCCGGCAACCTTGAAGGCCGTACTGACAAAATCACGCACGCTGACGGTGCGGCCGGTGGCCAGGACGTAGTCGTCTGGTTCATCCTGCTGGAGAATCCGCCACATGCCTTCGACATAGTCACGGGCGTGGCCCCAGTCGCGCTTGGCGTCGAGATTGCCGAGATACAACCGATCCTGATCGCCAGCAGCGATGGCGGCCACGGCGCGGGTGATCTTGCGGGTCACGAAAGTTTCGCCGCGACGCGGGCTTTCATGATTGAAAAGGATGCCATTGGAGGCATGCATGCCATAGGATTCACGGTAATTGACCGTGATCCAGAAGGCGTAGAGCTTGGCGACGCCGTAAGGCGAACGCGGATAAAACGGGGTGGTTTCCTTCTGGGGTGTCTCGACCACCTTGCCGTAAAGTTCGGATGTCGAGGCCTGATAGAAGCGAGTCTTCTTTTCCATGCCCAGAATGCGGATCGCTTCGAGGATGCGCAATGTGCCCATGCCGTCCGCGTTTGCGGTGTATTCCGGCGTTTCGAAGCTCACATGCACGTGGCTCTGTGCGGCAAGGTTATAAATCTCATCCGGCTGCACTTCCTGAATGATGCGGATCAGGTTGGTGGAGTCGGTCATGTCGCCGTAATGCAGGGTAAAATGGCGTTCGGTTTCGTGCGGGTCTTCGTAAAGATGGTCGATGCGCCCGGAATTGAAGCTCGATGAACGGCGCTTGATGGCGTGAACATCATAACCTTTCTCGAGCAGGAGTTCAGCCAGATAGGAACCGTCCTGCCCGGTGACGCCAGTAATCAGTGCGCGTTTCACAGCCTTGTTGGTCATGGTAGTCATTCCTTAGCAGGGACGAGCGACTGCTGCGAAGGCTTCAGCCACACGCGCAATATCCGCCTCGTTCAGGTTATGATGGTTCGGCAGGTAGATACCGTAATCGTGCACCTTGTCTGCGTTCGGTAGCGCGGGCTGCGAATGGTCCCTGAGCCAGAAGGGATGGCGCGCGATGTTGCCGCAGATCAACGGACGGCATTCGATATCGAGCGCATTGATGTGCTTGTAGGTTTCAAGCCGGTTTTCAATGAACGTCCCATAGGCGAAGGAAGAAAGAACTTCCGTATTGCCCGACTGGCAAAAGAAGTCCGGCAATGCCTTGCGATAGAGCTCGAAATTGATGCGCCGGCGCTCAACGATATGGTCGAGTTTTTTCAGCTGCGAACGTCCGAGGAACGCCTGAAGGTCGGTCGAGCGCAGGTTATATCCGGCGTGATAGAAGGTGTAGAGGTTCTTGAACTCGTCGATACCATTCTCGTCAGCCAGAGATTTGCGCAGGTCCGGCCGCAGGTCGCGGCTCCATCCATGCGATCGCAGCGATAGCATCAGCTGGTGCAGGTCGCTGTCGTCGGTGACGACCATGCCGCCCTCAATGGTGGAAATATGGTGGCCATAATAGAACGAGAAGCTGCCTGCCGTCCCGATCGAGCCGAGTTTCCGGCCCTTGTATGTAGAGCCTAGCGCTTCGCACGAATCTTCTAAAAGCTCGATGTCATAACGCTGGCAGATGTCGCGGATCGCATCCATGTCGCCGGAGTGGCCGAGCACATGCACAAGGATCAGCAGCGACGGGGGATCAGTGCGGCACAGATCCTCCAGGTGGTTGAGGTCGATACCGAGCGAATTGGGATCGCAATCGCACAGGCGGACGTCGAAGCCCAATTGCAACAGGGGCGAGACGGTGGTGACCCAGCTGACGCCGGCGGCGATCGCCTTGTTATTGCGCAGACGGCCGGCTTCTTTCAGCGCGGCGATCATCAGGAGGTTGGCGGAGGAGCCGGAATTCACATAGACCGCATGCCGGCTGCCCATCCAGGTCGCGAACTCTTCTTCGAAGGCGAGCGTCTGCTCGGCCTTGGTCAGTCGGTTGCCCGCGAGCATCCATTCGGAGAGCGCCTCAAGCTCGTCCTGGGCAATGGTTTCCTCGGCGAGGCGGATAGGACGAAGTGCGGACATCAAGATGCCTCCCTGATGCGCACCGAGCGCATCACTTTCATTTCCAGATAATAGCGGGTGACTTCGGCATAGGCGGCGCGAAGTTTCAGGGTCTTCTCGCCGGACGCAAAAGCATCGATGGTGATGGATCCCTCATGAGCGCGGAAGAAGGCGAGCGGCTCTTTGACAAAGCCGACCTTGGGATAACGCAGCATCGAGAGTAGCGAGACAAAGGCGTCAGGGCCGACGCCGCGATATTCGTGCGTCTGCAGCGGCAGCCGGCCTTGATAGAGAGCATCGAGCAGGATCTGGCGGCGATAGACGGCTGCACCGGGCGAAATCAGCGAGCCGAGGATCTGTTTCTCGACAGCCTCGACAGCGAATATGCCGGTTTTGGGTAGCCACTCTACGAACTGGCGAAGCTTGGTCGGAAGCCCCGGTCCATCGACCACATCCGCGCCGCTGAATGCGAAGCCGGTGTCTTCGCCGATAACGGAAAGGCAAGCCTCGATGAAATTCGGAGCGATCCAGTCGTCATCATACTGAAGGTGCACGAAGTCACCCTTGGCATGCAGCACGCCTTCCAGCCAGCAAAAATGCGGGCCGAAGTCGCGTTCGCGGCGAATGTAGAGGATACGATCACCGTAGGATGACGCCACCTCCGCTGTGTTATCTGTCGATCCGTGGTCGACAACGATAACCTCGACGGGGCGCGTCTGGTTCAGCGAACTCTCTATCGCCACAGGTAGCATGCCCGCGCGATTGAAGGTTGGAATGACAATGGAAACAGTCTCAGACATTAAGGTCTCCTAGGATCTGTCTAAGCCGCGAAATATTGGCAACGAGAGTATCGGCGCTGCCGGTAGCTCGGATTTCGAGAGGATGCGGGCTCAATCCCTGAACAAAATCGCGTATCGTCGTGCCACTGCCAGAGGCGACATTGACAGGACCGGTTGCTGAAGAAAGGGCAAGGCGCACCACGTATTCGGCTGCCTTCTCAGCAGGCAGAAAATCACGGATGCTGTCTGCGCCAGGCAGTTCGAAAGGCTGCGTCAGATCTTCATTGGCAAGACGACGTTCTACAGAAGGGCGCAGGAACGAGCCCGTTTGGGCAGGGTCGTGAATGGAGAAAAGCCGCGTTGCGAGAAAGGCCCGCCCCGTGGCGTCGCATATATCTGCGGCAACGCTTTCCGCCTGCCACTTGGTGCGACCGTAAAGCGATGCCGGCACCTTCTCCGCTTCTTCGTAAATTGGCTCTGCTGATGGCGCGTAAATGTGGCTTGAAGAGCAAAACACAAACGAAGCCTTCTGCCCCTCCAGCGCGGAAAGAAGGTTGATCGTGCCGCCGACATTCACCGCGTAGGCACGAGCAGGATCTGCCTTGACCGAGGCGACAGGAACCAGAGCAGCAAGGTGGATAATCTTATCGACTGAGGCTGCCGTATACTGCGCCCGCACGGCATCCAGGCTGGTCAGGTCGATCTTGTTGATGATTACTTCCGCATCAGGACACAGGCGGGCCAGATGTGAAATCACATGCCGCCCCAGTATCCCGCCTGCACCGGTCACCAGGATTCGCATTGATCACACCATCTACGGACATGGGCCGGAGACGAAGCCCATCGACAATAAGAAGTGGAGCCGACTGCCTGCTGCATTCTATGCCCTTGTTATGCGTGACGAAGGGTTTCGCAGCGCAGAGATTCATCCAAGTAACAGGCTTGAAGACTCACGGTTCAGGCCCCAGAAATCGTGGTTATGGCAATTGACGTGAACGCCCGACGCATGCCATCCCTCGTTAACAATAAATGACGCTTGTTCCATGCGCGAACCTTACGGCGAAGGAATTCCCCGATATGCATTATACCCGAGTGAGGACGCAGAGCGATTTTGAGGGCGCTCTGGTTACCGTGTATTGCGCGGTCTGGCATCGGCAGCAAAACAAGCTCGATCTTCTAAAATCCCATTATGTTAATCTGCGCCGCCAGAGTATTGGCGTGCGCATGATCTACATTTTCGACAATGGTGATACGCCGCCGGATTGGCTGGATGCGGATTGCTACGTGTTCTCAGGCCCACTTTCGATCTACGAAGCGTGGGCTGCAGCCGTCGCGCTCAACAAGTCGTTCTATGTCATGAACCTCAATCTTGACGATCGCCTGGCCACCAATGCAGTGGAAATGATGGTTGGAGCGTCCTGCGCCTCGTCGGCGGCGCTCGTTGGCGGCGAGTGGCTGATCTGTTTCGATGACTCCCATCTGGATCAGCCGTTCAAGGCGCCTTTGCTTATCGCTTCGGAATTCGTATCCGAGTGGCCGCCCAAACCACATTCGCGGCTGAGATTGGGCTCGGGGTCCGGTGAACGCGGCACTTTTGGTCCGGCGACCCTCTGGCATGCCGCAGCGTTGGGGAAATATTATCCGAGTTATTTCAACGATGGATCGATCATCAAATCGATTGGCGATACGTTGTTTTGGGGCGCGGTGCATCAAAAAGGGCTAAAAATGGTGCGTCTGCCGATGCTGATCGGCAAATATTACTCGTCACCGACCCAGCAGGCGGAATTCCGTTCGCATGAGGACCAGGAGCTTCTCACTCGCCATGGCATCTCCAAAATCTCGTTTGCGGACCGCATTCTTGGCGGAGAAGTGCCGGAAGTGCCTGGACCAACCATCTAGCCTCTCGATTGCGGAACGGTAACCAGGAAAACGGTGCCCTGGCAGGATGATTTTTGCAGCGTGATTGTTGCTGCGTGCGAGGCGAGCATCGTACGGGCGATTTCAAGCCCCATTCCTGTTCCGCCATCCAGTCGCCGGGTCGAGAAAAATGGCTGGAACACACGGTCCTTGTTTGCGTCCGATATCCCGCTCCCATCGTCCGCTACGAAGATCTTGGTGGAAAGCCGGTTGGCTTCCACCCTAAGATCGAGGCGCGTTGCACCATTCTGGAAAGCATTTTCCGCGAGGTTTGCGAAGACCACATTGGCCGCCTCAATCGGAAGCGCGAAGCGGGCCGCCGATTGTCCTGATACAGCAATCACATAATCGGGAAAGCGGACCTGAAGCATGCTTTGGATCTCGTCGGCACAGATTTTGTCGACGGGGAGCGCTGTTTCTGCTTGAGCGAGTTCGCGAAGTCTCTCCAGCAACAGGTCAAGCCGCTTCGAATCGTCGATGATGTTTTCGAGAAAATGCAGGCGTTCGGCCTTGGTCATAACCTGATCGTCACCATCGTCGAGCATCAACTCTGCCGCCCCGCGGATCGAGGTCAGGGGCGATTTTAGTTCATGCGACACATGTGCAGCAAAGGAACGCACATATTCGCTGCGATCGACAAGTTTGCCGGCGAGATCCAGAAAGCTCTGGGACAAGGTTGCGACTTCGCGCGTGCCGTAGCTTTCAAGCGGCCGGATCGCGGCTCTCCCGCCTTGGGCAATCTCGTTCGATCGCACAATCAGCGCATTGATAGGGCCGGCAATGTTTCGATTGAGAACATAGGCAACCGCTAGGGTTACGAGAAACACAACAAGAAGTACGGCGGCCTCCGTCGACGTCGTCAAGGAAGCGCTGTCTGTTGCTCGAAACCAGATGATGCTGATGATTGGCAACATCATGATCGATAGAAGCACCGAATAGACGATGAGCGCGATCGGTGGCCGCCATTTCGATTTGACCTGCGGAGCCGGCATTTCAGCTGCCTCGCTCATTGTTCGCGCGCAGCTTGAAGCCGACGCCATGGACCGTTGTGATGATGTTATCGGCGCCGGTCGCTGCCAGCTTCGCCCTTATATTGCGGATATGACTGTCGATCGTACGGTCGGAGACATACGTTCCGGGTCCGTAGGCGGCCTGCATCAATTGCTCGCGACTGAAAACCATGTCCGGGCGCGTCATCAGGGTTTCGAGGATCGAAAATTCGAGAGCGGTGGGCGTCATGGGAGTGCCATTGACGTTTACAGTGCGGCTAGCTCGTTCCAGCCGCAGACCACCAGCGACCACACCCTGCTCATTTTTTTCGGTTATGCCCGAAACACCGCTGCGCTTGAGGATGGTTTTGACCCGCGCAACCAATTCGCGTGGGCTGAAAGGTTTTGTAACATAGTCATCTCCGCCGATTTCCAATCCCAAAACCCGATCGATCTCTTCATCCCTTGCAGAGAGAAAAAGGATCGGGATCGAAGAAGTCTTTCGGATCTGACGGCAGAGATCCAGCCCGTCCATATCCGGCATGCCGATGTCGAGAATGATGAGGTCAACCCTGCCGGAACGAAACGCCATCATGGCCTGAGATCCGTTCCGTGCCGTTTCGGTCATCATGCCGGCACGTTCCAACGCAAAGCAGATGACGTCGCGGATGTTCGGCTCGTCATCAACAACAAGGATGCGGAGTGGCATGATGTCTCCCGAGATATTCGACCATGTCGGTGATATCGTCGTTTCATGGCCCAATCAAAGCCTTGTCAGCAAATAGTTTTTCATCCTCTCTTGCCGGTAGCTCCAGCTGCGCCACGCCTGGGGCCGCGATGTGATCGGGAAAGCAAGGTGTGCTGTCTCGCAAAGCTTGCCAGACGTCTTTTGTCGCCATCTTCGGGCGCGGCGGATAGGTAAAGATCAAGCGCTGGAATGGCTGAGGGGCCAAGCGAGGCAAGATAGTGGATATCCAGTGGCGTTCCATGTTGGGAAAATTCCAGACTGTTCTCGACATTGAACCGCGCGATAAACGCTGAAGAGTCGAGGAATGCCCCAAAGTATAGAACTGTTGCCAAAGTTAAGAGGTTCATCGAAATCAGCCATTCGTTGGAACGTCGCAATGCTATCCGCAAGAGGATGAACATCAGGCCGGTTGCAACCAGTCCCATCCACACACCCGCAGCAAGCCGCAGATGCGTCAGCGAATAGGCTTCCACGTAAAGATCGAGCCTTAGAATGGATGACAGGCAGAGAAGGACGTTCTGGATGATCCATGCAATGACGAGAGCGCGAATTAATCGGCTCGCGTCCCCTGGCCCGCCCCGGCGCATGGCAATGAGCACGAATGCTGCGGCCAGCAATGCGGTTGCCGCCAATGGATAGGCGCCTTGATGTGCATATTCGGCATGGCTCATTCCTGCCGGCAATTCTGCACCGCCCCAAAGGTAGATGAGGTCGAGCGCGGTTTGCATGGCAAAGAGCAGATTGAATATCGCCAGGGAGCGGACAAGTGCCCTGTGATCGAGGAGGCCGGTTATTGGGCTATCCCCCACGGGATCTATCGACGATCGCCTGCGTTTTGGTGTCAATCGTGGGCGTATCATAGCCCAGATCAAGCTTGCCGCAGCCAGCCAGAACGCCAGCCGGCTGATATCGAGCAGGTTCAACATGAACCGCAGATCGATATTGTGAAGGCCCATCTCGATCAACGGATTGGCGGCGCTGAACAGAAGCAGGAAAACCAGCCCCATACCGAGTGGCAGCATCCAGCCGGTAAGCGATTTCAGCGCTGCACCAAAGATCGTTCGACCGGATAGAGAACGTGAATATCGTCGGTAGGTTTTCGGCAATCCGGTCAACATCGATGGCATGAAACGCAGAAGAACGAGAGGGATTGCGCCCGGTCTTTTCGGCAGAAGTTTTGCGGCTTTGAGGGCGATAAGGATCACTGCTGCCATCGAGATAATGAACCCGCTCGCCGTCGGTGCTTCCAGCAATGGTGCTGATGCGATGGCGGAGAGGCAGAGATAGACAGCGGCGGTAACTGGATGCGTCGGTTTGCGTGCCGAAATCAGAATGGCGCAAGTAAGTAAGATCGGCAAAAGAAAAAGATTCAGGCCAAATGCTTGTCTGAAAGAGAGAAAATCCGCAAGTGCGACCGTCGCGGCAAGAACGGCTACACGCCTCTTGCCGTTTGAGAAGGCGTTCGTAATGATGAATTGGGGATGGGTCAGTTGCATGGTTGAATTCCGCGCTCATGCCAATGGAGATGAATTTCCTCACCGCGGCCGACAGATGGATCTGGGCCTTCACGGCGAAAATCTTCTCCAAGCCACCAGTCCTCGGCGAGGAGGCGATAGGGCAAGCGGGGAAGGGTGGAGCGATCGGGAATGAGGTGCTTTTTCATGTCGGCAGAATGCCCATGGCATTTGCAGATTATGTGCAGGCCATGAGGAGATATTCAGGATTTTGGTCCGAACCGAGCCGACTTCATCGAGATGCCCTTGGGAGAATGCATGTTCTCCGGCAGATAATCTTAAAACGGGCTTTCCACAAATGGCGCTGGCGGGCTTGAAGCAGGATCGTGCAGCCAAGCTCCGCTGACCGTACGTGGTAGCTTTGCCGCATACTCAACTCCATGTGTCTGCTGTACAAAAATGACAACGTCGCCTGGCGCGGCTCCATGGGAAGAGAAAGACATCATGAATTCATTTCAACCAGCTCCCTCGAAATCGTACCTGACGACACCGGGAGGCGCGGCGGCCGCCGTTCTGCATCATGGCGCTCAACTGGCTTCCTGGCAGTCTGCGAAAGGTACGGAGAACATCTATCTGTCGGAGCTGGCCGATTTTTCTCCGGGTAGCGCGGTGCGTGGCGGCGCGCCAATCTGCTTTCCGCAATTCTCCACCCTCGGCGATCTGCCGCTGCACGGTTTCTTCCGCAACCAGATCTGGACGCCGGTTCCGGGCGGTGGAGATGGCGCCGAGATTGCGCGGTTACAGCTTCGCGATACAGACGAGACTCGCGCGCTTTGGCCGCACGCTTTCCAAGCTGAACTTCAAGTGACAGTTGCGGACCACAGCCTGGAGATCGTTTTTTCGGTATCGAATACAGGGGCTGAGGTTTTCTCCTTTACCGCAGCGCTCCACACTTACTTCCGGGTGACAGAGATCGCGAACGTAGCCATCGCGGGCTTGCGGAATGTCCGCTATCTGGACAAGCTAAAGGAAAATGTCATCGATACTGAGACGAGCGCGCGGTTGCTGATCGACCGCCCGCTCGACCGCATTTATTACAACACCACGGGGGCACTCACCCTCGAAGAGGGCGCTCGTCAGTTACGGATTTCTACGCAGGGCATGCCCGATACCGTGGTATGGAATCCTGGCCCGGAACGTTGCGCCACCATCGCCGATCTGCCCGATGATGCCTGGCGGCATTTTGTCTGCGTCGAGGCTGCGGCTATTGACGCGCCTATCTCTCTTGCTCCTGGCGCAACGTGGCGCGGGGTCCAGAAAATGGAAGATATTCAAGGCGATCGATAAATTCCGGAATGCGCCGCAGGCGATCATTCGTAGTGTGATTACCGTCTTTAATGTCGGTAAAAAATCTTTCGTGAGGGGCAGGCGCCGCGCTTTCAGCGGCGCCTGCCCCTCGATCGCAGAATTATTGCGGGGTCAGATCGAAGCCGAACCATTTCATCGACAAGGTCTTCAGCGTGCCGTCAGCCTTGGCGGCGGTGATCGCCTCGTCGAACTTAGCCTTCAGGGCCGTATCGCTCTTGCGCAGGCCGACGGAGCTGCCGGCGCCGAGGAAGCCACCCTGGAAGCGCGGGCCGACGATTTCGATATCGCTGTTGGTCGGCTTTTCGACGGCGGTCTTCAGATAGCCCATCGACGCCATGATCACGTCGACGCGGCCGGCGATCAGGTCGAGGTCATGCTGTTCGGTGGTCTTGTATTCGCGCTTTTCGACGGTGTCCTTGAGATATTCGTCGATGAAGCGCGACGCGATCGAGGCGGTCTGCACGCCGATGATCTTGCCCTTCAAAAGCGGCTTCAGCTCTTCGACGGCCTTGCGTGCGCCTTCCTGATTGCTGGAGAGCGAATAAAGCGCGTCCTTCAGCGGCATGCTGGAAAGGTCGCTGTCCTTCAGCACGGCGAAAGCCTGGCCGGTGCTGCCGTAGGACATCGAGAAATCGATGACTTCCTTACGCTTTTCGGTGGCGGACATGCCGGCCATGATGGCGTCGAACTTGCCGGCGTTAAGCGCGGGGATCATGCCGTCGAAAGCCTGGGCAACGATGGTGCACTTGATCTTCATGTGATCACACAGATAGTGCGCCAGCTCGACATCGTACCCGTCCAGCGTGCCATCCGGGCGGGTGAGGTTATAGGGAGGAAATGCACCTTCGGTGGCGATGGTGATTTCCGTCTTTTCCTGCGCGAAAGCGCCGGTCGCAAGCGTCATCGCTGCGAACATGCCGGCAGCCAGTGTCTTGATGATTGTCATTGTCGTTACCCGTCTCCGTGTTGGGTATTCATTGGTCTCAGGCGTTGATGAATTTGCGAAAACGCTCCGACTGCGCGTGGGTGAACATCTCCTCCGGGCTACCCTGTTCCTCGATTGCGCCCTGATGGAGGAAGATCACCCGGCTGGATACGTCGCGGGCAAAGCCCATTTCGTGGGTGACGACCAGCATCGTGCGGCCCTCGTCGGCAAGCGAGCGCATGACACGCAGGACCTCGCCGACCAGTTCCGGGTCGAGCGCCGATGTCGGCTCGTCGAACAGCATGACCTTGGGGCGCATGGCGAGCGCTCGTGCAATTGCCGCACGCTGCTGCTGGCCGCCGGAAAGATGCGAGGGATAATGATTGCGCTTGTCGGCAATGCCGACCTTTTCGAGCAGCGCTTCGGCTTCGGCGATCACATCGGCCTTCGGCCGTTTCTGCACATGGATCGGCGCCTCGATGATGTTCTCGATCACCGTCTTGTGGGACCAGAGATTGAAGCTCTGGAACACCATGCCGAGTTCGGAGCGGATGCGTTCGACCTGCCGACGGTCGACAATATGCCCGTGGCCCCTTGCATCGCGCTTGAGAGATATTTTTTCGCCAGCCACGCTGATATCCCCGGCATCGGGTGTTTCCAGCATGTTGATGCAGCGAAGCATGGTCGATTTGCCGGAACCGGACGAACCGAGAATGGAGATGACTTCGCCCTCATGCGCCGTCAGGTCTATGCCTTTCAGCACTTCGACCGGGCCGAAGCTCTTGCGCAGTCCGCGGACCTCGATCGCAGGTGTAGTATTGGGTGTCATTGCGGTCATTTCATTTCTCCTGCCGCAACGGGCTGAAGGCTGGGCGCTTGTCGCAAATGCGGGCTCAGGCGATATTCTGTCAGGACGACGATGCGGGTGAGCAGGAAATTGATGGCGAGATAGATCGCGCCTGCAACGATAAAGACTTCGATCGCCCGGTAGGTTTCGGAAATCAGCTTCGCGGCAACGCCCGTCACTTCCATGATGGTGATGATCGAGGCGAGCGAGGTCGCCTTGACCATGGAGATGATCTCGTTGGAATAGGCCGGCAGCGACTGGCGGATTGCCAGCGGCATGACGATGCGGCGGAACACCAGAAAACGTGACATTCCGCAGGCGCGGCCGGCTTCCACCTGGCCATGCGGTACGGACAGCAGGCCGCCGCGGATGATTTCGGCGGAATAGGCGGCGGTGCATAGCATCAGCGCGATGATCGCGCACCAGTAGGGATCGCGCAGGATAAACCAGAACATGCTGCGGCGTACGCCGCGGAACTGGCTGAGGCCGTAATAGATCAGGAAGATCTGCACGAGCAGCGGCGTGCCGCGGAAGATGAAAATATAAGCGCGGGCGAACCAGTCGAGAGGGGCAATGCCGGAGAGCCGGCAGAGCGCCAGCCCGAGTGCGAGGACGGTTCCCAAAGCCACCGATGTTGCAGCCAGTTGCAGCGTCGTCGGAATGGCCGAGATCAGCGTGACAAACGTCTCGTAGAGAAACAGGAAATCCATCAGCCCCTCCGGACACCGCGGGTGAACTGCTTTTCGCTGAACTGCAGCAGCGCGCCCGACAAGGTCGAGATGGCGAGATAGATCATGGCGGCGATGAAATAGAAGTCGAAAGGGCGACCGGTGGAGCCGGCACCAATCTGCGACTGGCGCAGCAATTCGACAACGCCGGTGATCGACACGAGGGCGGATTCCTTCAGCACGATCTGCCAGACATTGCCCATGCCGGGCAGGGCGTAGCGCAAGGTCAGCGGCGCGATGATGCGGCGAAAGCGCAGGAAGGGAGGCATGCCGCAGGCAATCGCCGCTTCAAGTTCGCCGGCATGGACGGCCTTGTAGGCGCCGCGAAACACTTCCGTCTGCTGAGCGCCGGAGGTGACGCCGACGGCGAGTGCACCGGCGAGAAAACCGGGAAAGCTGATGAAGCCGCTTGCGCCGAAGAGATGGCCGAAGGCGGAAATGACCGTGCTGCCGCCGAAATAGAAGAGGTAGATGACGAGCAGATCTGGAATGCCGCGCAGCACCGTGGTGTAGGTGCCGGCAACGCCGCGGGCAACCGGTCCGCCTGCAATCTTTGCCCATGCGCCGAGCGCGCCGAAGACCATGCCGATGGCATAGCCTGCGAGCGCGATCAGGATCGTCATCATCGCACCGGCGGCAAGCGCCGGTCCCCAGCCATCCGGCCCGCTGCCGATCAGATCGAGAAAGGAGGGTTGTGTCATGCAGCATCCTGGACGAGCGGGATCGGAGGATCGACGTCATCCGGGATCGGGTTGACGAAGGGCGTGCCTTCGAGGCGATAGGCGAAATCGGCCTTTGCCTCGGCAATCCGTTCTGGATTTGCGAAGAGATCCGCAGCCGTCGAGGCCATGACCTTGGCTGCATGGGCCATGCCCTTGTGGGCTGCCGGCAGCTTGCCCTGCGCGACCAGCTGCCAGGAATGGCCGGGCGTGCCGATTGCGTAAGTGGCGCCGCGCACCTGCACGGTCGGAACCACCCAGCTGACGGTGCCGACATCGGTGGAGCCGACGATCGATGTATCGCCGCTTTCCGGCGGGAAGATCACGTCGCAGAGCGACACGCCGGGGCGGGGTTTGAGACCGAAACGCTGGAAGGACGACTTGATGTCGGCCGGCGTGAACGTCTTCTGGAATTCGGCAGCCTTGGCGCGATCGGCATCATCGAAATCCGGCAGGCCGATACGCTCGATATGGCCGTGCATCAGGGTCTCGAGCGGCGTGTTGCCGACGAGGTTGGCGTCACCGCTTATGATTTCGCTTCTGACTGTCGTGCCGGTCATCAGGGCAGCGCCGGCTGCGACATCCTTGACGCGATCCACGAGTTCGAGGAGGTCCGGCAGGTCGCGTGCGCGCACAAGGTAACGGACCGTGGCACGGGCCTGGACGACGTTCGGGGCATGGCCGCCAGTATCCGTGACGGCGTAGTGAATGCGTGCGCTCGACGGCATGTGTTCGCGCAGATAATTGACGCCGACATTCATCAGCTCGACAGCATCGAGAGCGGAACGTCCGAGGTGGGGCGTGGCAGCCGCATGCGATGCGCGGCCGGAAAAATGGAAATTCAGCTCATTGCAGGCAAGCGAGACCGGATTGTTGACGCCGACAAAAGCGGCCGGATGCCAGCAGATGGCGATATCGACATCATCGAACACGCCGGCGCGAACCATGAAACCTTTCGAGGAGCCGCCTTCTTCCGCCGGGCAGCCATAATAACGGATACGGCCGGGCAGGTTGTTGGCGGCGAGGTAATCCTTGACGGCTGCTGCCGCGAGCAGGGAGCCGGAACCAAGCAGGTTATGCCCACAGCCATGGCCGTGACCGCCGGCGACCAGCGGGCGCTCTTCGGCGAGACCGGCTTCCTGGCTGAGGCCGGGCAGGGCATCGTATTCACCAAGAATGGCGATGACCGGGCCGCCTTCGCCGGCTTCGCCCATCACCGCTGTCGGCATGCCTGCGACATTGCGGATGATCCGAAAACCTTCCGCCTCAAGCTGTGCCGCATGCGCTTCACTGGAAGAAAATTCCTCGTAATTCACCTCTGGTGTGTCCCATACCTGGTCGGCGAGGCGGGCATAATCGGGCGTCTTGTTGTCGACGAGTTCCCAGACGGCGTCGGAATTTTTCATGCTATCGGTCTTTTGTTGACAAAATTGGTACCAATCCTATTTACGGAATAACATTTGCGCAACATTTCTTTTTGATTATTTATTGAGCAGGTATGCGGGCTTCGAGAGTGGTGATGACGGGTTCCCAGACGGTTACCGACGTGGATGGAGAGCGGGATGCGACCCAGTTGATCCTGCAGGATATTCAGTCCGGCATATATGCGCCCGGCACGTGGCTCAAGCAGATCGATCTCGAGACGCGTTATGGCCGCGGCCGCAACGA
This sequence comes from Hyphomicrobiales bacterium, assembly GCA_900472575.1. Taxonomy (GTDB): domain Bacteria; phylum Pseudomonadota; class Alphaproteobacteria; order Rhizobiales; family Rhizobiaceae; genus Neorhizobium; species Neorhizobium cellulosilyticum. The sequence goes on from UCIV01000010.1 coordinate 92,400, forward strand.
AATTCGCCGCGCACTCGATCGTCTCGCCCTCAAGCGGGTTGTCGAGCATGTCCCCAATCGCGGCTATCATGTCTATCTGAGTGACGGAAAGCAGTGGGACGATATCGCCGAGATCCGCATCATGCTGGAGACCGGTATTGCCGGAAAAGTCATTGCACATGCGACGACGGCGGATATCGCGGGTCTCAGAGATCTGGCGAACCGGTTTCAGGGCCTGCTTCTTTCGGGCACGGTGCTCGAGCTTTACGAGGCAAACCTCGCCTTTCACCGCGCCTATGTCGATCTTGCCGGAAACGTGGAACTGCACAGCGTGATTGCGGAACTGCGGCAGCGTACGTCCTCCGCCCCGGTGTCGCAGTGGCATACGCGATCGAGGATCGAGGTTTCGGCTGCGGAACACCACGAGATGGTCAATGCGATCGAAGGGAAGGACGAGATGCGGCTGAGGACACTCATCGAGCGGCACATCCGGCAGAAATAGCCGGTTTCAATTCCTGCTCAAAAGTCGCACAATCCCGTCAGTTTTTCAATTCGACCCATTCAGAGCGGCCGAGATTCGGTTCACTCGCTCGTTTTTCGGTTCATTATGATTCTACTTGCTCTTTTCGAACGCGCAGCGCTGATGCTGATGGTGCTGTTCTTTCTCGGACGCACGCGCCTTTTCAAGAACGTGCTCTGGAAAGGCAGGCTCAGCGGGCTTGAACTTGCCTTTCTGTCCGCACTGTTTTCCGGCTTTGCGGTCGGCGGCACCTATATGGGCATTCCGGTCGAAGGCGCGCTCGTCAACGTCCGCACCATCGCCATCATGTCCGGCGGTATTCTGTTTGGGCCGTGGGTCGGCATCCCCGCAGGCATCATTTCCGGCCTGCACCGTTTCCTGATCGACATCCACGGCCCGTCGGCAACCGCCTGCCTGATCAGCAGCATCTGCGCCGGGCTTCTATCGACCGTTATCCACTATCGCGGTCGCCGCAGGTGGCTTTGGCTGACCGGCAGCCTTGCCGGCATGGCCTGCGAATGCCTGACCATGCTGCTCATCCTGCTTCTGGCCCCAGTTGGTGTCGGCAGCGCGATCGTTGCGGAAATCGCCTGGCCGATGATCATCGGCTCCATGTGTACCGGGATGATCATCAAGCGCATTCAGGATATCGAGGACGAGAAGGAGCTGACGGCAGCCCATGAGGCAAAGCTTGCACTCATCATCGCCAACCGAACCCTGCCGTTTTTCCAGAACGTGCAGGATGATACTTTCGCAAAGGTCTGCGGCGTGATTCACGAATGCCTGGGGGCGGACGCGGTGGCGATCACCGACCGCGACCATGTCCTTGCCTATGTCGGTATCGGTCACGAATATTACGACGAGAAAAAGCACAAGCATCTGAGTGAGCTGACGGCCGATGCCATCCGCAATGACCGGATCACCATCGACAACAACCTGCATCGTTATCCGGCGGCGGATTTCCGTTCCGTGGCGATCGTGCCGCTGCGCGAGAACGGCCTTGTCACCGGCACGCTGAAGATCTTCTTCGCCAAGCCGGACATGATCACGGATTCACTGCGTGAACTCGGCGTCGGTCTCTCACAGCTGATCTCGACGCAGATGGAACTGTCACGCGTAAAAGCTTTGCGCGAGATGGCGGCAAAGGCGGAATTCCGCGCACTTCAGAGCAAGATCAATCCGCATTTCCTTTTCAATGCGCTCAACGCCATCTCGTCTCTTGTAAGGCTTCGCCCCGACGAGGCGCGGCAGGTGATTGCCAAGCTTGCGGATTATCTGCGCCAGAACCTCTCGCTCAGCGACGGCATGATCGACATAAAGGACGAGTTGCGGCAGGTGCAGGACTATGTGGCGATCGAGCAGGCGCGTTTCGGGCCAAAATTGACGGTCACGTTCGATGTTGATGACGTGAATGTCGAGATCCCAAGCCTCTCACTTCAGCCGCTGGTCGAAAACGCCATCCTGCACGGCATCCAGTCACAGCCGAAGCCGGGCGAAGTCCATATCGCAGTGAAGCGCCTTACCGATCGGGTCAATGTCACCATTCGCGATACGGGCAAGGGTATCGATCCCGAAGTCATCGAAGCGGTTGCCAATGGCCAGGCCGTGCGCGACCGGATTGGTCTGATGAACGTGAATGAGCGCCTGAAGCTGCTGCATGGCCAGGGGCTGACGATCCAGAGGCTTGAACCGGGTACGTCCGTGAGCTTCGATCTGCCGCTCGAAAACAAGGAAGCCGCATGAAGGCCCTGATCGTTGAAGACGAATATCTGGCGCGGGACGAGCTGAAATGGTTGATCGAGAACCATAGTTCTATCGAGGTCGTGGCAACGCAGGAAGATGGCCTTGCGGCCCTGCGTTATATGCAGGAACATGATCTCGACGTCGTGTTTCTCGACATCAACATTCCGTCGATCGACGGGATGACGCTGGCGCGCAGCCTTCACAAGCAGAGCAATCCGCCCAAGATCGTCATCGTCACGGCTTACAAGGAACATGCGGCCGAAGCCTTCGAGCTCGAAGTGTTCGATTATATCCTCAAGCCCTTCAATGAGCAGCGTGTCGCCAACACGCTGAAGAAGCTGGAAAATCAACCGGCCCCGGCAGCATCGGCGGAGCCGGTACCCCAGCCGGTTACCGCAGCCAAGCGCACGGTCAACATTCCGCGCAAGGACAGCATCCTCGTGCTGCCGGCGGACCTTATCTATTACGCCCGTGCCGACGAGAAGCTGACCTATGTACATACCGTCAAAGGGCATTTCGTCATTCCGACCAGCATCGGCGATTTCGCCGAAAAGCTGCCGGCAGACACATTCTTCCGCTGCCATCGCTCCTGGTGCATCAACACGTCCAAGATCCGCGAGATCTCACCGTGGTTCAATGGTACCTATGTCATCAAGCTGCACAATTTCGATGATGTCGAAATTCCGGTCAGCCGGTCTCACTTGAAAGAGTTCAAGCAACTCATGCAGCTCTGACTGCCATTCATTCCACCGATCGTGCAGTTCACGCCTTTTTCGAACAGGCGGAATAAAGAGCGGCCTAGGTTTCCTCCATATTCATAAAGGAGGAAACGCGGATGACCGCTCTTTCCAATTCAAAGCGTTATTTCACACTTGTCGGCACCATTTTGTGCCAGTTCGGCCTCGGTTCGGTCTACACATGGAGCCTGTTCAACGAGGGACTTTCAGCCAAGCTTTCGCAGCCGCTGACCCAGGTTGCGTTCACCTTCGGTCTGCTGAGCCTGGCACTTGCCGTCGGCTCGTCGCTCTCGGGCAAACTGCAGGAGAAGTTCGGGCTTCGCAGCGTCGCAATCACCGCCGGCCTTGCGCTTGGCCTCGGCCTTTATCTGACCTCGACGGCAAGCAATCTCGCGCTGCTCTATATCTACGGCGGCATTCTGATCGGCGCGGCCGATGGCGCCGGCTATCTGCTCACCCTGTCGAATTGCGTCAAATGGTTTCCCGAGCGCAAGGGCCTGGCTTCGGCATTTTCGATCGGCGCCTATGGTCTCGGCAGTCTCGGCTTCAAATACCTGAACCTCGAGCTGATCAACCGTTTCGGCATGGAAAGCGCTTTCGGCCTGTGGGCGATTGCGGCCCTGGTTCTGGTTGTCGGCGGCGCGCTGCTCATCAGCGAGGCTCCGCAAACCCGTGCTCAGACAGCCGGTGCCGGCGCAAGGGATTACACGTTGGCAGAGGCCGTCCGTCAGCCAAGGTACTGGCTGCTGGCGCTGATGTTCCTCACCGTCTGCATGAGTGGCCTATACCTGATCGGTGTCGCAAAGGATGTCGGTGAGCGTTACGTCGGCCTGTCGACTTCGGTTGCAGCCGATACCGTCGCCATCATCGCTGCCGCTAACCTGCTGGGCAGGCTCGTTCTCGGCATCTTGTCGGACAAGATTGCCCGTATCCACATCATCAGTATCGCGCTTGCCTGCGCCCTGACCGGCATGGCCATGCTGCTTTTCGTGCCGCTGAATGAATATTCGTTCTTCTTCGCTGTCGCCTGCGTTGCCTTCTCGTTCGGCGGAACGATCACCGTCTATCCGGGCCTCGTCAGCGATTTCTTCGGCCTGACCAACCTCGCCCGCAACTACGGCCTGATCTATCTGGGCTTCGGTATCGGCAGTGTCGTCGGTTCGATCGTTTCCTTCGTCCTCGGCGGCTTCCTGCCGACATTCTACCTGTCGCTGCTGCTGCTGTTCGCCTCGCTTCTGTGCTCGATCAGCCTTTGGCCAAGCCGGTCGCATCACGCAAAGACCGCGACCGTACATTGAACGTCGAGAAATCCTTCAGATGTCTTCACTTCGTGATATCTGAAGCCATCCTGGCCGCGTGCAGCCAACGCTTCAAAGCCTCGCCATTGGCGAGGCTTTGGAAATATGCAGCTGTAGATGGCCGGTCAAAGCTCTGGCGCGATCGCCTTGAGGGTGGGCGTCTTGTCGGGTTTCTTGTGCGGCGTTCGGACGGCAAACTTCATATCGTCGAGGCATATCGCGCTCTAAATGTAGTCCAATCCGATATCCAGCACCTGTGCGCTATGGGTGATCCAGCCGACTGATAGCAGATCCACGCCGGAGGCGGCGATTTCAGCTGCTGTCGTCGGATTGATATTGCCGGAAGCCTCGGTAATCGCCCGACCGGCGGCGAGATTGACCGCCTGGCGCAATTGGACCGGCGTCATGTTGTCGAGCAGGACGGCATCGACCCCGATCTGCAGGGCTTCTAGCAGCTGATCGAGCGTGTCGACCTCAACTTCTATCTTGACCATGTGCCCAACGCCCGCCTTCGCGCGCCGGATAGCTTCTGCAATGCCGCCGGCAATCGCGATATGATTGTCCTTGATGAGAACCGCATCGTTCAGCGCGAAACGATGGTTCATGCCGCCCCCGGCTCGTACTGCGTATTTTTCGAGCGACCTTAATCCCGGGGTCGCCTTGCGGGTGCAGACGACCGACGCTTTGCTGCCTGATATGGCTGACACGATGCTCGCTGTCACGGTCGCTATACCGGAGAGGTGGCCGAGAAAGTTCAGTGCAGTACGTTCGCCAGTCAGCAAGGCGCGGGAAGGCCCTTCGATGGTGGCGATCACATCGCCGGGCTTCACCACAGAACCGTCCTCCATATGGCGAACCATGCCAACCGCCGGATCTATGAGTTGAAACGCAAGCTCGGCGGCATCGAGACCGGCAATCACGCCTGGGTTGCGGCTGACCATTGCAAGGCGTGAGCGATGTCCTGCAGGAATAACAGCTGCTGACGTAATATCGCCGGCAAGTCCCAAGTCCTCGATTAGGGCGTTGCGTACTGTGGGTTCGATAACGATCCGGGGAAGCGTCGCAATCATCTCGTATGTCGCTCTTTAAGCACTGTGAATGAGGGATAGGGGCGCCATTTGGCGCGCGGCGGCCAGCACTGCACTGAGTGTCATTCTTTGGCGCCGAGCGTCCGGGAGGCTGAGCGGGTAATCGGTTCGGGCATGGGCGCCACGTGACTCTTCCCGCATTAATGCAAAGACGGCGATGGAAATAGCGACAAGAGCGGGATCTGCCGCCGCCCCATCCTGTTCCACCAATGGCAGCAGGCTTCCGATCGCAGATCTCATCGTCTGTGAATTGCGCAGCACACCGAGACTGCGAGAGACGATGGGTCGTACAAACGAAAGATCCGATGATACCGGCAGCTCGATCGCGTTGCATATCGGGGCCATTGACCTTGGCCTCGCAAGGATATCGCGGGCGGCGTTCATGCCCATGACCGCGGCTTCAAGAAGCGAGTTGCTGGCTAGGCGGTTTGCGCCATGCAGGCCGGTCGAGGCGGCCTCGCCGACAACCCAGAGGCCATCGAGAGTACTGCGTCCTTGACGATCGGTTGCGACGCCGCCCATGTGATAGTGAACGGCAGGCCGAACGGGAATGCGCTCTCGCAACGGGTCAACACCGGCTTCTCGGCATAGAAGCGTTATTGTCGGGAAACGGTTGGCAAAGCCTTGCCCCAAAGCCTCTCTCGCATCGAGGAACACCCTGCTGCCTTTGGCAATTTCGGCGCTGATAGCTCTGGTAACGACATCGCGTGGGGCAAGCTCGGCACCCGGTTGATCGGCCAGAAACCGCTCGTTCCTGTCATTGACAAGAATAGCGCCCTCGCCACGCACCGCCTCGCTGACAAGTGCCAGCGGCCGCCCGGCGGACCAGTTGGCGGCGTCGAGCGCGGTTGGATGGAATTGTACGAATTCCATGTCGGCAAGCTTGGCGCCGGCACGGGCGGCGAGCATGATGCCTTGCCCGTAATTGCCGCTCGGGGTCGTGGTCGTTTCGTAAAGACCGCCAAGTCCGCCCGTGGCGAGAACGATCCGCGTTGCAGGAATGACGAGAGGCCCCGATCGGCTTGCGCAGATAAGACCGGACAACACATCATCTGTCTTCAGCAAGCGGCGGACTTCGATGCCTTCCATGACTGTGATCGATGGTGTGCGGCTAACCTTCTCCACGAGGGCGTGCACAATCGCAGTTCCCGATCCGTCGCTGGCGACATGGGCGATGCGGTGCCGTGAATGTGCAGCCTCCAGTCCAAGCAAATAGGCTCCGTCAGGGCTCCGGTCGAACTGCACGCCGAAACTCTCAAGCGATGCGATCGCGGCCGGTGCGTCTGCGAGGATCGCAGCCGCGACGTCGGCGTCACACAATCCGTCGCCTGCTGCCAGCGTGTCTGCTAGATGCAGGCCGACGCTGTCGTCATCGCCAAGGCTTGCGGCGATGCCGCCTTGCGCCCATGCGCTGGAGCTTTCGGCCCCCAGTGCCGCCCGTGTCAGGAGCAGAACCGGCTGCGGCGCCAGCGTCAACGCCGTGACCAGTCCCGCGAGCCCGCTTCCGACCACCACGACTTGGTCGGCGAAGCGATCGAGATACTCCGTCATATCGCCAGCATCCTTTCGACAGCAAGCCGTGCGCCTGCTGCCACGGCGGGATCGACTGTCACTTCATGGCGATTTTCTTCCAACGCCTGGCGGATATTGGAGAGCGTGATGCGCTTCATATGCGGGCAGAGGTTGCAGGGTCTGATGAATTCCACGCCTGGATGGTCGACCGCGACGTTGTCGCTCATCGAGCACTCCGTCAGAAGAACGACGCGCGCCGGGCTCTTGGCTCCGACATAGTCCGACATGACAGCCGTGGAGCCGGCAAAATCAGCTGCCGCCACCACGTCAGGTGGACATTCGGGATGCGCCAGAATGGTGATGCCGGGATGCGCATCACGCAGGTCGCGCACATCCTGGGAGGTAAAAAGCTCATGCACTTCGCAATGGCCGTGCCAGGCTATGATCTCGACATCTGTCTCGCGGGCCACGTTTTGTGCCAGATATTCATCCGGGATCATCAGGACTTTCGACACACCGAGGGATTCGACAACCTTCTTTGCGTTGCCTGACGTGCAGCATATATCCGACGCCGCTTTGACGGCCGCCGACGTGTTGACATAGGTGATGACCGGCACGCCGGGATGGGCCTGACGCAGAAGCGCCACGTCTTCCGGCGTGATGGATTCTGCCAGCGAACAGCCGGCGCCCATGTCCGGGATGAGCACGGTTTTTTCCGGGTTGAGCAGCTTTGCGGTTTCCGCCATGAAATGAACGCCGGCCAGAACGATCACGTCTGCCTCTACATCGATTGCCTTGCGAGCGAGCGCCAGACTGTCGCCAACGATATCGGCAACGCCATGGAAGATTTCCGGTGTCTGGTAGTTATGCGCGAGGATTACCGCATTACGGCTTCGTTTCAACTCGAGGATCGCGTCAACATCTTTCTGGTGCGACAACCACTCCGCTTCAGGCATGACTCTGCGGACGCGCTCATAGAGCGACGACATGGAAATCGGCGATTTCATCGATAACCTCCGTTAATACTCTATTTGAGTATATGTGCGGCAAATAGTTATTCTCGATTCGAGATTATGTCAATTACGCGAGAGCGGAAGTTTCGAACCCGACAGGGCACGTTCTTCGAGGACCGCATGCCGATAACGAAAGAGCTTTGCCGGACGGCCACCGGTTTCGCTGCTCATGCCGCCGGTTTCCTCGATCAACTCCTGTTGATCTATGAGCCGCCGGAAATTTGGTTTGTGCAGTGTCAGCCCCGCCAGCGACTCGACGGTTCGCTGCAGCTGCAGCAGTGTGAAATTTTCCGGCATCAGTTCGAAGACGACCGGTCGATATTTGATCTTGGCGCGCAGCCTTGCGATTCCAGTCGCAAGAATACGGCGATGATCCGCAAACATCGGGCGTCCGGTCGCAGGGTCGGCTTTTCCCCCAGCCTCGGCCACGATCCCAGCCTCGTAAAGCAATTCATATCGCTGCAGTGTCAGGTCTTCGTTCCAAGGGCTGCCGTCCAGCCCGAAGGCGAAATCGGTTCGGCGCTGGCGATGTTCGCGGCGGGAAGGCTCGGCGATGATCCAAGCGTGCAGACTTTCTGCGATGGACTGCAGACTATTGGGTCTTCCATTGCGATGATCTTCCCAGGGAAAATATTCGTACCAGCCATGCCAGCCGGGCTTGCCTGCACCGGGCGCGGCCTGTTCGCGGACAAGCCCAAGATAGCTGATCGAAATCGTCCTGCCGTCATCGCTCCCTGCCGATGAACGATCCCGGTCGGCGAATGTGTAGAGTTGCTCGAGATAGCCGATCGGGTGCCCGGTCTGGTCGCCAATCCATTCGCGCAAACCCGATTGCAGGCTGCGGTGCCCCAGCTCGAACGGACCAGACGGTAGCGCCTCTCCCGATTTTACCGTCATGACACGCGGAACATCGCTCGTCACGGCAGTCAGCGCGGCAATGAGCTCGATATGTGTTTGGCTATCCGGCAAACGAGGTCCTGTCTGGTCTCAAATCTATCGTCATGTCTCCTGTTTGATTTGCTATCAGAGCGGGCAGAATTTGGGAATGAATGCATTGGGGATATCTGTTGTTGTTCAGGGATGTGAGATCATAGAGCCTGACCGTGCCAGTCAATGCGACGGAGGATGAACCAGTTGAATATCCGCGTCAGATCGCGGAGCGAATTGCTGTATTTGACCCAGCCTGCGGAGGCCGGTAGACGAACCTGATCCGGCGGGCAGCAATTTAGATGCGGCCGTCGGAATGGAAATCCTTTCGATGAGGCTCCCATGACCGATCTTTTCGATGCCGCACCCCGTACCGGCTCCATGCCGCTCGCGGCGGAATTGCGTCCGACGACGCTCGACGACGTCATCGGTCAGGAGAAGGTTCTCGGCGAGGGAACGATGCTGCGTCGGCGCATCGCTGCTGGGCGGCTGGGCAGCATCATTCTCTATGGCCCGCCCGGGCTTGGAAAGACCTCGATTGCCCGCGCCATCGGCAACATGCTGGGCAAGAATTTCAGGCCGCTGCATGCGGCGCATAACAATGTCGCCGATATCCGCAAGATTGCCGACGAGGCGCGCATGCGGCCGACGCTGCTGTTCGCCGACGAGGTGCATCGGTTCAGTGCGACGCAACAGGATCATCTTCTGGCGCTCTGCGAGGAAGGGATTGCCGATTTCATCGGCGCGACGACCGGCAACCCCTATCACTCGCTGACGCCCGCTCTGATTTCCCGATCGACCATCCTGAAGCTGGAGCCCCTGGCGATCGAGGAGATGGAGGAGGTCGTGCGGCGCGGCCTCGATCATCTCGCCGGCAAAGGCATTGCGGTTGAGCTTGCCCCGGCACTGCTGCGGCGCATTGCCGGTCGCTCCGGCGGAGACGCGCGCCGTGCTCTCACCGTGCTCGAAAGCCTTGCCGTCGGCCATCCTTCGGGAAAGCCTGTGGTGATCACGGAGGAGATGGTCGATGAGGCCTATTCGGCGGCGCCGGTCAATCACGACCGGTCCGGTGACGCGCATTATGATGTGGTGTCGGCCTTCGTGAAATCCATGCGTGGCTCGGATCCGGATGCAACGCTCTACTGGCTGGCGCGGTTGGTGCATGGCGGCGAGGATCCGCGCTACATCGCCCGCCGCATCATGATCCACGCCTCGGAAGATGTCGGGCTGGCCGATAACACCGCGTTGCAGACGGCTGTTGCCGCACTTCATGCGGTGGAGAAGATCGGTTATCCGGAGGCGCAGATCGTGCTTGCGCATGCAGCCCTTCATGTGGCGCGCGCGCCGAAATCGAATTCCGCCTGCCGCGGCATTTCATTGGCGCTTGCCCATGTGGCAAGCGAGGCGCCGTCATCCGTGCCGATGCATCTGCGCGACGCGCACTACAAGGGAGCGGCGGCGCTCGGCCATGTCGGTTATGCCTTTCCGCATGACGATGGTCGCGGCTGGAGCGATCAGGTCTATGCGCCGGACGTGCCGCATGGCTCCTTCTACCAGAGCGATGCGCGCGATGCCGCAACCTTCGAGCGGCGGGCGGACGAACATTGGGAGCAGGTGACCGGCCGCGCCACGGCGCGGCGTTTCGGCGACAAACACTGATATTGGCTTAACCGATCAGCGCGGATCGACCAGACCGGCTCGCACACGGTTGACCACCGTCCAGATCAGCAGGACGCAGGCCATTGGCTGGATATGCCATGTCCAGTCGGGCAGGGTCTCGAATATGGCGACGAGCGCGCCCAGGGCTCCGAAGAGCAGGGCACGGTCGCTCTTGCCCATCGGCCCTTCGTAATTGCGGCCGTTTCCATGCGCGATGCCGAGAACGCCGGCAAATTCCGTCAGTACCGCAAGAAAGACGATGGTTGCGATCCATGGCAGGGAGAAAGGCGCAATCAGCGCGAAGGGGATGTAGAGCGCTGCGTCCGACACGACGTCGGTAATCTCGTTCAGATAGCCGCCAAGCGCGGACCTTTGGCCATGTTCGCGCGCCAGCATGCCATCGACGGCATTGAAGGCCATGCGGAGAAACATCCAGATCGGCACGAGCGCAAACAGCGCAGGCAGCGGCTCGATGATCAACAGGACGCCGATCGCAACGGAAACGAAGGAGGCGAACAGTGTCACCTGGTTGGCAGTCACCCCTATTGCTGCGAGGTGCCCAACCAGCGGGCGAAGGAGGGCCTGGAATGACGACTTCAGTTTGTAGATCGACATGAAAGCTCGAATCCGCTTGATTGCGTTCAACAAATGCAGACGCAAGTTGAAGAAATCAACTGCAAACCTGGGGCTTTCATCCGTATAGGTTACGGAACAGATGGGCGGGAGTGACAAAAGCATGATCGAAACCGCGTTTGCGAGCCATGACGGCGTCGAACTCTTCTATCGCCACTGGCCCGCTCGCTCCGGTACGACGAAGGGTGCAATCGTTCTTCTGCACCGCGGCCACGAGCATGGCGGCAGGGTCGCCCATCTTGTCGAAGAGCTTGGTCTCGACGATTTCGCCTTCTACGCCTGGGATGCGCGCGGGAATGGCCGCTCTCCCGGCGAACGCGGCCACTCGCCATCTTTTGCTCATTCGGTGCGCGATCTCGACTGCTTCGTTCGTCATATCCGCGAGACCGGCGGCTTTGCCATGGATCAGGTCGCCGTCGTGGCCCAAAGTGTCGGCGCGGTGCTCGCATCCACATGGGTGCATGATTATGCGCCTGGCATCCGCGCCCTGGTGCTGGCTTCGCCGGCATTCGACGTCAAGCTTTACGTGCCTTTCGCCCGGGAGGGGATTGCGCTGTGGCAGAAGCTGAAAGGCACGTTTTTCGTCAACTCCTACGTCAAGGCACGGTTTCTGACGCATGATGCCGAGCGCATCGCATCGTTCGAGAGCGATCCGCTGATTACCCGGCCGATTGCGTCCAATGTTCTTCTCGAGCTTTACGAGGCTGCTGACAGGGTTGTCGCGGACGCCCGCGCGATCACGGTGCCGACGCAATTGCTTATTTCCGGCAGCGATTTCGTCGTGCGCCACGCGCCGCAACATCGCTTTTTCGAAAACCTCGGCAGCACGATCAAGGAACGTCATGTGCTGCCCGGTTTCTATCACGACACGCTCGGCGAACGGGACCGGGCCAAGGCCGTGAAAAAGGTACGTTCGTTCATCACCGAACGCTTCGAGGAGGTGCCGGTCGTTGCTGATCTTCGGCAGGCTCACCTATCCGGTTACAGCCGCGACGAGGCCGACCGGCTGGCGACGCCATTGTCGATAGCCTCGCCGCGCGGATTGTATTGGGCTTTCACGCGCGCCTCGATCCGCTTCGGCGGTCTCTTTTCCGACGGTATCAAGACGGGCCTGCGGACCGGTTTCGATTCCGGTTCGACACTCGATTACATTTATGAGAACGATGCGCGGGGCCTTGGTCCAGGTGGCCGGCTGATTGACCGGCAGTTTCTCGATGCGATAGGCTGGCGCGGTATCCGGCAGCGTAAGGTGCATCTCGAAGAACTGATCGGAAGGGCGTTTGCGCGCCTGAAAGCCGAGAACAAGCCGGTACGGGTGCTCGATATCGCCGCCGGTCACGGGCGCTACATTCTCGACGCAGTAGCGGCATCCGAGGTGAAACCGGACAGCATCCGGCTGCAGGATTATTCGCCGATCAATGTCGAGAAAGGCACCGCGCTCATCGCCGAGCGTGGCCTGAGTGACATTGCGAGCTTCCATCGCGCCGATGCCTTCGATACGGCCGGCCTGACTTCGATCGAGCCCAGGCCTACGCTCGCCGTGGTTTCCGGCCTTTACGAACTGTTCCCGGATAATCACGCCATCGAAGCCTCTCTGCGCGGTCTTTCGCAGGCGCTGGAGCCGGGATCGCTGCTGCTCTATACCGGCCAGCCATGGCATCCGCAGCTTGAGATGATCGCGCGGGCGCTCACCTCTCACCGCGGCGGCGAGGCATGGATCATGCGCCGACGCACACAGCAGGAGATGGACCAGTTGGTCGCCGCTGCCGGTTTCCGCAAGATCGAGCAGCGTATCGACAAATGGGGCATTTTCACCGTGTCGCTGGCCGAGCGTATCTGAGGCCGAGATGGGGGAGGGGATTGCATCTGTTCCGGTTGGCGTGCGCGGCGCTGTGATGCGAACGGCAGCGCTGTGGCTGCTTTTCCTCGCTCCGTTTTTCTATCTCACCTATGGCGTGGCGAACTGGCTGGCTTCGCTGCGCGCCGACGTGCCGAACCTTGCCTTCGGCTGGGAAAAATACATTCCGTTCTTCGCCTGGACGATCATTCCCTATTGGTCAATCAACGCGTTTTATGCGCTGTCTCTCTTCGTCAACGATACGCCGCAGGATGTCGGCCGTCTGGCGCGCCGGTATCTGACTGCGCAGGTCGTGGCGGTTATCTGCTTCATCGCGTTTCCCCTGCAGGCGATTTTCGTGCGGCCGGAAACCGATGGCCTTTCGGGCTTCATGTTCGATGTTCTCGGCGGTTTCGACAAGCCGTTCAATCAGGCGCCGTCGCTGCATATCGCCCTTCTGGTGATCATCTGGGACCATTGGCGTTGCCGCTTGAAGGGTTTTCCGCGCACAGTCTGGCATGTCTGGTGTGTGCTGATCGGGCTTTCGGTGCTGACCACCTGGCAGCACCATGTCATCGACATTCCGACCGGAATGCTGCTCGGCCTGTTTGCGCTCTGGTTGTTTCCTGCGGACAAAGCCTCACCGCTTGCCGACTTCCGCCTCACGAAGGATCGAAAGGCGCGGCGGCTGGCGATCGTTTATGCGGTTGGCGCGACAATCTTCCTGCTGATTGCGGTGATTTCGGCGCGCAGCAATGGTGCAGGCCTGTTGTGGCTGTGGCCGAGCCTTGCTCTGGCGCTCGTTGCCATCGGTTATGCCGGAGCAGGACCGCGGGTCTTTCAAAAGCAAGGAGACGGGGTGACGAGCCTTGCGAGCCGTTATCTGCTCTGGCCCTATCGTCTCGGTGCGCGGGCGAACCGCTGGTGGTGGACGCACAGGCTTCCGGCTGCGGTCAAAGTTGGCGACGGGGTGTTCCTCGGGCGCGCTCCGGGCCGTGACGAACTTAGGGCCTATGCCTCGGTCGTCGACATGACGGCTGAATTTCCGGCGCGCCGCGCTGCCGGTCTCGTTTGGCGTGCGATACCGTCGCTCGATCTGCTGCCGCTATCGGTGGCAAGTATTCGTGATGGGGCGCTTGCTGTCGAGGACGTCCGCAGCCGTGGCCCGGTGCTCGTCTGCTGTGCACTCGGGTTTCAGCGTAGTGCGGCGGTCGTCGCATGCTGGCTCGTGCGGTCCGGTCATGCGGCTAATGCTGCTGCGGCAACTGAGCAGATCAAGGCACTCGGCCGTCCTGTTCATCTCAAGCCGCAAACCTATGCGGCAATCGACGAGGCGGCGCGATGAGCGACTGGAAACCAGCGACGGCAAAAGCGGTCCGGCGATTATGCTGCAACGGCATCGGTGGTGGCCTGGTCGCTCTGTTTCTGCTGGCCATCGCACCATTGACGGCAGGTTCAAACGGGTTCGGCTCGGCACTTGGCTGGTTGCTTCTGCTCGCTTTCTGCCTTGTCGCTCTCGCACTGACGGTTCATCTCCTGTTCGATGCCGCACTGTTTCGCATAGCGCTTTCGCATGATGGCGAAGAGGCGGGCCTGGCTGCGATCGATGACGTTCTGGTGCGAATGGGGCTGAGGGCGAAGCCTGCCGTTCCGGCACCCTTGTCGCAACGGTTTTTCGGATGCCGTCGGCTTATCCTGCTGCAATGGATGAGCCTTGTCGCCGGCATTGTACTTTACGGCATTCTTCTCCTCGATGCGATGAATGGAGGTCTTGCATGAGAGGCGGTGCATCCCTGCTTCAGATCGTGTCCGGTTCCGTGCTCGCCGTATTCGCGAGGGCGGTAACCGGAGTGCGTCCCATATGGGCGGGATCCGCGCCGAATGGTCGCCAGCGCATCTATTTCGCCAATCACGCCAGCCATGGCGATTTTATTCTGGTCTCGACCTGCCTGACGCCTGTCGAGCGCAGCCGGACGGCGGCCGTTGCCGGGGCGGATTACTGGGATTCGGGCCGTGTGCGCCGATTCATCTCCCGCCGGCTGCTGCGCACCGTGCTTGTCGAGCGCAACTGGGTGGAGCGAACGGCCGATCCCATGCAGGTGATGATCGATGCGCTTGGTACGGGGCAGTCGCTGATCTTCTTTCCGGAAGGCACGCGCAACATGACGGAAGAGCCGCTCTTGCGGTTTCGGTCCGGCCTCTACAATCTTGCGGCTGCCCGGCCGGATGTGGAGCTAGTGCCCTGCTGGATCGAGAACATGTCGCGCGTCCTGCCCAAGGGCGCGCTTCTGCCGATCCCGCTTCTCTGCCGGGTCGTTTTCGGCGAGCCGGTGAGGCTCGACGAAGGCGAAGACCGCAAGACCTTTCTCGACCGCGCCCGGCAAGCCCTTCTTGCGCTTGCGCCCCAAAGGGATGGAGACAGCCGATGAGCGATGACACGACGCGCCTTTTTATCGGTCTGGTCGGCGTGCTTTTAACGGCAAGCGTGATTGCGGGCGTGCTCTCCTGGCGCAGCCCGAAGCCGTTGCCGCCGACGCTCGACAATCTCAATGCACGGATCAAGGCGTGGTGGATCATGGTGGCGGGCATCAGCTTCGCCTTCCTGTTCGGCACAGGCGGGGTGATCCTGCTTTTCGCCTTCGTGTCCTTTGCCGCGCTGCGGGAATATGTGACGCTGACCAATACGCGCCATGCGGACCGCTGGACGCTGCTCGGCATGTTCCTGATCGTCAACCCGGTGCAGTATTATCTGATATGGATCGACTGGTACGGGCTCTATTCGATTTTCATTCCGGTCTACTGCTTCCTGGCCATGCCGGCGCTGACGGCAATGCGCGGCGACACGTCCCGTTTCCTCGAGCGGGTCAGCGAGCAGCAATGGGGCATCATGCTATCCGTCTACTGCATCAGCCATGTGCCGGCGCTGGTGACCTTGCCCATTCCGGGTAATGAAGGGCGGGGGCTGCTGCTGATCGCCTTCCTGATCGCGACAGTGCAGGGCAGCGATGTGCTGCAATATGTCTTCGGCAAGCTTTTCGGTCGTCACAAGGTTGCTCCCAGCATCTCGCCGTCCAAGACCTGGGAGGGACTGATCGGCGGGATCGCCAGTGCCTCGCTTATGGGCGCAGGGCTTTACTGGCTTACTCCCTTCTCGCCTATTGAAGCGGGAGTGCTGGCAGTACTTTCCTGCGTCATGGGCTTTTTCGGCGGCCTTGTTGCTTCCGCCATCAAGCGGGATCGTGGCGTCAAGGACTGGGGCCACATGATCGAAGGCCATGGCGGCATGCTGGACCGGGCCGACAGCCTGGTTTTTGCAGCGCCCGTCTTTTTCCATATTGTCCGCTATGCCTGGACATAGCGCTGGATCCGTCTAACTGGCGCAAACCGTGATCGTTATATTGCCGAGTCGGTGACAAAGCTGGCCATTGTCCAGGAGGGAGAGCGTGAAACCAGTGAGCAAGAAGCTCGGCTTGGTTCTCGCAAGCCCTGATACAATCTCCTGATACACGCAGTCACGTTGGCGCGCAGGACGAGATATTTCGTGTTTCGATATCTTTGGATCATTCTTCTGCCACATGCGTTAGTAATCGCTGTGTGTCATCCGCACCCGAACGGATGAACATAATATTACAAGGAGTACAGGGATGAAAAAGACAATTGCCGTGGCCCTCGCAGCCCTCCCGGTCGCATTCGTTGCAACGGCCGCATCCGCAGCCGACGTCATCAGCCGGCGCGACAGCGTGCCGACCTATCAGGAAAATGATCAGCGCGGCGGTGTTCGCATCGGTTACCTGGATTGCTCGATCGGCGGCGGTGTTGGCTACGTTCTCGGTTCCGCCAAGGAAGCAGACTGCGTCTTCAAGTCGACCATGGGCAGCGAGCCGCTTGACCGCTATACCGGCGTCGTTCGCAAGATGGGTGTCGATCTGGGCTTCACGACCCGCAGCCGTTTGATCTGGGCGGTCTTCGCGCCGACCGCAGGCTACCACCACGGTTCGCTCGGCGGCCTTTATCAGGGCGCAACGGCAGAAGCCACGGTTGGTGCCGGCATCGGCGCAAACATCCTGGTCGGCGGCACGTCCGGATCGATCCACCTGCAGACGGTAAGTGTGACCGGCCAGCTCGGCCTCAACCTTGCTGCCACCGGCACGTCTGTAACGCTGTCGCCTGCAGCAATGTAATCTGATCAATCGGCCTGCCTCGTAATTTCCTGAAGGCAGGCCGAATCTATTATGTGCGACGATTGGTGCGTTGATCGGTTTTTTTGGGGTTTACCTCCGGTCAAAGCGACGCAGCGGCACGCGCTGCCTGATCATAGTGACCGGAAAGCGCGCGTAGCCTTGCGGCCACTTGAGACAGGCTGTCTATCGCAACCTCCGTCGACAGCACCGACTTGACGAGCAGGCTCTCGCGGGTCGCCTTGTAGCGGGCGCAGGCATCGGCACCGGCTTCGGTGACCATTACCAGCTTTTCCTTGCCGCGACGGCCAGACTTGATCAGCTTCATCCGCTCCAGCTTTTTCAGCGCGTAGGTAACCACATGCGTGTCCTCGATATTGAGGACGAGGGCGATGTCGGCGAGAGTTTTCGGCTTGTTGCGGCTGTTGATGTTGTGCAGGACGAGGATATCGACCGGCGACAGATCCGGCACGCCGGCTGCTGCCATGCAGCGGACCATCCAGCGGCTGAAGGCGTGGTTGAGCATGACGAGGCCGAACTCGATCTCGGAGAGTGCGGGCAGCGCGCCGCTTGCCAGATGTTCCGAGGATACGATGGGGCCGAGGCTATGCTCCGCCAGAGGCTGCTTTTCCTGTGACATGATCCCTCCTCTCCCGCGAAGGAAGGCGCCACGGCATGGTCGCCGCAGCGCCATCCGATTATTTCTTGTATGCGTCGAGAATGGCCTGGCCGTCGGCTCCGGCCTTCTTTGACCAGTCTTCCGTCAGCTTGGCGCCGACTTCCGACAGGCCAGTCTTCAGTTCGGCGCTCGGCTCAAGGACCTGCATGCCGTTCTTCTTGAGCGTGTCCATATAAGACTTTGTCCTCTCGGCGGCGAGCGCCCAGCCACGGGTTTCGGCCGCCGCCGCCGCATCGGTCACGGCCTTCTGCGTGGCGGGATCGAGTGCCGCAAAGGCGGCTTTGTTGACGAAGATGGCGTTCTTCGGGATCCAGGCCTGCGTGTCGTAATAGTGGGTGAGCGATTCCCAGATCTTCGAATCGACACCGGTCGCCGATGAGGTCATCAGACCGTCGACCACGCCGGTGGCCAGTGCCTGCGGCAGTTCGGCGGCCTGGACGGTGACCGGCTGCGCGCCGACGATTTCAGCAATGCGCGACGTGCCGACATTATAGGCGCGCCATTTGAGGCCCTTGAGGTCGGCAACGGAATTGACGTCCTTCTTGGTGAAGATGCCCTGCGGCGGCCACGGTGTGGTGTAGAGAAGCTTCAGACCCTGCTTGTCGAGCGCCTGTTCGATAGCCGGCTTGGAAGCGTCGTAAAGCTTCTTCGACTGATCGAAGCTGGTTGCCAGGAAGGGCACGACATCGAGGCCGAAGACGGGGTTTTCGTTTTCATGCAGCGACAGCAGAACTTCGCCGACCTGCGCCTGGCCGGTCTGGACGGCGCGCTTGATATCCGGTGCCTTAAACAGCGAGGCGTTCGGATGGACGGTTATCTTCAACTCGCCCTTGGTCGCCTCGTCGATATCCTTGGCGAACTGGTTGAGGTTCTCGACATGGTAGTTTGCCGGCGGGTAGGCCGACGGCAGGACCCAATTGGCTGCGAAGGACGGTGCGGTGGTGGCGAGAAGGGCGGCAGCAGCGAGGCCCCATCGCGCAAATCTTGCAGTTACGTTCATCTTGTCAGTTCCCTCTCTTGTTATCCCGGAAACGCCATTTGCGGCAGAACCATCACGATTTCCGGGAAGACCGTGATGATGGCGACTGTCGCCACGAGCAGGAAGAAGAACGGTAACGAAGCCTTCGCTACCGTCAGGCTGTCACGGCCGCTCATCGTCTGGAGCACGAAGAGATTGAAGCCGACAGGCGGCGAGACCTCGGCCATTTCGACGATCAGCACGAGGAAGATGCCGAACCAGACAAGATCGAAACCGGCCTGCTGGATCATCGGCAAGACGACGACGGTGGTCAATACGATCATCGAAAGACCGTCGAGCGCCGCACCCAACAGGATGTACATGACCGTCAGGACGGCGATCAGCGCGAAGGGGCTGAGGTTGAAGCTGTCGACCCAGGCGGCCAGCGCGTTCGGAATGCCGGTATAACCCATGGCGATCGACATGAAGCCGGCGCCGGTGAGGATCAGCATGATCATGCAGGTCAGCCGGGTTGCGCCCATGACGCTGTCCCAGAAGGATTTCCAGGTCAGTGACCTCGACCATGCGGCAATACCGAGCGAGCCGAGTACGCCCCATGCAGCGCATTCCGTTGCCGTCGCCCAGCCGAGCAGCAGCGTTGCGAAGACGAGGATGATCAGCAGCGTGACCGGGATGAGGTTGGCCGATTCCTTCAGCTTTTCCTTGAAGCTCATCTTCGGCGGGGCAGGCGGCGTCTTGTCCGGGTTGAGCAGCGACCAGACGGCGATATAGCCGCAATAGAGGACCATCACGATCAGGCTCGGCAAGAAGCCGGCGAGAAAAATCTGGATGATCGAGACGTTGGCGGCCACCGCATAGACGACCATGGTGATCGACGGCGGGATGAGGATGCCGAGCGTGCCGGCGCCGGCAAGCGAGCCGAGGCTGACCATTTCGTCATAACCGCGCTTCTTCAGTTCCGGCAGGGCGATCTTGGCGATCATCGCCGTTGTTGCCGCCGATGATCCGGAAATCGAGCCGAACAGGCCGCAGCCGAGCACGTTGACATGCGTGAGCCGGCCCGGAAGCCAGCCGAGCCAGGGGGCGAGGCCGCGGAACATCTCTTCTGAAAGTTTTGTCCGAAACAGGATTTCGCCCATCCAGACGAAAAGCGGCAGCGCTGCGAGCGACCACGACGCGCCATTGCTCCAGGAATTGGTGGCAAGCACGGCGCCGATCGGGATGCCGGGCATGAACAGCATGGCGATGAAGCCGCAGATCAGCAGCGAGAAGCCGATCCACACGCCGCTTGCCAGAAGTGCGAGAAGGGCAACCAGAATGATGCCGGAAATTTCGACGAGTTCGACTGTGCCCATGAGATCAGGCCCCGCTCTGGATGGCGCGTTCGATGGCTTCTTCCGGTGTGTCCGGCGCGGGTTTTTCGTAACGGGGCAGGCCGCCGAACAGCACATGCACAAGCTCGTCGACCATGGCGACGGCAAGAATGATCAGACCGCCGGAAAAGCCGATCTGCGGGATCCATAAAGGCATGGCGATCACGCCCTGGGCTAGATCGTTAAACGCCCATGAGGTGCGGTTCATGTCAAACGCATACCAGGCGAAATAGACCGCAGCAGCAGACCCGATCAGCAGGGCCACGACCTCGAAGAGCTGGCGGGTGCGTCCGGTCATCCGCTCGATCAGCAGGCCGACGCGGATCATTTCTCCTGAACGAAAAGTATGCGCCAGGCCGAGAAAGGCGGAAGCCGCCATCGCCCAGGAGGCGAAGTCGTCACCGGCCGGGACGTCGATGCCCAAGGGGCGGCCGGCGGAAAGCGCCAGCATGATGACGAAGATCGAGATGAGGAAAAGCCCGGCCAGCCAGCCGGAGACGAGATACAACCCATCCAGCCCCTTGCGGAGCCATTCGGGGAATATGCTGTGGTGCGGATCAGCGGCGGACATGACGTGTCCTCCGCTCGAAAATGCGGAAATCGCTCATGTGGCTTCCCCTCGGTTGCCGTTGAAGGCAAGGCTCTTTGCGGCCCTTTGCCTGTTCGATAGGCATGATGCAGCATTGTGCATTTTCCTGTCAACTAATCATTGACGTTTTATCGACGAACTGTTTTCGTTGGGTCAGATCGAGCTTCCAAGGGGGACAGCATGGCTGGCAACGCAACCGGCAGTAAGTGGGATTTCTGGGTCGATCGAGGCGGTACATTCACCGATATCGTCGGTCGCAAACCGGACGGAACCCTCGTTGCGCACAAGGTTCTCTCGGAAAATCCGGAGGCTTACCGGGATGCGGCGGTGCAGGGCATTCGCGAGCTTCTGGGTGTCTCCACCGGAGAGCCGATCCCCTCAGGATTGATCGGCGCGGTAAAAATGGGCACGACGGTCGCCACCAATGCGCTTCTGGAGCGCAAGGGCGAAAAGACGCTGCTCGTCACCACACGCGGTTTCCGCGATGCGCTGGCGATCGGTTATCAGGCCCGTGCCGACATCTTTGCCAAAAGGATCATCAAGCCCGAATTGCTTTACAGCGCCGTCGTCGAAGTCGACGAGCGTGTCCGTGCCGATGGCCAGGTCGAGGCGGTGCCGGATGAGGCAACCGTCCGCGCCAACCTGCAGGCGCAGTTCGATGCCGGTTACCGCGCCATCGCCATCGTCTTCATGCATGCCTATCGGTATCCGGCTCACGAGCAGCTTGTCTCGCGAATTGCCGGCGAGATCGGCTTTACCCAGATTTCCGTCAGCAACCAAGTCTCACCGCTGATCAAGCTTGTCGGCCGCGGTGATACGACGGTGGTCGATGCCTATCTGTCGCCGATCCTGCGCCGTTACGTCGAGCAGGTGGCGGAAGAACTCGGGGCGGATGCGAACGGGTCGGGTGACGATGGCCCGCAACTGATGTTCATGCAGTCTTCCGGCGGCCTCACCGCCGCACGGCTGTTCCAGGGCAAGGATGCGATCCTTTCCGGTCCCGCCGGCGGTGTGGTTGGCGCGGTGGAGACATCACGGCTTGCCGGGTTCGACAAGATGGTCGGCTTCGACATGGGCGGAACGTCGACAGACGTTTCCCACTATGACGGAGAACTCGAACGCTCCTTCGAGACGGAGGTCGCAGGCGTGCGCATGCGCGCGCCGATGATGTCGATCCACACTGTTGCTGCCGGTGGTGGCTCGATCCTGCATTTCGAGAATGGCCGTTTTCGCGCCGGCCCGGATTCCGCCGGCGCCAATCCCGGACCGAAGGCCTACCGCCGCGGCGGGCCGCTCACCGTCACCGACGCAAACGTGATGCTCGGCAAGCTCTCTCCCGATCTTTTCCCGAAAATCTTCGGTCCCAACCGTGACCAGCCGCTCGATGCAGCGGCCGTCCGCAAGGCTTTCGAGGAGATGGCCGAGGTGGTCGGCGATGGCCGCTCGCCCGAACAGGTGGCCGACGGTTTTCTCGCCATTGCGGTGGAAAACATGGCGAATGCGGTGAAGAAGATTAGCGTTCAGCGCGGTTATGATGTCACGCATTATGCGCTGACCTGCTTCGGCGGTGCCGGCGGTCAGCATGCCTGCCTGACGGCCGATGCGCTTGGCATTTCGACCGTGCTGATCCATCCGTTTTCCGGCATTCTGTCGGCCTATGGCATGGGGCTTGCCGATATCCGCGCCACCCGCCAGCGCACGATCTCTGAAGGTCTTGCGGCGGCACTTGCATCGCTGGGCCCGGTTCGTGATGAGCTGACGGCGGCTGTGCTTGGCGAAATGAAGAGTCAGGGCGTGGCGGAGACGGATATCGAAGTCCTGCATCGCGCCCATCTGCGGTATCAGGGCACGGATACGACCCTGTCCATCGCTGTTTCCGATGCAGCCGAGATGACTGCCGCTTTCGAGACGGCGCATAGGAAGCAGTTCGGTTTCATCTTCGAGAATCGCGAGATCATTTTCGAAGCCTATGAAGTCGAGGCGATCGGCGGCGGGGCGGATAGTTCAGAGCCGGAATTCGCGCTGGAGACTGCAGCGCCAACATCCACGGAAGCGACGAAATTCTTCTCCGGCGGAGCCTGGCGCGATGCTCCCATCTATCGCCGTGCCGACATTTCACCTGGTGCCCGAGCCAATGGCCCCTGCCTGATCGTCGAACCGCATCAGACGATCGTCGTCGAGGATGGCTGGGCTTTCGAGATCACAAAACTCAACCATGTGGTGCTGAAACGCGTCGCGGAGCTTTCCCGTGCAAAGGCGGTCGGCACTCAGGCCGATCCGGTCCTGCTCGAGGTCTTCAACAACCTGTTCATGTCGATTGCCGAGCAGATGGGCGTGACGCTGCAGAACACGGCGTCTTCGGTCAATATTAAGGAACGGCTGGACTTCTCCTGCGCGGTGTTCGACGAAAACGGTGCGCTTGTCGCCAATGCTCCGCATATGCCGGTGCATCTCGGCTCGATGGACCGTTCTGTCGAAAGCATCATCGCGCAGAACAAGGGCAGGATCCGTCCCGGCGACGTGTTCGCGCTCAACGCGCCCTATAATGGCGGGACGCATCTGCCGGATATCACGGTGGTCACGCCGGTTTTCGATGAGGCAGCTGAAAAAATCCTGTTCTACGTTGCCTCGCGCGGTCACCATGCTGATGTCGGCGGTACGGCTCCCGGCTCGATGACGCCGCTTGCGACGACGGTCGATGAGGAAGGCGTGTTGTTCGACAACGTCCTGCTTGTCGATCGCGGCAGGTTCGACGAGGCGGGCATCACGAAGCTGCTTTCCGATCACCCCTATCCGGCCCGCAACGTTGCCCAGAACGTTGCCGACCTTCGCGCCCAGATCGCCGCCAACGAAAAGGGCGTGCACGAGATGCGCAAGATGATCGCGCAATTCGGCCTGGATGTGGTTCAGGCCTATATGGGCCATGTGCAGGATAACGCGGAAGAGAGCGTTCGCCGGGTTCTGGAAAAGCTCGGCGATGCCGAATTCTCCTATGCGACCGACCAGGGCAGTACGATCAGGGTGAAGATCACCGTCGATAGAGCGAAGCGCGAGGCGACCGTCGATTTCACCGGAACCAGCGAGCAGAAAAAGAACAATTTCAACGCGCCCGAGCCCGTGACACGGGCGGCGGTTCTCTATGTCTTCCGCGTCATGGTGGAAAGCTCGATCCCGATGAATGCCGGCTGCCTGAAGCCGATCAGGATCATCGTGCCGGATGGCTCGATGCTCAAGCCGCAATATCCGGCAGCGGTCGTTGCGGGTAATGTGGAGACCTCGCAGCATGTCACCAACGCGCTGTTCGGCGCCTTGGGCGCGATTGCTGCCAGCCAGGGAACGATGAACAATCTCACTTTCGGCAACGCCACCTACCAGTATTACGAAACCCTGTGCTCCGGCTCGCCCGCAGGCCGGTTCAACGACGGCACCGGTTTTGCCGGTACGGATGCGGTGCATGTTCACATGACCAATTCCCGCCTGACCGACCCGGAAATTCTCGAGACGCGTTATCCGGTGCTGCTGGAAGATTTTCATATCCGTGAAACATCCGGCGGCAGGGGTGCGTTTTCGGCCGGTGACGGCACGAAGCGGACGATCCGCTTTCTCGAAAAGATGGATTGCGCCATTCTCTCGTCACATCGCACGATCCGGCCGCATGGGCTTGCCGGTGGCGGAGAGGGCGAACTCGGCCTCACCACCGTGCGCCGTCTCGACGGCTCGGTGGAAGAACTTGCCGGCTGCGCCCAGACGCTGATCGAGGCGGGCGAAGCCGTCACGGTCGTGACGCCGACGGCGGGAGGTTATATGGCGGCGGAATAGGAATGGCGAGCTGAGCTAGTTTTCCACCAGCCAGCTGGAGACCTGCTCCAGGGTTTTGCGCTCCTGGTCCGCCTCCATCGAAAAGGCCGGGCGCAGGTCGGCGCCCGGCATATGGGCGCGCAGCACGTCGATACTGTTGCCCAGCCCATATCCCCCATGGGTGATGAAGGGAATGACTACTTTGCCGGAGAGGTTATGGGCGCGAAGGAACGAGCGGATCACCGGCGGGGCGGTCATGCCCCAGATCGGCATGCCCAGATAGACGGTATCGTAGCGACCGATATCGGCAACGAAATGCCCGAGCGGCGGCAGATATTGCGACTGCGTTTCGCGGCGTGCCTGTTCGACAGTCGCTTCGTAGTCCTCCGGATAGGGCGTCTCCGTCTTGATCTCGAACTGTGTCGCATCCATGGCCCGCCTGATCTGGCGGGCGATGACGGCGGTGTTTCCCGTTCGCGAATAATAGGCGACGAGGATGCGCCCCGCTTCAGCAGGGCGCTGTTCGGCCGATGTCTCAGATGCTGCCAGCACCAGGCCGGCGGCAGTCAGCGGCAGAGCCTTCAGCAGGTTTCTTCTCGGCAATTCGGTTCCCATGATCGGCTGCCTCCGGCTCCCGGTTTCGTCAGTCTATGGCACCGGCCGTGGCGTAATCCTCGTCGGAAACCTTCTCCATCCAGGTGACGACACTGCCGTTTTCCGCCTCGGCCACGGCGAAATGTGTCATGGCTTCATCGGCGGACGCGCCATGCCAATGTTTCAGATGCGGCGGGATCCAGACGACATCACCGGGACCGACCGTTTCGACCGGGCCGCCTTCCTTCTGCACCCAGCCCTTGCCGGAGGTGATGAAAAGCGTCTGTCCGAGAGGATGGGTATGCCATGCGGTGCGCGCGCCGGCCGAGAAGGAAACGGTTGCGCCACTGATGCGCGCCGGATCGGTGCCCTTGTAGTGGCCGGCAACGCTCACTTCTCCGGTGAAATAGGCGTCCGGCCCGGGGCCGGAATTGCTGTTGGCGCGTGTGACCTGAAGGTCCATGTCTGCTCCTTGGGATTTGACTTGTGTCGGCTTTGCTTGAGCCGCAGCGTTACGGCTATCGAAGACCGCCTTCAGCACAGGGACTGCGGACATGGCGCGTGGCCAGCCTGCATAAAAGGCGACATGGGTTATCGCTTCGGATGCCTCGGAAGCGCTCAGGCCGTTATCCATCGCGCGGTTGGCGTGAAATGGCAGCTGTTCCGGCTGGCCGATCGCCACGAGTGCGACCATGGTAATCAGGCTTCGGTCGCGGGCGGAAATATCCGGCCTCTGCCAGAGATCACCGAACAGCACGCGGTTGGTCAGGTCGGCAAGGGCAGGGGCAGTCGGAGCGACCGCCGTATTGACCGTCGCGGTACGGGCAGCTTCCGCCGCCGCTTCAAGTTCGATGCGTGCGGCATCGCTGTTTCTCACCGGCGCGATATTGCGTTCACCGAAGACCTGGGCGACTTCCTGCACCGCTGAAATCGAATTGGGCCAGCCGGAATAAAGCGCGAGTTGGGTGATCAGTTCACCGATCTCCTCGGGCTTTACACCGTTATCGAGCGCGCGCCGCACATGGCTGCCGATCTGTGCCGACTTGCCGGTGGAAACGAGAACCGCGACCGTCACGAGGCTGCGGTCGCGGGGCGCAAGTTCGGTTCGCTCCCACACCTCGCCGAAGAGGACGCTATCGGTGAAATGGCCAAGCCCCGGTGCAACGTCATAGACCGCCGGCGGAGCGACGCGCCGCCGTTCCTCCTGGGCTTCGACGCCTGTGACGGCGAGCGTGGACATGGCGATGCTGGCGGCAATGTTCTTCATCCGGATTTTCCTCTTCATACGGTGTCGGTTGGCCAAAAGCGCGGATTTCCCGCCCTTGATGTGGGCCGAATTGCCGCAGGATTAGATGGTTGAAACCGATTGGGCCTATGCGACGGGTTCATGAATGGTCGGCCGGTCGCGCCATCGATATCGGCGACGCGACCGGTCTCTTTTTAGAAGCGCAGAAGTTTTAGAAACGCAGCAGTGTCTTGATCGCCCGGCGCTCGTCCATCGCCCTGTATCCCTCCGCCACGTCGGCCAAAGGCAGTTCGAGGTCGAAAACCTTGCCGGGATTGATCGTGCGGTCGAGAACCAGATCCATCAGATAGGGTAGGAAGCGGCGCACCGGGGCGGGGCCGCCAAGCAGGCTCTTCTGCTGGAAGAACAGGTTCCGGCCGTCGAATGTCACGCCATGCGGAACACCGACAAAGCCGATCTTGCCGCCCGGACGGGCGCAGGCGAGCGCCTGGGACATGGATTCCTGCGTTCCGACGCATTCCAGAACGGAAGCAGCACCTACGCCCTCGGTCAGTTCCTTGATGCGGGCCACGCCTGCGTCACCACGTTCAGAAACGATATCGGTTGCGCCGAATTCCATCGCCAGATCCTGGCGGGTCTTGTGGCGGCTCATCGCGATGATGCGTTCGGCACCCATCTGTCTGGCGGCGAGAACGCCCATCAGGCCGACAGCGCCGTCACCCACGACGACGGCGGTCGATCCCTCCTGGACGCCTGCCGCGTCCGCCGCATACCAGCCGGTCCCCAGCACGTCGGAGGTGGCAAGAAGGCTCGGGATCAGATCGTCGGCGGGCAGGTCGGCGGTTGCGACAAGCGTTCCGTCGGCCAGAGGCACGCGGGCATAGGGCGCCTGAGCGCCGGTCATGAACTCGCGCTGCTCGCAGGACGACTGGAAACCGAAGCGGCAATGCGGGCAGGTATTGTCCGAGAGGCAGAAGGAGCCGACGACGAACTGACCCGGCTTGACGTTTCTGACCGCACCGCCGACTTCAACCACCACGCCGCAATATTCATGGCCCATGGAGAGCGGTGCGGTGACTTCGTTGGCGCCGCGATAGGGCCACAGATCCGATCCGCAGATGCAGGATGCCGACAGTTTGATGATGGCATCCGTCGGCTTGAGGATCTTCGGTTCGGAGACTTCCTCGCAGCGAACGTCGCCGGGACCATGGAGAATTGTCGCAAGCATTATGTGCTTCCTTCTGATTTCAACTTTGTTGTCGGGAACGGATGAGAGGTTTGATCAGTCCTTCGAAGATGTCGAGATGACGAGCCAGGCGCAGAGTGCTGCACCTGTCGCCATCACCGCGATCACCCAGCCCATCGGCCAGGGCGTGCCGTCCGCAAGACCGCCGACCAATCCCGACCCGGCAATGCCGCTGCCATATTGAATGGCGCCGACAAGCGCCGAAACCGAGCCGGCCTGTTCGGGGTAATCGGCCACCGCACCGGCGATCGAATTGGCGACGACGAAGCCGGTGACGGAAACGAAAGCCAGAAGCGGTAGGAAAAGCCCCCATAATCCGCCGAAATCGAAATAGGAATTTATCGCAAGGACGATGCCCGAGAGCATCGCAAAACCCGTACCACCTGCCAGAATCCGGTTCATGCCGAAGCGATGGACGAGCCGCGCGTTGATCAGGTTGGTGATGACGATGCCGATGATGCCTGAACCGAAAAGCAGCCCGTAATATTCGACCGGAACCTTGTGGTAGGTGATGAAGGCGAACGGGGTTCCGGCGATATAGGCATACATGCCCGAGTAGAAGAAGGCGCCCGTACCGGCATAACCGATGATCTTCTTATGGGTGAGCAGGTTCGCGTAACGACGGAATGCCCCTGTCAGTGGCTCCGTACTCCGCCGCTCGGCCGGCAATGTTTCCGGCAAGGTTAAAAGACCTACGAGCGCCAAAAGCCCGAGCAGTACCAGCACCCAGAATATTGCGCGCCAACCGGCGATGGCCGCGATCTGGCTGCCGAGGATGGGCCCCAGCAACGGGGCGATTGCCATCACGGCAATCAGCGTGGAGAGCATCTGTGCGGCGCGCGCACCTTGATAAAGATCACGGACGATGGCACGTGACAGAACCACACCCGCACAGGCGCCTATCGCCTGCAGGATGCGCCACAGAATGATCTCCTCAACGCTTGCCGAGAGCGCACAGCCGATCGAACCGATGACGAACAGGACAAGGCCGATCGCGACCGGGAGCCTCCGTCCGTATTTGTCGCTCAGGGCTCCCCATAAAAGCTGTCCAAGGCTGAAGCCGATCAGGAAGCCTGAAATGGTGAACTCGACACTGCCTGCATCGGCGCCCAGCTGATCGGCCATTTCCGGCATCGCCGGCAGATAAAAATCGGTCGAGATCGACGCAAAGCCCATCAATGCGCTGAGGATGGCGAGCACCTGCCAGCGCTGCGTGTGCGGTGTGGGGGCGCTGTCGATGATGGTATCCGCCGAACAGAGCTGAGTTTGGGATGGCATGAGGGTGTGGGTGTCCTGTTGCCGGGTAAGTGCCAGCGCCCGGCAGGGCATGCTGCTCCTGCCGGCCTGAAATAATGCGGGAATGTTAGAGACCGGTCGTCCTGAGCAGATGTTCGGGATAACGCTCACCCTCGATCCGGATCTCGGCGGCGGCTTTTTCTATCCGTGCAAGCTCACCCGATGTCAGTTCGACATCCGCGGCTGCTAGGTTCTCTTCGAGCCGGTGCAGCTTGGTGGTACCGGGGATCGGAACGATCCATGGCTTCTGCGCCAAAAGCCATGCAAGCGCGATCTGGGCAGGCGTACCACCCTTTTCATCGGCAATCGTCTTCAAAAGATCGACCAGCGCCTGGTTTTTCTCCATCGCCTCCGGCGTGAAACGCGGCAGGATATTGCGGAAATCGCCTTCGCCGAGCTTCGTATCCTTGTTCATAGCGCCGGTGAGGAACCCCTTGCCGAGCGGGCTGTAGGGAACGAGGCCGATGCCGAGTTCCTCGCAGGTTTCAAGAATGCCGTTGGTCTCGACACCGCGGGTCCACAGCGAATACTCGTTCTGCAGCACGGTGACCGGCTGCACCGCATGGGCGCGGCGCACGGTGTTGGCGCCCGGTTCCGACATGCCGAAATGCTTGACCTTGCCCTCGGTAATCAGGTCTTTCACCGTGCCGGCGACATCCTCGATCGGCACATTGGGATCGACGCGATGCTGATAGAGCAGATCGATCACCTCGACGCCGAGGCGCTTCAGGCTGCCTTCGACGGCTTGCCTGATATGCGCCGGCTGGCTGTTCAGGCCGGACTGCTTGCCGTCGACGAAGTTGAAGGCAAACTTGGTGGCGATGACGACCTGATCGCGGAAAGGCTTCAATGCCTCGCCGACCATTTCCTCGTTGGTAAAGGGGCCGTAGACCTCAGCCGTGTCGAAAAACGTTACGCCGCGTTCGACCGCCTGACGGATCAGGGTGATGCCTTCCTCTTTGCTGACCTTGTTGGCATAACCAAAATCCAGCCCCATGCAGCCAAAACCGAGTGCCGACACTTCAAGGCCGGCCTTTCCGAGGACGCGCTTTTTCATATCCTGTCTCCATTCACGGACAATAACGAGCGGGTGTCTTCCGGCCAGTTTTCGCTGGCGATCACCTCACCGTGGATGGAGATGTAAACCTTAAGCAGTCATTCTATTAGGCGCTGGATACGGCATGAACTTATGCTTAAAATTCATGAATTGGCTCGAAGCCAGGTCATGCCGCAGCTCGCTCGCCGTAGATGATAAATGTGATTGCCGAGCCTCACCGCTTATTCAGATAGGTTCCTGCCCAACAGGCGATAAGCGCTATCCGTATCGGTAATCACGGTGGTCGCCAGGCCTGCACGGAGGCACGCAGTCAAAATCGCCCTCTTATGCGCTCCTCCAGACGCAATGATCCGTGTTGGAATTCGGCGATAATCGTCGATCGATGGAGATATGACCTGCCGGTTCAAGGGGTGATCAATCTCCTGGCCATTACCATCGAGATATCGTCCCAGAAGATCGCCGACAGCACCGGCATCCGTCAATTTCCCAACATCGGTACCAGTGGGCAGGCCGTATCGAACCTGAAGCGATTCCGGTGAAATGTCGCCGATGCTGAGGATAGAGACATCTACCGCGGTTGCTTCTTGAAGCAGGCTCTGGAACACCGTCTGCGCAACGATCGTGTCACGCGAAGCCGGATCGTCCGCATAGATCGGTGCTGCCAGATAGTGACATTCCGCATTCATGACCTTGGCGAAGCGCCGCACGATTTCGAACGTGTTGATTTCCGAGCCGCGCGTCAAGCCACCCATCATCGATCGAACCTTGACGTTCGGTACATTCGCCGGCGCCATATGGTGGACGGTCTCGCGTAGCGTTGCGCCCCAACCGACCCCAAGTGACGCCGGCTCGCTTGCCTGGATCAGTCGCTCCAGAAACATTGCAGCCGCGCGACCGATCACGGTCGCCATCTGTTTTTTGTCCTCGGGAGTCGGAACGATGACCACGTCAGTCAGGCCAAATCGCTGCCGCAGCTCAGCCTCCAGCTCGATGTTTTCGGTCAGTGGAGAGTTGAAGCTGATCTTGACGACACCCTGATCAAGCGCTGCTGAGAGCAGCTCGTTGACCTTGCGGCGTGTGAGCAGCATCCGCTCGGCAATCTGCGCCTGCGTCAATCCTTCCACGTGATAGAGCCACGACGCTCTTACCATGAGCTGCTGATTGGACATGTTGCCTCCCGCCCAAATGTCACATCAGCGTAACATTTGTAACCTAGAGCTACGCGAAGTCGGCGGGGCGGTAAAGCGGCTTTCATCAACCACGGCCTCCTGACGAAATTTTGTCTGTCGATTTCCATGCGACGCCCGACGCCGAGGTCCTCCCGACCGGCGAAGGCGTCCGCGCGCCCATATCGTTCATTTGGTTCAACAGGAGAGATCCATGCTTTCTATCAACCGTCGCCATGCGCTGGGACTGATGTCTGCTGCGGCCGGCACCATCATCCTGCCACGCATGTCGTTCAGCCAGGGTGCACGTCCGTCGATCACGGTCGCCGTACAGAAGATCACCAACAACAACACGCTCGATGTTTGGAATGAACAGTCCAACGTCGGCGAACGCGTGTTCTTCCCTAACCTCTGGGAAGGCCTGATTAACCGTGACTGGATGGGCAATCAGGGTCCGGTTGCGGGTCTGGCCACCGAATGGAAGCGTATTGACGACAAGACGCTGGAACTGAAGCTGCGCCAGGGTGTGAAGTTCCATAACGGCGACGAGCTGACCGCCGAAGATGTTGCCTTCTCCTTCTCGAAGGAGCGCGTGTTCGGCAATACCGAACCAGTCGGCGGCAAGACCATCTTTGAAGCCGATAACAAGCCGACCACTGTCAAGGAACTGCCGGCGATCGTTCCGGGCGTTGCCCGTCGCCTGTGGCCGGCACTCACCGGCGTCGAAGTGGTGGACAAGTACACTGTCCGTTTCCACAACGCGACGCCGGACGTGACGCTTGAAGGTCGTCTTTATTCCTTCGGCAGCCAGATCACCAGCCGCCGTTCCTGGGACGAAGCCAAGAGCTATACTGACTGGGCGCGCAAGCCGATCACCACCGGCCCTTACATGGTTGGCGAATACAAGCCGGACGTCTCGCTGACGCTGGTTGCCTTCGATGAATACTGGGGTGGTCGCCCGCCGCTGCAGCAGATCCGTTTCGTCGAGGTTCCGGAAGTGGCGTCCCGCGTCAACGGCCTTCTGTCGGGCGAATATGACTTTGCCTGCGACCTGCCGCCGGATCAGATTGCCACGGTCAAGGCTGCTCCCGGCCTTGAAGTGCAGAGCTCAACGATCTGGAACCATCGCGTTTCTACTTTCAATACCCAGAACCCCATTCTGGCAAACCCGCTGGTTCGCCGCGCCATGACCCATTCGATCGATCGCCAGGCGATCGTTGAGGCACTCTGGGCCGGTCAGACCGTGGTTCCTGCCGGCCTGCAGTTCGAATCCTTCAAGACCTCGAACATGTTCGTCGAAGGCTGGGCAGCACCGGAGTACAATCCGGATCTCGCCAAGAAGCTTCTCAAGGAAGCCAACTACAAGGGTGATGCGATCCCCTATCGCCTGCTCAACAACTACTACACCAACCAGACTGCCAATGCGCAGATCATGGTTGAGATGTGGAAGCAGGTCGGTCTCAATGTCGAGATCCAGATGAAGGAAAACTGGGCGCAGATCCACGACCCGGCAGGCGTCAAGGGTGTACGTGACTGGTCGGCTTCGAACACGATCAACGATCCGATCACCCCGCTTGTCGTCCAGTTCGGCCCGAACGGTGAAGCCCAGCAGAAGAAGGACTGGAGCAACGAGGAGCTAAATAAGCTCTCCGTCGTCATGGAAACCTCCACCGATCGCGATCTTCGCAAGAAAGCAATCACCCGCATGCTGGAAATCGCCGAACGTGAAGACCCTGCCTATCAGGTCCTGCACCAGAACGCCGTCTTCACCGGCATGAAGTCCTCGCTGAAGTGGAAGGCTGCCCCGGCTTTCGCCATGGATTTCCGCACTGGTAACTGGAACGCCTCCTAACCGTTCGATATCGCGCGCCGGCCGCCCCCAGCGGCCGGCGTCTTCTATTGCTGAAATGGAGATGAGCTCCGATGTTTTCCAACAACCTCGTGGAACTGCGCGACCTGAAGGTTGCTTTTGACGGTATCCAGGTGCTGCACGGTATCGATCTCACGGTCGGCCGTGGTGAGGCGATCGGCCTTGTCGGCGAATCCGGCTGCGGTAAGTCGGTCACATGGCTTGCAGCACTCGGTCTGCTCCCGGGCAAGGCAACGGTTGCCGGCTCGGTGCGCGTCGACGGACAGGAGATCCTCGGCACTCCGCGCAGCGTACTCGAAAGTGTGCGAGGCAAACGGATCGCGATGATCTTTCAGGATCCATCTAGCTCGCTCAATCCCGTTCTGAAGATCGGCCGTCAGATTACCGAAGCGCTCGTCCTTCACCGTGCCTTGACCGGCCAGGCGGCAAAGGCCGAAGCGCTGCGGCTGATGGACATGGTCGGTATTCCCGATGCACGCCGGCGTTTTGATCTTTTTCCGCATGAATTTTCCGGCGGCCAGTGTCAGCGCCTGATGATCGCCATGGCGCTTGCCGGCGAACCTGACCTGCTGGTGGCTGATGAGCCGACCACGGCACTCGACGCGACCATTCAGGCGCAGATTCTTGACCTCCTGATCGAGCTTCGCGCCGAAACCGGCATGGCGACGATTTTCATCAGCCATGATCTCGGTGCCGTTTCCCAGGTCTGCGAACGCGCCTGCGTCATGTATGCCGGCCGCATCGTCGAACAGGGCACGATCGAGGCACTGTTCGACAATCCGCGCCATCCCTACACGCGTGGCCTGTTCGATGCCATTCCACGGCTTGATGGTCCGCGCGAACGGCTGATCCCCATTCCGGGCACCGTTCCCCATCCACGCGATCTGCCGGAAGGCTGCGCCTTCTCGCCACGATGCTCGCATGCTGCCATAGACTGTCGCAGCCGCAGGCCTGCTCTCTCTCCGATGGATGATGGCCGCCTTCTTTCCTGTTTTCACCCGGTCAACCAGACCTCCGATCTGGCGACTGTTGCGGCAAGCCGCGTTGCGGAGGCCGTATCGTGATTTCCCATTCTGCGAATGCTCCTCTGATTGAGGCGAGAGATCTGGTCAGGACCTATGAGGTTCGCCAAGGCATGTTCGGCAAGGCGACGCCGGTGCGCGCCGTTGATGGCATCAATCTCACTGTCATGCCGGGCGAAACGCTTGGCGTGGTCGGCGAATCCGGTTCAGGCAAGTCGACGCTCGGGCGCATGTTGCTCGGCATCGACCCGCCGCAGGGAGGTGAGACCTTTTTTGAAGGCAAGCCGATGCCGAAGCTCGGCACGCCGGAATGGCGCGCGTTACGGGCCAGGATGCAGCTCGTCTATCAGGACCCGCTCGCGGCTCTCGATCGGCGGCTGACGATAGCAGAGCAGATCGGTGAGCCGCTTGCGATCCACAAGCTGGTGCCGAAGGAACATCGTGCGACCCGCGTGGCCGAACTGATGACCGCCGTGGGCCTGCGTCCCGATCAGGCGGATCGTTATCCGCATGAGCTTTCCGGCGGACAGCGCCAGCGCGTCGTGATTGCCCGCGCACTCGCATCATGCCCGAAACTTCTCGTCTGCGACGAACCGGTTTCGGCGTTGGATGTGTCGATCCAGGCGCAGGTCGTCAACATGCTGCGCGACCTACAGGAAAAGAACGGCATCGCCATGGTGTTCATCAGTCATGACCTGAAGGTGGTGCGCAACATGGCTGACCGGGTTGCCGTCATGTATCTGGGACGGATCGTCGAAGAAGCCTCGTCCGATGTCATTTTCTCAGCACCGCTGCATCCCTACACCAAGGCTCTGGTGTCCAGCGTGCCGGTGCCGGGAAAACCTCTCAAAGGGCGCGTGATCCTGCAGGGCGAGCCGCCGAACCCGGCCAATCGTCCGTCCGGATGTGCCTTTCATCCTCGCTGTCCGCTGGCGACCGATATCTGCCGCACAAGCGTGCCTCAGCTCCGTCAGGTTGCAGATGGCCGCACTGCCGCCTGCCATCTGATGGTCGGCGCCGATCAGCCTGTTGCTGCATAAGGAGCGCCAGAGACATGTTGCGTTTTGCCTCCATCCGTCTTCTCCGCGCGATGATTACCATTCTGGCGGTCCTGACCTTCGCCTTCGTGGTCCTGCGCATGTCCGGTGATCCGGCGCAGGTCATGCTCGGGCCTGACGTGCCGCAGGAATCCGTCGATGCCTTCCGCAAGGCCTGGGGTCTCGATCAGCCGCTGTGGATCCAGTATCTCGCCTATATCAAGGCGATCTTTACCGGCGATTTCGGTGTATCGATGCGCGACAAGGCGTCTGCCATGCAGCTGGTCATCGATCGAATTCCCGCCACCCTGCAGCTCACCATTCCGGCGCTGTTCCTTAAGGTCGTGATCGGCATTCCGGCCGGCGTCTACGCCGCGCTGCATCGCCAGAGCGCCGTCGATCGCGGCGTCATCCTGGCTGCCATCTTCGGCTTCACCATTCCGTCCTTCGTCATGGGCCTGCTTTTGGTGCTGATCTTCTCGATCACGCTCGGCCTGCTCCCCTCCGGCGGTCAGGACACCTGGCAGCACGGCATTCTCCCGACGCTGACAATGAGCATCGGTGGCATAGGCATCCTCGCCCGCTTCTCGCGCAGCGCGATGATCGAAGTGATGAGCCAGCCCTATATTCGCACGGCCTCGGCCAAGGGCATGGCATGGCAGGATGTCGTCTGGCGTCATGCGCTTCCCAATGCCGCCGTGCCGATCGTCACCATTGTCGGCTTCATGGTCGGCTCGCTGATCGCCGGTGCGGTCGTGGTGGAATCGATCTTCTCTTGGCCCGGCATCGGCCGCCTTCTGGTCGTCTCGGTCACCAACCGCGATCTTGCCGTCGTCCAGTGCATTCTCTTGATGATCGCCGCCACCATGGTCGTGTCCAACCTGATCGTCGACCTGCTCTATGGCTGGCTCGACCCGCGGCTTCGTGCCCAAAGCGCCCATTAAGGAGAGACGGACATGACCATCGTCGATACATCGCGTCAGCCGGCCTCCGAACTGTCCTTCTTCATCCGCTTCATCAAGCAGGTGCGCAAACTGCCTTTCTCCGTCGGTTTCGGTATCGCATGGCTCGTTGCCATGGTGCTCGTCGCCTTCCTCGCCGACCTGATCCGTCCCTATGGCATTACCGCCATGGATTTACGTGCGCGTCTGTCGCTGCCCGGCACCCCGGCGCATCTTCTGGGAACCGATGAACTCGGGCGTGATGTCTTGTCCCGCCTCATCCAGTCGATCCGCGTGTCGCTCGCGATTGCCTTCGGCGCAACCATCATCTCGGCTGTCTTCGGCACGGCACTTGGTTTTGCCGCCGCAAAGTTCCGCGGTGCGGTCGAACATCTCGTTCTGGTCCTAGCCGATTTTCAGGCGGCTCTACCGTTTCTCATCATGTCGCTTGCGGTTCTGGCCTTCTTCGGTTCGTCCATGCCGCTTCTGATCGGCCTGATGGGTTTCTACGGCTGGGAGCGTTACGCCCGCATTGCCCGCGGTCTGGCGATCTCGGCAAGCGCGCAAGGATATGCCGCGGCAGTCGTGCAGCTCGGTGCGACGCCGACCCGGGTCTACATGAAGCACATCCTGCCCAACGTCGCCTCGACGCTGATCGTCTCGATGACGCTGACTTTTCCGGAAATCATCCTGATGGAAAGCGGGCTTTCCTTCCTCGGGCTCGGCGTTCAGCCGCCGGAAACCAGCCTCGGCAACATGGTGGGCTTTGGCCGCGAATATCTCACGCGTGCGCCATGGATCATGCTTGCCCCTGCCTTTGTCATCATGATGACGACGCTCTCCATCTCGCTGGTCGGCGACTGGCTGCGCGACAAGCTCGATCCGACACTTCGATAATCTCTTCCGTTTCATTCAAGGATTTTCTCATGACTAGAACCAAGATCACCGCCCACCGCGGCGCCCGTAATCTGTGGCCGGAAAACTCACTGACCGGCTTTCGCAACGTGCTGGCGCTTGGTGTCGACGCGATCGAATTCGACGTGCACCTCACCGATGCCGGCGAACTGGTCGTTATCCATGACGCGACGCTGGAGCGCACCACAGACAAGTCCGGCCTCGTACGTCATCTGACGCCGCAGTCGCGCACCGAGACGCATCTCGAAGCGACGGCAGATACGGTGCCGACGCTTGCTGAAGTGCTGGCCATTCTGGTCGATGCCGGTGAGCGTCAGCTGCATGTCGAGATCAAGTCCGATGAAGCGAAGAATCCCTATCCCGGTATCACCGAAAAGGTGGTCGCCGAGATCGAACGTTTCGGCCTCGCTCACCGCTGCCACCTGACTTCGTTCGATGTGTCGGTACTGGAGGAATGCCGCCGCGTGGCGCCGAAGGTCGAGCGCCTCGTTTCGGTGAATGCGGAATGGGCAGCCAAACAGGGCGGCCTTTCAAGCTTCATCGATAATGTCGATGGCCTCGTCGATATCGTCGCCATTCACCACGAGCTGATGGCGGCCGAGTGGGACCTCATCACCTCCAAGCTGCCGCTCGATCGTCTCTGTGTCTGGACTCTGAATGACGAGGCACTGATCCGGCCGTGGCTGGAGCGTGGCATCGGTCACCTGACTTCCGACAGTCCCGATCTCGCGCTGACCCTGCGCGGAAAAATCCAATCACAATCCGAACCTGTCTGAAGAGGAAAGATCAACCATGGGCAATATTATTGGTACAGGCTTCAACGCCGGCTCCGTCAACGGGGAACTGGCAAGCCTTGAAGAGGAACTGCGTGTCCTGGCTGGGATCGGCGTCGATACGGTCGAATTGGGCCTCACCAGCCTCGATCTGATTGCCGGCGGCCGCATCATCGAGGAGCGCGCCGAGAGACTGGTCGCTATCACCAAGCAGTTCGATTTCCGCTATACGGTGCACGGCCTCGTCTCCTCCAATTTCATGGATCCCGACACCTGCCGGTACCAGATCGATGCCGCCAAGGCATTGGCTCAGGTCTGCGACCGGATCGGCGCGCGCATCCTCGTCCAGCACGGCGGCAATCTGCGTGCCGATCAGTTGGCGGAACGCGCTGAAGCTGACAGAAGAGAGCGTGAAGCGCTGTTCGAACTTGCCGAATTCTGCAAGCCTTATGGTGTTCGCATCGCGTTCGAAAACATCTTCACCACGGAGCTCGGCCAATACCGCCAGACGCCGACGCAGGTTGCTGAAACGGTCAAGGCGGTCAATCATCCCAACCTCGTGGCACTGATCGACTTCAGCCACGCCTATCTCGAATCCACCTATCGCGGCCTGAATTTCCGCGAAGAACTGCGGGCCATGGCATCGGTAGCCGGCCATCTGCATGTCCATGACTCGTTTGGCCGCCCACAGGCTTTCTACAAGCCCTTCCATGTTCAGGAAAACACCGCGCTCGGTATCGGCGATCTGCATATGCCGCTCGGTTGGGGTGATATCGACTGGGAAGATATCTTTTCAGAGCTCAGCTTCCTGCCGGGTACCGTGCTGATGATGGAGATCGGCCGCCGTTACCACGCGGAACAGCCCGAAAGCCTTGAACGTGCAAAACGGCTGATGGCTCTCAACACCAGTCAGCCGAAGATTGCCGCTGAGTAAAATTTTGAAATGGCCTTCCTTTCGCGGATCCATGTCCGCAAAAGGCAAGGCCATTTGCAATCTCGTCGCGGCTGCGGATTGATTGCATCACGCTTTGCGCTCAGGCAGTCCTTGCCGGTTGTACACGACCGACGATCTGCACGAGATGATGAGCCAGTCGAATCCCGAAAGCGACGGCAGGAAATGTCGGATTGGCTTGTCCCGAAGTCGGGAAAACCGAGCTGCCTGCAACGAAGAGGTTATCGATGTCGAAGGCACGGCAGTCCGCATCAACGACACCCTCCCGACGGTTAGTGCCCATTCGCGTCAGTCCGATCTGATGATAACCGTCATGAGCCTGCGATATCACCATTTCTTCGAGGTCGCCTTCCAGGAAACGAAGTGAACCGAGGCCCGCTGCCCTCAACCACTCGTCAAAACTATGATGTATCTTCAGCACGGATTGATAATCCTCCGGGCAGTAACTGAATTCGGTGCTTATCCCGAATTGACCATCCCGGTCGGCATCGTTGATCAAGCCAACACGGCTTAGCCTGCGCGGCGCCTGCTCTGCATGATAGGTCAGGCTGTATTCGTTATGGACGTCACGCATCTGAAGGTGCGGCAGTCCGTAAAAATATCTTTCATGCGCAACCTTGGAAATCGAAGCCAGACCGTTGATGGGATGCCGCATCAGGTACATTCCATGCGTAATGCAGTCCTGGCGGGATGCACTGCGTTTGCCCTGCAGCACTTCTCGCAGGAATACGGCAGAAGCCAACGGCTGACGCGGCGGTAGTTTGCCTACGTCTGAATTGTGTGGCCACATTACCGTGTTCAGTACGCCTAGATTTCGTTGGGTCTGTGGAGATGGCTGCAGGCGTCTGCGCGTGAAGCGACCATCCTGCTGCCGCCTGAAGAAAAACTGCTCTGCGATTGCCTCTGACCGAAACCGGATTTGAGCAATCTGGCCCGTCAGATGCCCCATGTAATACCGCCCGAGCGGCCCTTCCTTGCCGGCAAACAGATCTGGAAATTGGGCCTGCAGGTTCAGCAGGAGACGCGAATTTTCCCTGCCTCCACATGCCAGAACGAAGTGGTTCGCGTGAACCGTACCCAATTGCTTGTCGCATCGAATGGCCGCCGAGGTCGTCCTGCCTGTTGCACTATCAAAATTCAATTTGATCAGTTGGGCGTCGAGAAGAATGTGCAGAGATTTCGAAGACAGAAGAGCAGAGCGATTTGCTGTCGCAGTGTTTCGAGGAAAAGCCCAGCTTTCCATCGATTCCAGGAATGCTTCGTTTGCCAGCGGCGTATTGTGCGGGCGCGGCGCCTTCATGAGTTTCGCCGCTTCCACGTAATGCGGCTCAAGTTCGCTATGACTTATTGGCCAGCGTGCATCCTCGCCAAGATAGTCGCGATGCTCGAAATCAATGTCGTCGAGTTCGACGCATCGCCCTCCCCATCTGCTTGAAGTGCCTCCCAGGCCAAATGCCAGCGTATCGTGATCGGGTGCGTGAGGGACAGTATCATCCAATCGCACTCCTTCCCGTCTCTTGGGCGGTATTGCATTCCGTGCGCCACGTTCGAGAAGGAGTGTTCGAACGCCGGCCTGGCTGAGAGTAATTGCAATACAGACGCCGACAGGGCCGGCGCCGACAACGCATACATCGAATCCGCTATTCAGGACGTCGCGGCTGGACAGCATGAAGATACCCCCGTCACTGGTCAGTCATATTGTTCATGCGCCGATAGTGCGCCCAACATGACCGATATCGCCTCGTTACATGGTCGAAGGCCTGCCTTGCCGCCTTCTGATTTCGATTGACTGTCCCAGAAGAAACATCGGATCTGATTTAACAGAAGAGATGTGTCTATGTATTCATGGCAAGCAACGTAACGTGTGTTTTATTTAAGTTAAATTCTTGTTTTTATATGATATTGCAGAGTTTAAGCTCGACTTATTCGAATATATGATGGATCGAAGGCGTAAGAAACGCAAGATTAATCGAGACTCTTCTTGAATTTTGTTTTATCCCGATCCAAATCGGTTTTCTGCATTCTCGCAGAGGAGCATCAATGTCAAACATGGGTGTCACCATAAGAAAAACCTGCGGATTCGCCGCGGTGCAAACATGAAAGTCAGGCCGGAGCTCTCCGCATTTCTCGCCTGTTCACTGGCCCTGGCCGGCCCAGGCAATGCCGCCGAATATTTTTGGTCAAGCAGCAGCGCTTGCATTGAAAGACAGTTGCAGGTTCAGCGCATCCGGGAGGGCCTTAGAGCGGGCCTTATAGAGCTTCGTCTTGCAGAGCTTGGGCATGGCAGCGTCAAAGGTGATAAGGATTGGACACCTCCCCAAGTCATTGAGGATACTGCTTTCAAAGGGATCGATCAGTATATCCTTAATCTGCAGATAATCTGCAGGCTTCGATATCCTGGTTGAATGCCGGGTTTGCATATGCTCCAGACGGATTGCCAGGCAGACGCTATACCGACCAGTAAATGGTAAGGAACACTCGGGCGTATCTCATGGAACAAATTGCTCGCCTGGACGTCCCATGCTGGTTAGCTTACGTTTCTCGTGCGCGAAGTTTATCATCATACGGCAATATCTTCCGGGATCCTCCCCGGCTTGTTTTGAGGATTTGCACAATGGATTTCGAAAAAACCTTGCGGTCGCTCGTCGCTGTCCGTGCCTCCGTTCCGGAAAAGGCCTTCACGGCTGGCACGCTCGGCACGCGCCGGGAGGGTAGCGGCGTGGTGATCCGCGAAAACGGCTTGGTGCTTACAATCGGTTACCTGATTACAGAGGCAACGGAAGTCTGGTTGACACGTCACGACGGTCGCGTCGTGCCGGCTTATGTTACGGCCTATGATCAGGAAAGCGGTTTCGGTTTAGTTCAGGCGCTTGCGCCACTCGAACTGCCGGCGCTTCCCATCGGTGATTCAGATGAGGCATCTATCGAAGATGCTATCGTCTTTGCCGACGGTGAGGGACAATATGTGCGGGGGCATATCGTCGCAAAACAGGAATTCGCCGGTTATTGGGAATACTTGCTGGAGGAAGCGATCTTTATTACGCCCGCCCATCCGTCGTGGGGGGGAGCTGCTTTGATCGACAGTGAAGGCAAGCTCGTCGGGCTGGGATCATTGCGATTACAGATGAGCAAGGGCGGTGAGATCGCCGACATCAATATGGCGGTCCCCATCAATCTGCTGAAGCCTATACTCGATGACGTCCTGAGCCAGGGAATAATCAATAAACCGCCAAGACCCTGGCTTGGGGCATATTCGGCTGAGACCAATGGCGAAGTCGTGGTCATGAGCGTTACGGAAAACGGGCCGGCCGCCAAGGCGGGGTTGCGCAGCGGTGATGTCATTTCCGAAATCCGGGACGGTGAAGTCGATGGATTGGCGGACTTCTATCGGAAAGTCTGGGAGAGCGGCTCACCGGGCGCCGAAATTCCTATGCGCATACTTCGTGACGGACGTGAAGCCTGGCTCAGGGTGAAATCTGCAGACAGAAACGACTTCTTGATAAAGCCGTCGTTGCAATAATAGTCTAGCGTATCAGGATAGCCCTGAAATCATTGACATTTGTTCCTGTTGGTCCGGTTTCGAACAGGTCGCCGATTGCAACGAAGCCTGAATAGCTGTCGTTGCGCTCGAGCAGAGCGCGGCCTTCGGTTCCGGCATGCAGCAGACGTTGTGCAGTCGTGCCATCAACAAAGGCGCCGGCATTATCTTCCGAACCATCGATCCCGTCCGTGTCGGCGGCAAGCGCCACGATCCCGGTGCCGCCAATTGCCAAAGCAAACGATAGGGCGAATTCACCGTTCCGTCCGCCTCTGCCGCCTTTCGAGCGGATGGTTACGGTTGTCTCTCCACCGGAGAGCAGCACGGTCGGCTTGGTAAATGGCTGGTCTTTCAAGGCAACTTCTCGGGCGATGGCCGCATGAACGAGGGCGACATCACGTGCCTCTCCTTCAATGGAATCCGAGAGGACATGCGCTTCGACGCCATTGCTGCGGGCGAGATCCGCTGCAGCGCGAAGCGAGACGCCGGCAGAGGCAATGATGTAGTGTTCGTTTTTCGCAAAATGTGGCTCTTGCGGCATCGGCGCGTCGGCTGCCTGCGAATTCAGATGGGCAATGATGGCCGACGGCAGGTTCATTCGATATTGTTCTATGATTGCCAGAGCCTCATGGCGC
Source organism: Hyphomicrobiales bacterium (assembly GCA_900472575.1). Taxonomy (GTDB): domain Bacteria; phylum Pseudomonadota; class Alphaproteobacteria; order Rhizobiales; family Rhizobiaceae; genus Neorhizobium; species Neorhizobium cellulosilyticum. The sequence goes on from UCIV01000010.1 coordinate 135,230, forward strand.
GTGCTGTCATCAGGTACGGTCGGGCCGGAGGCGACGAAGGCTGGATTGTCGCCTGGTATATCCGAGACGATCAGGCTGACGACACGTGCCTTCGTCGCTGCCGCCAACCGGCCCCCCTTGATTGTCGAGACGTGCTTGCGCACCACGTTCATGGCCGAAATGGGTGCGCCGGAGGCTAGCAGCGCCTCGTTCAGCGCAATCTCGTCCTGAAGCGTCAGCCCTTCCGGAGGTGACGGAAGCAAGGCGGACCCACCACCGCAGACAAGCGCTATGACCAGATCACCTTCCGAGAGACCTGAAATAGTCTCGATCAGCCGGCGGCTTGCCGTAAGTCCTGCCTCATCCGGTACCGGGTGGGCAGCTTCGATGATCTCGATACTCTTTGTCTCGCAGCCATAACCGTATCGCGTGACGACCAGGCCGCTGAGCGGAGGGCCATTCCAGACGGCCTCCAGCGCCGCGGCCATCTGTGCGGCTCCCTTGCCTGCACCGATCACGACTGTGCGAGCGTTCGCGGGTGGATTAGGTAGATACTTGCGAATTCCGTTAAGAGGATCAGCGGCCTTTACAGCGGCATCGAACAGCATCTTCAGCAGTTGGCGTTCACCGATCATATCATTTCCTCGCCTTGGGCGAACTGTTCTGACCATGGTGGTCAGCACGCGTCAATCGCACTTTTCCTTGCTTTCATCGATGAAGCGGGATGTGTTTATGGGAAACAGCGATCTCCCGGTCTGCCACGGCAGGAAATGGGGCATCCTCTTCTCCGAGGCTCTGTCACCAGGCCCCAACGAGACTGTGGCCGACAAGCGGAACTTCCTTGAGCGCCCCGTGCTGCCCCTCAATCGAAATGGATGACGGGATTTGTCTCGGCGATTTGCGAAACCATTTTGCAGCAATCGTAGCCAGATCTCCGATCATCGCGTGTTTGCGCCATTCGGCGAAGCGCCGGGCAGTTGCTTCAGGTTCCGACATATAGAAGAAGTCGCCCGACTTTTCGATCTGATTGATCGAGATCGCCACATCGGACATCGGACGTTGAAACATCCTAGAGGAAACCGAGAGTTCTTTTGCGCTTTCGGAAAACGCAGGCGCCATGAAATCGATTGCCCAGCCATCCACTTCCACCCAGCAATGAAAGTTTTCACCGGCTCCGGTTACAAAACCGTCCTCGCGGTGATCGGCAAAAAGGATGACGGTTCCGCCAAGATTATAGGCCGCCAAACCACCCTTCGGTGTCGCATCCAGCTTATAGTGCTGTTTTAGGATAAAGGCTCCGAATGTGCTGAAATACATGGAAGCTGTTGCGGGGTCAGCATTTTCATTAACAAGAAGGCTGTTGATGACCCTGTAGATTCGATGATAGTCGCTCTGCTTGATCAGCATTCGGTGGCCCTTCAAATCTGCTAATTCGGGGGCTGATAGCGTATCGCCCGACAATCGAATTCTCTTGGGAAATAAGACACTCAGGCCCTCAGGCGCCGCAGTGTTCGTTGTGTGCAGACATCATCTACGACACAGCTAATGGGAAATGTATTCGCCCAATCAGCGGAAGGTCGACGTTCTTAAGCTCGCCGGGAGCTGAATATCTGAACCCGCCTTCGGAAATGATGCCGCGTTTTTGCACGCGACATCATCTATTCCGTCAAAGAATCCGCTTACAGCGGGTTGACGTTCTCAGCCTTCGACTTGCCGGTCTTGCGATCCTGGCCCAGTTCGTAGCTGACCTTCTGGCCGTCACGCAGAGCGGCGCCGTAGGCTACTGCCGAAATGTGCACGAACACGTCCGCGCCGCCATTTTCAGGCGTGATAAAGCCGAAGCCCTTGTCTTGGTTGAAAAATTTAACTGTGCCGGTCGCCATCAGAAATCCCTGTTCACTTGGGGAACTCGCCCCACCATTTTATATGGCGACGCTGAAAGCCTCGCCATACAGATACCACGCCGCAAGACGCTTAATCGTTACATATCCCGAACTGGGTGCTCAGGTAAACCGTTTGAACGCTTCCTCTAGCAAAATCCGTTCAGCTTCAGGATTTTATGCGCCTCGATTGACGCTCGAAGCAGGTCTTCTGAATTGCGATTGCCCTGATTTGCATCAGGATGGTGCATCTTCAGACGTTCCTTGTAACGGGTTCTGATTTCCTCAGGCGTCGCATCCTCCGAAAGTCCGAGCACCTCGAAAGCTTTTGCTTCGAGGACTTTCAGCTTGCGCGCTTGAGTTTGTCGTTTCTCAAGCAGGCGCTGCGCTGCGGACTTGCGGGCGTTGATCGACTTGGCCGAGCCGGACCGGGCGGTGGAAGGAAGCGGAGCCTCTTTCGCCTCGGTAAAGGCCGTGCCGGATGTTACCCGGCGGCCTGCCGCAGCTTCCTTTTGGTAACGGGCAACTTCAGGCGTGGAGAGGGCCGGGGAGTAATTATAGCCCTTGTTGTATTCCTTCACATGCTCGATACAGAAGGACAGATACAACCCATCTGCCGCGCCGCCGACAGGCGCGCGATGCGGAGCGACCTTGTCGCAACCATCCCACTGACACTTGGGGCCAACGGGTTCAGCAGGCTTGGCAGCCCGCTTCTTAGTGGACTTCAGGCTTACGAAAATTTTTGAATCAGACGTCATGGCCCGTATATGACGACAACAGGTCGGCATGGCAAGAATGGTCTTCCATGCCGACGCCATTGATCCGTGATCAACAGCTCGAGTGTTGCGAATGTGTTCGGATATGGTCAGCCCGCAGGGGTCGGCTCGCCGATCGAGAGCATCAGCCTGTTTGCCCAGTTGAAGAACGCGGCGCCATGAACGACGTCGGAAATTTCTTCGTCTGACAATCCGGCTTCACGTAGACGCTTTGCGTGGTCTGCAGTGAAGCTGGGCGGCGTGGTGCTGAGCGCCACCGAAGCCGAGACGATTGCGTTCCAGCGTTCGCCAAGATCGGCCCCCACTCCTTCGTCCAGCAGCTTCTGCACATCCGCTTCACGCTTGGAATATTGCGAGGCAAAGCGCGAATGGACCGAAGCGCAGAGAATGCAACCGTTCAGCCTTGAGGCAGCCGTTGCAGCAAGCTCCCGCTCTGCGCGCGGCAATCCATCCTTGGTGTTGTAGAAGATGTCGTTGTCCGTCTTGGTGCGGGCTTCGAGAATATCCGGATCGCGGACCAGAAGCGCGAAATAGGCAGACTTGGCGCGCGCCTTGTCGACCAGCGCCTCATAATGGCGGTCGGTGAGTTCGCCCTCTGCCAGTGGCTGAAGCCAAGCGGTCCAGCCAATCTTGTCCTGGGTGAAGACAACCGGTGGGTTTTCGACGGTGGGTTCAATAACGGTATCAGACATGGAAGGTTCTCCGTTAGGCCGCAGCCAGGACCCGAAGGCCGGCGACGACGCGGATCTGGAAGGCGAGGAAGGAGACGAGCTGGGATAGCGTGACCACGCCCGTCGTGCTCCATCCGGCTGAAAGCAGTTTTTGCAGTTCCGCGGGGCTGGCGTCCCGAGGGTGGTATGTCAGCAAATAGGCGTGTTCGAGCGCTGCGGAGAGCCGATCCCCGAGGATGGCGCGATAGGTGGGGCCGATATCAAGAGCCGGCCCATCGGTGTTTTCCGCGCTCAAAGGCCCTTCGGGATAATGACCATAGGGGCCTTTCGCCGCATTGAGCTCGGCCAGAGCCGTCACGGTCGCGAGAATGACCGTACCGTTTTCGAGCCCTGCCAGTTTTGTCCCGTAAAATTCCTTGATGCTTTTGTCGCCATGCAGGACTGCAACAAAGACTGCGACGGCAAAACGCTCGACAAGCGATGCCTGGCTTTCATCTACGGGTTCGAAAAGAGCCGTCCAGCTTTTCTGTGCGTGCTCCTTGGTGATCGGGCGCCGGCTGCGCAGCGCGTCGGCAGGCGCGCCCGGCGTGATCCCGACGAGGTGGTCGATAACGTCGATCGTATCGGTCATGAATGTCTCTTTCGATTATCGGCTATTACTGGGCGGCAACGAGCTGCGGCGCTGAAGACCGCGTCCAGCCCAGGGCCGGCGCGACTTCCGCAGCGATCAGTTCGATCGAGCGCAGGATTTCTGCATGAGGCGGGTCGATGGAATGGACCTGGAAAACGATGTCCGTCGCGCGTGCAAGGGCCGTGTCCTTCTTCAGCGATGCGATAACATCGTCCGGCGTGCCGACGTGGCTGTCGAGCGCCTTGATCAGGTCTTCGAGCCTGTCTCCTGCAATCCGGTGGCCGGCGGCTGCGAAACGATCGGCGACACGGCGGAGGCCGGTTTCGGCAAAGGCGAGCGCTCGTTTGCGATCGTCGGCGACGAACAGGCTGCGCGAGCCGAGAATGCGCGGTGCGCGGCCCTGAGGCAGGCCGGCAAGATAGGCGTCGATGATCGGGTTCTGGATGTCGTCCAGCGTCGCATCGGGATTGTCGGCCGGGCGGGGCTGGGTTCTCGACAGCATCAGGCCATCGCCGCTAAGTCCCGCGAGGCGTGCGCCATTGGCGGAGAAGGTGGCGAGCCAGACCCGATCGAGCAGATGCGGGGCATCGGGATAAAGGCGGTTGCCGCCATGCAGAACCTTTCCGGCCCAGGCATCGCGAACCACGGTGAGGTTTTCGGCATAGACTTCTCCGCGACGATCAGCGTCGATGCCGAAAGCCTCGAAGGATTCCTTCGTGCCACCGGTGCCGAAACCCACTTCCAGCCGCCGGCCTGAAAGCAGATCTAGCACGGCAGTATCTTCGGCCACGCGCAGCGCATTCTCCATCGGTAGCGTGATCACGCCGGTACCGAGGCGGATGGTCGATGTGCGGGCAGCGACATGCGAGAGGAAGACCGCGGGGGAGGGAAGCCCGCCTTCTTCCGCGTGAAAATGGTGCTGCGCGATCCAGGCGCTGTCAAAACCGTTTTCTTCGGCATGGATGATCTGTTCCGCCGCCAGCCGATAACGTTCGCCGGCCGGAACATCGTCGAGTAGACGGGTGAAAAAGCCGAGACGTTTGGGGGCAATCTTGCTGGTCATGATAAAAGTCCTGTTTTTATAGGCTGGCGCGATATCTCGGCGCGTGGAAATTTCTGTCCGGGAATGGCTTCGATGAGTTCGCGCGTGTAGGCGGTCGAGGTTGAGGAGAAGACCTCGTCAACGGTGCCGTAATCGACCTGCCTGCCATTGTGCAGGACGGAAACCGTGTCGGCGATCTGCCGCACGACCGCGAGGTCATGGGAGACGAAGACATAGGTAAGGCCGAAATCCCGCTGCAATTCTGCAAGCAGTTCGAGGATCTGCGCCTGCACGGTCACGTCGAGTGCAGAGACGGCTTCGTCAAGCACCACGACCTCAGGCTCCAGAACCAGCGCGCGGGCGATTGCCACACGCTGGCGCTGGCCGCCGGAAAGGGCGTGCGGCAGACGGGAGAGAACCGTGGCGGGCAGGCCGACGCGCTCGATGATGGCGCGGACGCGCGCTTCTCGCTCGGCCCGTGGTAACGGGTCGAAATTGAGCAGCGGTTCCTCGACGATCGCCTGCACCGTCTGGCGCGGATCGAGTGATGCCCAGGGGTTCTGGTAGACGAGCTGCACCTTGCGCCGAAACTGCCGCAAGGCCTCGGAACGCAGGCTTGCGACATCTAGATCGCCGATGCGGATCTCGCCGGATGTCGGTTTCAGGAAACCGGCGATCGAACGGATCGTCGTGGTTTTTCCCGAGCCGCTTTCGCCTACCACCGCATGGGTCGTGCCACGCGCGACACTGAAGGAAATGTTATCGACGGCGCGAAAATTCTTAGCCGTCGGCAGCGAAAAATCCTGAACCAGATTGGTGACAGTCAGCGCGGCTGGCCGGCTCGGCTCGACCGGCGGGCGCGGCTTGGCAACAGAAAGCGATGGAGCATCGGAAAGCAGCTTGCGGGTATAGGCGCTTTGCGGCGAGGCCAGCACGTCTGCGGTCTTGCCCTGTTCCTGAATACGCCCGCCCTGCAGTACTATGAGCCGGTCCGACCGGTCCGCGGCAACGCCGAGATCGTGGGTGACAAGCAGGACCGAGGTACCGTGTTCGCGGCGCAGATCGTCGATCAGGTCGAGGATACGGCGCTGTACGGTGACGTCGAGTGCGGATGTGGGTTCGTCGGCTATGATCAGCGCCGGACGCAGAGCGATGGCAATGGCGATCAGCACCCGCTGCTTCATGCCGCCGGAAAGCTCGTGGGGATATTGGTGTATCCGCAGTTCCGGCTGGGAGATTCCGACATTGGTGAGAAGCTCGATAACCTTGCGATCGGCTGTGCGGCGATCGAGCCGTCCGTGAATTTGGAGGATCTCGCGCACCTGCGCGCCGATAGTGAGGACAGGATTGAGGGAACTGCCCGGATCCTGCGGAACGAGGCTGACGACGGCGCCGCGGATCGATCGCAGGCGCCTTGCGCTCCAGCGGCTGATATCCTCGCCATTGAGGAGAATGGAACCGCTTTCGACCCGACCGTTCTCTGCAAGCAGGCCGATGACGGCCTGTGCGGTCGAAGTCTTGCCGGATCCGCTTTCGCCGACCAGAGCCACGACTTCGCCCGGCTCAACGGTGAAGGAAACGCCATGCACGACCGTCGGGCGCTCCTCGCCCTGGCTGTAGGAAATGTGCAGGTCACGGACGTCGAGTACGGAATTTGGGGAGGTGCTCATCGTGTGCTCCTTCCGATGGACTGGCTGATGCGGTTGGCCGACAGAACGACGGCAACGACGATCAGGCCGGGGGCGGCGGTCAGCCACCAGGCGGTTGCGAGGTAGTTGCGGCCTTCGGCAATCAGCAGGCCCCATTCCGGCGTCGGCGGCGGTGCGCCATAGCCAAGGAAGCCGAGGGTGGAGATCTGCAGGATCGCCCAGCCGAACTGCACGGCGGTATAGGCTACGACCGAGGTCAGCGAATTGGGCAGGATATGCCGCCACAAAACCTTGCCGAACGTGCCGCCGCTTCCGAAGGCCGCCTCGACGAATTCGGCATTGCGCACGCGTACGACTTCCGACCGCATGAGGCGGGCGAAACCGGCAATTGCCGTTGCGCCGACGGCGATTGCTGCATTGAGCGTGCCGAAGCCGAGCAGGATGATGATGCTGAGCGAAAGCAAGAGGGTCGGGATAGACAGGAGCACATCGACCAGCCGCATCAGGACTTCATCGACACGTCCGCGGACCGAACCTGCGATCAGGCCGAGCCCGCTGCCGACGACAAGCCCGACGCCGACGGCAGCAATGGCTCCCGAAAGCGAATGAACCGCGCCGTAGACGATGCGGGCGAAGAGATCGCGGCCAAGCGAATCCGTGCCCAGAATATGCAGGGCTGAGGGCGCCTTGAGCTGGCCGCCGGGCGTGCCCTGCAGCGGATCATAGCTGGTAAATACCCAAGGCACGGTTGCCCACAGAAGAACAAGGGCAAGCACCAGCCAGGCAAGCGCGAGACCATAAGGGAAGTTGCGCAGGACGCTCAGCACGTCGCGACGATTGCCGGGGCGGCTCGCGGTCTCGGCAGCCACCGTTGGAGTGAGGTGAACGAAAGTGTCGAGGCTGGTCATGCTGCAGCTCCGTGTCCGTTTCTGAGGCGCGGGTCGAGCAGCGGATAGGCAAGATCGACCGCCAGATTGATGGTGACGAAGGCGGCGGCGGAGATGACGACGACCGCCTGAAGCACCGAGAGATCCTGATTGCCGACAGCCTTTTCGGTCAGTCCGCCGATACCGTTGAGGCCGAAAACGGTTTCGGTGACGACCGCGCCGGCAATCAGTTCGCCGAAGAGCACGCCGGCGATCGTCAGCGTCGGGAGGATGGCGTTGCGGGCGACATGCCGCCAGAGCAGCCGTGTCTCGCTGGCGCCCTTGGCGCGGGCGACAGATACGAAAGGACGAGTGCGGATTTCATCGATATTGCGGATAAGGATCTGCGCCAGCGGCGCGGCGATCGGAACGGCAAGCGTTGCGACCGGCAGAACAAGGCTTTCCCACGGGCCGGGATTGATGACCGACACCAGCCGGAAGCGAAAGGAGAATATCTGGATCAGCATGATCGCCAGCCAGAAGACCGGGACCGAGATGAACAGCGACGGCAGTGACTGGATGGCGTTTCTCAGCCACGCGAAAGGCGCCATCGAGGAGAGAAAGGCGATGAAGACGGCAAGCAGGGTCGCCGCAAGAAAGCCGAGGCCGGCAAGCTTAAATGTCGGTGGCAGGTTGGTGGCAAGCTGGGCTGAGACCGGAACGCCCGCCTGCAGCGAATAACCAAAATCGCCTTGCAGGAAATTGACGAGTGTGTGTCCGTATTGCACGACCACGCTGGAATCCACCGCATAGGCGGCGCGGATTTCCGCGACCTGATCGGCGCTCAGGCCGAATTCCGGATTGAGGAACTTGATCAGCACCGCATCGCCGGGCATGGCCTGCAGCAGGATGAAGGACAGCGTGAAGGCCGCCCAGAGAACGAGCAGCGCCTGGCTGATCCGTCCTATGACATATCGCGTCATTTCATATCTCCAGCAAAGGGTGGATGGAGCCCTTAAGGCTGCCATCCGTGCGGCTTGGGAGGCCTGTTGGTTATCGGCGCTTACTTGTCGAGCCAGGTGCTATAGAAGGCCGGGCGACCGACCGCTTCGAAGGCGACGCCCTTGACATAGGGTGCTCCAGCGAAGGCCTGCGGCTCCTCGAAAATCGGAACGGCATAGGCCTGATCGAGAACATAGGCCTGCGCATCCGCCACCGCCTTCAGGCGCTTTTCCCGATCCGGCTGCGAGGCGATTTCGTTCAGGATGGCGTTCAGCTTGTCGTCGGAGAAGGTCTTTACCTTGTCGCTGACGCCGCCCTTCTGCACCAGCACGTTGCGGTTGGTCGGATAATACTGGCTCTTGATCACGTCCGGATCTGCACGGCCGACCATGGCGACGGCGACCGGCGTTTTCAGCGGATCGAGTTCATCGACCACTTTGCTGCCGGCGTCACCGGCCAACACGTTCAGCTTGACGCCGAGTTTCGACCATTGCTGTGCAATCAGCTGCAGAACCGCACGGCTCTGCGGCTGTGGCAGCGATTCATAGGAAGTCAGGACGAGCTTCTGGCCATCCTTGGCGCGGATGCCGTCTGCACCGAGCTTGTAGCCGGCTTCGTCGAGCAGCGCTTCCGCCTTTTCCGGATCATAGCCGAGCTTGTCTTCCTGCGGTACGTAACCGATTGCGGTCGATGCGATGATCGAGGTCGCCTTCGGGTAGTTCTTCGAGAAGATCGTCGAGAGAATCTCGTCGCGGTTGACCGCGAGCGACAGCGCCTTGCGCACCTTGAGGTCTGCGACCAGTGGATTATCCGGGCGGAATACGATCGAGTTGTTCACGCCGCGCGTGCCGGGCGCATAGATGGTAAAACTCTGCGCCTCGACCTGGCCTTCGTCATAGGCCTGGATCTGACGAATGAAATCGGCCTGACCGGCGAGAAGAGCGCCGATACGCACGCTGTCTTCGGCGGTGATGATGTAGTTGATCTCGTCGAGATAGGCGCGGCCCTGATGTTCGAGCTTCGCCGGTCCCCAGTTATAGTCCTCGCGAACCTTCAGATCGAGCGACTTGCCCAGCGTCTCGGCATTGACCACGAAGGGGCCGGAGCCGATGATCTTCGTTGCATCGCCAAGCTGCTCGAAGGGCAGCGCCAGGGTCGAGAGCGAGACGATGCCGGAGCCGATCACCGACGTGCCCTGCAGGAAGCCGGGGGAGGGCTTCTTGAAGGTGAACTTTACCGTCAGCGGATCGATGACTTCGCTACGCTCGTAATTGTTGACCACTTCGGAAACCGGCTGTTTCAACTCCTTGTTGCCGAGGCCGTAGGTGTCGAAGTTCTTCGCGACGGCTGCGGCATCAACCGGTGTGCCATCGGAGAAGGTGACGCCGGGACGGAGCTTGAACGTGTATTCGGTGGCGTTGTCGTTGACCGTCCAGGATTCCGCCAGCCAGGGCTCGATCTCCAGCGTCTTCGGGTTCTGGTAGGTCAGTTTGTCGGTGATCTGGTTGAGAATACCACCGTTGGGGTAAAAGCCGCCCGCCGGCGGGTAGAGATTGGTGTGGGCTTGCTGCTCAAGATAGACGAGCGTGCCGCCCTTGACCGGCGCGTCTGCCGCGAGGCTGGCCGTTGCAAGTGTCGTGGCAGCCAGCAATCCGAGGCTGAGAGAAAGAAGTTTCCGATAGCGCGTCATAGGTCCGGTCTCGCGGTTGATCGATGACCATGAGCCTATCCAGTTGCTTCAGATTTCTATGGATTTGCTATTCTATTTTGAAGGCAAGCGCGGAAGTTTCTTTGCTGTCTGGAGGCTGTTAGAACAATCGCATTCCGGTCTTGCTGCCGCTGCGTTACATCCACTCAGGCGGACGCCGGACGAAAATCCGCGGTGACGACGTGGCGATTGCCGGGATAGGTCATGCGCACCCAGGTCACCGCTCCCGATGTATTCCAGGTGCGGCGCTCGATGACGAGGCAGGCATTTTTCGGGGTGAGATTGAGGAGCTTGTGTTCCTTGCGGTCGGCAGGCACGGCCTGGATGCGGTGCTGGGCGGTGATCCAGGGAATTTGCGAAGAGAGCCAGGGGCCGGGTGCGACCGAGATGAAATCGGTTTCGAGCGCGGCCGGTACGGTGACAAGATTGATTGCGCGCTCTTCGAGGCAGAACGGCTGGCCTGCGGCAAGATGCAGGCAGGTGACGAAGAGGACGTCGCCGGGCGTGCCGGTCGCAAACCATGCTAGCTCTTCCCCGATCGCCTTGCGGCGGGTGATCGACAACCGCTGATAGGAATATTCAAGGTTGAGGGAGCGCACCTCGTCGGCAATATCGTGGATCTCCAGCACGGCTGATTGTGCCTTGGGCTGGGATACGAAACTTCCGCCCTTCTTTCGGCGCTCGATCAGGCCAGCCTGTGCCAGTTGGCCCATCACCTTGTTCACAGTCATCCGCGAGACGTCGTAATGCGCGGCAAGATCGACCTCGAAAGGGATCCGGTGGCCGGGCGGCCATGTGCCGGAAACGATCTTTTCCTCGATATCCGCCAGAATCTTGCGGTGAAGGGTCAGGGTTTTGGAAATGCGGGCGGTCTCCGGTTGGGCAGTGTCGATGCAGGTCTACACTTCACGCCGAGCCCGTCAATCGCCGCTTATCTGCGCTCTCAACAGTTTCGGTTCGGGCGGCTTTGGATCTAGCGCCTTCTCCGGAGGTATAGGCGTTGGGAGACCATTTCGACACACCACTGTTTCACCATTCGGTCAACGCGCTCTCGTTGACAACCGAAGATGAGCAAGTGATCCCGGTGGCTTATAAGGTCATCGGAGCCATTGAGGTAATGGGCGATAAAATCTCACCCGAGCACATTTCCGTTGCCGGCGGGTTAAGGTCAGTCTATCTGCGCCGCTTCGCTTTTAGATAAGCGCTCGGATGCGGATTTTTTCTGAATAAATTTCTTGGCCTGTTGCCCTATAAGTTGGGCAACGAAGTTTTGCTCACTGCGCCGTATTATTCTGCCGCTCGGGATGTCTCAGGTTACTAAACAACATCAGCGCCAGTGCAGTATTTTTTGCAATTGCGGCTTCTCAGTCATCTCTTGCCACATTGCTGAGCGGCGATGCGCCGCCATCCGCAAAGCCGCGATAGCGCAGATGGCTTCGGTTCAAGTGCGCCCGCATGGCCTCACGCGCCTTTTCCGGGCTTCCGGTGCTGATCGCCTCGCAAATTGCACGGTGTTCGACAACGGTGTTCTGCACATAGTCAGACGTTATGAGCGCAGGGTTCAGCTCTTTGGAAAAAGCGGGCTGCGGCAGGATCTGCAGGCTCATGAGGCTGAAGAATTCGATGAAGGCGCCGTTGTTGGTCGCTTCCGCAATGGAGCGGTGGAAGACGAAATCGAGATGATCGAGTGCAGCCTCGTCATCCAATGAAGCCTCGAACTGACGCGCGGCATTCCATATGTTCGATTCCTGCGCCCAAGAGCGCCGGACGGCGGCGAGGCCTGCCGCATGCACCTCGAATGCCATCCTGAGTTCGAGAAGATCCATGAAGGATGTCTTGAGCCGAGATAAAGGGGCGAGGGCAACGTCAGCATCGAATGTGCCCGGGTCTTCGGCGCCGGCACGTGGGATATCGCGGACAAACACGCCGACGCCATGCCGTGCTTCGACGACACCTTCAGAACGCAGCGCCGAGACCGCCTCTCGGATAACGGTTCTGCTCACTCCGAATTGCTGTGACAGCTCGTTGAGTGAGCCGAGCTTTATGCCGGCCGAAAGCTGGTTGTCGCTGATATGCGTTTTCAGTGCCTGTATGGTTCGGCCCGTCAAAGTGTCCAAAAATCACCCGTCTTGTGAAGCGCTGGCGGTCTGCGCATGTCTTGATAAGCAGCAAGGTAGCACGACCTATCGTAGTGATGCTATCTCTTTAATACATCTTTTGTTTGATAGAGTGCGCACACTGGATTTTTCCGTGTGTTTCGATCCCTGCGATAGCAGTAAAAAGAATCCGAGAAATGCTTTAAATGATGCAATCTTTATGTCGTATTATCACGTCTAAATACATATAAATCAGATAGTTAGATTTGATAAATCGCCTGAATTCACCAAGTGGTAGCATCACTAATTTTCTTATTGACAAGAGATAGTATTTCAATAATCTCAAACCATAAGAAGTGAGCAGGCGATCAGCCAAGGCCATCAAGCCTATGACGACCTGCTCCGGGAACATGGTTGCGCTTCTGGCGCATCTTTAAAAATCGGATGGAAAGTCGCTATGGGTGTCGTCTCCGCACGCCTCTCAGAGCTCGGTATCGTATTGCCTACGATTGCGCCAGCCTCTGGGAATTACATATCGCATCGCATCGTTGGGAGCCTTCTCTTCGTATCAGGTCAGATACCAAGGATCGATGGCGTCGAGCATTATGTCGGTGTCGTCGGCAAAGACCTCTTGCCCGAAGATGGCTACAAGGCTGCCCGGCTTTGCGCACTGAATATCGTGGCACGCGTCAATGCGGCGCTGGAGGGAAATCTGGATCGTGTCGTTGCGTGCGTCCAGCTGCGCGGCTTCGTCAATGCACCGGCGGACTTCAAAGGACATCCCGCGGTCATCGATGGTGCGTCCGATCTTCTCGTCGAGATCTTTGGCGACAAGGGTCGCCATGTACGCACGGCGCTCGGTGCCGGTTCGCTGCCGCGCGGATCATCCGTCGAAGTCGATGCGATCTTCGAAATCGCACCTGAAGCCTGACAAAAAGGGGAACTGGCCATGAACGAGACCAGCATTTCGGAAAAAGCCATCTCCATGAGCGGCGTCAACAAGTGGTACGGCCACCTGCAGGTGCTGAAGGGGATCAACCTTGAAGTCGGGCGCGGCGAGCATATCGTGCTTTGCGGCCCATCCGGATCCGGTAAGTCGACGCTGATCCGCTGCATCAACCATCTGGAGGAAATCCAGGAAGGCAGCATCGCCGTCAACGGCACGACGCTCAGCCAGAAGGGCTCCAATGCCGACCACATCCGCCGCGATGTCGGCATGGTGTTCCAGCAGTTCAATCTCTTCCCGCATTTGACGGTATTGCAGAACTGCATGCTGGCGCAGCGCCGCGTGCGCAAGGCTTCCGCAGCAGAGGCAAAGGACAAGGCGATGCGCCATCTGGAACGGGTGCATATTGCCGAGCAGGCACAGAAATATCCCGCTCAGCTCTCCGGTGGCCAGCAGCAGCGCGTCGCAATCGCTCGGGCGCTTTGCATGGATCCACAGATCATGCTGTTCGATGAGCCGACATCGGCGCTCGATCCGGAAATGGTCAAGGAAGTGCTCGACACGATGATCTCGCTTGCAGACGATGGCATCACGATGATCTGCGTGACGCATGAAATGGGCTTTGCCCGCGCCGTGGCGCACCGCGTCATCTTCATGGATCGCGGAGAGATCATTGAAAGCGCCAAGCCGGATGTGTTCTTCAGCAATCCGAGCCATGAGCGTACCAAGACCTTCCTCAGCCAGATCCTCAATCACTGAGGGGCGGGTGATGAATTACACATTCGACTTCGCCCCCGTGTTTGCCGCCTGGCCGTCGCTGGTCGATGGCGTGATCGGTACTCTGAAGATGTCGTCGCTATCGATGATCTTCGGCCTGTCGCTCGGCATCGTCTTCATGATGATGCGGATGAGCAAGAAGCCGGCGCTGAAAGCAATCGCCGTCGGCTACATCGAGATGATCCGCAACACGCCGATCCTCGTGCAGGTGTTCTTCGTCTTCTTCGGCATGCCGGCGATCGGCATTCGCCTGAGCGGCGAACAGGCCGCAATCCTTGCAATGACGCTCAACTGTGCGGCCTATGCGGCCGAGATCGTCCGCGGCGGCGTCCAGTCCATTCGCCCCGGCCAGATCGAGGCGGGTAGGGCGCTCGGCATGCATGCGGTCGACATCTACCGCTTCATCGTGTTTCGCCCGGCGATCCGCGCTGTCTATCCGGCTCTGTGCAGCCAGTTCATCCTCATGATGTTGAACTCCAGCCTGATGTCATCGGTTTCCGCCGAAGAACTGACCTATTTCGCGCAGACGCTCGATGCCCAGACATTCCGCAGCTTCGAGATCTATCTGACGCTCGGCGTCATATACCTGGCGCTGTCGCAGTTCTTCTCCATCGCTCTCGGCGTGATCGGCCGGGTCTATTTCTCCTATCCGGCAAAGTGAGGCAGCGAGATGATCCGTCAATTCGGTTGGGGTGAGTTCCTCTTTCTGCTCGAAGGCGCACGCTGGACGGTTGTCCTGTCGCTGCTTGCCTTCACCCTCGGCGGCGCGCTCGGGCTTGCCGTGGCACTCGGGCGAACCAGCAAATGGGGCTGGCTGCGCATCCTGATGGCGACCTATATCCAGATCTTTCAGGGCACGCCGCTGCTGATCCAGCTCTTCTTCGTCTATTTCGGCCTGCCGCTTCTGGGGCTCAAAGTGGATATCTGGGTGGCGCTGACGATCGGCCTGTCCTTGCACACGAGCGCCTTTCTCGGCGAAATCTGGCGCGGCAGCATCCAGGCGGTGCCGGATGGTCAAAGCGAAGCGGCGCGAGCGCTCGGCATCGGCTACATGCACCGGATGATCGATGTGGTCCTGCCGCAAGCCTTCCGCATCGGCTTGCCGGCGACCATCAGCTTCCTCGTAAACCTGATCAAGGGCACGGCGCTCGCCGCCCTGCTTGGCCTCACCGAGCTTACCCGATCGGGGCAGCTGATGGCCAACATCACCTTTCAGCCGCTGCAGGTCTATGGGGCGGTCGCACTGATCTACTTCATCATCTGCGTACCCCTGACCTATTGCAGCGCAAAGATCGAAAGGCGCCTCAACGCCGCTCGGTAAAACAAGAACGCATGAAAAGAAACCAACCAGAGGTGACCACATGTTCAATACAGCATTGACCCTTGCGCGTTCGAAAGTCATGGGCGGGTTCGCCGCCGTGCTTCTGGCTGCGACCTCCTTTGCCACAACGGCTTTCGCCGTGACGCCGGAAGAGATCAAGGCTAAGGGTACTGCCACGATCGGTGTGCAGATGGATCAGTTTCCATGGGGCTTCATCGATCCCAAGGGCCAGAACGACGGGTTTGACATCGAGATCGCCAAGCTGATCGGCAAAGAACTCGGAGTCGAGGTGAAGTTCGAGCGCATCACCGGCCAGAACCGCATTCCGCTGCTGGTCAACGGCAATGTCGATTTCCTCGTGCCGTCCATGACGATCACCGAGGAACGCGCCAAGGTGATCCAGTATGTCATTCCCTACTCGTCGAACGACATCACCGTCTGGGGTAAGAAGGACGCGGCCATAAAGGCCAATGAGGATCTCGGCAAATACGTGATCGGCGTCAATCGCGGCAGCGCCTTCGATCCGCTTCTCGTCAAGGTCGCCCCGCCGAATACGCAGATCAAGCGTTTCGATGATGACGCGACGACGGTTCAGTCGCTGCTGTCCGGCCAGGTCGACGCTATCGTCGGCAGCATTACCTACGGCCTCGTCATCAAGCAGGCTGGTTATGATGCGCAGTTCGAGCGCAAGTACAAGGTTGCCGACAACTTTCAGGGCATGGCAGTTCGCAAGGGCGACCAGGAAATGCTCGCCTTCCTCACCGATTTCGTGACCCGTCACACCGCTGACGGCACGCTCGACGCGCTCTACAAGAAGTGGATCGGCGTCGATCGCGCAAAACTCCCGACCACGCTGCCGGGCGTCGACTTTACAGGCAAGCAGTAACATCTCGATCCAGCGCGACCGCTGAAGGCCGCCGCGCCGGACAGAAAACATCAACAACTGAAGAGCTCTTGGCCCCCGCCTGTTCGCGCGGGCGGGGACAGGTCGCTGCACGCCGAAAAACGGGTTTTCGGGCAGCACGCAACAACAGCTCGCTTATGGAGCATGAGACAGACAATGGCGAAAGATGGCAAGCAGATCAGGGTCGGTGTCGATATCGGTGGCACCTTCACCGACGTTGCGATGGAGGTAGGCATCACGCTCCATTCGATCAAAGTGCTGACCGACTATTCCTATCCCGAAAATGCGATCGTCAAGGGCATTCGGCAGGTCGCCGAAGTCGCCGGTGTCGAGCTTTCCGAAATCGATACGATCATTCACGGCACGACGCTCGCCACCAATGCGCTGATCGAGCGGCGCGGCGCCCGCACCGCCTTCATCACCACCAAGGGCTTTCGCGACGTCATCGAAATGCGCACCGAAAGCCGTTTCGAACAGTATGATCTTGATATCGTTCTGCCGGCGCCGCTCGTGCCGCGCAACGAACGGTTTGTCGTCGATGAACGTATCGGCGCCGATGGTCTCGTGCTGAAGCCGCTTGATCTCGATGAGGTCGATGCCCTGTGCGATCACATCATCGCCGCCGGCTATGAGAGCGTCGCCATCGGCTTCATTCACTCCTATCTGAACGGCACGCACGAGAAGATCGTGAGAGACCGGCTTCTCGCCAAGAAGGCAGACATTTCGGTTTCGATCTCCTCTGAAGTTTCGCCGCAGATGCGCGAGTTCCAGCGTTTCAACACCGTCTGCGCCAATGCTTTCGTCAAGCCGCTGATGGCGTCCTATCTGAATCGCCTCGTCGGTCGCCTGACCGAAGAGGGCACGCGTTGCCCGGTCTTCATGATCCACTCGGGCGGCGGCATCATCAGCGTTGAAAGCGCCATCGAATTTCCGGTACGCCTGCTTGAATCCGGCCCGGCCGGCGGCGCGATCTTCGCAGCCCATATCGCCAGCAGCTATGGTCTCGATCAGGTGCTCTCCTACGACATGGGTGGCACCACGGCAAAAATCTGCCTGATCGAAAAGCAGACGCCGAAAACCTCAAAGACCTTCGAAGTGGCACGTACCTGGCGCTTCAAGAAGGGCAGCGGCATGCCGATCTCTATTCCCGTCATCGAAATGGTGGAAATCGGCGCAGGCGGCGGCTCGATCGCAACGATCGACAGCATGCGCCAGATCCGCGTCGGCCCGCATAGTGCTGGCTCCGAACCGGGTCCGGCCTGCTACGGCCGCGGTGGCGCAAACCCGACCGTCACCGATGCCGACCTCATCCTTGGCCGTCTGGATGCCGACGAGTTTGCCGGCGGCGCGATGAAGCTCGACCGCCCGGCATCTGACAAGGCGATAGATACGGATCTTGCCTCCAAGCTCGATACCGATATCGCCACAGCCGCCTATGGCCTCAGCGAGGTGGTCGACGAAAACATGAGCAATGCGGCACGCATGCACGCCGTGGAAAACGGCAAGGAACTCTCCGAGTTCACCATGATCGCCTTCGGCGGTGCTGCCCCCATCCACGCCGCGCGCCTTTGCGAAAAGCTCGGCATGGCCGAACTTCTGATCCCGCCGGGCGCGGGTGTCGGCTCGGCTATCGGCTTCCTGCGAGCACCCTTCGGTTTCGAAAGCGTTCGCAGCGCTTATAGCCGCCTCAGCCGCTTCGATGCGGCCGCGATCAACCATACGGTGTCTGAGCTGATCGCGGAAGCGACATCCTTCGTGCGCTCCGGCGCGCCAGATGCCGATCCGGATCTCGAATGCATCGCCTACATGCGCTACGTCGGTCAGGGCTGGGAAGTGCCGGTGACGATCGAAGTTCGTGACTATGCGGATGCCGATGGCGACCTGTTCCGCAAACTGTTCGACGAGCAATACGAACACTTCTTCGGTCGCGTCATCGACGGGCTCGATGTCGAGATCGTCAGCTGGTCGCTGCGGGCCACATCCAAGGTCGCGCCGCCGGAGCGGATCGGAAAGACGGCAAAGGCCGGCGCGGCAAAGGTTCGTGGCACACGCGACATCTTCGATGTGCAGGAAGGCAGCTTCCAGAATGCTTCGATCGTCGACCGCACAGACATGAAACCGGGCGATTTCGTCTCGGGGCCTGCCGTGATCACCGAACGCGAAACCTCGACCATCATCACCGCCAGCCGCGAAGTCATCATGCAGGCCGATGGCTGCCTGCTCGTACGCGTCAAGCAGAGCGCTTGAACGGAGGATACTATCCATGAAAACCAATGCACTTTCCGACGTTCACATGCAGATCATGTGGAACCGGCTGATCTCCGTCGTTGAAGAGCAGGCCGTCACCCTCATCCGCACGGCATTCTCCACCAGCGTGCGTGAATCGGGCGACTTGTCCGCCGGCGTCTTCAACCGCGGCGGCCTGATGATCGCCCAGGCGGTCACCGGCACGCCCGGCCATGTCAACGCGATGGCGGAAGCCGTCGGTCACTTCATCCGCGATATCGGGCCTGAAAACATTTTCGAAGGCGATGTCTTTATCACCAACGATCCATGGAAGGGCACCGGCCACCTGCACGACTTCACCGTCGTTTCGCCGAGCTTCCGCAACGGCGCGCTTGTCGGTTATTTCGCCTGCACGGCACACGTGGTCGATGTCGGTGGTCGCGGTTTCGGGCCGGATGCGAACGAGGTCTATGAAGAGGGTATCTTCGTTCCGATCATGAAATTTGCCGAGCGCGGCAAGGTCAACAAGGATCTCGTCAACATCCTGCACAACAATGTGCGTGAGAGCCATCAGGTGGTCGGTGACGTCTATTCGCTGGCCGCCTGCAACGAGATCGGCCATCGCCGGCTGATGGACATGATGGAAGAGTTCGAGCTCGACGATCTGGAGACGCTCGGCGAATTCATTTTCAAGCGCAGTTATGACGCCACGATCGAGCGAATTGCTGCCTTACCGAAGGGCTCCTATTCCAACACGATGCGGGTCGATGGTTACGGTTCACCGATCGATATCGCGGTACGTCTAGATGTCGAAGGCGATCATATTCTCGCTGATTTTGACGGGACCTCGCCGCCGAGCCCGAAGGGCATCAATTGCCCGATCATCTATTCGGCAGCTTATGCATGCTACGGCATGAAGGTCGCGATCGCACCCGATATTCCAAATAACCACTATTCGCTCCTGCCGTTCCGCGTCGTGGCACCGAAGAATTGCATCCTGAATGCCCAGCATCCGGCGCCTGTCTCGGTGCGCCACGTACTTGGCCATCTGGTGCCCGATGCAGTGCTCGGCGCCGTGCACAAGATGTTGCCGGGCAAGGTGCCGGCGGAAGGTGCTGGCGCGCTGTGGAACCTGCATGTCAGCGTTCGCCCGCTTCAGGGCGACAAGGCTCCGGCTGATGGCGGCCAGCGTGCCGAGGTTCTGCTGTTCAACAGCGGTGGCTCCGGCGCACGCCCGACGCTCGACGGCATGAGCGCAACGGCATTCCCGAGCGGCGTGCATTCGATGTCGATCGAGGCGACAGAACATGTCGGTCCGGTCATCTTCTGGCGCAAGGAACTGCGCGACGGGTCCGGCGGTGCCGGCCAGTTCCGCGGCGGTCTCGGTCAGGTGGTGGAAATCTCGCCGACCGAGGGTCACGAGATGCACTTCAACGCCATGTTCGACCGTGTCGATCATCCCCCGCGCGGTCGCGAAGGTGGTGAAAACGGTGCCGCCGGTGCCGTGATGCTGGATGACGGAACCCGTCTCGCTTCCAAGGGTCGCCAGCATGTTCCGGCCGGTCGCAGGCTAATCCTGCAGCTTCCGGGCGGCGGCGGTTACGGGTCGGCTGACAAACGGGATGTCGCTGCGGCAGAACGCGATATCGCCTTTGACTACGTCGCTTCGAAATAACTCTCCCAAGAGTGTCGGGCGAGGCAGAGGCCCCGCCCGGTTTCGATCAAGTCAAATCCTCCAGGGAAGCCGAAAATGAGTTTCGAGAACCGCCGTGCCGCGGGCATCAAGTCGTCTCCGAGCATGGCGATTGCCATGGCGGCAAAGAAGCTGGCATCAGAAGGTCACGACATTATCGACCTGTCGCTCGGCGAGCCGGATTTCGAACCGCCGCCGCATGTTGCGGAAGCGGCCGTCGAAGCGATACGCAAGGGCGGTATCCGCTATGGCGCGCCCGCGGGAATGGAAAGCCTGCGTCAGGCGATCGTGAGGAAGTTCAAGACGGAAAACGGACTGGATTATTCCACCGACGAGGTGATGGTTGCCAATGGCGCCAAGCAGATCCTGTTCGACGTGTTTCTCGCAACGCTGGAAGCGGGCGATGAAGTCATCATTCCCACACCTTGCTGGGTATCCTACGGAGACATCGTCTCGCTGCATGGGGGCACACCGGTCTATCTGACCTGCGGTGCGGATGCCGGTTTCAAGTTATCGGCCGAGCAGCTCGAAGCAGCGATAACGCCGAAGACCAGATGGCTGATGCTGAATTCTCCGTCCAATCCGACAGGAGCGATCTATTCCGGCGAAGAATATCGCAAGCTTGCAGATGTGCTGGCGCGCCATCCGCGTGTGCTCATCGTCTCCGACGAGATCTACGAGCATGTGCTGTTGAACGACACGCCCTTTGTCTCCTTCGGCGAGGCCTGCCCGCAGTTGCGGGACCGGACGCTGATCGTCAACGGCGTCTCCAAGGCTTACGCCATGACGGGTTGGCGGCTGGGTTATGCCGCCGGTCCGAAAGCGCTGATTTCGACGCTCAACAAGATGCAGTCGCAAAGCGTCTCATGCGTGTCGCCGGTCGCTCAGGCGGCAGCAATCGCGGCCCTCACCGGAGATCAGACTTTTGTCAGCGAGGGTGCCCGAACATTTGCCGGGCGCGCGAAGATCGTGGCCGGCCGGCTGGCCGAGATCGAGGGTATCGATTTCATAGCGCCCGATGGAGCCTTTTACGCTTTCATCGGCGTGCAGCAACTGATTGGCCGCAAGACTGCCGATGGAGTCGTTCTCGGCGACGATACGGCGTTTGCGGCGTGTCTGTTGCAGACATTCGGCCTGTCGAGTGTGCCGGGGGCTGCGTTTGCGGCGCCCGGATTTATTCGGCTATCGATCGCGGCATCCGAACCTGAACTCGAAAGTGCCTGCGAAAGGCTGGCCAATATGGTGCGCTCGCTCAAACCTTGAGACGCAAATCCCCCGGATGGCGCAGATTGTGAAATGGTGGGCATGCCGCCCTTGATTGGTGTGGCGTAGCGTTGGCGAAAGAGGAAAGCTGACGCCGGGACATGATGATGCCTCGGGATGAGGCGGAATGAAGCGGGAGCGGCGACGGAGGAGGATACACCGCTCCCGCGAACCGATAGTTCAGGCTGCGATGCCCATCACGCCTGGAACCTTCGGCATTAACAGTTTGGCTTCCGACGCGGCGACAATTTGTTCGACTGTCACGCCCGGCGCTGTCTCGAGAAGCACAAGGCCTTCTTCTGTTGGCTGGATGACGCCCATCTCCGTGACAATCAGGTCAACGCGGCGAACGGATGTCAGCGGCAAGGTGCATCTCTTCAGGATCTTGGGTTCGCCCTTGGCGGTATGCGTCATCGCAACGATGACGCGCTTGGCGCCGGATACGAGATCCATTGCGCCGCCCATGCCCGGCACGATCTTGCCGGGCACCATCCAGTTGGCAAGGTGTCCTTCTTCGTCGACCTGAAGCCCCCCCAGCACAGTGACATCGAGATGGCCGCCGCGAACCAGTGCGAACGACATGGCGCTATCGAAGGCACAGGCTCCCGGCAACGCGCCTGCAGGTGTCCCTCCGGCATCCGTGAGATTGCTTCCGGCAAGACCCGGATCAGGCAAGGCGCTCATGCCGATAATGCCGTTTTCCGACTGGAACGAAACGTCGAGCCCGGCAGGCAGGTAGGATGCGACCATGGTGGGCAAGCCGATCCCGAGATTGACAAGTGTGCCGGCCTTGAGTTCCTGAGCAACCCGCCTCGCGATGATCTCTTTGTCGTTCATATCGTGGCTCCCTTCGCAATCAGCAAGTCAACAAGAACATGCGGCGTGACGACGGCATCGGGCTCGATGCAACCAACCGGCACGATTTCGTCCGGCTCCGCGATAACGATTTCAGCAGCCATGGCCATCAGCGGATTGAAATTACGCGATGTCAGCGAATAGCGGAGGTTCCCAGAGTAATCCGCGCTGCGTGCCTTGATCAAGGCGAAGTCAGCCTTGAGCGCCGTTTCCAACAGATAGGGGATACCGTTGATTTCGATCGTTTCCTTGCCGATCGCCGCATCCGTGCCGACACCGGTTGGCGTCAACACGCCGCCAAGCCCGGAACCTCCGGCGCGTACCCGCTCGGCGAGCGTGCCCTGCGGAACCAGTTCGACCTCTATCGCTCCGCCGATCATCTGCTTCTGCGTGACCGGATTGGTGCCGATGTGGCTGACGATGGCCTTTTTCACCAGCCCGGCGTCGATCAGCTTGCCAACGCCCACATTCGGGCGCGCTGTATCGTTGGCGATGAGCGTCAGATCCTTCTTTCCCTGATGCACCAGTTCATCGACAAGATCCTGAGGCGTCCCGATGCCGACGAAGCCACCGATCATCAGGACGGCTCCATCTGGTATCCGTCGCACGGCTTCCTCGGCGGTATTCACCTTGTACATTTTTGAGACCTTTGATTTCTAAAGAGCTGAAGCTTTGCAGCCGTGCTGGAACGCCCGCCCGAGGCAGCGCCTTGCGCACTTTCGAACAGGCACATTCCAGGAGAGGGCCGACTGCTGCCAGCCTGGCCCTCTCCCGCTGGATTACCGGGTGCCCGGCATTGGATAGTCGGCATCGTTCAAAACCCAGCCGGGCTTAAGCGAAAAGTCCACGCGCGGCGGGCAGAAGATATCGACCAGATCGTTGTTGCCGTCGCTGCTGGCCCGCGTCGTGTGAATGACCGGAGGCGGGATGACGAGCACCGATGGCGAGCCGACATCAATCGCCTTGTCCTCGCGCCAGTCGGCCATATCGGTCGTCCAGGGCCAGCGCAGGTAGTGGGTAAAGCTCCCGCCCAATGCCAGCGAGCACTGTTCGAAATCGTCGTGATGATGCGGCGACATCTTTGCCGGATCGCGCGGTCCGACCTGCGACGGAAGCGCATTCACCATGAATGTCGTGCAGCGGAAGATTCGCCCGAAACGACCCGGCTCATCGGGAACGTGCAGCGAATACTGGCGTACTTTCCACCCACCCACGGGTTCCGGCCAGGGCTCGAATGCGGGGATGTGCTGGCGCGGCACATCGTAAGCGTCGGCATTGGGGCATGCCTTGACCAGATCCTTCGAGGCCGTGGTGAAAAGCCGTGCGAGCTTGCCGCCAGACGGCAGGACGATCCGGCTGTCGCCCGGCGGTATGAAGGTGACGGAATAACCCGCAACCTCGACCTTCTGACCACCCCACTCGACGATCGCCCTGTCGGCCGGATTGGCAAGATAAAGAACGTATTCGTCAGCTTGTCCCTTGCGCTCCAGGGTCGCCCCGTCCTTCGTTTCGGAATAAGCGAGGACGAAATTACAACCCCTGACATACCAGGTGCGGCTTCCATTATGCTCATCCTGCGGTGGCGTATCATAGAAGGTCACCAGTTGCTCTTCTGCAACCAAACCCGTTGCCAGCGGCTTTGCCGCCGCGGCGAAGAGATCTGCGCGCGGATCCTTGTCCTTGTACATGTTTCACTCCTTCTCGGTTTTTGCTGTGATCATCATCTGGGTGGCGGATTTGCGCAGAAGCGCCTGATCGGAGCCGCAGACGAAGACGGTCACGCCAAGGGCGTGCCATTTGGCGATATGGGCGGGATCGCCGACGAACAGGCCGATTGCGATGCCCGCCTTCTTGCCGGCTGCGATGATCTGGTCGATGGCGGCATCCAGTTCCGGCGAGGGATAACTGACCCCCATCGATTGCGAGAGGTCTGCCGGCCCGATGAACAGTAGATCGACATCCGGCTCGCCGGCGATCTCATCGAGATGATCGAGCGCCGACTTGTCCTCGATCTGCACCATAACGACACTCTCCGCGTCGCATTTGATACGATAGTCGGCGATGCCGATGCCACCGTAATTGCCGGCCCGTGGTGATGGCGAAAGGCCACGTTTCCCACGAGAGAAACGCACTGCATCGCAGACGGCACGGGCACCTTCGGCATTCAGCACGTGCGGCACCATCACTCCGGCAAGTCCGAGGTCGAGCAGCGGAGAGATCCAGTCGACCGAGGCACCCCAGCGACGGGACAGGAGCGGCAGGCCGATCGCCTTGCCGGCAAGTGCCAGCATGTCCACCTGGGCGATGCCGATCGGCGCATGTTCCTGGTCGATCACCGCAAAATCCAGTTTCGCATGACCAAGGATTTCTATCACATGCGGGGAAGGCGTCTTGATGAACGACCCGACAAGCAGCTCACCTGCGTGGATCCGTGTTCGCAAATTCGAAGTCATTTTTTCCTCCTTGAAGTCTACGCGCGATTGGCCAGGCAATTCTCGATAACAAGAGCGATCCCCTGCCCACCGCCGATGCACATGGTGACGAGACCGTAGCGGCCGCCGATGCGCTCCAGTTCATAAAGAGCCTTGACCGTCAGGATGACGCCGGTCGCGCCCAGCGGATGCCCGAGCGCGATTGCACCGCCATTCGGATTAACCTTTTCGAGAGGCAGACCGAGCAGCCGGTTCACGGCAATCGCCTGCGCGGCGAATGCCTCGTTTGATTCGATCACGTCGATCTGCGCGAGATCGAGGCCCGCGCGCTGCAGCGCCAGCGGAACGGCATGAGCCGGGCCGATACCCATGATTTCCGGCGGAACGCCGGCAACGGCCCACGAGAGCAATTTTCCACGCGGACGAAGATTTCGGGCAGCAACTTCTGCGCCGCTTGCCAGCACGACGGCTGCAGCACCATCATTGATGCCGCTCGCATTACCGGCAGTCACCGTACCGTCCTTGCGAAAGGTCGGTCGCAGAGATGAAAGGCCTTCGAGCGTCGTATCCGCGCGGGCATGCTCGTCTTGCGTGACGATCTGCTCCCCTTTCCGGGTCTTGACCGTGACCGGAACGATCTGAGACGCGAACCGCTGCCCGGCGATCGCGCGCACTGCCTTCTGCTGGCTGTCGAGTGCGAAGACATCCTGCTCGCTGCGGCCGATATCGTATTTGGCAGCAATGTTTTCCGCCGTGATGCCCATTCCCCCACAGCCAAACGGATCGGTAAGCGATCCGAGCAACCAATCGGTCAGCCCGGCATCCCCCATCTTCTGGCCCTTGCGCAGGCTGTCGATCGAATAGGGGGCACGGCTCATGACTTCGGAGCCTACGGCGAGCGAGAGCCTGCTTTCGCCGGCCCGGATCATCGAAGCTGCCGTTGCGATTGCCTGGGCGCCGGAGCCGCAGAGCCGGTTAAGCGTGAGGCCCGGTGCAGAGGCAGGCAAGCCGCTTTCCATGCCGATCACGCGCCCGAGGTAAAGATCGCGAGGCGAGTTCGGAATGACATTGCCGGCGACGGCATTGTCGAGATCGGCAGCGGCAACACCCGAGCGTTCAATCGCTGATTTTGCGGCAATCACGCCGAGTTCCGCCGGTGTAAAGGTGCTCAATGCCCCCCCGAACGTACCGATCGCGGTACGGGCCCCATCGAGAATGAATATGTCCTGTTCCATTTTTAACTCCAATCAGAGGTGACGAGGCAGGCTCGTTCCAAATGTATCCTTGCCGACGTCATCGGCCTCTCGCCCATGCTCCGTCCTCAACCAGAGACAGCGGGTCGGCGGGATAAAGCGATTTGTCCGTGGGAAGCCTGGCGATCTCGAGCACCTGTTTCGCCCAGAGCGACAGATGGGTCTGGCGATCCTCCTCGCTCATGCGTGGTGCGCCGTAGCAAACGAAGGATGGTGCGACTTCGAAGCCCATATATTCCAGCGCACCGCGCTTGATCGGGCGCAGGAGTTGTTCAATCGGTCCATAAACGCCATCGTCGCTGAAACGGGCGGGTGTTCCGCCTGTGGTCACCGACAGGATCGCATGCCTGCCGCGAAAGAGGCCGGTGTCAAATCGATAACCGTCCACATAGGCGAAGCCATAGGCCAGAACCCGGTCGAGCCAGCCCTTTAGGATGGCGGGCGGCCCTCCCCACCAGAGCGGGAATTGAAAGATGACGACATCGGCGGCAGCAAGCTTGGCCTGTTCGCGTGCTATGTCGGGCGCGAAGGATTTGGTGCGAACCGCATTGGTCTGTTCGTTCTGATAGTGCAGGTGATCGGCATCCGCACGGGCGGTGAAATCGCCAGGTCCGGAGGAGGCGCCGAAATTTTCGGCATAAAGATCCGAAACCACCACATCATGTCCGGCGGAACGCAGCGCAGCGGCTGCACTTTCGGTCAACGCATGATTGAAGGACCGTTGTTCAGGGTGAGCGGTAACGATCAGGATGTTTCGATTCTGAATTGTCATGGTGGTCACGCATTTCAGCTGAGATGTTGAGGTTCCGGGTGTCGCGCACTACCGACCCCCAACGGCCTGAGGCCGTTGGGAATTTCAGATTGCGTTTGACGGTATTGTTAAGGGTTGACTTCGTTTGGCTGTCCGCTCGGCGCGACGGGCGTCGCATCGACTTTCCCATCCGTCGTGGTCAGATCCCGGCCGTTGGTCTCCGGCAGGATTGCCACGGCAAGCAGCACGAAGACGTAAGCGGACATTGCCGTCACACCCATTGCGCTGTGCAATGGCAGCAGTTCAGCGGATGCCAGCATGCCGACGATGGCCGGGTAGAAGGCACCCACGGCTCTGCCGAAATTGTAGCTGAAGGCCTGCCCGTTCGCACGGATGAGACTGGGGAACAACTCGGTGAAATAAGGGCCAAGTGCGCTGTAGATACCGAGCAGCGAGAAGCCGAGCAGGAAGATGAGCAGCAGCGACACCGCACCCATTTCCGGCACGAACAGGAACACCGGAATGATGATCCAGTTCAGGATGGTGAAGACGAAGAAGCTGAGTCGGCGGCCGATGGAATCGCAGAGATAAGCAGCGACGATATAGCCGACGAACGATCCGAAGGTCAGTACGAAGACATAGTAACCGACTTCGACCGAGGTGAGGTGATAGTTGCTCTTGAGGAACGACGGCAGCCACATGACGATCGAGAATGCGCCGCCCTGTACCCCCAGAGCAAGCAGCGAGCACAGGATCGTCGTCTTCAGGTAACGCGGTGCGAAGATGACCAGCGGATTGACACGTTCGCCACGGGCGTGCTGTTCCTTCTTGGCTTTCAGGAAGACTTCCGGTTCCTCCACGCCGCGCAGTGCCCAGAAAACCCAGACGGCAGGAAGTGCGCCGATCCAGAACATCCAGCGCCAGGCCTCGGACGGTTCGATCGTGGCGAAGAGCACCGAAGACAGGATGGCCGCAAATCCGTATCCGAGTGCATAGGCGCTCTGGACGCTACCGACGGCCTTGCCGCGATAGGCAGGGCGAATGACTTCACCCATGAGAACTGCGCCTGCGGCCCATTCGCCACCGAAGCCAAGGCCGGAGAGAATGCGGGCAATCAGAAGGTGCTCATAGGAATCGGCAAAGCCGCTTGCGATGGTAAATACGGTGAACCACGCGATGGCGATCTTCATGACCTTCACGCGACCTATGCGATCACAAAGAATGCCGGCGACCCAACCACCGACTGAAGAGGAGATCAAAGCGGATGTGCCGAGCCAGCCGGCTTCGGCATTAGTAATCGACCAGAACGCAACAAGTGTCGGAATAAGAAAGCTGAAGAGCTGTGTGTCGAGCGCATCGGTCGCCCAACCGGCAAAGCAAGCATAGAACGTCTTTCGTTCTTTGCTGTTAAGCTCATGATACCATTGTAACATTTTTTCCTCCAGAAAAGCTGCTTCGGATTCCCGGTCCGAAGCAGACAGCGCTAATAATTTTGAAATGCGCTTTCAGGCCAACCTTTTGGCTTGATAGCAAGTATCAAATGGTCAGCCGGTGAGGCCGAGGACATTCGCCGCATTGGTCGCCACCATTTCGTGGATCTGGCTGTCGGAATAGCCAAGCTTGATGCAGGCGAGAACGCCATTTCGGAAACCTTCAATCGGTGTGAATGTGCCGACTTGTCCGAGATCAGAACACAAGATTGTCCGATCTACGCCAACGATATCGATATGAGCCTTAAGCTCTTCTTCCTTGCGCGTCTGGAACTTCGAACCGTTCAGGAAGAAGGCGAGCGAATGCTCTACATAGGCCCCCATTCCGGCGAGTTCGCGGGCGTCTTCCAGGGACGCACCGACGATGTCTTCCGGATGAGTGAATATGAGGTTTTCTACGCCCCGCTTTATAGCCTCCGCGAATATCACCTTTGTCTCTGAGACGTGGATGTGGCCGCTGGCTAAGGCCATGCCAGTTGCTGCAACAACATCGAGAACATCAAGCACTGGTTCGAGAAGCTTGCCGTCGCTGTCGAAAAGCGGAACCGCGGTCGCTGGGCGGATTTTCTGCGTCGATGCAGGATGAACCCAGCCCGATGATTTTTCCCATTTAAGATGGTTTTCGGCGGCAAGTGTCGGCAACCAGACAATTTTCCCGCCCATGGCAGCGGTGTGCTCGACCGCATAAGGATTGAAGCCACCCACCACGTTATTCAGTACGATGCCTGAATAAACCTTTGTCGAAAGTTCGGGGTGATGCTTGCGGATCATCTCCGTTGGCACGACGCCGGAGTAGTCGTGATCCTTGGTGACGGCCGCAATGAACCCCGCATCCGAGAGTTGTCTAGCCAGTTCCAGATGATCGACAGCCCGAGCTGCGATCGATGGGCCGCTGTGAACATGCGGGTCGACGCCCCCGCGCAATATCTCATCGACACGGGCGTCAAGTTCCGAGGTCCTTGAGGCAATTTCAGCCATTTATATTCCTCCATTCTCCTCTGGCGGCATCTTCACGTCACCAGCTCGATTTCCGTTATTCCAAGACGGACCTCCAGAAGAGGGATGCCATTCCATCAATCACGGCACCGCATTCTTTTGTTCCGCTGAAAGAAACGTTGTTCTGATTTATTTGCTTTCCGCGATCATTCGTCAAGCGGTTGATTGGGGACGGCTTGCGCGTCAAACGGACGCGGCGGTCAATATTTCTGGGATTTAAACGCCGATAGAAGGCTTGCTGTTTCGCAAGCGGAAAGCCAAATACCTTGATTTCTCAGAACTTTGTTCTTACCAGTTTATGTTCGCGAATGAGCGGTTACGCCCGTGGACGAAATTGCGCACGAGTGTTTTGCGGCGTCTTGGGAGGGAATGAATTTTCTGAAATACGCTCCAGCAGAGCGTTCCGGAATGGAAAAATGGCAGGCTGCTATTGTTTCAGACCCGACCAGAAATCTCGGATGCCTGGATTTAGCATGCTTCGGAAGCACAAAGCGGCTCCGATTGTTTTATGGACGTTTGGATGAGTTTTAAAGGTGTAACGGCAGATGACTGATACTGAAGACAAAAATTCAGATGGCCTCCAGTCCGTCATCCTTACGATGAATATTATCGAGCAGGTCGTCCGCACTCCCAAGGGTGTAGGTGTGACCAGCCTCGCCAATACGCTAGGGACAAGCAAAAGCCGTATCCACCGCCATCTCCAGACGCTTGTTCAGCAGGGATATGTATTTCAGCAGGATGATTCCGAACGATATGAATTAGGCTCCAAGCTGCTATCTCTCGGCCAATCCGTTTTCGACAATATGGGTCTTATTCGTGCCTCCAACGATCCGCTTCTCGATCTTCGGGATGCGCTGGGCCACTCTGCTGTCGCATCGCAACTGACGCCGGAAGGCATGCTTGTCATTGCGACCGTTCCTGGGCGGGCTTCGATTGAAATCGGGGTTCGGGTCGGATCGATCCTGTCATTTCACGGGTCTGCTCAGGGCAAAGTCGCAACTGCCTTTTCCTCGCAGGCTTTTCAGGCGCGTGTATTACGAAACCGGCTTGAGCTTTTCACCCCTGAGACAATCGTTTCGCCGACCGTGCTGGCGCAAGAATACGAAATCATCCGGCGGCAGGGCTGGGCTGTCGCGCCCAATCAGGCCGCTCTCGGTTTGAACACGCTCGCCAGCCCGATATTCAACGCAGCAGGCATGGTCTGTGGCGCTGTGGGCATCGTCGACATGATCCAGTTCCTCGGCGAGGTTCCATCAGAAGAACATATCGAAAAGACGAAGAGCACCGCCGTGCGAATTTCGCGGCTTCTGGGGTATTCGGGGTAACAGACTGCCTGGCCCGGCATAACCGATGTGAAGCCGGGTGGTCATGATTTCGCGAACACCCACGGGTGAACAATTCAAGGCGGTCCAAGCCCGGTGCTTTCTCAAGGATGGCGTGCCCGCTCACAACAAGCGAGCGATGCTGTTTCGCCGGTACGGATCATATCTCCGCCAAAATTTAAGCATGAGACGACCTGTCGGCGCATAGCGTTCAAATTCCGGCAAACCGTAAGAGAGAGCTGTATCTCCCCGCAGCCAAATCCGCTGAGCTATTTAAGAGCAACGCAGGTCGATCAAGCCGCGATGAGCGGAAATTGCTTTTCGCATTGCGGGAATGGTGTCGTTTCCCTCGCGAAACAGGTTGATGACGATCGCCGCTGCCAACTCTGCCTCAGGACTTTGTTTTTCAACTTTTGCTTGATCAACCCATTCGCTGAAAGCAGCCTCAACAATGGCAAGTTCGGTCGGGCCGAACGTCTTTTCTAGAAATGTTGTCATGCTATGCATCTTGTCCTGATCGCCGGGGATGTGGGTCGGGGAGGTGGGTTCGTCAAGATCGTTCACGAACCTCTTTTCCCGTCTACCTCCAGGTTACCGCCAGCCTATCCATAGCTGAGCAAGGTTTTTGCATTGTCGTCTCAAGCTCGGAAGGCTAAACGCGTCGCCGTTCTCGTCGTGCGAGAGCTCAGATGAACGGATGTGCCAGGCGTACTAATCGCTCATCCGGCCAGCAGCAAAAATAACCGAGACGAGACCAACTGCCAGGCTGACAGCGACAAGGCAGCTGGGTATTCCGGTGTCGAAATTGCGCAAGACCAAGCTTGCAACGATGAGGGCTGCACCAACCGTCAATGTCCGGTTGCCGGTTACTTTCAGAATGTCTTTCATGGATCTCTCTGGGAAAACGAGTTTGTCGAGCGCGGGCGTGACGCCGACGACCAAGTTTGGCACTTGGTCTGTCGTCGTCAGGCAGCAATCGGCCTTGAGGATCTGAGATGGTCGCTGATCGCGGCCCTCAGTTCGCCAAGCGTTGCAAAACGCTGATCATCGAGATCGATGACATGAAACTTCACAGCTATAAAACGCAGCTTCCCGCTATCCGGAATAGCTATACCGACCGGCAACCCACCATGCTCAACGACTTGCTTCTGCATGTCCTTCACTCCAATCTCGCAATCTTTCCTCAATGTTCTCGGCCGTAATGGGCGCAATACACATCTGCATTCGCGAGTGAAGGTGGCATCGGGAAACGGACGAACCCACAAACTGGCTGGTTTTGGCTTGGCCTGCAGTGATGAAGTTTTTCATGTCCGACTTCCATTCGTTCTGTAATCGATTTCTGTAAATTACCGGATCATGTTGCGCGCAACGAGGCAAATTAATCTATCTTTCTGGTAGATTTTGGATGAGCTTTCGCCGACGCAACGTGACCGCCCGCCTATCTTCTACAAGCGTTAGAAACGTAATGAGGCGGTTATGATCCAGACGCTTGTCATTCCGGGTTTGAATGGCTCTTCCGATGAGCATTGGCAGCGACACTGGGTACGGGAGCAAGTATCCGCGTCGGTCGTGGAACAAGAGAACTGGACCTGTCCGGTTCTTGCGCATTGGCAGGCGAAGCTCGATGAGGCGCTGTCGAACACCGATGGCGCCTTTCTCGTTGCACACAGTCTCGGTTGCCTCCTTGCAGCAAGCTATGCCAGCCGCCGTGGGGCAGGCCTTATCCGTGGCGCGCTACTGGTCGCTCCTTGTTCGCTGGAAACAACCATGCAGATGCATCCCTGTATGATTGAATTTGGTGCCGAACCGCTCGAGCATCTCCCCTTTCCAAGTCTCGTTGTCGGTAGCCTCAACGATCCCTACATGAGCGTCTGGCAGTTGGAACGTCATGTGAAAGCCTGGGGAAGCGATCTGGTGACGATCGGGTTTTCCGGCCACATCAATGTTGCAAGCGGTTTTGGGCGCTGGCCTGAAGGATATGAATTCTTTGAGCGGCTGGTGCGGCGTTCTCTATTGACGGAGCAGTGGGCATCCCCCACCGCGTCGCCATCTGGACAGCTCGTCGAGGCTTTAGGCCGAAGCTATAGATAATCGGCATGCCTGCTTTCAGCATCCGGCGATCGCCTGTTCAGAATTGGCCGTTCGGCCTGGGAAGCCTGCCATTGAGGTGAAAGTCGCCGATGGCGTGATATTTCCAGCGTACCGGATCATGAACCGTGTGGGTTCGTGCATTTCGCCAGTGGCGATCGAGATTGAAATCCTCGCCTGTCGCGGACGTTCCTGCAAGCTCGAAAAGCGCGTTGGCGGCCTCGAGCGCGGCTTCGGTCGTCAGGATTTTGGCAGTTGCCACGGCCAGAGAGGCATCCGAGGCTGCGGATGCAGACGGAGATACCTGGGCTACGTCCACTTTTCGGCCAGCGCGCTCGATCATTGCTGCCGCCGCTTCGATCTTGACGGCGATCGATCCCGTTTTTGCGATCGCCAGAGGGTCGGTGCTCGTGCTTTCGATGTCGAGATTTCGATTGCCCCGTGATCTGGTCTGGACGAAATCGATCATGTCGGCAAAGGCCGCACGGGCAATGCCGAGATCGACGGCTGCGTGCAGCAACTGGCCAAGCGATCCCAGCGTTGCCGGTTGTTCGAGAGCCCTGTCGTGAGCGATAACGGAATCTGCCGATACATACATGTTGTCGATGATCACGGAGCCACTTGCCGTCGTCCTTTGGCCGAAGCCTGCCCAATCATCGATGATAGTCAGCCCCTCGGTGTCGCGAGGGACTATCGCCATGACAAGATGCTCACGATCGTCCTGCGCGAAGACGGCAATCCAGTCGGCAAACAAGGCGCCGGTGGAGTAATATTTCTGGCCGGAAATACGATAACCGATCCCATCCGGCACGAGGCGGGTGGTTATCAGTCCTGCCGCCTCGGTATTTCTTTCGGCAAGGGCGTTGGCAAAGTGATCGCCTGCCAGTGCCCTGATGAAGAAATACCGCTTCTGCTCTTCTGTACCGGCAAGGCGGAGTATCTCAAGGATTTGGAAATGGCTCTGGGGGATCTGCCCGATGGAACTGTCCGCCTCGGACAGGATCGCCAGCACTTCGGCCAGAAACGGGTTCGAGATATCGGCTCCGCCATATTCAGCCGGAACCGTGATGCCCAGAATGCCGGATTGAGCGACACGCTCCAGTTCGTGATGGGGTAGGATACGTTGCCGGTCACGACGGCTGGCGCCGCTGCGAATTTCATTCGCTAGGGCTTTTGCAACCTCAATCGCTTCATCTTCAGTTCTTATATAAGGGGAAACGG
This sequence comes from Hyphomicrobiales bacterium, assembly GCA_900472575.1. Lineage (GTDB taxonomy): Bacteria > Pseudomonadota > Alphaproteobacteria > Rhizobiales > Rhizobiaceae > Neorhizobium > Neorhizobium cellulosilyticum. The sequence goes on from UCIV01000010.1 coordinate 169,068, forward strand.
CCCTGAGCGTTCCTGCCAAGTTGATGACCTTGCTCATCGCACCCTCCTGCACAAGGGCGATATTCAGCCATGGTCCTCATCGCGATAGAAGGAACAAAGCATTAAATAACGCGACTAGCGGAGCGTTTTTTTCTCTCAGTACTGCACCAGGAAGTTTATCAGTCATGCAAACCTTCTTGCGGTCACTTGTACGAAGCCGCGCTGAGTTTTGCGAACCCCGCTCCGGCGAGGTCACTCCGTCACTCTGTTGCGAAGCCTGCCCTCATCGAACAACAGCTTTACCGTTTTTGCTGCATTCGTGCGCATCTCTATGGCTGCGTGATCGGAGTAAAATGCATTGTGCGGCGTGATGACCAGGCGGCCTGCGAGCCAATCCTCACGGTTGCGCCATGCTTCCAACAGAGGGTGATTTCCCGGCGGTTCACGCAGTAACGTGTCGATTGCTGCCGCTGCGACCTGCCCGCTCCGAAGCGCTGCTTCAAGCGCATCGAGATCTTCGATCAATTCCCCTCGCGCAGTGTTGACGACAATCGTGCCGTGTTTCAACCGGGCGAGGCCTTCAGCGTTCAGAATGCCGCGTGTCTGCGCTGTTGCCGGGCAATGAAGGGTGACGATATCCGACTGGGCGAAAACGTCATCCAGTCGCTCGGCCCGTTGATAACCGATGGCTTTCTCGTGCCCGGGTGGCTGGCCGGGATCGTAACCAAGCATGCGAAATCCGAAAGGCTTCAATCTGTTGATGACTGCCGTTCCGATTCTGCCGACGCCAATGACCCCGACCGTCGCACGGTTCGAGCGGGAAAGCGGCTTCAAACTGTGGATTTGCCAACCGGAACTATATCCTCGGGCGCGTTCGTCATGTTCCCAGAGACGCCGATGCAGGGAAAGGATCATCGCAAGCGCATGATCGGCAACTTCCTCTGTCCCATAGTCGGGATTATTGGCAAAGGGGATGCCAGCAGCGGCAAGGGCCGCAAGATCGATCTTTTCGTAACCGACGCCGTAACGAACTACGCCCTTGCAGCGGGTCAGGTTGTTTATGGTCTTGGGTCCAAGCCGCGCGCCCCATACCATCAGCGCATCAAGCCTGGCCAGACGACCGGGGTCAAACGACGTCTCCTCCGTGCTGGCGAAGAAGTCGATCTCGACGTCATCACCAAGCACTTCCGCTTCGAGATCGGGCCGGCCGATCATGTGATCGGTAATCCCGACCACATATTTTTTGGCTGTCATCCCGTCTGTCCCTATGCCGCTGGCTTATCTTCCGGATCCGAGGCCAGCGAACCCGCGGTCTATTCGGCTGCAATCGCCGCAGAGATCGAACGAGCGCTGATCAGCAAAGACGCTTCGGCAAGCGCCTGGTTCACGCGACCGAGGATGGCCGGTGAGGGAGCACCTTCGACGAAATCACGGCCCGAAGCGTAGATTGCAGTCGGTGTGACAAAGGCTTCGAAGAAGGCAAAGAGCGGTCGCAACTGATGTTCGACCACAAGCGAGTGCCGGTCCCCGCCACCGGTAGCGGTTAGAACGATCGGCTTGCCGCGCAGGTCGGAAGGATCCAGCAGGTCGATCACATGCTTGAAGAGACCGGTGTAACTTCCCTTATAGGTCGGCGAACCGATGACGAGGGCTTCTGCCTCGATAATCGTCCTGATCACCTTGCGGGCGGCTGGATCTAGATCCGTGACCGATCTGGCGGTCGCCAGCGATGGGCCGAGGTCCTCAACATCGAAGACCACGTGCTGAAAACCGGCTTGCGCCGCCAACGCTTCCGTCACATTCTCCACGAAGCGTCGCGTACCTGAAGGGCGCGAGATGTTACCCGAGAAGCCGACAATAAGATTGTTACTCATTCAAATCCCTTTCAGAAATGCGGTCACAGGCTGTTAGCCGTCAGTGAGGTTTCTCTCGCTTGCTCAGGCGGTCTTGAGGATCGCAACATTGGTCACATCGTCGGACCGGCCGGCATTGCTTCTTTTCCACTTATCGAAAGCGGCGCGTCCAAGGATGGAGACGGTAGTATCCTCCTGCGGCGCGTGGACCAGTACGGATTGGATATCCCGGAAATGACGTTCAAGGCCCAGGTCCGAGCTCAGGCCCGGATTGCCGATGCCGCGTACCGCAATCTCGACAGCGTCCCGGATCTGCCGGCCGGCAAGTAGTCTTGCCCTTATCAGTGCCTCCGCGTCGTCACTATTGTGATCCAGCGTGCCGAATATGATCTGGCGGGCGCCTGAAATGGCCAGATCAATTTCCCCTGAGAGCGTAACAAACCGCTCTGTCCGAGCGATGGGATGGCCGAGGTTGGCCGGTATGCGTTCATGCGCGAACTGGATGAAGACAGCTTGGGCCGCTTCGGCTGCGCCGAGATAGATAGCAGTCAATGCCAGATTGATCGCAGCATGAGCTCGGTTATCCTGTTGGGCGATAGAAGGATCAACCAGGTCCAGCGCGTTTTCTGTCGGAATTTCAACATCCGTGTATGCGACGTCATGGGACCCGGTCGCTCGCATGCCGAGGCTTTTCCAGTTCTCGATGACCTCAATACCCGGAAGGCCGTTTGGCACGACGAAGGTTCCGACGCGCGCCGGCACTTCGTCCGTATGTGCCCAGACGAGAAAATGCGTCAGGCCATGGGCACCCGTCACGAAACGTTTTCGGCCAGAGATCGACCATCCGTTTGCCGTGCGGCGCGCGATCGTTGCAGGCAGGCCGCCGCGTGCGGGCGAACCGAGTTCAGGCTCCACGCGAGCCGCGTTAAGCAGCAAGGGGCGTTGTTTGGCCTCTTCCAGCAGTTGCCTATAGAGGCCATCCGGCCAATGGCTCTTTGTCGCCTGGCCGAGATGGTTAAAGATCGTCATGGCACTGATCAGTGCCACCGAAGGATCGCCACGACCAAGTGCTGCCAGAATATGCGCGGCATCACTCAGCGTTGATCCTTCACCGCCATAACGGCTGGCCACGGTGCTTTCCAGCAAACCCGCCTCATGAACGGCACGGATACCGACCCATGGGAACTGGCCGGTCTGATCCGCATCGGGTGCGGCTTCTGCAAGGATGCGTGCCGTAGCATCTAGGAGAGTTGGATCATAGGACATGCAGTTCTGGGCTTTCCGGATTGCAGGGAATATCTCCCCGAAGAAGCGATTGGTTCGCTGTTTTACCTGAAGTGGGTGAAGATCCGGCAAGGTGCCGGACCTTCCAGGTTTACGCGGCCGTCTTGCGCTTGGCCTCTTCCCGCTCGCGAATGCCTTCGCGCACGAGTGGAAGCACGTAGCGTCCGTAATCGACGGCATCGTTGTAATTGTCGTAGCCGCGGATCGAGATCAGATCGGCGCCGAGATCGATATAATCGAGGATCGAGTCCGCGATCGTACGTGGTGAACCGACGAGTGCCGTGGTCGCGCCGCTGGCATTGGTCGCGGTGACTGTCGGATACCAGAGGGCGCGGTCATGCACGTCGCCACGCTTGGCGATTTCCAGTAGTCGCTGCGAGCCGACATTGGCCGGCGGCGGAGCGTTTACCGGAGCACGATGAAGACCCTTCTGGCGGTTCTCGTTCAACTGGTCGAGAACCCTGTGCGCCTTTTGCCACGCAAGTTCGTCGGTTTCGGCGACGATGGGACGGAAGGTGACCCAGATGCGCGGGCGATCTGTCCGGCCGGCCTTTGCCGCTTCCGCATAGATCCGTTCGATCTGCTGTTTTGTTTCGGCAAGCGGTTCGCCCCAAAGGCCGAAGATATCGCAGAGGGAGCCGCCGATGCGATAAGCCGCGTCGGACGAACCGCCCAGCGAGATCGGGATCAGCCCGTTGGTCGGGCGCACGGCACTGCGAAACTGCTTGAACTGGTAATATTTCCCGTCGAAATCGAAGGGTTCCTTCGATGTCCAGGCGAGGCGCAGGATGCGGATATACTCTTCCTGCCGCTCGTAGCGCTCTTCCTTGTTGAGGAAGTCACCCTCGCGCGCCTGCTCCTCATCGCTGCCGCCGGCGATGAAGTGGACGACGACGCGACCGCCGCTCAGCTGGTCGAGCGTAGCGAGCGATTTTGCCGCAACGGTCGGGTAGACAGTGTTTGGCCGCAGCGCCACGATGATCTTGATGTGCTTGGTATGTGCCAGCACCGTTGCGCCCAGCGTGAAGGGATCGAATGACGACGAGGAATAGGGGATCAGCGTATAGTTGAAGCCGTAATCATCCAGCGAACGAGAGTAGCGTTCGAGGAACCGTGGATCCACAGGGGCGTCGGGAATGGGGTGCAGATCATTCGACGCATTGGGAAAGCTTACGCTGATAAATTCCGCGGTCATGTGAGCTCCTTAAGTTTGGCAGCCGATGCGCAAAGGTTAAGCAGCGGCAGATGGATGAGGAAGACAGGTCGTTCTTTTTCTATGGAGTATGTAGAAAATATTCTCTGCGGTTGATGATGCTTTAGACGGTGTTACCGCGACCCTGACCGTTCTTAGCGCTGCAGGGCGGGCGACCAGCCGAATGCCGGGGCTACGGTTTGGGCAAGGTCGCTCAATAGCCGGATGTTTTCGGTGAGCCCGAAGGCTGGTGGCAAAAAGAGGACCAGCTCGTCAGCTGCGCTGAGACCTGGATCGTTAAAGATGGATTCGATCACCTGATCGGGTGTTCCCTGGAAAACGGGAGATATGAGTGCTCCGACCGGCTGGCTGGCGGGTGCGAGCGCGCCCTTGGGACGTGATGCGGCAATGCCATTGGTCCGACGATCCAGATCATACGCGGCATATTTTTCGCGAAGCTCGGCGGTTGTGCCAACAAGAACAGAGGCGGCGACGGCTACCGGCGGTGGCTCGGTTGCCCAGAGCTTGCGCCAGGTCGTGCGGTAGGCTTCGATGATCCGAGCCTGATAGTCGCCGAAGGTCTCGCCTTCGGACTGATCGTGCAGCACGGTCCCGGAAATCAGTCCGATACCGAGTTCGGCAGCCTGGATCGCTGAGCCGAGGCTGGCTGAACCCTGCCGGATACGGCTGCGCAGGGTCGGGCTATGTGGGGTGACCCGTAGCTCGGCTCCCAGTGATGCCCCCTGAACCGGCTCGGTGACGGTATGCAGGATTTCGCCGGAAACAGCCGAGAGGAAACGTGCCTGGCGGCGTTTGGCCTCCGTGCGGGCGTCGGTATCGACGGTGCCGAAGACAGCATCGAAAGCCCCATTGGTCCCGGTCGAGATGGCAAGCTCAAGCCGGCCGCCGATCAGAAGGTCCGTCGTACTGGCAGCTTCTGCGAGAAGGATGGGATCCTGATAACGCATCGGGATGACGGCTGATCCGAGCGTGATATGCCGCGTATGCTGGCCGACGGCTGCGAAAAATGGAAGCGGTGAGGACAGGTAATGATCGAAATGACGCTGATAGGCCCAACCCGACTGGTAACCGAGTTGCTCGGCCTGTCTGAACAGCTTCAGTCCGTCGCGCAGTCCTTGAGCTGGTCCGGCATCGTCATTGAATGACACGCGTGTGTTGAAACCGAGCCGCTGCTTGGGACGGAATGAGCCGGGTAGGCTTTTGGCCGGAACGGCGATGGTCATGCGATCTGTTCCTTTCTAAAGACTTCCCGAGGTTTGGGCTGGGTGGTGTTGGCCAGATTGGTAATGCCCGCCGGGATCGATTCCAGGAGGGTCGCCGTGTAGGGATGCTGCGGATTGCCAAAAATATCCGCGACGCTGCCATGTTCGACGATGCTGCCTTGCTGCATGACGGAGACGGTATGTGCGAGCTGGCGGACAAGCGCGAGGTCATGCGAGACGAAGACATAGGTGAGGCCCAGCTTGGCCTGCAGCGACAGAAGAACCTCGACGATATCCGCCTGGACGCTGACATCGAGTGCCGATGTCGGTTCATCGAGAACAATCACATCGGGCTTGAGGACAAGCGCTCTCGCAATTGCCACACGCTGCCTTTGCCCGCCTGAAAGTGCACCCGGCTTGCGGGTAAGCAGGTGTTCAGCCAAGCCGACATTGGCGAGCGCCTCGCGTACCCGTTCTGCACGCTCTTTCGGTGTTCCAACCTTGAAACGGTCCAGAGGTTCGCCCACCAGATGCTCGACGGTCCAGGTCGGATCGAGTGAGGTGAAGGGGTTCTGGTAGACGAGCTGGAGGTGCCGCCATACGGCACGCAATGATGCGTGCGAGCGGCCGGACAGTCTTTCACCAGCAACTGAGATCTCGCCCGCGTCCGGCTCTTCAAGCCCGAGCAACAGCCGGATGGTTGTCGTCTTGCCGGAACCCGACTCTCCGACCAGTGCATGAGTTGTACCGGGAGCGACGGCAAAAGAGATATCGTTGACAGCTGTCAGTGTCCTGCCGTCAACCGTAAAGCTCTTTCTTACCGCGTTGACCTCGATCTTCGGAGCCTCGTCGGCACTGCGCAAACGCAAGCCCGTCTCCCTTAGCCTCGCGTACCGATCCGGATTGAGAGCCGGTACATCGGCATGCAATTTCCGCGCATAGGCCGAGGTCGGGGACGAAAATACCGAGGACGTCTTTCCGGCTTCCTGCACCACACCGTTCTTCAGCACGACGAGACTGTCCGTCCTTTCGGAAGCGATGGCGAGATCGTGGGTGATGAGCAGCAGGCTAATATTCAGATCATGCTGCAACCGGGAGAGAAGATCGAGAATCCGCTTCTGGATGGTTACATCGAGCGCGGATGTCGGCTCGTCGGCAATCAGAAGCGCCGGCCGAGGCAGAACGGCGAGGCCGATCAGCACACGTTGCAGCATGCCACCAGAGAGCTGGTGAGGGTAGGAAGAGAAAACCCGTTGAGGATTTTCGAGCCCCACCTGGGCAAAGGTTTCGAGGACGAGAGCTTTGCGGATCGAGGCATTCGGCTCGTCCGTCAGCTCTGCCGCTTCCATCGCCTGTGCGCCGATCGTACGCACCGGGTTGAGTGCATTGCCGGGATCCTGAGGGACAAAGCCGATCTGGCGTCCGCGCAGTGGTCGGAAACGGCGCTCGGGAAGGGCCAGCAGGTTGTCTCCGCCAAACCGAACGGCGCCGGAGGCTGTCGCACCGCTCGGCAACAACCGCAGAATGGCGCGGGCAATCGTCGATTTTCCGGAGCCGGACTCGCCGATCAGGGCGAGGCTTTTGCCACGTCCGAGTTCGAACGCAACATCGTGCACGACATCCTGCCGTCCATAGGACACAGACAGATTGTCCACACTCAGCAGAGGGGTGACGGGTTGCGGCGCCGGAGCGACCGTAATTGCGTGAATGAGAGCGGCGCTCAGTCTGTCTTGCGAAGCCATCGGCTGATCCTGTTCACTGAGAGTACGGTTACGATCGTGATGAAGGCGGGCGCATAAACGAGCCATGGCCATTTGAGGTAATCCTTGCCGATCGAGATCAGCAGGCCCCAGTCTGAGGCAGGCGGCGGGTCGCCGTATCCAAGGAAGGCAAGGCTGGCGATGACCAGAATGGATTCGCCGAACTGCAGCACCGCAAGCGGCAGCACCGAGCGCGAAGCATTCGGCAGGATATGCCGCCAGAGGATGTACCAGCGCGAACCGCCGGACAGGAATGCGGCCTCGACAAATGTCGCCTGTCTGGTCTTGATGACCTCTGCGCGGGTGACGCGTGCAAAGATCGCCACAGCCGATACGCCCGTCGCTATTGCAGCATTGATCGTCTCGAAGCCGATCGCGGTGACGACGATGACGGCGAGCAGGAATTTCGGGATGGAAAGCAGGACATCGACGAGACGAGCCAGAACGACATCGACCCAGCCGCCAAGGAAACCTGCCAGCAGCCCGATCAGTCCGCCTGCCAGAACGCCGATCACCACGGCAACCAATGCGCTCGATACCGAGGAGGCCGTGCCGTAGACAACGCGAGCGTAAAGGTCGCGCCCGAGGTGATCTGTGCCGAACCAGTGCGCGGCACTGGGGCCGAGCAATTTGTCTGCCGGAACACCCACGACCGGACTGTATGTGGTGAATAGCTGCGGCGCGATTGACCAGGCAATGATGGTCGCGGTGATCAAGAAGGAGAGCGCAACAATCGGCGGCATTCGAAGCGCTTCCGCCCAGCCGCTTCGGCTTCCGCGTGAAAGTGTGGAATTCGCGACAAAGGTCATGGCATCACCACTCTGGTGGGGCCGATCGATGTCTCGTCCGCAGTGGTCGGCTGGCGTTTCCGCCCGCCCAGAATTTTCACGCGCGGATCGAGGAGGGGGTAGAGAAGGTCCGCAACGAGATTGACAAGAACGAAGATCACGGCGCCGAGCGAGACAATGGCCTGCAGGACGGGCAGGTCCTGTGTGCTGACCGATCGTTGTACGAGACTGCCGATACCGGTTCGCCCGAATACCGTTTCTGTAATCAGAGAACCGCCGAGAAGTTCACCGATCATAAGGGCGATGACGGTGACGACGGGGAGCGAAGCCGGCTTCAGCAGGTGGCTCACGAAAAGACGCGCCTGACCGAGGCCGCGGCTGCGGGCGACGGTGGCATATTCCTGCTCCGCCTCCTTATCGAGATTGGCGATGAGGACTTCTGCGATCTGTGCGGAAATCGGGATGCCGAGCGCGATTGCCGCAAACAGGGTTGCCCAGAAACTATCCGGATTGATCACCCGGAACAGCCCGAGCTGGAAACCGAACAGGTGGATCAACACCAGGCCGATGACGAAATTCGGTACAGACAGGAACAGCGAGGGAAACCCGCGAAGCAGGCCCTGCCCGTATCGCTTGGGAACAAAACGGGTGCCATAGGCAACAAGCATGGCCAGGACCAGCGCGACGGCGAGACCCGCCGATGCCAGAATAAGCGTCGAGGGCAGGACCTCGGCAATCAGCGTCGAGACGGGCCGGTTGGACCGCATCGAGATGCCGAGGTCGCCGGTCAGGAAGCCGGACAGCGAATGCCAGAGCTGGACGATGATCGGCTTGTCCAGCCCCTGTGCGGCGATGATCTCGGCGATTTCTTCTTCACGGAAGCCGTTCTGCGGGTTGCGCAGAACGCTGGTGATCGGATCGCCGGGAAGAATGCTGACGACCACGAAGGTGAAAACATAGGCCAGCAGGATGACGACGACCGCCTGGCCGAGCCGTTTTGCGGCATAGGTTAGGTAGGCATTGCTCATGCCGGTGCCTCGCATTGGTTGGTTGCTTTATGCGTCAATCGGCAATAAAGGCCGTGTAGTAGCTGGCATAGGCAACGCCGTTATAGACCTCGCCTTTCAGCGTCGGCGATTGCACATAGATGCGCTGGACGATCTGCGTGCGCGGGATGAAATATCCCTGGTCGAGAACGTATTGCTGCAGGTCATTCAGCAGCGGGTTGCGCTCATCGAAAGTGCCTGCCCCCGCGATTTTGTCGCGCAGATCGTTGAGCCTGGCATCGCGGTCATCGAGTGCGAACCAGTTCTCGCCATTGTTGGCATTTGTCAGGATACCGGCAACCGTTCCGGCGTCGATGAAGCTGCGTGTGACTTCGTATGTCGGGATGGCAGGACCGCCATATTTCACCTTTTCTCCATAGGTCACGACGTCATAAGCACGGATAGCGACCTTCCAGCCAAGCTTGCCGAGCTGCTGGGCGATAAGCTCGTCCACAGACTTGGAGGTGGCGAGATAGGGATTGGAATGGAGCGTCAGCGTAAGCGGTTTGCCGTCCTTGGTGCGAACACCGTCTGCGCCCTTTGCCCATCCCGCCTCGTCGAGCAGCTTTTCGGCTCTGTCGGGATTGTAAGCTAAAAGGCCGCTCTGGTCGGTGGCGCCGGGCACGTTGCTCTGGATGAACGAGGTCGGCAGCTTCCAGTCGGGCGTGTAGACCGTATCGATGATTTCCTGACGATTGATACCGGCCTGCAGCGCCTGGCGAACTTTTACGTCGTCATAGGGCGCGATCTTCGTATTGACCGCCCAGCCATTGACGAAACCGAGATATCGCGGCGTTGCAATCGTATAACCTTCTTCCTTGAGCGACTTCAGCTCCTGGGGGGAGGCATTATAGGCGACATCTGCCTGACCGGACTGGACCGAGGCGACCCGGAGCGAGGGTTCTGACACAAGCTTGTAGGTGATTGAGTCGAGGAAGGCCGGACCGGTATGGCCGACGGCGGCCGGTCCCCAGTTATAATCCTTGCGCTTGACCAGCGTAACGTGATCGCCTTCCTTCCAGCTCTCGACCACATAGGGTCCGCTGCCGGCAGTCTTGCTTAGGTCGGCTTGCTGGGAAGCCGGTTGGGCTAGGCTTTTGGGCGATACGAGGATCGAGCCGTGGTAGCCCAGCGTCGGAATAAAGCCCAGTGTCGGCTTCTTGAAGAACACCTTGACGGTGGACTGGTCGATAACTTCGGCGCGATCGTAAGTCTTGGGGAAAAGGCCGATCGGGTTGATGCCTTCGTTCTTTCGGCCTGCATACCAGATGTCGAGATTGGCAACGACCGCGGCGGAATCGAGCGGTGCACCATCGGAGAAGGTCACACCGTTCTTGAGGTGTAGCGTGAATTCCGTGGCATTGTCATTCTGCTCCCAGCGTTCGGCGAGCCAGGGGCTGACCTTGCCTTCAGCATCAACATAAAGAAGCTTGTCGGTGACATGCCCCCAGATATGTCCTTGGAAGCTGGAGATGGCGCTGTTGTTGGGGATCCAGGTATCACCGAGAGAGTCAATCAGGAAGGTTATGTCGCCACCATCTTTCGGCGTTTCGGCGGCCTGAGCCGGAGTGAAGCCCGTTGTCGAGACCAAAAGAGCCGCTGCAACCGTAGCCGATGTCGTGATCAGCAGGCGGCGCCGGGAGAGATTGAGAAGAGAAGATTGTTCGGTCATGGGGTGGTCCTGATGTTTCGGGGTGTAGGTTGTGTTTTCGATGTTCTGCGAGCGCGCATGCTGGTCCGCGATAAGCGGAAACTGCGCGCGTCAAGCCGTTGCCGCTGCGGTTCCGTGCCGAGCGGGCGAATAGGAAAATGCAAATTCCGATGACTGGACTTCGGCGGAGCCGCTGTTAGCTGCTCCTGGCAGGCCGTATCGCGAGCAGAGCGCGCTCGGCGCTACATATTCCGTTCATGACGCGGTCCTCCGTTGTTCAGCAAGAAGATCATGACACACAGCCTATCAGCGCAGCGCCAAGGAGAAAGACTGGTTATTCTTTTTCCATGGAATTAGTGGATTAATTTGTCACAGTTTGGGAAGCGTTTGGGATTGATGTTTCAAACGTGGTGACGGGGAATGGGGGAGGCCTGAACGCCGGATTGCGAGGCAGGCGGTGAGAAATGGAAAATGCAGCGAACTGCCGGCCTACATCTTGGTCGAGACCGCATACGAGAGATGATCGGCCGGCACAAAGGTGAGGATTTGCGGTCCGGGTTTATGTCTCGGGACCATTCTCATTCGTCACGAATGTCATGCCCTCGAAGACCCGGACCGGTGGAGTGTTGCCAGAAAACCGCTCGACCTCCACTTTGGTGATCTGACCGGTGCAGCCTTGGGCCAATCTGGAAGTGCCTATATCCTGCGTGAGGATATTCGGATTTCCATGGATGCACATCGGGTGTTCCGACTTCGGATCATCCGGCTCGAACCATGCGCCCGTCGAAAGCTGCATCACGCCTTGCCTTACGTCTTCGCTCAATATCGCTGCTGCAAGGCAACTGCCACGATTGTTGAAAAGCCTGACGATATCGCCATCCTCTATATCGCGCGCTGCCGCATCGGCCGGGTTGATGCGAACCGGCTCGCGCTCCTTGATCTTCGTCGAGCGGCTGAAGTCACCATAATCGAGCTGGCTATGCAGTCGCTGGTGCGGCTGGTTGCAAACCAGATGCAGCGGGTAGATCGTTTTATCGACCGCCGCTTCAGCCCTTGCGGGGTACCAATATGGATGACCGCCGCAATCGTCATAGTCGAACGCTGCGATCGTCTTTGAGAATATCTCTATCTTGCCGGATGGGGTCTGCAGCGGAGATGCAGACGGGTCGTCACGGAAGGCACGTGCTGGGCCGCCATCATCGGGTTTGATCGGCAGCCGCAGTTCACCGCGTTCCCAGAACTCTTCGAAATCCGGAGCGTCATGCCCGCCGGCTGCGAGCGCCTGACGTGTCGTTTCGAAAAGGAAGCCCAGCCATTCCCGGGCCGTGCGGTTTTCGGTAAACGCGTCGAATTTCCCGAGATGCCGGGCGATGGCGGAAAAAATCTCATAGTCGTCGCGTGCTTCGCCGACCGGTTCGATCAATTTCTTCATCGCTACCATCAGATCGTCGCGGTCTGCCGCGCCGATATCGTCCCGTTCAATCGTTGTCGTTGCCGGCAGAACGATGTCTGCGTGACGCGCGGTGGACGTCCAGGCCGTCTCATGAACGATGATTGTCTCGGGTCGCCTGAATGCGGCGCGCAGCCTGTTGAGATCCTGATGGTGATGAAATGGATTGCCGCCTGCCCAATAGACAAGGCGAATATCCGGATAGTGCAGATCATTGCCATTATACTGGAATTCGCCACCCGGATTGAGCAGCATGTCCGCGATACGGGCGACGGGGATATAGTCCGCCAGAGGATTCCTGAACTGGCTGAGCGTTGGCAGCGGCACGGCCAGCTGGCGTTTTCCGATGTTTCCAAGCGCTCCGAGCGAATATGAATATCCGCCTCCATCAAGACCGATCTGGCCGAGCATCGCGGCAAGCACAATACCCATCCAGACTGGTTGTTCGCCGTAGTCGGCTCGCTGCAGCGAATGACTGACGGTCACCAGTGTGCGCAAGCGTGCCATTGCCCGCGCCAAGTCCCTGATTGTTTCTGCGCTTATGCCGCAGATCTCCGCTGCCCATTCGGCCGTTTTCGGCAATCCATCGTTGCGGCCAAGCAGATAGTCCTCGAAGCGCTCATATCCGACCGTATAGCGCTCAAGAAACTCGCGGTCATGCAGTCCTTCTGCCGCCAGCACATGTGCTATTCCCAGCATGAGCGCAACGTCGGTGCCCGGAATGATCGCCAGCCATTCAGAATTCACTTCAGAAGGAAAGTCGTCCTTAAGCGGGGTGATGGAGACGAACCGGGCGCCGCGAGCACTGGCGCCGGACAGTTTCGGCCGCACGATATGAGCTCCTATACCGCCACCATGCACGTCGGCGTTCTTAATCGCCATTCCGCCGAAGGCGACGACGAGTTCTGTGCTGCGCTCGATTGCATCCCAGGTGACGCTCTTGCGGTCGACCGTGTCATAAGGCCCCAATACATGCGGGATGATGACCGATGCCGCGCCGGAACTGTAGGTGTTGACGGAACGCACGTAACCGCCGAGCACGTTTAGAAAACGATGGATCTGGCTCTGGGCATGATGAAAACGGCCGGCACTCGACCAACCATAGGAACCGCCGAATACGGCTTGCGGGCCAAAATCCCGGTAAACGCGGTGAAGTTCGTTTGCGACCAGCTCCGCCGCTTGGGGCCAGCTAACTTCAATGTAATCATCGGCGCCACGTTTTTTTGCGTGGGCAGGTGCTTGCTCAAGCCAGCCACGCCGGATGGCGGGGCGTCTGACACGAGCAGGACTATCGGCAATCGCCGGAATGTTGCCCAGCAGGAGAGACGGGTGCGGATCGTCGGGATGAGGCCGGATGTGGAGGGTGCCGTTTTCATATCTGCCTGAAAAGGCGCCCCAATGTGAGCTGTGAGGCTTGAACGAGCTCATGGCGGGTATCCTCGGCGATCAATGTGTTTCAGCTGCCGGTCAAGGGCTAATTTGGCAAAACCTTGCCAGGGTTCATGATGCCTGCCGGATCGATAGCATTCTTGATGACGGCCATGAGATCAACGGCATCACCATGTTCAGCCCGAAGATAGGCAATCTTGCCCGTGCCGACCCCATGCTCGCCTGTCGATGTACCGCCGACGGAGATGGCATATTGCACCATCTTCTTATTGATTGAAGCGACTTCGTCGAGTTCCTGCCGGTTGTTCGGATCGACGGAGAAGACGACGTGGTAATTGCCGTCCCCGACATGTCCGAGAATGGCTGCCGGGACACTGCAATCCTTCAGAAGTTCGCGTGTCTTCAGGATGCAGCCACTTAACTCGGAGACAGGCACGCAGACATCGGACGACCAGCCCTTGGCGTTTTCTCGCTGGGAGACGACAGCATAAAAGGCGCTATGACGCGCCTTCCAAAGCCGGTTACGCTCTTCTGCTGCATTTGCCCATTCGAAATCCCGACCGTCGTTTTCCGCGACGATTGCGGCAACCATTTCGACCTGTTCCTGCACGCCGGCCGGCGAGCCGTGAAACTCGAAGGCAAGCGTGTCCTCCAGCTTCAAGGACAGGTTGGAATACGCGTTGACGGCTTTGATAAGGCCGCGGTCCATCAGTTCCATACGGGCAACGGGAATGCCGAGCTGGACTACCTGAATTGCAGCGGCTACCGCCTGTTCCACGCTTTCGAAAGAGCAGAGCGCAGCAGAGATCGTCTCGGGAATACCGTAGAGACGCAATGTGACCTCAGTAATGATGCCGAGCGTGCCCTCCGAGCCGACGAAGAGCCGGGTCAGGTCGTAACCTGCAGAGGACTTGCGCGCCCGTCCACCGGTGCGGATGATCTGGCCATTCGGCAATACGACGGTTAGCCCAAGCACGTTTTCACGCATGGTACCGTAGCGCACGGCATTGGTTCCGGAAGCGCGTGTAGCTGTCATGCCGCCGATCGAGGCATTGGCACCCGGATCGATCGGGAAGAACAGACCCATGTCACGCAGATGGGTGTTCAACTGTTCACGCGTAACGCCCGCCTCGACGGTGCAGTCGAGATCCTCGGAGCTGATGCGGGTGATCTTCGCCATGCGCGACAGATCGATGGAAATACCACCGCGCACTGCGGTCAGGTGGCCTTCCAGCGATGTTCCCGCGCCAAAGGCGATGACCGGAACGCTTTCGGCAGCGCATAGCCGCACGATATCGGCCACCTCTTGTGTGTTCTCCGCAAAAACGACGGCATCCGGGATGGCAGGCGTGTGATGGGATTCACCGCGACCATGCTGTTCGCGCAGGGCCTGCGATATCGAATAACGATCACCGAAGCGTTTGCTAAGAGCTTCGGAAAGGGAGAGCGGAAGCGCGCTCATTTTCCGTCTCCGGTCTCAACAGGTGTATCGCCTTGCTGCCCCCATTCTGTCCAGGCTCCGTCGTAGATCGCCACGTCGTCCTTGCCTGCAAGATGAAGGCCGAAGGCAAGCGCTGCTGCAGTTACACCTGAGCCGCAGCTTGCGATGACAGGTTCGGAAAGATCGAGCCCGGCCTGTTCAAAAGCCTTCGCGATGCTTGGGGTATCGAGAAGTTCGCCGGTCTGGGGATTGGTCAGCGCATTGAATGGCAGATTGAGGCTGCCCGGAATATGACCGGAGCGAAGACCCGGGCGGGCTTCCTTTTCTGTCGCGGTGAAGCGTCCGGCGGAGCGGGCATCGATTACCTGTTCTGCCTGGCTTGCGATATTATCGAGGACCTGTGCTTTCGAACGCACCGCCCCGGGATTGAAATGCGCCTTAAAAACGCCTCTGGAGAATGGTGCAACCTCCTCGGTTACCGGTCGACCTTCTGCCAGCCACTTCCGCAGGCCACCGTCTAGAACTGCTACCTTGTCGTGTCCGAAAGTCCGCAATGTCCACCAGACGCGGCCAGCCGACATAAGGCCGGGCGTGTCATAGACCACTACGATGCTGCCGTTCGAAATGCCGAGATCCGCCGCGTATTGCTCGAAAGCTTCGGGCGAGGGTAGCATATGCGGCAACGACGTTTCGTGGTCGGCAATCTTGTCGATATCGAAAAACCGCGCCTTCGGAATGTGCCGGGCGGCAAAATCGTCAGCCGCGATCGGGGTGGCGCCCGGCAGTTTGAAAGATCCATCGAGAATGACGAGCTCCGGCTGGTCAATATGCGCTGCAAGCCATTCGGTGGTGACAAGAGAGCCGGGCAGGGAAAGAGACATTGGGAAACTCCGAAAATATAAGCGGATAAACAAACCCGTGCCGCGTCTGCGGCGCATGAGGTCGCTTGAGTGAAAATCAGGCGACCAGCTTTTCGCCCTTCAGATGGCGTTCAAGGAAAGGCAGGCTGTCCTGGCCCCAATAAAGCTCGCCGTCATACAGGAAGGTCGGTAGCCCGAAGACGCCGGCAGCCTTTGCAGTCTCGTAGCTGGATGTGCGGCGTGCCTGCACGGCTTCGCCCTGGCCCAGGTCATCCAGTGCTGCTGCATCAAAGCCCGCTGCCGTCGCAATCGACCGGCGGATCTCGGTATCGCCAATATCTTCGCCACGTCCCCAGAACGCTTCCTGAAGCGCTTTCGTCAGCTTGAGCCAGTCCTGATTGGCCTCGATCGCGGCGACGACCATCAGACCGGCCGGTGCTGGATCGGAAAGTGCGGTGCGATTGTCGAAGTTGAGCGTCTTGCCTCTCAACGCCGCCCAACGTTTCAGGTCTTTCGTCCAGTAGGCGCGGCGCGCTTCGGGTCGATTGCGGGAGTAGATACCGCCATTGTCCTCGACCAGCGGAATGACGTGAGGACGGATCGTGGCGCCATGTTCAGCTGCCAGCGTGGCAAATGGTTCCAACCCGATAAAGGCCCAGGGTGAGCCAATGCTGAAGAAGAAATCGATCGTTTTTGTCATGG
The DNA here is from genome assembly GCA_900472575.1 of Hyphomicrobiales bacterium. Taxonomy (GTDB): domain Bacteria; phylum Pseudomonadota; class Alphaproteobacteria; order Rhizobiales; family Rhizobiaceae; genus Neorhizobium; species Neorhizobium cellulosilyticum. The sequence goes on from UCIV01000010.1 coordinate 185,686, forward strand.
TCTGCTATCGCTTTCAGGAGGGCTGCTTGGTGGACACTGCCATATCGAAGACGGAAAGTGCGCAATCACGGGCAATGAGTACGGCACTCGGGTCGCGTCCGACTGCCACGGTAGCCAGCGCGCCTTCGTAAAGAAGGGAAAGATGGGCGGACGCCTGTTGAGATCCGCTGTTGGCCTTTGACATAATGGCAGAGAATATGTCCCGAACCATTGTTTTGTGAGTTCGAGCTACAGAGACGACACGTTCGGAATCGCCGTGTTCCGCGACTGCCAACGCAAATGCGCACCCGCGAAACTCCGGGCTGTCTGCCTTTTCGTGCAAGCGTTCGAAGATCAGCTTTATCTTGTCTCTTGGGGCCATCGCCGCTTCGGTGACGTCTTCGAGAGATCGGATAACTCGATCGTGGCGGGCCTGAAGGTAGGCTGCGACCAGATGGTCCTTGGAAGGGAAGTGCCGATAAAGCGTCGCCTTGGCGACATTCGCTTCTTCTATGATGCGGTCAATTCCCACCGCTCGAATGCCTTCTTTATAGAAAAGTGCTCCGGCAGCAGTGAGGATCTGGTCAGGTATGGCTTCTCTCATCGCATCGCTTTAAATTTTGGGCCTATTACTTCGATGATCCATAGACGGTCCCAAATCGACGGAAGCAAGACCGGTCTGTCTCTCGTTGCTGGAGTTGTCAACGATTGACGGGATTACGTCAAGCGGCCCGCAGCCCTCTCACGCATGAAGTGGCAGAAAATCGCATATGATCTTGATGTATTGTAGGATTTATTCAATATCCTGTTATGGCTTTGGCTGCTGAAAAACCATACTTGCTTGTCGAAGTGCTTCAGTCATTTCTATTCGTGCCGCGCCGATAAGGTGTGCCATGGCATGGTGCGCTGCCTCGGGTCGTCGCATGCGAATGGCCTCCAATACAACCTGATGACTCAAGATCGCCTGTTCGTGTGATTGGCTGGCACGGTTGGTGAGCCGGAAGCTCGCGAGCAGCGCTGCCTGGATGGCGCTTGCGAACTGCCGGTAGACCCAGTTTCCGCTAGCATTGATGATTGCGGTATGGAATTCCAGATCGGCCCGACTCCAGGCCTCTGTATCTCGGGAGTTGGCCTCGACCATGTCCTCGAATGCTTTTGAAATCTGGTAGAGCTGGCGCGCGTTGGCATTGGCGGCCGCTTGCGCGGCTGCTGCAGGTTCTAACAGTTGTCTAGCGTCGATCAGCGAGGAATAAAAGGCGTCGTCAGCTCCGACCGACAGTATGACCTCAAGGACGATCGGATCAAGATAGTTCCAGTTTTCCTTCGGCAGGATGGTAGTGCCGGCTCTTGTTCGCGATCGAACCATGCCGAGGGCAGAGAGATATTGCATGGCTTCCCGCAGGCTGGTGCGGCTGACGCCAAAACGTTCGGTAAGCTCGGCCTCGTTAGGCAGGGTGGAGTTTTCGGCAAACGCCCCCGATACGATCATTTCGATAAGACAGTGAAGCAGCGCTTCTCGGACAGTTCGTTTTCCGCGCTGTGCGATCGGTTCGCCGTCCTCTGTCAGCACCCGTGTCATCGAAGCGTTTCTCAGCAGAGAGCCCTCTTTTGTCATTGCTCGATCTCTCTCCTGCGGGGTGCCGTTTGTCGTTTGCAATTCATAGTATGGAACGATCTTATTTTTGGATCAAATCCAGAAATAAATCATATTTATATTGACATCCATCCTATGAATTTTAATCCTTGTCAGCGAGGATTAGATCGCCTGGTGCCGACCGTTTCTGGAGCAAAAGGAACACCATAGTCCGCGCTATAGTCGGCAATGCAGCCGCACGACTTCATATTTGGAGCACTTTGATGAAGATTACCAAGCTTACCACCTACATCGTCCCGCCGCGCTGGCTGTTTTTGAAGATCGAGACTGACGAAGGCATCGTCGGTTGGGGTGAGCCGGTGGTCGAGGGCAGAGCACTGACGGTCGAGGCCGCCGTGCATGAGATGTCCGATTACCTGATCGGCAAGGACCCGTTTCTGATCGAGGATCACTGGACTGTTCTTTATCGCGGCGGGTTCTATCGGGGAGGGGCCGTTCACATGTCGGCGCTCGCCGGCATCGACCAGGCGCTCTGGGACATCAAGGGCAAGGCGTTGGGCCAGCCGGTCCATTCGCTCCTGGGCGGCCAGGTAAGGGATCGGATCAAAGTCTATTCTTGGATCGGCGGCGACCGCCCGTCGGATGTCGCCAACAATGCAAAGGACGTGGTTGCCCGCGGGTTCAAGGCCATCAAGCTCAACGGCTGCGAGGAAATGCAGATCGTCGATACAAATGAAAAGGTTGAAAAGGCCGTCGAGACGATCGCCATCATACGTGAAGCCGTTGGCCCGCATATCGGCATCGGCGTCGATTTCCATGGCCGTGTCCACAAGCCGATGGCAAAAGTCCTTGCCAAGGAACTCGAGCCCTACAAACTGATGTTCATTGAGGAACCGGTGCTTTCCGAGAACCGCGAGACGCTGAAAGAGATCGCCAACCATTGCTCGACACCGATCGCGCTCGGTGAGCGGCTGTTCTCACGCTGGGATTTCAAGCAGGTTCTGTCGGACGGTTATGTCGACATCATCCAGCCGGATCTATCGCATGCTGGCGGGATTACCGAATGCCGCAAGATAGCCGCCATGGCGGAAGCCTATGATGTGGCGTTGGCGCCACATTGCCCGCTCGGCCCGATTGCGCTTGCCGCCTGCCTGCAGGTCGATGCCGTCTCCTATAACGCGTTCATTCAGGAACAGAGCCTCGGCATCCATTATAACCAGGGCAATGACATCCTCGACTATATCTCAAACAAGGAAGTCTTCCATTACGCCGATGGCTTTGTCAGCATTCCACAGGGGCCGGGCCTCGGTGTTGAAGTCGACGAAGCCTATGTGATTGAACGATCCAAGGAAGGCCATCGTTGGCGCAATCCGATCTGGCGCCATGAGGATGGAAGCTTCGCCGAGTGGTAAGGTAGTTTCCTCAAGCAATACGCGTCCGGCTCGTTCAGGGCCGGGCGGTGTTTATCCGATGAAATCGGAAATCGTCGACGACCGCATATTCTGAAACACGCTGTCTCCGTAGTCGGGAAGGTCGTGCAGCACGCTTCCAAACTGAAGGCCCAAAACCCAGGCACCCAAGGCGAAAATCGACAGGAGGATCGAGAATGACGGTCCAAAGTCCGTGAGCACGATGTGGCCTAAGCGTAAAAGGTTGCTTGCGTTGGGCATATCATCAATCCTCGGACATCAAGCTTGTGGTGAGAGAAAGAACGAGGGCGTAATGCCTGTCAGGGCTTCCGGTTCCGACGATGGCTCGGTTTTTTGATGAAATTGCGAAAACGTTTCCAAGAGTACGGAGGATCAGTGTCCCGCGCCGGATGACTGGGGCTGCTGCCCCTCTCGATCCGATAATGACATCAAGCCTTCATGACGCCACGGGCCGCCCAGATAACTCCATAGATCGAGCCCGGTCATGCGGATGGATTTCGGTTCGAACCGGCTGGTCAGCTCGAAAAACAACTGGTCGGCTTTTGCCCGCGATACCTTGTTCTGGATCGTGATATGCGGGCGGAATTTCTGCAGATCCTGCGGGCCGGGCCAGGAGCCGAAACGACGGGAGAGTTCGGCTCGCAGCTCCTGCAGTTCGGGGCTTTCGATCTTGAATGCGACGCCTGCTCCCAGATGCTGAATGCCGCTGACGGTTGCGAGGAAATCTGTCCGCTCCAGCAGCGTTTCGGCCAAGATCTCCTTGACCGCCGCGAGCCGCTGGCCGGGGAGATGGTGGAAGATGGTGACATGCGCCTTGAGGAAATTGCGGGCAGGCGGAAAATGCTCCTGTCGGAGACGATCGAATGGCTCCATGTCGTCAAGCTCGACATGAGCGGTTATGATCAATGGCGGCAATGTCACCCGGCGATCAGATCATTCGAATTCGATGATCAATTCGTCCACGGCAAGGCTTTGGCCTTGTGTGGCGGCAACGCGTTTGACAAGCGCCGCTTTCTCGGCCTTCAGAACGTTTTCCATCTTCATCGCCTCGACCGTGGCAAGCGTCTGGCCGGCCTCCACCTTGTCACCCGCGCTCACTGCGATCGAAGTGATGACCCCGGGCATCGGGCAAAGCAGCATTTTCGACGTGTCCGGCGGCAGCTTGACCGGCATGAGCTTGGCAAGCTCGGCAATGCGCGGCGAGCGCACCCGCGCCAGAATATCCATGCCGTGCCAGCGCAGCCGGATGGCCGACCCCACCAGATCAACCTTCACCATCAGGCTCTCACCGCCGACATGGAAATCCCCAAGACTCTGCCCCGGAAACCAGCCGGTCGCAGCAGAGATATGATGGGCATCGTCGAAACGCACGAAGGCTCCATCGGCCGCCGTATCGAGCGTGACCGGGCCTTCGAATGTGGACTTTGCCCCGGCCGAAAGTGTCACGACCCAGTCCTTCGCCACCGCCCGGCGGCGTTTGGACAGCGTGCCGGAAATCCAGCTTGCGCGTTCCTCCAAAGCCTGGTTGACCAGCACTGCAATGACCGCAAGCTTGCGCGCGTCGCCGACATCGGGCTCCACACCGGAAAAGCCATCCGGAAACTCTTCAGCGATATAGGCGGTCGTCAGCTCGCCGGAGCGGAACCTTTCCTGCCCCATCACGGCAGACAGGAAGGGAAGGTTGTGACCGATCCCTTCCACCTCGAACGCATCGAGAGCCGTCCCCATGGCGTCTATTGCGGCTTTCCGGTCCTCGGCCCAGCTGCAGAGCTTGGCGATCATCGGATCATAATACATCGATATCTCGCCGCCTTCGAAAACACCGGTATCGTTGCGGATAACGGCGCCGCTATCTTGCAGCCCCTCGACCGGCGGGCGGTAACGGGAAAGCCGGCCGATCGACGGCAGAAAATTGCGATAGGGGTCTTCGGCATAAAGTCGGCTTTCGATCGCCCATCCCCTGAGTGATACGTCCTTCTGCTTGAACGAAAGCTTTTCGCCAGCTGCAACGCGGATCATCTGCTCGACGAGGTCGATGCCGGTGACGAGTTCGGTCACCGGATGCTCCACCTGCAGGCGGGTATTCATTTCGAGGAAATAGAAATTCCGGTTGCCGTCGACGATGAATTCGACCGTGCCCGCGGAGAAATAACCGACGGCCTTTGCAAGTGCTACCGCCTGTTCCCCCATCGCCTTGCGGGTCGCATCATCGAGGAAAGGCGAAGGGGCTTCCTCGATGACCTTCTGGTTGCGCCGCTGGATGGAGCATTCGCGTTCGCCGAGATAAAGCGTGTTTTTATGCTGGTCGCCCAGAACCTGGATCTCGATATGGCGCGGCTGGTCGACGAACTTCTCGATGAAGATACGGTCGTCGCCGAAAGAGCTTTTCGCCTCGTTGCGGGACGACTTGAAACCCTCGCGGGCTTCCGCGTCGTTCCAGGCGATGCGCATGCCCTTGCCGCCGCCGCCTGCGGAGGCCTTGATCATGACCGGATAGCCGATCGAAGAGGAAATCTTCACCGCCTCGTCGGCATCTTCGATCAGGCCCATATGCCCGGGCACGGTCGAGACACCGGCCTTCGAAGCGATCTTTTTCGAGGTGATCTTGTCGCCCATTGCCTCGATGGCCTTCACGGGCGGGCCGATGAAGGTGACATCGGCTTTTTCGAGAGCGGCGGCGAAAGCGGCATTTTCCGACAGAAAGCCATAACCCGGATGTACGGCATCCGCACCGGTCCGGGCGATCGCATCGAGTATCTTGTCGATGACGATATAGGACTGGTTGGAAGGTGCGGGGCCGATATGCACCGCCTCGTCGGCCATCGACACATGCAGGGCATTCGCATCGGCGTCCGAATAGACGGCGACGGTTGCGATGCCCATCTTCTGCGCTGTTCTGATAACCCGGCAGGCGATTTCGCCACGATTGGCGATGAGGATTTTCTTGAACATGGTTGCGGGCCTTCAGAGCGGTATCGTGTCGTGTTTTTTCCAATGCGTCGTTACCTGCTTGTTGCGCAGCGAGGCAAAGGCGCGGGCGATACGGCGACGGGACGAATGCGGCATGATCACCTCGTCGATGAAACCGCGCTCGGCGGCAACGAAGGGATTGGCGAAACGTTCCTCGTATTCCTTCGTGCGGGCCGCGATCTTGTCCGGGTCTGAAAGTTCGGAGCGATAGAGAATTTCGGTCGCCCCCTTGGCGCCCATCACCGCGATCTCAGCTGTTGGCCATGCATAGTTGATATCGGCGCCGATATGTTTTGATGCCATCACGTCATAGGCGCCGCCATAGGCTTTGCGGGTGATCAGCGTCACCATCGGTACAGTCGCCTCCGAATAGGCAAACAGCAGTTTTGCGCCATGCTTGATGACACCACCATATTCCTGCGCGGTGCCCGGCAGGAAACCGGGGACGTCGACCAGCGTCAGGATAGGAATGGAAAAGGCATCGCAGAAACGGACGAACCGCGCCGCCTTGCGCGATGAATCGATGTCCAGGCAGCCGGCCAGAACCATCGGCTGGTTGGCAACGACGCCGACCGTCTGGCCTTCGATGCGGATGAAGCCGGTGACGATGTTTTTCGCGAAGGCCTGCTGGATCTCGAAGAAATCGCCTTCGTCCGCAAGTGCCGTTATCAGTTCCTTCATGTCATAGGGTTTGGCCGCGCTGTCCGGCACCAGCGTGTCGAGCCGCATTTCGACCCGTGATGGGTCGTCGTGAACCGGCCTGATCGGAACCCTGTCGCGATTGTTGAGCGGTAGGAAATCGAAAAGCCGGCGAACCGCTTCCAGCGCCTCGATATCGTTTTCAAATGCCGCGTCGGCCACGGATGACTTTTGCGTGTGGGTGGCTGCGCCTCCCAGTTCTTCCGCGGTCACGATCTCGTTTGTCACCGTTTTCACCACATCCGGGCCGGTGACGAACATGTAGGAGGAATCGCGGACCATGAAGATGAAATCGGTCATGGCAGGCGAATAGACGGCGCCGCCGGCGCAGGGGCCCATGATCACGGAAATCTGCGGAATGACGCCGGATGCCTCGGCATTGCGGCGAAACACTTCGGCATAACCGGCAAGCGAGGCGACACCTTCCTGGATGCGCGCGCCGCCTGAATCGTTCAAGCCGATCACCGGTGCGCCGACCCGCACCGCCATATCCATGATCTTGCAGATCTTTTGCGCATGGGTTTCCGACAGCGAGCCGCCGAGTACGGTGAAATCCTGGGAAAAGACGTAGACCTGCCGGCCGTTGATCGTGCCCCACCCTGTGACTACGCCATCACCGGCGACTTTCTGGTCCGCCATGCCGAAATCTACGGCGCGATGGGTGACATACATGTCGAATTCTTCGAACGAACCCTCGTCGAGCAGCACCTCGATCCGTTCGCGGGCCGTCAGCTTGCCTTTGGCATGCTGGGCCTCGATCCGCCTGACGCCGCCGCCCAGCCTCGCCTCCGCGCGACGCTTTTCGACCTCGTTCAACATTGCCCGCATATTTCCTCCCAAAGAATGTGCGAATGCAGACACATATAAAGATAGCAAAACCGGAGCGAGGGAAAGGCCGGTTTCAGTCTTAAGACCATGAAGGAAAATGTGATGGCGACCGGAAAACATGGCGCAAGGCGACGGCAGGGCAGAGCGGGAGCCGGCTCGCGACAGCAATTTTGTCGATAATGTGGGCGTTAGACACAAATTATTGCGCATAGAGTTGGGTTGCTAAAACGGCACGGTTGATGCAACACCTGACAGTCTGTTTATTCTGCACTTGGGATTATAGCTGAATGCGCGCTCGTTACGGTTTCGTTGGCCTGTTTCTTCTAATGGCACCGTCGGCCTATGCCCTGGAGCTTGGCCCGCCACCGGTTCTTGCGCCGCAAAAGAGCCAGGCGGAGGCCGCAAATCTGAGCGCGCAATTCCTTGAGCGCTATGCCTACAAGCCGGTTCCGCTCGACGATGCCCTGTCTGCGAAAATCATGGATCGATATCTGAAGTCGCTCGATCCGGACCGGAGCTTTTTCCTGCAGGCCGATATCGACAAGTTCATGGTCAACAAGACCAGGATCGACGATGCAATCGTCAACGAAGACCTGAAGATCCCGTTTTCGATATTCAACGTCTATTCGCAGCGCGTTGTCGATCGCATGGCATATGCGCGGGACCTGCTCAAGCAGGGCTTCGATTTCAGCGCCAAGGAAGATTTTCCTCTGTCGCGTGAGGATGACCCATGGGCGCAATCGGAAGCACAGCTTCATGACCTGTGGCGCAAGAGTGTCAAGAACGACTGGCTGCGGCTGAAACTAGCCGGCCAGACAAGCGACACAATTCGCAATACGCTCGACAAGCGTTACGAGAACATCCAGCAGCGCGTCTACACCTACAAGAGTGATGACGTGTTCCAGTCCTTCATGGCTGCCTACACAACCTCCGTCGATCCGCATACCGACTATTTCGGTGCTGCCGCCTCGGCTGATTTCGACATTTCGATGAAGCTTTCGCTGGTCGGCATCGGGGCGGTTCTGCAGGAACGGGACGGCTACACGACCATTCGCGAACTCGTGCCCGGCGGTCCGGCCCAGCTATCCGGGCAGCTGGCGGTCGGAGATCGCATCATCGGCGTTGGCCAGGGCAAGGATGGCGCGGTCAAGGAAGTCGTCGGCATCCGCCTCGACGAAGTTGTCCAGCTTATCCGCGGCGAGAAGGACTCCGTCGTGCGGCTCGATATCCTTCCCGCCGAGACTGCCGCGAATGCAAGCCATCGGGTGATCAGCCTGGTGCGCGACAAGATCAGCCTTGAAAAACAGGCTGCGAAGAAAACCGTCCTGCCCATCGATGATCATGGTGTGCCCCGCAAGATCGGGGTCATTACCCTGCCGGCCTTCTACGAGGATTTCGATGCGCGCCGCAAAGGCGACAAGGACTACCGAAGCGCCAGCCGCGACGTCGCCAAGCTTCTCGGGGAGTTGAAGCAGGAAAAGGTCGATGGCGTCCTGATCGACTTGCGCGACAATGGCGGCGGTTCGCTGACCGAAGCGATCGACCTGACCGGTCTGTTCGTCGGCAAGGGTCCGGTCGTTCAGCAACGCGATGCGGCGGGCAGGGTCGAGGTCGAAAGCGATGATCTTTCCAAGCCGGCCTGGGCTGGCCCGGTCGGCGTGCTGATCAATCGCGGCTCTGCGTCGGCATCAGAAATCTTTGCAGCGGCGATACAGGATTACGGTCGCGGCGTGATCATCGGCGAGCCCAGTTTCGGCAAGGGCACAGTGCAGACTGTCATCGATCTCGACCAGGCCGTTCGCAACAATACGCCGAAATACGGCCAGTTGAAGCTGACGATCGCGCAGTTTTTCAGGATAAACGGCGGCACGACCCAGCTTCGTGGTGTGACGCCTGACATTACTTTGCCGGGTCTCCTTGATCCGAAGATCGTTGGCGAGTCGAGCTATGACAATGCCTTGCCGTGGGACAAGATCAAGCCTGCCAGATATACCGCATCAAACAAGACGACTTCGTTGCTGCCGCAACTCCTGAGCCGTCATGAAGCCCGCGTGAAAGACGATAAGGATTTTCAGCGTTTCGTCGAAGACGCTGCGGAGTTGAAGGCGCAACGGGAAAAGCGCGTCATCTCCCTGAATGAGGCCGAGCGCCGAGAAGAGATGAAAGCCCTTGAAAGCCGCCTGAAGGCACGTGCAGAAGGTGATGACGGCGTGCTGCGTGGCGAGGATGACGGCTTGCAGGCCAACGAGCGCAGTCTGAGTGCGGATCTTGCGCTTGAGAATGCCCGCAAGAACGCAAAGGACGTCTTGAGGGCCGAGGCTGCTTCCATCGTTGCCGATCAGGCGGAATTGCTGGCTCCAGTGCGAAAGGCCGCCAATCAGCCGTAACGAAGCGCCGGCAGGAAAGGCTCGCTCTGGGTCAGTTCTGGATCAGGTGCTGGATCCTGTTGATGATCTCGTCGAGGATGGCGATCCGTTGACCGCCGCTCGGGCGTATGGCGAAATAGGAAACCTCGATATTCGGTTCGAACGGGATGGAGATCACATCCGCCTCCGCGGACCTGAGGCTGGTGTGATCGACGATCCCCACTCCCATGCCGGCGGCGGCGAAGTAGCAGCAGTTCAGCATGGATGTTTCCATAGTGCTGACCGGCTGATGCTCCTCGCGAGAAAAGGCCCTGTCGAGCGAGAGGCGCAAAGGCGAATTCCGGCCTGGTATCAGCACCCGCTCATCGATGAGATCGGAGGGCGTAATGACGGAACGCCCCGCCAAACGATGGCCCGGCGCCATCGCGGCAACGGCATGCGTGCTGTGCAGACGAACGGCGTTTTTGTCGGGCATGCGCGGTGAAGCGAAGACCAGGCCGAGATCGTAGCGGTTCCGCTCGACCATGTCCCAGATGTAACGACTGTTCTCGACCTCGATAACCAGAGGAATATCCAGCCGCTCGCCGATCACGTCGACTATGGCCCGATGCAGATAGGGACGGACAAGTGATGTCACGCTGCCGATACGAAGAACGGTATTCTTGTGCAGGCGGATATCGTCGGCGGCCTGGGCAATTTGGTCGAGACCCAGATAAAGCCGCTCGACCTCCCGATAGAGCTGGGTCGCCTCTGCGGTCGGTATGAGGCGTGCGCCGATCCGCTCGAACAATGTCATCTGAACGACGTCCTCGAGATCGCGGATCAACCGGCTGACGGCGGGTTGGGTAACATTGAGGGCATCTGCCGCCGCGGTAATGCCCCCGGCCATCATCACGGCCCTAAATGCCTCTACCTGACGTGGTTTCAATCGCATGGTATCCTCTCCATAACATTTAGGCATGGATCGAGTACAAAATGCAATTTTTCTTTCTTGTAAGAAAGCTTTAACTCATCTCCACCCCGCAGGGAGAGTGCGGAGATTGGACAACCCGGAGGAGTCCTCACCATGAAGTTTTCTGTGTTCGCAGCCGCATTGGTCGCGTCTGTTTCCGCCATGCCGCCCGCAAGCCAGGCAAAGGATTTGACCGTCGGTCTTTCCGCCTCGACGACATCCATGGATCCGCAATTCTATGTCGTCGGCCCCAATAGCGCGATGGCGCGCAATATTTTCGACGGCCTTGTCAATCAGGACGACAAGCAGCAGATCCAGCCGGCTTTGGCAGTCTCCTGGCAGATCGTTGATGACACGACCTGGGAATTCAAGCTGCGCGAAGGCGTGAAATTCCACGACGGCAGCGATTTCACCGCTGAAGACGTGGTCGCCAGCATCAAGCGCATTCCGCTTGCATCCACCAACAGCCCTAGCTCGTTTGCCGCCTATGTGAAGGCGATCACCGACGTGACGGCAGTCGATCCACTGACGGTGCGCATCAAGACCTCCGGCCCGACGCCGCTGCTCTTGAACAACCTCAGCCGTATCGCCATCCTGCCGGCCGAGATGGAAAAGGTCACGACCGGTGAGATGAACACCGGCAAGGGCGTCATCGGCACCGGGCCGTTCAAGTTCGTTTCGTGGTCTCCGGATGATAACGTCGTCGTTGAGAAAAACGATGCCTATTGGGGCGAAAAGGCTCAGTGGGACAAGGTCACCTTCCGTGTCTTCAAGAACCCGAGCGCCCGTGTTGCCGCCATGCTTTCGGGCGATGTCGACATGATCGAAAACATCCCGACGGCCGATACCCGCCGCCTGGAAGCCTCCGACAAGATGAAGGTCGTCAACATTGCCGGCAACCGCATCATGTATCTGCATATGGACCAGAACCGCGAACAATCGCCGTTCGCCAAGGGTCCTGACGGCAAGAACCCGCTCTTGAACGCCGATGTGCGCCGTGCGCTTTCGCTGTCGATCAACCGCGAGGCGCTGGTCGATCGGATAATGGACGGGCAGGGCGTACCTGCCGGCCAGGTCGTGCCGGAGGGTTATTTCGGTTATGATCCGGCCATCAAGGTCGATGCCTATGATCCGAACAAGGCGAAGGAACTGCTTGCCAAGGCCGGTTACCCGGATGGTTTTGCGCTGACCTTCCATGCCTCCAACGACCGTTATCCGAACGACAGCAAGGTGGCACAGGCAATCGGCCAGTTCTTCAGCCGCGTCGGCGTGAAGACCGAAGTCGCCACCCTGCCAGGCAGCGTTTATTTCACCCGCGCCTCGAACCTCGAGTTCTCGTTCATCATGGGTGGTGCTGCCGTCGAAACCGGCGAAGCTTCGGGCGTTCTCGGGCCTATCCTTGAGACCTATGGCGAAAAGGCCGGCCAGGGCAATCGCGGTCGTTATTCCAACCCGGAATTCGACAAGGCGCTCAACGAAGCCCGTGCAACGCTGGACGATGCCAAGCGCGAGGACCTGCTGAAGAAGGCCACGGAAATCGCGATGACCGACCTCGGCGTCATCCCGGTCTTCTATCTCGCCAATACCTGGGCGGTGAAGAGCGACATAAACTATGCGGGTCGCTCCGACGGCTACACGCTTCCCTATTACGTGAAGCCGAACTGATCGAAAGAGGAGCGGTTCACCATGTCCTTCAGCGGTGTATTTCCCTATCTCGTTTCGCCGATCGACGAAGCCGGCAATGTGATGCGGAATCTGCTTGCAGATCTGGTGGACCATCTCATCGATGAAGGTGTCCATGGCCTCGCGCCGCTCGGCAGCACGGGTGAATTTGCCTATCTCTCCCAAGAGCAAAGGCGCCGCGTCGTCGACACGGTGATCTCGGCCAGCAGTGGCCGTGTCCCCGTTGTCGCCGGCGTGGCGTCGACATCAACAGCCGATGCCGTTGCCCAGACCGAATATATGGTGAACTCGGGCGCCGACGGGATTCTGGCCATCCTGGAAGCCTACTTCCCGATCAGCGACGAGGGCGTTGAAGCGTATTTCACCGCAATCGCCAAGGCGGCAAAAGGGCGCCCCGTGGTGCTCTACACCAACCCGCAGTTCCAGCGCTCCGACCTGTCGCTCCCGGTGATCGAGCGCCTTAGCCGCATCGACAATATTCGTTACATTAAGGATGCCTCCACCAATACCGGTCGTCTTCTCTCCATCATCGAGCGGACGCGTGGCCGGATGGAAGTGTTTGCAGCTTCCGCACACATTCCGACCTGCGTGATGATGATCGGCGGGGTTGGCTGGATGGCTGGACCGGCCTGTATCGCGCCCAGACAGAGCATTGAACTCTACGAAACCGCCAAGGCGGGTGATTGGGCGCGGGCAATGGAGCTGCAGCGGCCGCTCTGGAAGCTGAACGAGGTTTTTGCGAAATACTCGATCGCCGCCTGCATCAAGACGGCGCTCGACCTGCAGGGATTTGCCGTTGGTGCGCCGATGCATCCGCAAATGCCGCTGAATGACGCGGCGCGCGAGGAAATCGCCGGCGTTTTGCGCAGTATCGGCGCCCTTTGACGTTTCTGATTCCCACATTGAAGGCATTTTGTATGAAGCCGACTTCGATCATCGTCGATTGTGATCCCGGTATCGATGACACGATTGCGCTTTTGACCGCATTCGTTTCGCCGGAACTGAAGATCCTTGGTATAACTCCGGTCTGCGGCAACCAGCCGCTGGAGCGTACGGTGCGTAATGCGCTGCAGGTTTGCGAGCTCGGAAACCGCACTGATATCCCCGTCTATGCCGGTTGTTTCCGGCCGATGCTGCGCGAGCCGATCCATGGACAGTTCCATGGCAAGACGGGCCTCGGCAACACGACGCTGCCGGAGCCGGTGAAGAAGGCGGAAGCGATGTCCGCCGTCGATTTTCTTATCGAAGCGCTTGGCAATGGTGCCGAAACCGGTGAGCGCATCACGCTCTGCTGCCTTGGACCGCTCACCAATGTTGCGGTGGCCCTACGGATGAAACCGCAATTGGCCGACGGTATCGAACGCATCGTGATGATGGGCGGTGCCTATCGCGAGCCGGGCAACCGCACGATGACCTCGGAATTCAACGTTCTCGCCGATCCACACGCCGCGCATATTGTATTTTCGAGCGGCATCCCGATCGTGGCGCTGGCGCTCGACGCGACCCATCAGGTGATGCTGAAGCCGGAGCATGTCGCCGAGTTTTCGCGCGTTAGCGGCCGTATTTCCGAAACGCTGGCCGAACTCATGGCTTTCTGGGACCGCAACGACGTGCGCCGTTACGGCTCGCGCGGCGGCCCGCTTCATGACCCGCTGGTCATGGCCTACATCCTCGCGCCGCATTTGTTCGAGACGCAGAAGGCGCGCGTCTTCGTCGAATACGAAAGCGAGCTTTGCATGGGCCAGACGATTGCCGACTGGTATGGTAAGAGCGGGCTGGCGCCGAATGCAGACATCGTCACCAAGGTCGATGCGGAAGGCGTGATTGCCTTTTTCCTGGAGCGCCTGTCGCGCTACGCTGACGAAAAGGCTGTCGCATGAGCAGCCACAAGGTCATCATCGATGCGGATCCGGGCGTGGACGATGCCGCTGCCATCCTGATGGCGCTTGCCTCGCCGGAAATCGAGGTTCTCGGCCTCTCTATCGTGGCCGGCAATGTTTCGCTGGAACATACGGTTACGAATGCCTGCAAGCTGGTGGGCGTGAGCGGCCGCCGTGACGTGCCGGTTTTTGCCGGCGCAAGTGGCCCGCTTGTGCGCGAACAGGTTTATGGCAAATACGCTCGCATCGGTTCGTTCGATGACAAGCTGGTCAAGGCGGGCGATGTCGTGCCGGCAGAAGAGAGTGCAATCCAGTTTATCGTGCGTTCGGCTCGCGCCGCCGTAACGGCGGGTGAGCAGATCACCATTTGCGCCATCGGACCGCTCACGAATGTCGCACTGGCGCTGATCCAGCATCCGGATGTCGCGCGCGGCATTCGCCAGATCGTATCGATGGGCGGTGCCTTCACGGCGCTTGGCCATCGCACGCCCTGGGCGGAGTTCAACATCTATGCCGATCCGCACGCGGCCGAGATCGTTTTCCAGTCCGGCGTGCCGATCGTGCTGATGCCCCTCGACATGACCTTTCAGGCTTTGTTTACGGCAGACCATTTCGAGCGGTTCCGCGCCGGCGGCGAGGCGGGTGCCGCACTCTACAATCTCTTCACCACTTTCGACCGCAGCGACGAAAAGCGCTTCGGTCGTCCGGGCGGCCCGATCCATGATGCGACGACTATCGCCTGGCTCATCCGCCCCGAACTGTTTACCAGCCGCGAGGCTTTTGTCGGCGCGCAGGTTACCGGCCTGACGATGGGTTATACCTATGCCGATTTCTACAACAAGATGAACCGGCCAGCCAATACCACTGTCGTCACCGATGTCGACGAAACCGGGTTCATCGAATTGCTGATCGAGCGCATTGCCCGCCATGGCGGGGAAACGTTCGGTAGCCGAACTATGGGAGGCTCACACGCATGAGCGGATATCTATTAAGCCGGTCCCTGCAGACCGTGCTCACACTTTTCGTCATGTCTGTTCTGGTCTTTGCTGGCCTCTTTCTCGTCGGCAACCCGGTCGACGTCCTCTTGAGCCCGACCGCGACACCGGCCGAACGCCTGCAGGTCATTCAGGCCTTCGGTCTCGATAAGTCGGTCTGGGAGCAGTACTGGATCTTTCTGACCAACGCTCTCTCCGGTGATCTCGGCAATTCATTCGTGTTCAACCAGCCGGCCCTGACGCTGATCCTGAACCGGATGCCGGCGACCTTGGAACTGGCTTTCGTGGCGCTCGCCATGGCGCTGGTCATCGGTATTCCGCTCGGCGTTTATGCCGGCTTGAAGCCCAAGGGATTTATCTCAAAATCGATAATGACCTTCTCGATCCTCGGCTTCAGCCTGCCGACCTTCTGGATCGGCCTCGTCATGATCATGTATTTCAGCGTCTATCTCGGCTGGCTGCCGTCATCGGGCCGTGGCGATACCGTCAATGTGTTTGGCGTGCCGCTGTCGATGTTCACATGGGATGGCCTGTCGCATCTGTTCCTGCCCGCCTTCAATCTGGCGCTGTTCAAGATCTCGCTGGTCATCCGCCTCACCCGCGCCGGCGTGATGGAAACCATGCAGCTCGATTTCGTCCGTTTCGCCCGTGCCAAGGGACTGCCGGAACGCCGTATCGTCACCGTGCACGTATTGAAGAATACGCTGATCCCGCTGATCACCGTCATCGGCCTCGAACTCGGTTCGCTGATCGCCTTTGCGGTCGTGACCGAAACCATCTTTGCATGGCCGGGCATGGGCAAGCTGATCATCGATGCCATCGGTGTTCTCGATCGCCCCGTTATACTCGCCTACCTGATGATTACCGTCGTGATGTTCAGCGTCATCAACCTTCTGGTCGACATTCTTTACTCGATCGTCGATCCCCGCGTCCGTCTTGAGGGGAACTCGTGATGACCGACAATACTTCGTCCTCCACCACTTCAGTTCATGCCACTGCAAACAGCGGTGCAAAATCCACCTCCCGTTCGCCCGCGCGCGAAATCATCTATGCCTTGCTGCATGACAAGCTTGCGCTACTCGGCATGGTGCTGGTGACCATCTTCATTCTTGCGGCGATCTTCGCGCCGCTGATTGCACCGCAGAACCCCTACGATCTCGCGCAGCTCGACATCATGGATGGCCGACTGCCGCCAGGTTCGGAAAGCATGTCGGGCATGACCTACCTGATCGGCACCGACACACAGGGGCGCGACCTGTTCAGCGCCATCCTTTATGGCCTGCGCACCAGCATCCTCGTCGGCCTTTCCAGCGCGGCGATCGCATTGGTCATCGGCGCCTCGATCGGCCTCGTCAGTGCCTATGTCGGTGGCCGGACCGACTCGATCCTGATGCGTATCGTCGACATCCAGCTCAGCTTCCCCGCCATCCTGATCGCGCTGATCTTCCTCGCCATTCTCGGTCAGGGCGTCGACAAGATCATTCTGGCGCTCGTCGTGACGCAGTGGGCCTATTATGCCCGTACGATCCGCGGTTCGGCACTGGTGGAGCGCAAGCGCGCCTATGTCGATGCCGCCCGCTCGATGGCGCTGCCGGACCGCAGCATCCTGTTCCGGCACATCCTGCCCAACTGCCTGCCGCCGCTGATCGTGGTCGCAACCATGCGCGTTGCCTATGCAATCATGCTGGAAGCGACACTCTCCTTCCTCGGTATCGGCCTGCCGGTCACCGAACCGTCGCTGGGTCTCCTGATCTCGAACGGTTTCGAATACCTGCTCTCCGGCGATTACTGGATCAGCCTCTTCCCGGGCATCGCCCTTCTGTTGCTCATCGTCGCGATCAACCTGATCGGTGACAGCCTGCGCGACATCCTCAATCCGCGTCGCGAGGGCTAAGATCATGACCAATCCTATTCTCTCCATCTCCAAGCTCAACACGGCCTTCCGTGTCGGTAGCGAATGGCGCAATGTCGTCAATGATGTGAGCTTCGACATCGCACCGAAGGAAACCGTTGCCGTCGTCGGCGAATCCGGCTCCGGCAAAAGCGTCACGGCCATGTCGATCATGCGCCTGCTGTCGCCCGGAAACTCCCGCGTGACCGGCAAGATTGAATTCGAGGGCAAGGATCTTCTGTCCATCCCGCTCGAAGACATGCAGAAGATCCGCGGCAACCGTATCGGCATGATCTTTCAGGAACCGATGACCTCGCTCAACCCGGTCCTGAAGATCGGTGAGCAGATCACCGAAGTGCTGCGTCAGCATCGCGGCATGTCGGAAAGCCAGGCTCAGGCTGAAGCCGTACGGCTTCTCGAAAAGGTCCGGATTCCCTCGGCCAAGTCGCGTCTCAACGAATATCCGATGAACTTTTCGGGCGGCATGCGCCAGCGTGTCGTGATCGCGATCGCGCTTGCCTGTGATCCCAAGCTGCTGATCGCGGACGAGCCGACAACCGCGCTCGACGTCACCATCCAGGCGCAGATTCTTGAGCTGATCAAGACATTGCAGGAAGAGGAGGGTATGTCGGTCCTCTTCATCACCCATGACATGGGCGTGGTCGCGGAAATTTCCGACCGCACCGTCGTCATGTACCGCGGCGAGCAGGTCGAGACCGGCACGACGCACGATCTCTTTGCCGGCGCAAAACATCCCTATACCCGTGCGCTTCTGTCGGCCGTGCCGCAGCTTGGCTCGATGACCGGCAAGGATCGTCCGCTGCGGTTCCCACAGGTCGACATGCAGACCGGCGAGATCAAGCCGGTCAAGGCGACCGAGGACACCGTCAAGCGCGATCAGCCGCCGATCCTCAAGGTCGACAACCTGATCACCCGTTTTCCGGTCAAGCGGGGCTTCCTGCGCAAGACGATCGGCCGTATCCATGCCGTCGAAAGTGTTTCGCTGGAGCTTCGTCAGGGCGAAACCCTGTCGCTGGTCGGCGAATCCGGTTGCGGCAAGTCCACCACCGGCCGCTCGATCATCCGCCTCACCGATCCGGTGTCGGGCGAAGTACGGATCGATGGCAAGAACGTGCTGAAAGCCGGAAAAACGGAACTGACGGACATTCGCCGCGAAGCGCAGATGATCTTTCAGGATCCGTTCGAAAGCCTCAACCCGCGTATTCGTGTCGGGCAGGCGATCGCCGAGCCGATGATCACCCATGGTCTGGTGAGTGCATCGAATGCGCGTGACCGTGTTGGTGAACTCCTGGAGCGTGTTGGTCTTGCCGCGTCGATGGCGGATCGTTTCCCGCACGAGTTTTCCGGCGGCCAGCGGCAGCGTGTCTGCATCGCCCGTGCGCTTGCTCTCGAACCCAAGCTGTTGATCGCCGACGAATCCGTTTCGGCGCTCGATGTGTCGGTCAAGGCGCAGGTCATCAACCTGATGCTGGACCTTCAGGAAAAGCTTGGGCTGGGTTACCTCTTCATTAGCCATGACATGGCGGTTGTCGAGCGCATCAGCCACCGCGTTGCGGTCATGTATCTCGGTGAAATCGTCGAAATCGGCCCGCGTCAGGCCGTGTTCGAAAACCCGCAGCACGATTATACCAAGCGTCTGATGGCGGCGGTTCCGATCGCCGATCCGTCACGCAGGCAGACGCGCCGCATCTCCAATGACGAGATCAAGAGCCCGTTCCGCGGCGCCGATTACGTTCCGCCCAAACGCACCTATGAAGAAGCCGGCGAAGGCCACTTCGTTCAGGTCGCTTGAAGAAAGACATGCCATGATCATCACCTTCGGCTCCATCAACGTCGACTTTGTCTACGAGGTCGAGGAGATGCCGCAACCGGGGCAGACCCTGCTTGCCAGACGGTTCCGCACGGAATCTGGCGGCAAGGGCGCTAATCAGGCGCTGGCAGCGGCACGGGATGGCGCCGAAGTGGTGATGGTCGGTGCGGTCGGCAAGGACAGCCTTGCCGAAATCGGCCTTCAAAATCTTGCAACGACGGCTGATATCAGCCGCGTTGCGCGCGTGAGCAAGCCGACCGGCAATGCCTCGATCCATATCGATGCCAAGGGCCGCAATATGATTGTTGTTGCGGCTGGCGCTAATCTTTCCGTGTCTTCGGATGCCGTGGAAGAGGATCTGCTGCAGCAGGCAAATGTCGTGCTGATGCAGATGGAAAACGATGTGGCGGAAGTGGAAAGGCTCATCCGCCTCGCAAGTGCCTCGAAGGCCCTGTCGATCCTCAATCTCGCTCCGGCTTTCCCTCTGTCCGAAAAGATACTGTCGCTCTGCGGCCTTGTCGTCGTCAACGAAGATGAGGCCGAGGCGCTGGCCGGTTGGCTAGGCTGCCGAGCATCCGCCGCAGCGCTCTCGATCCGCCTTGGCACCGGCGTTCTGCGAACTCTGGGTGGAGACGGTGCGGAAGCCTGTGTCGATGGAGATGAAATCCGGGTCACGGCTCTGCCGATCGATGTAAAGGACACGACAGCGGCCGGTGACTGCTTTGTCGGCGTGCTTGCTTCAGCACTCGATCGCGGCCTGCCGCTCAAGGCGGCCATGGAACGCGCTTCGGTCGCGGCCGGTATAGCCTGCTCGCGACGCGGCAGCCAAAGCAGCATTCCTGCAGCCGGGGAAACCGACAGGCATCCCGGATTGCTCGCACTGACGTAAATGCAATCGCCTCAGAGCAACCGCGCCTTCGGGCGAACGAATGTCTTTCGCCCGCGCTTCCATCCCGCAAGGGTGGGAGCTGAGGAACGGACGATCTCGGATGGATTTGCGGCATCGAGAGCGACGATATCTGCCGGTTGGCCGACCGACAGATCATGTCGAAAGCCGGTAATTGCTGCTGCTTGCGCTCCCACCATGTCGAAGACAAGCTCGATGTCGGCGTCACGCGAAAGCTGCATTACATTGGCATAAAGATTGGCCATGCGCGCCAGCGATGCATCACCGAAGGGCGTGAACGGGTTCAGCACATTATTGGTCGCGATTGCCGTTTTGACGCCCAAAGCTGCAAGGGCGTTGGCAGGTGCGATACCGCGCGGAACATTCGAACCATATTGCCGCCCCATAAGAAAAAGGTCGGTTGCAGGCAGGACCGTGAGTGCGATACCCGCCTCGACAATCTTCTTTCCAACTGTGGAAAGCGCATCGGGATCGAGCGCTGACAGATTGGTGACATGCCCTATCGTCACGCGGTCGGCATAACCGTTTATTCGTGTCGCTTCGATCACGGCCGGAAGATCGGTCTTTGCCGGATCGAGGCTGAAATCGAGGTGGAAATCGACATCGACGTCATGTTTTCGCGCCAGTGCGAAGATCCTGCGGACATGTTCTGTTGGATCGGCATCGGTATAGGGGCAGCCGCCAATCAGGTCCGCCCCCGAGCCAAGCGCCTCGTCGAGCATGGCTTCCGTTTCCGGTTCCTGTGTCAGCCCTTCCTGCGCGAAGGCGCAGATCTGGATATCGATTGCGAAGGCGTAATCCTCGCGCACCCGCTTTATCGCCTCGAAGGAGCGCATTCCGGCGCGTGGGTCGATTTCAACGAATGTCCGCATGCGGTTGGTGCCATGCATGATGGCCTTTTCGACCAGCGCCGATGCCCGCTTGTAGACGTCGTCCTCCGAGAACCCGGCCTTTGCCTTCGCCGTCTCGCGCACGGCCTCCTCGAGCGTTCCCGCACAGATCGAGCAGCGTTCCATGATGCAGGCCTTGTCGAGATGGATATGGCTGTCGACAAAGCCGGGAAAAGCAAAGGCTCCTTTGAGATCCTCTACCTCGACCGCCTCGCAAGTGATCCGGCTTCCTATTTCTGCAATCAGGCCGTCCCTGATGGCGATATCGACCAGGCCCGGATGGCCGGCGATCAAGGCATTGCGGAGAACGAGATCGACTTTCATCTGAAACCTATATTCCGATGGCGCAGCCATCGCTGCGCGGGTCATGCGCCCCGTCCGTCCAGCCGTCACCGTCCAATCGAATGACGCCGGCCTGACCGGAAAGGGCATTCAGCGCCGAGATCGGAATGACCTCGTGCCCGCGACCCGCAAGCTCGGCCAGAACATCATCGCCGACGGCATCCTCGATCTTGAGGTTGTCGCGGGTGTCGGAGAAGGTTCTGCCCAAAAGGAAACGGGGCGCCGAAAGGGCGGAGAGCGGGTCAAAGCCGTGGTCTATAAGACGGCTAAGAAGAACGGTCAGCGTCTGCGGCTGGCCGTCTGCACCCTGGGTACCGTAGAGAAGATGCGGCATCCCGTTCTTCAGGCCAAGGCCGGGATTGAGCGTGTAAAAGGGGCGTTTGCCGGGCGCCAGCACATTCGGGCTTTTCGGATCGGTGCTGAACGCGGCTCCTCGGTTCTGCCAGAGAATGCCGGTATCCGGCAGCAATACGCCGCTGCCCCAGTCATAATAGGTGCTCTGCAGTACGCTTGCCGATCGGCCTTCGGAGTCGACTGCTGCGAGGTAGACAGTATCGCCGGTCTGGAAACGGTGAGGCCAGGGCAGGGCGGATTTGGGATCGATCGCCCCCGCCTTGGCCGCAAGATAATCGCCCGCCAGCCATTCTGCGCAACGTTGCGCGGCGAAATCCGGATCGGCGATCTGCTCACGGTCGAGAAACGCCTGTTTTACCGCCTCGACACAGAGATGGTAGAAATCGGCAGAGGTCGGATCGACATTCCGCATCGAGAAATTCGACAATATGCCCATGATGGCGAGTGTCGAAATACCCTGCGAGGGGGGCGGCGGGCCCAGAAGCTCGATATCGCGATAGGTGACAGACACCGGGTCGGCAAGGGTGGCCACGGTCTTTGCCAGATCATCTGCCCGGATCTGGCTGCCGGCTGCTTCCAGCGCCCTGGCGATGCGGTTAGCGAGTTCGCCCTCGTAGAATTCGCGATGCCCATGCAGAGCGATCGCTTTTAGCACTTCGGCAAGCTGCGGTTGGCGTTGATGCCCTTCCGTGACGAAAGCATTTGCGACCCCCGGCCAGCTTTCGATCTCGCCGCTTCGAAAGGCATGCCAATGCTGTTGCGAGCGGCTGACCGGAAAACCTTCCTCCGCCAGTTCGATCGCATCGCCAAGCAGTGAGGCAAGGCTCTCCTTGCCCTGCCAGTTTTCCTGCGAAAAATTGAGTGCCTGGCCCCAGCTGTCGACGACCGCCGCAGTGGTCAGGGCAGAAAGCGGGCCGCGGGCAGGTATGGTTTCAAACTTCGGCAGGTCATTCGCTGCCTGGCCGATCCCCATGATGGCCTTGCGCCGGCCGGCGCGGTCGGCGACGATCCAGATAGCATCGCCGCCCAGCCCGCAAAAATGCGGATAAAGCACTGTCAGCGCGGCACCTGCAGCGATCACCGCCTCGATCGCCGTGCCACCGCGGCGCAGGACCTTGGCTCCGGCTTCGCTGGCGAGATGATGCGGGCTTGTCACCATGCCGCGCCTGGAGCGCGCAGCCGTCTCTCTTTGCTGGCTCATTTCAATCGGATGCCGACATGTAGCGATTGAGGATTTCGGTGATGTCGGGGCCGTCATCCTTGTCATCCGTCTTGGCGCGGTCTTCGACTGCATGCAAATGGTGGTCCATGATCCGGCAAGCCGTCTGTGGATCCTGCTCCTTGAGCGCCTCGATCAACTGCACATGTTCGTCGATCCCGCATTCGGCGGAATGCGGTCTTCCGAAACGCGCGAGGATCAGCGACGAGCGCGAGACGACCTGGCTGATGAAGTCGATCAACAGTTTCGATCCGGTGAGTTCGGCAAGCAGGATGTGAAATTCGCCGGCAAGCCGGATAGAGCGCGGTGAGGATGCCTGAAGCGCCCTTTCTTCTTCCCGAACATGGCTGATCAACGCGTCGATGCCGTCGCGCGGCATGCGCTTGCAGAGTTTTTCGATCACCTCGCGCTCAAGGCAGCGCCTCAGAGCAAAGACCTCCTCCGCTTCCTCCAGCGTCGGCATGGCGACGGCCGCGCCGCGGTTCGGCTTGATCTCGACAAGGCCATCGGAAGCCAGTCGCAGCAAGGCATTGCGGGCACTCGTGCGGCTGACGCCGAACGTATCACCGATGGAATCTTCCGGCAGTTTCGTGCCGGGCTTCAGGGCCTGTTCGAGAATTGCGCGGCGCAGCGAGGCGTAGATCGCATCACTCCTGCTGAGGTTCGTGGACATTGCTGTCGCTCTTTCGAATGAATGCAGTTTCACCAGCATATCGCATAAAAATTGTATTTCATCCAGTCTAATAAATTGCATGCAATTATCTGTTGAACTTGTATTCGTTCTGATCTAGCTTCAAATCAATCTGCAAGAGAACGCGCAAAAAAGCCGCCTGCAGTAACCGGTTTTTATGCCATGCCTTCCAGTCTCAAGCGCCGCCTTGCAGGAATTGCATGCAATCCGAGGGGAACTATCAATGCAGTTATCTAGAGTCCTGGTGGGAGGCGTTGCACTGCTCGCCTTGGCAATGCCGGCCACGGCCGGAACCTTGAGATGGGGTGCCTCGCGCGATATCAGCTCGCTCGATCCCTATTCCTACGGCGACAGTTTTGCGCTTGGTGTCCTCAACCACGCTTATGAGGGGCTGGTCCGTTATGATCGCAATCTCGAGATCGAGCCGGCGCTCGCCACCTCCTGGGAAATCGTCTCGCCGACGACATGGCGGTTCAAACTGCGGGAAGGCGTGAAGTTCCACAACGGCGCCGATTTCACGGCTGAAGATGTGCAGGCATCCCTGAAGCGTGCCTCGGACCCGAAGTCGCCGCTGCGCGGCAATATTCCGGCCTATAAGGGCTCCCGCGTCATCGATGCGCACACGATCGAAATCGATGTTTCGGCCAACTACCCGCTTCTGCCGAACGACCTTACCACCATCTACATTTTCGATGCGGGCTGGCTGAAGGACAACAATGCCGAAGCTCCGACCGATGTCGGGTCCGGCACCGAGGGCTATGCCACCTACAATGAAAATGGCACCGGCCCGTTCAAGGTCGAAAGCCGCCAGCCGGATGCAAAGACGGTCTTCACCAAATTCGACGGCTGGTGGGATAAGCCTGAGCACAATATCGACCGGATCGAGCTGGCGCCGATCGCTTCGCCGGCAACTCGTGTTGCTGCCCTTCTGGCCGGCGATATCGATTTCACCGACCAGGCGCCGGTGCAGGATCTGCCGCGGCTTGCGGCTTCGCCCGAGGTCAAGGTGCTGGAAGGCACCGACCTTCGCACGGTGATGATCGGTTTTTCCCAGCGTGACCAGCTCCTGTCCGGTGCCGCAAACCCGATGAAGGATCTGCGCGTCCGTCAGGCGATGCAGCTCGCCATCGATCTCGATCTCATCAACAAGAAGGTGATGCGCGGAAAATCGCGCAATGCCGGCGCGCTCGTGGCCCCGCAGATCCCCGGTTACGACGCGACACTCGATACGCCGGTCAAGGCCGATCCGGAGAAGGCCAAGGCTCTGCTGAAGGAAGCAGGCGCCGAAGGTTTCGAATTCGAGTTCAACTGTGCCGACAGCCTCGTCAACGAGGAGCAGATCTGCCAGGCGGTTGCTTCCATGTGGTCGCGCGTCGGCCTGAAGCCCAAACTGGACCAGGGCACCCGTGCGGTTCAGACACCGAAGCGCTCGTCCGGCAAGGTCGATGTCTACACGCTCGGCTGGGCGACCCTGCCCATGCTCGACACCTACAGCCTCACCTCGCAGGTTCTTCATACGAAGGAAGGCTCGTTCGGCATCTTCAACTGGGGCGGCTGGTCCGACAAGGAATTCGACAAGGTAACCGAGGCTTCCGCCGTCGAACTGGACCAGACCAAGCGTCTGGCGATGGAAGCTCAATCGCTGAAGATCGCCAAGGACCATGCCCTGATGATCCCGCTGCATCAGCAGCCGCTTGCCTGGGCGACAACCGCGAAGATCAAGGATTTCCCGCTCTTCTCGGACAACCTTCCTCGCCTTTGGCTGGTGAAGATGTAAGTCGCCATGCCCCTTGCCGTCGATCACACCGGCAAGGGGTACCCTCCGCTTTTCTGAAACCAGGGACGCCGCGACCATGATCGCCTTCCTCGTAAAACGCGTCGGCAACGCCATCCTTGTCATGCTGACCGTCGCCTTTTTCGCCTTCCTGATCTTCCGTTTCCTCGGCGATCCCGTCGAGATGATGGTGAATGAAAGCGCCACCCAGGTGGAGCGCGACGAGTTGCGCAGCCGTCTCGGCCTGAATGACGGATTTCTGGTGCAATATCTGCGTTTCGTCAGCAATGCCGCTCAGGGTGAATTCGGCCTTTCCTGGCGCAATCAGCAGAATGTCATCACCCTGATCGGCGAGCGTTTTCCGGCAACTTTCGAACTCGTCATCATCGCCACCATCCTGTCGCTGGCGATCGGCATTCCGCTCGGCGTCTTCACCGCGATCGGGCGCGGGCGCTGGTGGGCTGAAGGCCTGCAGTTTTCCTCCATCGTCGGTGTCTCGTTGCCGAGTTTCTTCGTCGGCATCATCCTGATCCTTGCCTTTTCCGTTAGTCTCGGCTGGCTGCCGGGTTATGGTCGCGGCGAGGTCGTGCAGCTTGGTTGGTGGTCGACGGGACTGCTGACGCCCTCCGGCCGTGCCGCAATCGTGCTGCCTGCGCTGTCCCTGTCGCTTTTCCAGATCACGCTGGTCATGCGCCTCGTCCGCGCCGAAATGTTGGAAATATTGCGGGCCGATTTCATCAAGTTCGCCCGTGCCCGCGGGGTAAAACGCCGGGCGCTGTGGTTCCGCCATGCACTGAAAAACTGTCTCATGCCGGTGGTTACGCTGACGGCAATGCAGGTGGGCAATCTGATTGCCTTTGCGCTCGTCACGGAAACCGTCTTCCAGTGGCCCGGCATGGGCATGCTGTTCATGCAGGCCGTCACCTTCGTCGATATCCCCGTCATGGCGGCCTATCTCTGCATCGTATCCTTCATCTTCGTGACGCTGAACACGTTCGTCGACATTGCCTATGCGCTGATCGACCCGCGCCTGCGCGCTGCGTGACGGGAGACAATCATGACTATCGTTGAACAGACGACAAAGCAGCAGATCCGCTCCGCTACTTCCTGGCTTTCCCGCCTGCGGGATTCCGATCTGTGGTGGAGTTTCATCCATCACCCTTCCGCTGTCGGGGCTGCGATCCTGTTGTTGCTTCTTATCGGCTCGGCGTTTTTCGCGCCGCTGATCACCGTCCAGAACCCTTATGATCTCGCCTCGCTCGACCTGCTGAACGCCGAGATTCCGCCGATCTGGATGGAAGACGGTCAATGGCCGTTCATCCTTGGAACCGACACGCAGGGCCGCGACCTGTTGTCGGCCATTCTTTATGGCTCGCGGGCGTCGATCGTGATCGGCGCGGCTTCTGTCGCGGTATCGCTGATCGTCGGCTCGACGCTCGGGCTGGTCGCCGGCTATTACGGCAAATGGGCGGATGGTCTGCTGATGCGGGCTGGCGACGTGCTCCTGTCGATGCCGACCATGCTGATCGCCATTCTCGTCTCGGCGCTCGCACGGCAGGCCTTGCCGCCATCCTTGCGTGAGGTTGGCGCTTCCGGTGTTATCGTGCTCGCGATATCACTTTCGGCCTGGGTGCAATATGCCCGCACCGTCCGGGCGCTGACCATGGTCGAGCGCAACAAGGAATATGTGCAGGCGGCAAGGCTGATCCGCGTGCCGACATGGCGGATCCTGATCAAGCATATCCTTCCCAACACCACCACGCCGCTTCTGGTGACTGCGACGCTGAATTTCGGTCTCGGGATCCTGATCGAGGCGACGCTTTCCTTCCTCGGCGTCGGCATGCCGCCGGAACAACCGTCGCTCGGCACCCTGATCCGCATCGGTAATCAGTTCCTGTTTTCCGGACAATGGTGGATCGTACTTTTCCCCGGCCTGCAGCTCTGTCTGCTGGTCGTCTCGATCAACGTGCTGGGCGACTGGCTGCGTGACGCTCTCAATCCCAAACTGCGCTGAGGCATATCCATGAGTGATCTTCTGATTAAGAACGCAAGACCCATGGGGGGCGAGGCGTCCGACATCCTGATCAGGGACGGCCTTATTGCCGCGATCGGACCGGGACTTGCCGACGAAGGCATTGCAACGGAGGACGCCGGTGGCCGTATCGCCATTCCGGGCCTGGTCGATGCGCATACCCATCTCGACAAGTCGCTGCTTGGTTATCCCTGGTATGTCAACGAGGTCGGCCCGCGGCTGATCGACAAGATCGACAACGAGCGCAAGGTGAAACGCGACTACGGGCTTGATGCCCATGTCCAGTCCATGCGCCAGTCGCTGCAGTCTGTTGGTTACGGCACGACGCTGATCCGCACCCATGTGGATATCGACACCGATCAGGGGCTGGTCGCGCTCGAAGGCGTGATGGAAACGCGTCGCCAGCTTGCCGGTGTCGTCGAGATCGAGATCGTCGCCTTCCCGCAATCCGGCCTGCTGCGTCGGCCCGGTACGGTCGAACTGCTCGATCAGGCGATGGCGATGGGCGCGGATCTCGTCGGCGGCCTCGACCCTTGCGGCATGGACCGCGACCCGAGGGGACATCTCGACACGATCTTCGCGCTGGCGGAAAAATACGGCAAGGGCATCGATATCCATCTGCATGAAGGCGGTGAACTCGGGGCCTTTTCTATGGAGCTGATCTTCGAGCGTATTCGGGCTTTCGGCATGCAGGGCAAGGTGGCCGTCAGCCACGCCTTCTGCCTCGGGATGCCCGACTGGAACGTGAGCCAGGGATTGATCGATACCTGTGCCGAACTCGACGTGCCGATCCTGACCACCGCGCCGCCGTCGCGCGAAGTCCCGTCGCTCAAGCGGTTGCGCGCCGCCGGCGTGCGTTTCGGCGCAGGGGTGGACGGTTTTCGCGACACATGGGGGCCTTATGGCAATGGCGACATGCTGGAGCGCGCCATGCTGCTCGGCATGAAGAACAATCTGCGCCGCGACGATGAATTGCTGATGGCGCTTGCTGTCTGCACGACAGGCGGCGCGGTGGCGATGGACCGCGCCGACCACGTGCTCACTGTCGGCGGGCGCGGCGATGTGGTCATCGTCGAGGGCGAGAGTGTCGGTGAGGCGATCGTCACCCACCAGCCGCGCAAGCTTGTCGTGACGGCCGGCAATGTCGTTGCCCGTGACGGCAAGAGCCTGCGGGGACGGCCATGATCAGAGACAGGAACTGGTCCGCCCTTCCGCTCGGAAAACGGCCGCCCGGCCGATGGGCGCTGAAGGCTCGCTACATGATCGCCGATTTTCCCGAAGGCCGGCGGCTCGTCGAAGGTGGCGAAGCGGTGATCGAGAATGATCGCGTCATCTGGATCGGCAAACGGTTCGAGGGCGAAGTTGCGGCACGTTACGATATGGGCGACGCCCTGATCGGCCCCGGCTTCGTCGATCTCGATGCGCTGTCCGACCTCGACACGACCGTTCTGGGCATGGACAACCAGCCAGGCTGGAAGAAAGGCCGTGTCTGGCCGACGGATTACGCAGCACAGGCTTATGAAATGTACAGCTCGGAAGAGCTTGCCTTTCAGAAGCGTTATGCTTTTGCGCAGCTTCTTCTGAACGGCATTACTTCGGCTCTGCCGATTGCATCGCTCTTCTACCGCGCCTGGGGCGAGACGGTGGCGGAATTCGAGGCAGCGGCGGTTGCGGCCGAGGAACTCGGCCTGCGTGTCTGGCTCGGGCCTGCCTATCGCAGCGGCGGCGTGATCCTCGATGAGACGGGCGCGATGCAGCCCGTCTTCGATGAGGAGCGGGGGTTGGCGGGACTTGATGCCGCCGCGGCTTTTGCAGGTCGCATCCACGGCACCGCTGGCGGCTTGATCTCCGGCATGTTTGCCCCCGACCGGGTCGAGACCTGTACCGAGGCCCTGTTGCGCCGGACATTCGCCCATGCCGGGGAGCTGGATCTTCCGGTTCGCCTGCATATGGCACAGGGCGAGATGGAACTGCAGACCGTGCGGCGCCTGCATGGGGTCACCGCGCCGGAATGGCTGGATGGCCTTGGCCTGCTTTCACCGCGCCTGATCGCGCCGCATGCGACCGTCGCTACGAACGACGATCTTGCCCGCTATGCCGCAAACGGCGTCACGGTCGCCCATTGCCCGCTCGTTTCGGCCCGGCATGGTTCCTCGCTCAAGTCCTTCTCGAAGCTGAAGGCGATGGGTATCCGCATCGGCATGGGCACCGACACCGCGCCGCCGGACATGGTGCTGAACATGTCGGTCGGCCTGATGGCAAACCGCATTGCCGAAGGGCGTGGCGATGCCGGCTCAGCCGCGGAGTTCTACGACGCTGCGACGATCGCAGGTGCCGACGCTCTCAAACGCCCCGATCTCGGTCGGCTTGCCATCGGCTCCAAAGCCGATATTGCCGTCTTCGACATGGTCGACCGGATGATCGCGCCGCGCATCGATCCGATCCAGACGCTCGTCTATGGCGCGACCGGGCGCGTCACCAGTGCCACCATCGTCGATGGTCGCCTGTCGATGCGTGACGGACAGGTTGCCGGGATAGACCTTTCTGCGGCTCGCGATGAGGCACAGGCGCAATTCGACAGGCTTGTGACGCGTTATCCCGAACGCACTTACGGGCATCCGCCGGTCGAGACGATCTTTCCTTCAAGCTATCCACTGCATCTCAGCCAAAGCGAGGTTGCGTCATGAGCATTTGCTACCACCCACCAGCCTCCGATGCGCTCGCGCTGGATGTTCGCGGCCTGTCCGTCGAATTCCCGACCCGCAAGGGAGTACTCACCGCACTCTCCGATGTTTCGTTGACGATCAGGCGTGGCGAAATTCTCGGTGTCGTCGGCGAATCCGGCGCGGGCAAATCGATGACGGGCATGGCCGTTCTCGGCCTGCTCGAACCGCCCGGCCGTGTGGCTTCCGGCGAAATTCGCATCGGCGGCAAGCGCACGGACAATCTCGGCGAAGCGGAAATGGCATCGATCCGCGGCAGCATGGTCGGTGCGATCTTTCAGGATCCGCTCACCTCGCTCAATCCGTTGTTCTCCGTCGGCCAGCAGTTGATCGAGACCGTCCGGCTGCATTCCAGCCGAAGCCGTACGGAAGCGCGCGCCCAAGCGATCGCATTGCTGAAACAGGTCGGCATTCCCGGCGCGGACGAGCGGATCGATCACTATCCGCACCAGTTTTCCGGCGGCATGCGGCAGCGTGTGGTCATCGCACTGGCGCTTGCGGGCAATCCGCAACTGATCATCGCCGACGAGCCGACGACGGCGCTCGACGTTTCGATCCAGGCGCAGATTACTGCATTGCTGCGAAAACTTTGCCGTGAGCACGGTACGGGCGTCATGCTGGTGACGCACGATATGGGCGTGATTGCCGAGACCGCCGACCGTGTGGCCGTGATGTATGCCGGGCGCGTCATCGAGATCGGTCCGGTCGAAGAGGTGCTGAGCCGGCCGAAACATCCCTATACGCGCGGCCTGATGGGCTCGATCCCGGCACTCGGCGCCCGTGTCGAGCGTCTTGCCCAGATCGACGGTGCAATGCCGCGACTGAATGCCATTCCCACCGGTTGCGCCTTCAATCCGCGCTGTCTTGAAGCCGGGTCGCGGTGCCGGCAGGTCCGCCCCGTGATGGTTGTCGAAGGGCAGGGCAGTGTTGCCTGTCTCGTTCATGATGGAGGTGTTCAGTGAGAAGCGCAAACAACGCCCTGGAAGTCGATCAGCTCTCCCGCATTTTCGATGTCTCCGCGCCCTGGCTCAACCGGGTGATCGACCGCAAGCCGAAGCGTTACCTGCGCGCCGTGCAGGATGTCACCTTCACGGTCGAGAAGGGGAAATGCCTCGCACTTGTCGGAGAATCCGGTTGCGGCAAGTCCACGGTCGCGCGGCTTGTCACCGGGCTTTATGCACCGAGCGAAGGCGCAATCCTGTTTGCACCCGCAGACAAGGGCAGGGGCCGCGGCAAGCCGATGGAAGCGCAGATGATCTTCCAGGATCCGCATGCGAGCCTCAATCCGCGCTGGCGTGTCGGCGATATCATCGCCGAGCCGATCCGCGAATTCGGCCTGCGCAGTGGCGCTGACGTGATCGAGGCGCGTGTCGCCGAACTGTTGCGCACGGTCGGCCTTTCTGCGGATGATGCGAAACGGTATCCGCACGAATTTTCC
Organism: Hyphomicrobiales bacterium; assembly: GCA_900472575.1. GTDB lineage: Bacteria > Pseudomonadota > Alphaproteobacteria > Rhizobiales > Rhizobiaceae > Neorhizobium > Neorhizobium cellulosilyticum. Next base: position 217,154 of record UCIV01000010.1, read on the forward strand.
GGCGGACAGCGTCAACGCATCTCGATCGCCCGGGCGCTCGCCAGCGAACCGGAATTCCTCGTCTGCGACGAGCCGACCTCTGCACTCGACGTCTCGGTGCAGGCGCAGATCCTCAACCTGATGCGCCGCCTGCAGGACGAACTTGGCCTCACCTATCTCTTCATCAGCCACAACCTTGCCGTCGTGCGGCATATGGCGGACCGGATCGCGGTCATGTATCTCGGCCGGATCGTCGAGGAGGCCGATACCGAGGCGCTTTTTGCCGATCCGCAACACCCCTATACGCGACTGCTGCTCCAGACGATCCCGGATGTTGCGGCTCCCAATCGCGACCGGGAACTGATGGGCGGCGAACCACCAAGCCCGCTTGATCCGCCAAAGGGTTGTGCGTTTCATCCGCGCTGTCCGATGGCGACGGATATTTGCAGCAAGGCGGCGCCCGAGGTTCGGGTACGCAAGGGCGGCGGTTTGGTTGCCTGTCATCTGGCGCCAGCCGTCTGAATCCTTCAACGACCAAGATTTTCAGGAAATACCCGATCATGACCAAGACGATATTCACCAATGCGAAGCTTGCCGATGGGACGCTGCACGATATTCATGTGGAGAACGGCCGGATAACCGGTATCCAGCCGGCGACCGAGGCATCCGCTTCAGGCATTGTCGTCGATATCGCAGGGGATCTGCTCGTTCCGGGTTTCGTCGAAGGTCACATCCATCTGGATACGAGCTTCTACGGCGGAAAATGGGTGCCGCATCGTCCCTGCACCAACGGTTTCGACGTGCATGAACGGGTCGCCTTCCAGGCCGAAAACATGGCGAAAGCGGAGCCGATGGCCGAGCGTGCGATAAAGCAGCTCGAACTTTGCGTTTCACACGGCACGTTGCAGATGCGCAGCCATGTCATGGTCGATGGTTCTGTCGGGTTGAAATCGCTGGAGACCATCCTGGCGGTGAGGGAGCAATACAGGGATGTCATCGATATCCAGCTCGTCGCCTTTCCGCAGAGCGGCATTCTGAAAAGCCCCGGCACTCCGGAGCTTCTCGACGAGGCCATCGGCCTCGGCGCAGACCTGATCGGCGGGCTGGACCCGGCCAGTTTCGACCGCGATGTCAGCGCCCATCTCGACGTCGTCTTCGGCATAGCCGAAAAACGCGGCGTCGATGCGGATATCCATCTGCACGAAGGCGGCACGATGGGGGCATTCACCATCGAGGAAATCTGCGCACGGACGGAAGCGCTCGGCATGCAGGGCCACGTCTCGATCAGTCACGCCTATGGTCTCGGCGATCTTCCAGTCGATGCCGCGCGCAAGATCGCCGCAAGGATTGCCAGAAGCGGTATCTCGATCATGACCAATGCGCCGGGGCATCACAGCTTTCCGCCGGTCGCGCTGCTGCGCTCGGAAGGCGTCAACGTTTTCAGCGGCAGCGACAATATCCGCGATAGCTGGTGGCCTTATGGCGATGGCGACATGCTGCGCCGGGCAGAAATCATCGGTTACCGCTCCGGCTTTTTTACCGACGCGGAATTGCAGGCGGCCTTCGATATCGTCACCACGGCGGGCGCCAAGGCGCTCAGGCTCAATGGTTACGGGATCGAAGTCGGCGCTAAGGCTGATTTTGTTGCGATCGCCGCCGAACATGTTGCGGAAGCGGTCGTCGGCTTCCCCGGAAATCGCAAAGTATTCAAACAGGGGCGCCTGGTGGCCGACCAAGGCCAAGTCAGGCAAAAGTAACTAGCATAAAATCGCGTTTCGACTGAGAGCCTCGCCCCACGTCATGGTTGGCGGCCTCGGTTGGAGCGGTAGAAGAAAATCATGGCAGTCCAAAGCTATTTCCGTATAGCGAAGAGCGGGCTTGCGACTGGCAGTCGAGATTTCACCGAGTGCCAGTACGCCACCGCATCGATAAAATACCGCATCCCTGCCATTCGGAAAATGTCCGTCAAGTTCCAGAAGGGCTGAGCTATTGCTGCTGCCCTGTTTTCTTTGCAATTGATCAAAACGGCGAAATTGCTGTCGATTCGATAGCTGGCCTTGTTGATGGCTGCGAGGTTTCTCTCCGATCGCAGGCCTGGCAGAGTAGGCTTTACGTCCCCTCGCTTTGTCAGAAGAGGTGATCTCATTTGTAATTTAGTTCTATATTATTGTTGACATATAAGCGTTTTTTTATGGTATAAAGATTACAACATAAGTGGGCGGAGACATATGTTAGCCATTCTCGCGGACGATTTGACAGGTGCGCTCGACTCTGCAGCCCCTTTTGCCGGACGTGGTCTTCGTACAGAAGTCGCGCTCGACCGGGATGCAATCTCTGGTGTCGTTGGCGACCGCCCAGACGTTTTGTCGATCAATCTTAATACGCGGGAAATTGATTCAGATAAGGCTCGTGCTGTAACAGCTGCGGTCATTGCTCTGCTGCCGAAGGGGACGAAACTTTTCAAGAAGGTCGACTCACGCTTGAAGGGCAATATTGTCGCTGAGTTGGATGCTACCTCCTTCAAAAAAGCTCTCGTCGCGCCGGCGATCCCGGAATTTGACCGTATCGTGGACGATGGGCGCGTTTGCGGTTTCGGCATAGAGACACCGATCGTGATTGCCGATCGGCTGGGCGCCCATGCTGCCTGCGCCCGCATTCCGAATACCCGCACGCCGGCCGATATGGATGCCATTCTGGCTGAGGCGCAGAGCGACGGCACGGACCTGTTGGTCGGAGCTCGTGGCCTTGCCGAAGCGCTTGCTCGCCGCATGACCGCCGGGGCCGAGGCACGTGCGGCAGCCATTCCCTCCGGCCGGATTGCTTTCGTTATCGGCTCGCGCGATCCGATAACGCTTAGGCAGATAGAAATTCTGCGCCATGAACACAGGTTGAATTATCTGCCTGCGCCCAACGGTCATCTCGACGCGGCAACCGATACCGGATCTGACTTGACGCTGGTTCAGGCAACGCCGGGTACCGACGATGTAAACCCTCAGCTTGTCTCAGAAGCTCTGGCGGACGGTCTGAAGCGGAATTTCGCCGATTACGAAGGCATACTGCTTCTCTCTGGTGGCGCGACTGCGGAAGCCGTGCTGCGCAGGTTCGGTCTTTCGCGGATGCGCCTGCATGGTGAATGTATGCCGGGCCTGGGTATTGCTTCAGCCGAGGGGCGCTGCATTATCGCCAAATCGGGTGGGTTCGGTCAGCCCGATACGTTGAAACAGATTGCAGATACTGTCCTGCAGAAAGCAGGTTGATGATGGGATTGGAAACAGGAACAGCTCGCAAAGGTCTCGCTGACGTCGTTTTCGAGCGTATGCTGCGTGCGATCAAGTCCGGTGCCTACAAGCCGGATGAGCGTCTGCCGACGGAACATGATCTCGCCGCCGAATTCGAGGTTTCCCGCCCGGTTATCCGCGAGGCATTGAAGCGCTTGCGCGACCAGAGCCTGATCTATTCCCGCCGCGGGGCGGGTAGTTTTGTCCGCTCGATGGGTCTGAGAAATCCGCTCGGTTTTGGCCAGTTGGAAAATGTCGCCGATCTTCTGAATTGTTACGAATTCCGCCTGACACTGGAGCCGGCTGCAGCAGCTGCCGCCGCGACGCGGCATGATGCCGAAAGCCTGAAGGCGATCCGCCAGGCGCTGGAACTGCTGCGTGACGCGACAAACCGCCAGTCACATCGCGAAGACGCAGATTTTCAGTTCCATCTCGCAATCGCCCGCGCCGCCCAGAACAATTATTTCTCCACCGCCATGGAGGCGTTGAAGGACCATATTGCCGTTGGAATGAAGTTCCATGGCGCCTCGATCAAGCGGGAGGCGTCTGGCTTGTCCCGCGTGTTTGGCGAACATGAGGCTATCGCCACTGCGATTGCCAGCCGTGACGAGAATGAAGCGCGGCGGCTGATGCTTGAACATCTGAAGGGCTCGCGCGAGAGGCTTTTCCAGTCATCTCATAAGTAGGGTGGGAGAGATCGAAAATAGCTCTCTCAAGTCTATACCGCAGCGATATCAGACAAAAGAGGTGGCGCGAGCTATCGCGCCACCTCTCCTCCTCCAGCGGCCTGTGATCAGAAGCTGGCCCTGTAGATCCCTAGAACGTCGTTAACGCTCATATCGACCGGGTTATTGTCCATCAGTCGGCGAATGGCGTGGGCATCCGCGGCAAAGCGGGGCAAATCAGCTTCGGCGGCGCCGTGTTTGGCGAGAGACATCTGGATGCCAAGATCAGCGCAGAAGCCATGCGCCGCGCTGCTCAGATCGGCCTGCGAAAGGTTTTTGCCGAGGCCGAGTGCCTCTGCCACTTCTGCCGTCTTGTCCGTCATGACTGGTTGGTTGAAGGCGAGGACGTGCGGAAACACGATGGCGTTGGCGAGCCCATGCGGCAGATGCAAAAGCGTCCCGAGCGGATAGGCAATGGCATGACCTGCCGCCGTGTTGACCGGGCCAAGGCAAATGCCGCCGTAATAGGACGCGAGCATCAGCCCTTCGCGGGCTTCTCGGTCCGATCCATCCTTGACCGCACGTGCCAGGAATTTGCCGACAAGATGAAAGCCCATACGGGCAAAACCGTCGATCATCGGATGGGCGCGTCTGTTGGTGAATGCCTCGACGCAATGCGCCATGGCATCAACGCCGGTTGCCGCCGTTACGGCCGGCGGCACCGAATAGGTCAGTTCCGGGTCTAGCACCGCCAGATCGGCGATCAGATGCGGGCTTTCGACCGCGATCTTGCTGCCCTTGACCGGGTCGGTAATCAGCGAGCGGATACCGGCTTCCGAACCGGTGCCGGCTGTCGTTGCCACCTGCGCCAGCCGGGTCTTGCGGCCGGTAACCTTGTTAGGCCCGGCAACGTCGGCAAGCGTCTGTTCGCCGTCCCACAGGGCTGCCACCAGCTTGGCGACATCCATGACCGAACCGCCGCCGAGACCGACAACGAGATCCGGTTTTGCTGCCCGCGCTGCAGCAAGCGCTGCATCGAGCGTCGCAATTTCAGGCTCGCCCGGAATGGCATCGAAAACTGATATTTTGCCCGGCAGTTTAAGGCGATCGACAAAGCCGACAGTAATCGGCGTCGCGATCACCAGCGTCGAGGATACGTCACCGGCCCATGGCCCAACTTCGCCGATCGTGCCGGCGCCTACAAGAAGTCTTTTCGGCTGATGCAGGGTGATAACGGGAGCGCTGCTCATGCCTGTTCTCCTTTGCCGCCGTTCACCAATTTGCGGGCATAGGCTATGGCCGAGAGCATGTTGCCGTGGTTGGCAATGCCCTTGCCGGCAATGTCGAAGGCCGTTCCGTGATCGACCGAAGTACGGTCAATCGGCAAATCGACGGATACATTCACGGCAGTATCAAAGGCAACAAGCTTGATCGGGATATGACCCTGGTCGTGATATTGCGCGACCACGAGATCGAATGCGCCGGAATAGGCACGGTGGAATACAGTGTCGGCAGAAATCGGACCATAGGCATCAATGCCTTCGGCACGCGCTGCTGCAACGGCCGGTGCGATCTGGTCATCGTCTTCCGTGCCGAAAAGGCCGTTTTCGCCGCAATGCGGATTGATGCCGGCAATCGCGATGCGGGGAGCGGCATAGCCGGTGCGCTTCAGGTGGTCATTGCCGGCCTTGATCGTTGCCAGTACCCGTTGGGTCGTGGCGCGGCGGATGGCTTCCTGTAGCGAGACGTGCGTGGAAACGTGGATGACCTTCAGCTTTTCCGATGCCAGCAGCATATAGGCCGCCGCTGATTTGGTCAGGCTTCGCAGCATGCCCGTATGGCCATCGTAATGGTGGCCGGCAAGGTTGAGTGCTTCCTTGTTGATGGGGGCTGTAACGACGCAGCCGATCACTCCGGCTTCCGCATCTCGCACCGCTTTTTCGATGAAACGGAAAGCTGCGTCGCCAGCGACCGGCGACAGCGTGCCCCATGGCAGCGGCGCACCTTCGATAGGGAGGTCAACGACATAAGGTTTGAGATCGATATCGACATTCAGTGCCTCACGGGCCGCTTCCAGCGTTGGCAGGTTGCCGTAGATGCGGGTGGCGGCGCGGTCCGCATCGTCCATTTCGGCCAGCGCCCGCACCGTGATTTCCGGTCCGACGCCGCAGGGGTCACCCATGGTGATCCCGATGATATTGCTCATGATTATTCTCCCACTTCTGCACTCGAACTGGCATTGGCCCAGCCCGGAGCCAGACGAACATATTTGATGGCGCGCCTGTAATAGGTGTAGGCGATGTGGAGGCTGCCGTCTGGTCCTTCCAGCAGCCACGGATAGGACATTTCCTTGTTGTGGCCGTCGATTGAATTGTTCGACATGCAGGTGCCAGGACCATTTTCAATCACGATCCGCTGTGAAAAACTTCTGGCACCATCAGCCGAAATGCAGACGGAAACCGGAGCGCGTGGCACGCCCCAGATGGGCACGCAGCCGCCATCCGGGTTGGCATCCGGCCGGTCGTCTTCTTCGCCCAACTCATCGTAAAGCGACGCGCGGCGATCTGCAGACATTTCCGCATTGGTCGGGTTGCAGATCATTGCGATCCGGCCGTCTTGCAGGCGGATCGCTGCAATTGAAGAATTGTTGTTTGGCACATCGGTTGCCTGTGGCGCGGACCAAGTTCGGCCGCCGTCCCCACTTTCCGTGCGATAGACGGAATCGGCCTGGCGGCGGCGGAATACTGCCGCCAGTTTATTCTCGCCGATCAAGACAGGGCTCATATGTACGCAACCTGTCGACTGGTCGATATCCTCCAGTCGCCATGTCTTCCCGCCATCTTCGGAGATGCCGACAGCGGCACGGTCATGGCTGCCATTCCACTTTTGGCCTGGACGCTGGATGCAGCGGAAGATCGGCAAAAGCCACGCGCCATCATCGCGTACCACCAGAGGAGCGCGAACGAAACAGCCGCGCGGCAGATCGAGATATTGCCCCTCGCTTGCCGTCAGCTTGGTCGGGTCGCAGGCATCGCGCGAAATCTCCGCCAGACGAATCCGGCATTCGTCCTGATTGCCGGATGGCTGCGAGGTGTGAAACAGGATGAGCTTGCCATCAGGTGCGGCAAACAGAACCGGATTCTGTTCGGAATGATCTGGGTCGAAGCTCAGCCGCTGCGGCTCGCCCCATTGGTCGGAGCCTTCAGACAGGACCGAAGCAAAGATCGAGATATCCGACTTCCCTTCCAGCGTGCCGCCAAACCAGGCGCAGATAAGTGCGCCTTCATCGGTCATGTGAAGGAAGGAAGCATGGTTCTGGATCATCGGAGAGGCCAACATGGCCTCGTGTCGTCCATTTCCGGCGGCGTTTACCGCGCCGTTCATGGCGGATGCAATCTGTTCAGGCGTCATCGGGGTCTCCTCTTGACCCTATGAAAATCACCCAAATAACAAAGTTGTCAAGTTTGAAAAAAAACGAAATTTGCCATTGACGACCCTATGTTGCGATACATCTGTTTGAAATTAAATCGTTTTACGAAAGTTAAGTTTGTACAAATCGATAGTTCCGAATATTTAATTTGACAAACTTATCCAGAAATCCGATGGTCGGTGCCAGCTCGATCAAGGCGATCGTTAAGGACGGAGGCATCCCGACCGACGCACAGGGCTTCAGGAGGAGTGCCTTCAGCACGCGAACGCCAATGCGCCGCGAGATGAACAGCAAACGGTGCGACATGCACCCCAGAGGGAGGAAATGACATGAAAACCTCGCATCTATTTGGAGCCGTTCTTGGCTCTGTCATGGCATTCGGTGCCGGCATTGCACCGGTTCATGCCGCGTCTACGGATATCAAGATCGTTCTGCCGGAAGAGGCAGACCTTCTTGAGCCGTGCATGGCGACCCGCTCCAATATTGGTCGCGTCATCATGGAAAACGTCAGCGAAACGCTGACCGAGCTCGATGTCCGCACCAAGAACGGTGTGATGCCTCGTCTGGCTGAAAAGTGGGAGCAAAATGCCGATGGCAGCTGGCGTTTCCATCTGCGCCAGGGCGTGAAATTTTCCGACGGCAAGGCTTTTGGCGCCAAGGATGTCAAATACAGCTTCGACCGCATTTTCAGCGACAAGAACGTCTGCGAATCCCGCCGCTATTTCGGTGGCATGAAGTTTGACGTGAAGGTCGTCGACGACAACACGATCGATTTCAAGGTTGATCCAGTCCAGCCGATCTTGCCGCTGCTCCTGTCGCTCGTCACCATAGTTCCGGAAGGCACGCCGCTGGAATTCGTTCGCGAGCCGATTGGCACCGGTCCTTACAAGCTGTCCAACTGGACGCCGGGCCAGCAGATCGTGCTTGATGCGCGTGACGATTACTGGGGCAAAAAGCCCGCCGTCACCAAGGCAACCTACGTCTTCCGCGCCGATCCTGCCGTCCGCGCCGCCATGGTTCAGGCCGGTGAAGCCGATCTTGCACCGTCGATCTCGCAGGTCGAAGCCACGAACGAGAAGACCGACTTCTCCTATCTCGACAGCGAAACGGTCTATCTGCGTATCGACGGAAACATCGCGCCGCTTAACGATGTCCGCGTCCGCAAGGCACTCAATCTGGCGATCGACCGTCAGGCGTTCCTTGGTACACTCGTGCCGCAGGATGCTGTTCTGGCAACAGCCCTTGTGCCGCCGACCACGCTCGGCTGGAACCCGGACGTCAAGGTTTTCCCGTATGATCCGGATCAGGCCAAGAAGCTGCTTGAAGAAGCCAAGGCTGCCGGCGTTCCGGTCGATACTCCGATCACAGTCGTCGCCCGTACTGCGAATTTCCCCAACGTGACGGAAATCATGGAAGCCGTCCAGGCGCAGCTGCAGGACGTTGGTTTCAAGATCGACCTGAAGTTTGTCGAAGTCGCCGAGCACGAAGTCTATTACTCGAAGCCATTCAAAGAAGGCCGTGGCCCGATCATTGTCGCTGCCATGCACGACAACTCCAAGGGTGACCCGTCCTTCACCATGTTCTTCAAGTACGACTCGAAGGGTACCCAGTCCGGTTACGCCGACCCCAAGGTCGATGATCTCATCGCCCGCGCTTCGGCCGCCACCGGTGATGAGCGTGCAAAGCTGTGGTCGCAGCTGATCGCCTATGTCCACGACGATCTTGTCGCCGACGTCCTGCTCTTCCACATGGTCGGTTATTCTCGCGTATCCGAACGTCTGGACTTCAAGCCCAGCATTGCCACCAACGGGATGCTGCAGCTCTCTGAAATCGGCTTCAAGAAGTAACTACTGCCAGGCGATTTGATCGCCCTATCGAAGCGAAGTGGGCGGCGAGGCGTTCGCCGTCCATTCCAGCAAGATCGAGGTCCCAATGCTCAGATTCATCCGCAAACGCGCCCTCGCCAGCCTTATCTCGCTGATCGGGCTGCTGGTCATGGTATTCTTTCTGTCCCGCCTGACCGGCGATCCGGCATCGCTCTTTCTTCCCGTCGAAGCATCCGCCGAAATGAAGGCCGAATTCCGTGCCCTGCATGGGCTGGACCAGCCGCTTCTCGTGCAGTTTGGCCAATATGTCGGCGATGTCGTCACCGGTGATCTGGGGGAGAGCCTGCGCAAGGCCCGTCCCGCACTTGACGTCGTGCTCGAAGCCTTCACATGGACTCTGTGGCTTGCGGTCATCACCATGACGCTGGTCACAGTCTGCGCCATTGTCGTCGGTTCGCTCGCAGCCTTCCGTACCGGTGGCTTTTTCGATCGCTTTTCCTCGATGTTGTCGTTGATAGGCGCCTCCGTACCGGATTTTTGGCTGGCCATCGTCGCCATCGTTATCTTCGCCATCCAGCTTTCCTGGCTGCCGACCTCCGGTACCGGTACGCTCGCCCATTGGATCCTGCCAATCTGCGTTCTGTTCGTGCGTCCCTTCGGCATCATCGTTCAAGTGGTGCGCGGCTCGATGATCTCGGCGCTCTCTTCCGCCTATGTGAAGACTGCACGCGCCAAGGGCGTCAAATCCGGCCCGATCATCTTCGTTCATGCACTGCGCAACGCCATGTTGCCGGTCATCACTGTTATCGGCGATCAGGCGGCAAGCCTCTTGAACGGTGCTGTCATCATCGAGACGATCTTCGGGTTCCCCGGTGTCGGCAAGCTGATGATCGACAGCATTCTCCAGCGTGACTTTAACGTTGTGCTTGCGGCGATCCTCGTCACCGCTTTTGCCATCTTCCTCATGAACCTCGTGATCGACCTCGCTTACGCGCTTCTCGATCCGCGCATCCGCTACTGAGGATCGACATGACCATGGCCATTCAATCTACCCACACCCCAAAAGAAACAGTCGCAGAAGAACCAAGTGCCATCGTGCGTATGGCGCGTATGCTTTGGGCAGACAAGTTCGCCCTCTGTGCCGCAATCTTCCTCGTCTTCGTCATCGTCATGGCGATCATCGGCCCGACATGGCTCGATGAGCTTGCGACCAAACAAAACCTGCGTGGCCGTAACCTTGCGCCATTCATGTTCGACCGCGAATGGTATATGTGGCTCGGCGCCGATGCGCTTGGCCGCCCGCTCTGGCCGCGCATCATCGTCGCCACCCAGAACACCATGATGGTTGCAGCAGGTGCCGTTGTCATCTCGGCCGTCGTCGGCACGCTGCTCGGCCTTATCGCCGGTTTTGCGTCGGAACGCGTCAGCCAGGTCATCATGCGTCTGGCAGACGTCATCATGTCCTTTCCGTCGTTGCTGGTGGCCGTGATCGTTCTCTACATCCTCGGTTCGTCCATCCTCAACCTCATGCTGGTACTCGCGATCACCCGTATTCCTGTCTATCTGCGCACCACCCGAGCGGAAGTTCTGGAAATTCGCCAGCGTATGTTCGTGCAGGCCGCACGGGTCATGGGGGCGTCGTCCAACCGTATCCTCTTCCGCCATATCCTGCCGGTCGTCATCCCTACGCTGACGACGTTGATGACACTCGATTTCGCCTATGTCATGCTGGCCGAAAGCGCGCTATCCTTCCTCGGCATCGGCATCCAGCCGCCGGAAATCACCTGGGGCCTGATGATCTCTCAGGGCCGCCAGTACCTCACCAATGCCTGGTGGCTGTCCTTCTGGCCGGGCCTTGCCATCATCCTTACCACGCTCTCGCTCAACCTTCTGTCCAACTGGCTGCGTATCGCGCTCGACCCCGTGCAGCGCTGGCGCCTGGAAATGAAAGGACCGAAACATGGCTGATCATCTGCTCGAAGTCCGCAACCTCTCGGTCGACTTCCACACCGCATCAGGTGTCGTGCACGCCGTGCGCAACATCTCCTACCATCTCGACCGTGGCGAAACCCTCGCCATCCTCGGCGAGAGCGGTTCCGGCAAGTCGGTGTCGTCTGCGGCGATCATGAACCTGATTGATATGCCACCCGGCAAGATCTCCTCCGGGGAAATCCTGCTCGACGGCAAGGATCTCCTGACGATGAATGGCGAGCAACGCCGCGAAGTCAACGGCCGCCGGATCGCCATGATCTTTCAGGATCCGCTCAGTCATCTCAATCCGGTCTACACGGTCGGATGGCAGATGCGCGAGGCGCTGAAAACCCACGGCATAGGCAATACGCAGGCGCAGGCCGAGGCGCTCCGACTCTTCAAGCGCGTCGCCCTGCCCGATCCGGAACGCGCGCTCGACAAATATCCGCACGAGTTTTCCGGCGGCCAGCGCCAGCGTGTCATGATCGCCATGGCGCTTGCCCTGAAACCTGACCTTCTGATCGCCGATGAACCCACCACGGCTCTTGACGTCACGGTGCAGGCGGAAGTGCTGAACCTGCTGAAGGAACTCCAGCGCGAAACCGGCATGGGTGTGCTGATCATCACCCACGATCTTGGCGTTGTCTCCGAAGTCGCCGACCGCGTCGTCGTCATGGAAAAGGGCCAGCTGGTCGAAAGCGGCACGGTGCGCGAGGTCTATCACAATCCGCAGCACGCCTATACGAAAAAGCTGATCGCCGCCGCTCCCGGCAAGGGCGAAATGCATGAACCGGAAGCTTCCGGCGACGCCATCCTCAGCGTCAAGGACGCCCGCAAGTTTTATGGCGGCTTCGAAGCCCTGAAGGGCGTTTCCTTCGATCTCAAGGCTGGCGAGACCGTTGCTGTCGTCGGCGAAAGCGGCTCGGGAAAATCCACGCTCGCCCGTATCCTGCTGCGTCTCGAAGAAGCGGATGGCGGGACTGCAAAATGGAAGGGCAAAGACCTTTTCACCATGTCGCCGGGTGACCTGTTCAAGCTGCGCCGCGATCTGCAGATGGTGTTTCAGGACCCAACCCAGTCGCTGAACCCGCGCATGACTGTCTACCAGCTGATTTCCGAGGCCTGGGTCATCCATCCGGAAATTTTGCCCAAGGCGAAATGGCGCGAGCGTGTCGCCGAGCTGCTTGGTCAGGTCGGCCTTTCTTCCGAACATATGGGCCGTTATCCGCATCAGTTCTCCGGCGGCCAGCGCCAGCGTATCGCCATTGCCCGCGCGCTTGCGCTTGAACCGCAACTGATCGTCTGCGACGAGGCCGTCTCGGCGCTCGACGTTTCGGTTCAGGCGCAGGTGATCACGCTTCTCGACAAGCTGCGCAAGGAAATGGGCATCGCCTTTATCTTCATCGCCCACGACTTGCCGCTGGTGCGCGATTTCGCCGATTATGTGATGGTCATGCAGAAGGGCGAAGTGGTCGAATTCGGCACTGTCGCGCAGGTCTTCGACAATCCGCAAAAGCCCTACACGCAGGCCCTACTTGCCGCCAGCCTCGATCCGGACCCGGACGTGCAGGCGGCCAACCGCTATGCCCGGCTGGCAGCCGCATCCTGATTTGATTGATTCCGGAGTAGAATGATGACCAAGAAAGCCTTCGTCGCGATCGTGACATGCTTCAACGACGACGAAACGATCAATTATGAAGCGACGCGCGCGCAGGTGCGTCGTCAGGTGGCGGCCGGCAACAACATCATGTGCGCCGGCACCAATGGCGATTTCTCCGCGCTGACACACGGCGAAAAGATCAAGCTGCTCGAGGAAGTGGTCGATGAAGTCGGCGGCAAGGTCGACGTCATCGTCAATGCCGGCATGCCCGCCACGTTCGAAACTCTGCAACTGGCCAAGGAATTCGACCGTATCGGCGTCACCGGCATCGCCGTCATTACCCCCTTCTTCATCGCCTGCACGCAGGACGGCCTGATCCGTCATTTTTCCACCGTCGCAGACGCCGTCAACACACCGGTCTATCTCTACGACATCCCGGCCCGCACCCAGAACCACATCGAGCCGGAAACTGCCCGCAAGCTGGCCACCCACGGCAACATCGCCGGCATCAAGGATTCGGGCGGCGCACAGGAAACGCTTGCCGCCTATCTGCAGGTTTCCAAGGAAGTCGAGGGTTTTGAAGTTTATTCCGGCCCGGACCATCTGGTCCTGTGGTCCCTGCAGAACGGCGCCGCCGGCTGCATTTCCGGCCTCGGCAACGCCATGCCGGACGTACTCGCCGGCATCGTCGGCGGCTTCAACTCGGGTAATATCGAGGAAGCCCAGCGCCAACAGGAAATCTACACCGCGTTTCGCACCGACCTCTACGCCCACGGTTTTCCGCCCGCCATGGTCAAGCGCGCGCTCTATCTGCAGGACGCTTCGGTCGGCGCCAGCCGTCAGCCGGCACTTCTCCCCAATCAGGAGCAGGACGCCAAGATCGGCGAGACACTGAAGAAGTTTGGCTTGCTCTAAGGGGAGGACGTCGCCCGGTCGGGCGGCATGGCCGGTTGCCGCAACTACTTGAGGAAACCGGCTTGGAAATCATCCGTTGCACCGATACAGCGCTACCAGATGGCGGCCTGTCTCGGCCTACGGGAAGTCGATTTCCTGGTTGTCGGGCTGGTGTCGGTAAACGCGGCTAGGTTTATATGCCGGCATTATGGGTTCATCGCTGCCGCATGCCGAACGTCTTGGCCTTGAGCTTCAGAAATCTTTGTAACAACGGCATATCGGCACAGTAGGGTGATACCCGACACGCCAAATCAAAACCTGAACAATTCGGAGATGTTAAATGAACGATAGTCTGTCGACGGTTTTCGATGTTCAGGCGCTCGCCGACAGCTTGTATGCGTTACGCGAAGCTTGCCGATCGCAAGCGACCGCCGAATTTTCTTTGCCTCAGAACCTGGCGACCGCGATGCAGGCCCAGCAGGCACTTGCCGCAAAGGAAGGCGTACCGGGTAACGCCTGGAAGGTGGCGATGTCTCCTGATAAACATGCTGTCGTGGCGCCGCTGCACCCTTACGTCGAAACATCACGCGACGCAGAATTGCCCTATCTTCCGGGCATGAAGTTCGAGGTAGAGATCGCCGTTCGCCTCGGCCGATCCCTTCCGGTCAAAAGCGATCTCTATTCCCGTGAAGAGATCTATGATGCGGTTTCAGAGGCTTATCTCGGAGCGGAACTATTATCATCTGCCATAAAGGAGGGCGGAACACTGTCTTTCCCGCTTTTCGTGGCAGATCGCATAGGAAATCGCGGATACGTGCTAGGCCCGGCTGTCCCTCAAACCCTCGTTGATACGGTGGGTGAGGCTGAGCTAATCGTCACTCAGGGAGGCAACCCGATCTATAAAGGACCGGCAAAGCACCCGGTTGGCGATGTTCTTGCGTGGCTGGTCGCCTATGCGAACGACAGTGCCCGTCCCGCAAACTCGCTGAAGGCCGGTGCGATCATCACGACCGGTGCTCTTTCTGGCGCAATGCTGTTGCCGGGATCTGGCAAAGTCGAAGTTCTGCTATCCAAGGCGCATGCATTAAACGTAGTGCTCATGGCATAAACTCTCCGACTGTTCGCCGCTGCCGTGCTCTCCTGCCATGTTCCGACCTCTAATTTCCGGCCATGCAGGCTGCAACAATGTCCAAGGCACAAAGGCTTCCTCGTTCGGCCTTCGCTAAACTCCCGGTCACCAAGGAGATTATCAGCAGGAGCGCTGCCGTCCATAGAAGCGGCAGCCTCCCGATCAGGAGGAAAAGAACGAGATGGCATTTCGACTGTGTTTCCCAAAAATCAACATCAGCGGTGCCGGCAGTCTGGCCGAAGTTCCCGGTGAGCTTGCTGCTCGCGGCTTGAAGCGGCCGGTCATTATCACCGACGCGACGCTGGTGAAGTTCGGACTTGTCGCACCACTTCTGGAAGGCTTGAAAGAAAAGGGTATCGAGGCTTTCGTTTACGATGGCGTCGTTCCCAACCCGACCGTTCCGGTCGTCGAGGCTGCCTACAAGGTGTTTGTCGACAACAAGTGCGACGCGATCATCGGTGTCGGCGGCGGCAGCCCGATCGACACGGCCAAGGCCGTGCGCATCCTCTCGGCCAATCCCGGCCCGATCACGCTTTATGAAGGTGTCGGCAAGGTCGCCAAGGCAGGCGCATTCCTGGCTGCCGTCAACACGACTGCGGGAACTGCCGCTGAAGTCACCTCCAACGCGGTCATCACCGATCCGGTCGCTCAGGTGAAGATGGTCATCATCGACGCCAACATCATCCCGGATATTTCGGTCAACGATTCCGCCATGATGACCGGTATCCCGGCTGCAACGACAGCTGCAACCGGCATGGATGCTCTGACCCATGCAATCGAAGCCTATGTCGCCAAGGGCGCGCATGTGCTGACCGATTATGCAGCGCTCGAAGCGATCCGCCTGATCGCGGCCTATCTGCCGCGCGCAGTCAAGGATGGCAAGGATCTGGAGGCACGCGAGATGATGGCCTATGGCCAGTTCATTGCCGGTCTCGCCTTCAACAGCGCCGGTCTCGGGCTCGTCCATGCCATGGCGCACCAGCCGGGCGCAGTGAAAGATCTTCCGCATGGCGTCTGCAACGCAATCCTGATGCCGCTGGTCGAGGAGTTCAACCGTCCTTACGCCGTCGAACGGTTTGCACGCATCGCCGAAGCAATGGGTGTCGATATCAAGGGATTGAGCATTGAGGATGCCTCCAAGGCCGCGATCACGGCGATCCGCGATCTGTCGGAAACGGTCGGCATTCCCAGCGGCTTTGCCGAACTTGGCGTAACCGAGGACGACTTCCCGCTCTGGGTCCAGAAGGCACAGAAGGATCCTTGCGCACCGGGCAACCCGGTCGCGGCCACGGATGCGGATATTCTGGACCTCTACAAGAAAGCTCTGTGATTACGCGCGGAAGCGCGATTTGCGAATAGACACGAAAGGCCCGCTCATAAGGCGGGCCTTTCGGCGTTCCGGCCGCAACGCCGGCCGCCTCATGCCCCTTGTTCGGGTTCAGGTGTGGTTGTGACGCGGCATGCGACGATATTCGCTCGGCGCCATGCCGGTCATCTTGCTAAAACTGTAGGAAAAATAGTTGCTGTCGTTGAAGCCGCAGGAAAAGGCGATGTCGGTGACGCTGTCACTCGTCGCGCGTAATGCCCGCATGGCCTTGCTCAGCCTGAGCTTAACGAGATAGTTGTGCGGCGTCGTGGCCGTCGCCTCGCGAAACAGTCGGCTGAAGCTGCGCGACGAATATCCGAAGCGCTGCGCGACATTTTCGAGATCGATATCTTCGGTGCAATTGTGCCTGAGATAGTTCAGCACATGCCCAAGGCGTGCCGAATTCGGCAGGCCGCGTGCGTCCGTGGCGAATTGCGAGCGCGACAGGATGATCGAGAGCTGGTTGAACAGCGCCTCCGACATCGCGTCCGAAAGCGGATCGGACCGGCGGGCCTCGTTCTCCAGCGCTTCGATCAGCGGCTTGACCTGCGCAAGTACATCCTCGGTAACCTGCCAGTGGCGCCTCGTGCCATCTTCCCCATCTGCCGAACGCCGCATGATGTCGAGAAAATCATAACGCCCGGAGGCCCTATCGGGCCGAAACAGGATGTTGGTCAGGTAGAGGTCGTCGACCTGCTCATAGGCGTGGTGGTCCTCTGCCTTGATGTAGAAAAGTTCGCCGCAGGTAATGAAGTGCGGTTCATCATTCAACATGTGCCAGCCATTGCCGGAGAGAACGATCATGACCTCGTGAAAGTCATGGTCATGGAGAGGAAACGGTGTCTGCGGAGTTCTTTCCTCCACGATGACCGTTTGAGCGTCCGAGCGGAAAAATTCCTTGGCCAAAAGCTTCATCGAATCAAAACTTCATAATCGCGCACGATGTTACAGATAGCTCATTCGAAAACGCCGATCCGGATCTGCATCAATGCGGCGCTGCGACTTAATAATGCAGCCAGGCAGCTTGCCGCGAAAGCCCCAGCATCATCTTCGAATAATGACACGTATCAGCAAATCTCATGTCTGCATCTTCAAGGCGCCCTGTCCATGAACAGGGCTAAGGTGCTGAAAACGAACAAGAGAACAAGCATGAAAGTGCCTGAGAAAATCGTTGCCGTCGATATCGGTGCCAGCAGTGGCCGTGTCATCCTGAGCGAAGTCAGGGATGGCATTTTGTCGCTGACGGAAATCCACCGGTTCGAAAACAACCTGCGGGGCAACGATGTCTTTGCGCATCAATACTGGGATCTCGATTTCCTTGAAGCCGAAATGCGAAAAGGGCTGGCGATTGCCCAAGAGCAGGGGGGCTTGGCGAGCGTCGGGGTCGATACCTGGGGCGTTGACTACGTATTGCTGGACGACAATCTGGAGCGCATCGGTCCCGCCGTGTCCTACCGGGATCATCGCACCGACGGCATGATGGAGACGGTCTTCGCTGAGATCTCGCGCGCCGAAATATACCACCGCACCGGCATCCAGTTCCTGCAGTTCAACACGCTCTATCAGCTAGCAGCCACCGTTCGTCAGCATCCCGAATGGCTGGCTCGCGCACGCCACTTCCTGATGATCCCGGACTATCTGCATTTCCGCCTCTGCGGCGTGCTTTCCAACGAATATACCAACGTGACGACGACGCAGTTATTCAATCTGCATGAGAACGATTGGGATACGGATCTGCTCGAAGTCGCGGGATTGCCCAAGACGATGATGATGCATCCGGTCGAGGCGGGCACCATCATCGGCGAGATGCCGGCCTTGCAGAGCGAGGCAGCCATCAAGGTCGTTGCCCCGGCCACCCATGATACGGGGTCCGCGGTTGCGGCCGCACCGCTGGAAACCGAGGATGAGGCCTTCATCAGTTCGGGCACATGGTCGCTGATGGGGATCGAGAGCAAGACGCCAATTGCCGATGCTGAGGCGCTGGCCGCAAATGTTTCGAACGAAGGCGGTGTCGAGCGGCGTTACCGCGTCCTCAAAAACATCATGGGTTTCTGGCTTATCCAGCGGGTCCGCAAGGAACTGGGATCACCGGATCACGGTGGGCTCGTGACGGAAGCGCGTGACGGCACGCCCTGGCGAAGCCTGATCAATCCCCAGGACGCGCGGTTCCTCAACCCGGATAACATGACGGCGGAAATCCAGGCGTTCTGCCGGGAGACGGGACAGCCCGTACCGGAGAGCGCCGGCGCCCTTTCGCGCTGCATCTTCGATAGCCTGGCCCTTTCCTATCGCCAGGTGAAAGAGAAGCTGGAAACCCTGCGCGGGCGTCCTGTCAATCGTATCCGTATCGTCGGTGGCGGCAGCCAGAACGACCTCGTCAACCAGCTCTGCGCCGATGCCTGCGGCGTTCCGGTAACCGCCGGTCCGATCGAGACGACGGCGCTTGGAAATGTCTGCGTCCAGATGATCGCTCTCGGCCAGCTTTCCGGCCTCGATGAAGCGCGCGCACTTGTGCGCCGTTCATTCCCTCTAACCGAATATCTTCCCCGCCAGCGCGTACCCCAATCCGTCTGGGATCGTTTCCAGTCGTTTAGCGCGCTGCCTGCTCTAGAAGGACAAGATTGATGAGCCAATCACAAAAAGTCGAAGCCGCCTATGCCATAGCGCGTGATGTCTTTGCCGCGACCGGTATCGATACGGAGGCGGCTCTCAACCGCCTCGATACCATTCCGATCTCGATGCATTGCTGGCAGGGCGATGATGTTCGCGGCTTTGAAAACCCGGCGGGCCAGCTTACCGGCGGCATTCAGGTCAGCGGCAATTATCCGGGGCGCGCAAGCACTCCGGGCGAATTGCGCGCCGATCTCGATTTCGCCATGGCGCAAATCCCTGGCCAGAAGCGGCTTAATCTTCACGCCATCTATCTTGAGAGCGACAAGCCGGTCGCGCGTGACGCGATCGAACCCCATCATTTCCAGAACTGGGTCGAATGGGCCAAGAAGGCCGGTATTGGCCTGGATTTCAACCCGACCTGCTTTTCGCATCGCCTGAGCGAAGACGGACTGACGCTCAGCCATCCCGACAAGGCAGTGCGCGACTTCTGGATCGCCCATTGCCAGGCAAGCCGCAAGGTCAGCGAATATTTCGGCAAGGAACTAGGCACACCATCGGTGATGAACATCTGGGTGCCGGATGGCATGAAGGATCTTCCCGCCGACCGGTTTGCGCCGCGTGAGCGCCTCGCCCAGTCGCTGGACGCGATCATTGCCGAGAAGATCTCGCGCGAGTTCCACAAGGATGCGGTCGAAAGCAAGCTTTTCGGTATCGGAGCCGAGAGCTACACGGTCGGCTCCAGCGAGTTCTGCATGGGCTATGCCACAAGCCGCAAAACGCTTCTTTGCCTCGATGCCGGCCACTTCCATCCGACAGAGGTCATCTCTGACAAGCTGTCGTCGGTGCTGCAATTCGTCGATGAAGTTCTGCTTCACGTTTCCCGCCCGGTACGCTGGGATAGCGACCATGTCGTGCTGTTCGACGATGAGCTGCAGGCAATCGCCAACGAGCTGGTACGGGGTAATGTGTTGGACAAGGTCAATATCGGCCTCGACTTCTTCGATGCCAGCATTAACCGCGTGGCGGCATGGGTGATCGGCACGCGCAATACCCGCAAGGCGCTTCTGCGCGCGCTGCTCGAGCCGGCCTCCAAGCTAAAACAGGCGGAAGGAGAACGGGATTTCACGACACGATTGGCGATGATGGAAGAAGCCAAATCAATGCCGTGGTCCGCGGTTTGGGATTTCTATTGCCTCAGCAGAAACGTGCCGGTCGGCATCGCCTGGCTGGACGAAGTCAAAAATTATGAACGCAACGTGCTGAGCAAACGAAAGGCCGCATGATCATGACACTGCATACTGCAAATTCCTGGTTCGTAACCGCCATGGTCAAGGCGACTTCGGACATGTGGCTGAAGGGTTGGGACGAGCGCAATGGCGGCAATGTCAGCCTGCGTCTGCTGCCGGAAGACGTTGCGCCCTATCTGGCGCAGTGGCCCGCAAACCGCAGCGCGCCGATCAGCGATCCGCTACCGGAGTTGGCCGGTCAGTATTACATCGTCACCGGTACGGGCAAATATTTCCGCAACGTTCAGCTCGATCCGGCAGCCAATATGGGTGTCGTCCAGGTGGCACCTGACGGAACCTCGGTGAAAATCCTCTGGGGCTTCACCGATGGCGGCGCGCCGACCTCCGAGTTGGCTTCTCATCTGAAGTCTCACGGTGTTCGCCAGAAGGTCAGCAATGGCCGCGACCGCGTCATCATGCATTGCCATGCGACCAATCTCCTGGCACTGACCTATGTGCTGGATCTCGATCCGGCCAACGTGACCCGCGCCCTGTGGGAGAGCAGTACCGAATGCCTCGTCGTCTTCCCGCAGGGGGTCGGCACGATGGGCTGGCTGGTTCCCGGTACCGATACGATCGGTGATGCGACCGCCAAGGAGATGGCCAATCACACGCTGGTCATGTGGCCCTTCCACGGCATCTTCGGCACGGGCGATACGCTCGATGAAGCCTTCGGCCTGATCGATACCGCCGAAAAGGCAGCCGAAGTTCTCGTCAAGGTCGTCTCCATGGGCGGCGCCCGCCAGACCATCACCACTGCCAACCTCATCGATCTCGCTGCGCGCTTCGGCGTTGAGCCGATGGCGGAAGCCATGGCGGTCGAAAACTGGCGACTTGCCGGAAAATAAGGGAGTAAAGCCATGGTCGCAGTGGAAACGAAGATCCGGAAGGCATTTGTCATGCAGGTCTTTGCCGACAAGCATGAGGAATATAAACGTCGCCATGACGAGATCTGGCCGAAGCTTGCCGAGACGCTGAAGGACCATGGCGCATCCTCTTACGCCATCTATCTCGACGAGGCGCGTAGCCTGCTTTTCGCCTCTGTCGAGATCGTGTCGGAAGAGCGCTGGGCGGCTGTCGCCGACACCGCGATTTGCAAGGAATGGTGGGCATTCATGACTGAAGTCATGCCCAGCAATCCCGATAACAGCCCGGTTTCGCAGGAATTGAAGGAAGTTTTCTACCTGCCCTGATCAGCCAAAATGTGCCGACGAGAACATGTCTCGCGACGGTGAGCTGGAATCCGGAAATAAACGGTGCGACGGGGTTGGATGCAGCGATGTCACACATTTTCGTTGTGGCATCGCTGAACTGAAGACAGAGAATAACGAGATGCGGGCCAGCGGAAGCCGGGTTCGCGGGGAGAGATATGTCATGGGACCGGTGCCGAAGCCGCTTATTGCCGGGAACTGGAAAATGAATGGCATGCGCGGTAGCCTTGCGCAGATCAAGGAGATTGCAGCCAGCAATATGCTTGCTTCAGGCAAGTTCGATGCGCTGATTTGTGTACCCGCCACGTTACTGCATTCAGCGGCCTTACTGACGTCAGATACGCCGTTGAAAATTGGCGCGCAGGATTGCCATGATCGGGAAAACGGTGCCTACACCGGAGATATTTCCGCCGGCATGATTGCCGATAGTCTTGGCAGCCATGTAATCATCGGCCACTCCGAACGACGCACCAGATACCGGGAAGACGACGCCCTGGTGCGATCCAAGACAATTGCCGCACATAAGTCCGGATTGATTGCCGTCGTTTGCATCGGCGAAACGGAAGAAGAGAGATCGAGCGGCCGGACGCTCGACGTGCTTCGGTACCAATTGGCTGGGTCATTGCCCGACGGTGCGACGGGAGAGAATACCGTTATTGCCTATGAGCCGGTTTGGGCGATCGGTACGGGTCGGACTGCCTCGATCGCAGATATTGCAGAAGCACACCGCTTTATCCGTTCCGAACTCTGCAAACGCTTCGATAGCGAGGGCGATCGTATGAGGATTTTGTACGGTGGGTCGGTAAAGCCCTCGAATGCCGATGAAATTCTGCACGTGGAAAACGTGGATGGAGCACTTGTCGGAGGTGCCAGCCTGACGGCCAGTGACTTCCTGTCCATCTGCAGCGCCTATTGACGGTCCTCTCCGTCAACCAATCGGTTTTAGGGGCGCCCGTCTCGTCTATATGACGAGCGCCACCAAGTCCTCAAGGGGGATGCGTGCGGACTCAGCTTACCGGGATCGTGTGAAGCCAGCCGTGGCTGTCGGCAAGGGCTTGGGTCTGGATGCCGACCAGCTTGTTTCGGAGCAGGGTCGTGACCGCTCCCGTCTCGCCGGTGCCGATGGTGAGCGAGCCGCTGCGATGCTTCAATTCTCCGATACCGGCAACGACCGCCGCCGTACCACAGGCGAAGGCTTCGATCAGGCGGCCAGAGGCGACATCCGCCTGTAGCTCGTCAAAGGCGTAAGGGCGTTCCTCAACTGCGATATTGTTGTCCTTCGCAAGCGTCAGGACGGAGTTGCGGGTAATGCCGGGCAGGATCGTACCGAGCGGAGGTGTAACCATCGATCCGTCGTTGAAGACGAAGAAGATGTTCATGCCACCGAGTTCCTCGATCCATTTGCGCTCGGCGGCATCAAGGAACAGGACCTGGTCGCAGCCGTGCTTGCCGGCTTCGGCCTGGGCAATCAGGCTTGCCGCATAGTTGCCGCCGCATTTGGCAGCGCCCGTGCCGCCGACAGCTGCACGGGTGTAGTCTTCGGAAACCCAGATCTTCACCGGCTTGGCGCCGCCCTTGAAATAGGGACCGACCGGCGAGGCGATGACGCAGAAGATATATTCCTTCGACGGCCGGACGCCGAGGAAGGACTCGTTGGCAAACATGAACGGGCGAAGATAGAGGCTGCCGCCATTGCCTTCCGGCACCCATTTTCTGTCCACGGCGACCAGCTTCTCGATGGCGGCGAGAAAATCCTCTTCAGGCAGTTCGGGCATTGCGAGCCGGCGTGCCGAGGCGTTGAAGCGTTTTGCGTTCTGATCCGGGCGGAACAGCACGACCTTGCCATCGGTAGCCCGATAAGCCTTCATGCCTTCGAAGATTTCCTGCGCGTAATGAAGCACGCTGCTGGCCGGATCGAGAGCGAAGGGTGCACGAGCGGTTACCTGCGCCGAATGCCAGCCCTTGTCGGCGCTCCAGTGAATGACGGCCATGTGATCGCTGAACAGCGTTCCGAAACCGAGGTTCTGGAAGGCGAGGGCGCGATCGGCCTCTGCCATGGGGTTAGCATTCTTGACGATTTCGAATTCCAGCATGGGTCACCTAGAGATATGGATCGGCCGCTCAAACGCGGCTTTGTCGGCGTTGTTGAATCACGGCGACTGCCTTTCGGCAAGCCCAAGCAGTCGTCTTGCCTGTTTCAAATGCGGTTTATCGATCATCCGGCCGTTGAAGTTAAGCACTCCCTGTCCCGGATTGGCGGAAAATGCGTCCACAATCGCCTGTGCTTGCGCCAATTCCTCGGCTGTCGGGGTGAATGCCGCATTGATGACGGGCAGCTGTTCGGGATGGATCGCCATCATGCCGGTAAAGCCGTCCCGTCTTGCACACCGGGCATAGACGGCCAACCCGTCGAGATCACGAAATGCCGGATAGATCGTTTCGATTGCCTCCACGCCTGCGGCATGCGCGCCGAAGAGGGTGAGCGAGCGGAGCATCTCATAGGGTGGCGTGTAGCGCCCGTCCTCCTCACGTGAACCGGTGGCGCCGATTGCGGCCGGAAGGTCTTCCGCGCCCCACGTGAGGCCAAGGATCAGATGCCGGACGCTGCGATAGCTGCCAAGCTCGAAGACCGCAGCAGGCGTTTCGGTGGCAATCGGCAGGACGGGAATGCCCGGCGCGCGCACCGCCAGCGCCTCGACGCTTGCTCCACCCTCGGCTTTCGGCAGGATGAACGCATCGGGTGCTGCATCCTTCAATGCGTCGAGATCATCATCCATAAGGCCGCTGTCGAGCGGGTTTATTCGCACGAAGAGTTTCCGGCCTCGCCTGTCGGAACGGAGAAATTCGGCGGTCATTTGCCTCGCCGTCGCTTTTGCCTCGAGCGCGACGGAATCCTCCAGGTCGAGGATCAGCGCATCGGCATTAAGCCCTAGCGCCTTTTCCACTCGGTCCGGCCGGTCACCGGGAACGAAGAGCAGGGAGCGCAATGTCATTGCGGCCTCCGGTGAAGGAGGGCGCTGCGCAGGCATTGGCAGACGATCTCGTTACGCTGGTTGACCAGTTCATGGCGGAAGGTGACGATACCGGCTGCTGGTCGCGAACCGCTTTCCTTCAGCTCGACCACTTCGGTTTCCGCCCGCATCGTGTCGCCAATAAAGACCGGCTTGGGCATGGTGAGCTTGTCGTAACCCAGATTGGCAACGAGGGTTCCGAGCGTCGTGTCGCCGACGGAAAGCCCGACCATCAGCGCGAAGGTGAAGGTGCCGTTGACGATGATCCGGCCGAATTCGCTCGCCTTTGCCGCCTCGATATCGAGATGCAGCGGCTGTGGATTATGGGTCATGGTAGAGAAGAGGAGATTGTCGGTTTCCGTCACGGTGCGGCGGATCTCGTGGGCGATCCGGTCACCGATGGTCCAGTCCTCGAAATAGCGTCCGGCCATCATTGGTCTCCTTCGATGCGCACGAGCAGGCTGCCTTCCGTAACCTGTGCGCCGGACATGACCTTGAGTTCCATAACGGTGCCGTCGAAAGGCGCACTCAACGTCTGTTCCATCTTCATTGCCTCGATCACCACGAGTGGCTGTCCGCGGACGACCCTCTCTCCCTCGCCGACCGATACGGTGATGACGGTGCCGGGCATGGGGGCGATGATCGCGCCATCCGCATGGTTGTGGCCTCCACCGGCGTGATCAGCGCGAGGTGAACTGAAAGGCCATGCCGCGCCATCGACAAAGACGACATCTGCGGGGCCATTACCGCTTCTGCGCCGGGAAGGGTCCAGGGTCACCAGATAGGGGCGACCGTCTATTTCCAGGCTCACCAGTCGAGAGGTTTCCGCGTTCAAGCGGAAGCCGATAAGCGCGGTCCATGGCTCCTGCGCCGCGGTCGGCAGGAGCGCCGCGGCAGCTGCCTGCAACACGCGCTCGTCGGGTTCCGTCGATGGAAAAAGATCGGCAAGATGGCGGGCGATGAAGCCGGTGTTGACGGCGCCCGCCAGGAAATCCGGGTGTTTCAAGGTGCGTGACAGAAAGGCGGCATTGGTGCGAACCGGCCAGATTTCGACGCTCGCCATGGCATGGGCAAGCGCATTTGCTGCCTGTCGGCGGCCTGGGGCATGGCTGATCAGCTTGGCGATCATCGGGTCGTAATGGGCGGTCACCTCGTCGCCTTGCTCGATGCCGCTATCGATACGCACGCTTGGCGGAAGATGCAGGTGCTCCAACCGGCCGGTGGAGGGCAGGAAATTGTTGGACGGGTTTTCGGCGTAAAGCCGCGCCTCCATCGCCCAGCCGTTGATGGAAAGCTCGTCCTGCCTCAGTGGCAAGCGCTCGCCCGAAGCGACCCGGATCTGCCATTCCACCAGATCCTGCCCGGTAATTGCCTCGGTAACCGGATGTTCTACCTGCAGCCGCGTGTTCATTTCCATGAACCAGATGCGGTCGGCACGCAGTCCTTCGGAGGCATCGGCAATAAACTCAACCGTTCCGGCCCCGACATATTCCACCGCCCTTGCTGCTTTGACGGCGGCATCGCAGACGGCGTCGCGTGTGGCCTCGTCCATGCCCGGTGCTGGTGCTTCCTCGATCACCTTCTGATGGCGGCGTTGCAATGAGCAGTCGCGCTCGAAGAGATGCACGACATTGCCGAACGTATCGCCGAAAACCTGAACCTCGATATGTCGGGGCGACAGGATGTATTTCTCGATCAGAACCCAGTCGTCACCGAAGGAGGAAGCGGCCTCGCGCCGGCAGCTTTCGAGTGCGGCGAGGAAATCGGAAGCCGTATCGACCCGCCGCATGCCCTTGCCGCCGCCGCCTGCAACGGCCTTGATCAGCACCGGATAACCGATCGCATCGGCTTCCCGCTGCAGCCGGGCGGGATCCTGGTCCTCGCCGAGATAACCCGGCGTGACCGGCACGTTTGCGGCAATCATCCGCTGCTTGGCGGCGTCCTTCAGCCCCATGGCGCGGATGGCGGCGGGCGGAGCGCCGACCCAGATCAGCCCTTTCGCGATAACCGCCTCGGCGAATTCGGCATTTTCCGACAGAAACCCGTAGCCGGGATGAATCGCCTGAGCGCCTGTCTGTCGGGCCGCGTCGAGAATACGGTCATGGCGGAGATAGCTGTCTCGCGCCGCGGCTGGACCGATATGTACCGCTTGATCGGCCTCGCGCACAAAGGGCATGGCGGCATCTGCATCGGAATATACGGCAATGGTGCGAATGCCGAGCCGGCTTGCGGTGCGGATGATGCGGCGGGCGATTTCTCCGCGATTGGCGATCAGCAGGCTTTCAATCACCGGTCATCCTCCTCACATCCTAAACAGGCCGAACTGCGCACGGTCGGGGATCGGCGCGTTCAGCACTGCGGAGAAGGCCAGCCCCAGCACGTCGCGGGTCTGGGCGGGATCGATTACGCCGTCGTCCCAAAGCCTGGCGGTTGCGTAATACGGATTGCCCTCGTCCTCGTATTTCTGCCGGATCGGGGTCTTGAAGGCTTCCGCTTCCGCTGCACTCCATGTCTCGGCATTGCGATGCACGGAGGCGAGGACGGATGCCGCCTGTTCGCCGCCCATGACGGAAATCCGCGCATTCGGCCATGAAAACAGGAAGCGTGGCTGGTAGGCGCGACCGCACATGCCGTAATTGCCGGCGCCGAAACTGCCGCCGATCAGCACGGTGATCTTTGGAACGGAAGCCGTTGCGACAGCCGTCACCAGCTTTGCACCGTTCTTGGCAATGCCTTCCGCCTCATATCTGCCGCCGACCATGAAGCCGGAAATATTCTGCAGGAACAGCAGCGGAATACGGCGCTGGCAGGCAAGCTCGATGAAATGCGCGCCCTTCAAGGCGCTTTCCGAAAACAGCACGCCATTATTCGCCAGAATGGCGACCGGAATACCCCAGATGCGGGCGAAACCGCAGACGAGTGTCGATCCATAGAGAGGTTTGAACTCCTGCAATTCCGATCCGTCGACGATGTGGGCGATTACTTCGCGCACATCATAGGGCGTGCGCACATCCTGCGGCACGACGCCGTAAAGCTCTGAAGCTTCGAGCAGGGGAGGTCTTGGTTCCGCGATTTCGATATCGACTGCCTTTGGCCGGTTGAGGGTCGCGACGATATCCCGGACGATCAACAGCGCATGTTCGTCATTCTCGGCGACATGATCGACGACGCCGGATTTTCTTCCATGGGTTTCCGCGCCGCCCAGTTCCTCGGCCGAAATCACTTCACCGGTCGCGGCCTTCACCAGCGGCGGGCCGGCGAGGAAGATCGTGCCCTGATTGCGCACGATCACCGTCTCGTCGGACATGGCCGGAACATAGGCGCCGCCCGCCGTGCAGCTTCCCATCACGCAGGCGATCTGCGCGATACCCGCCGCCGACATCTGCGCCTGATTGTAGAAGATCCGGCCGAAATGATCGCGGTCCGGAAAGACTTCCGCCTGATGCGGCAGGTTGGCCCCGCCGGAATCAACCAGATAGATGCAGGGCAGGCGGTTTTCAGAGGCGATCTCCTGTGCCCGCAAATGCTTCTTCACCGTCATCGGGAAATAGGCGCCGCCCTTCACCGTCGGGTCATGCGCGACGATCATGCATTCGCGGCCCGACACCCGACCGATGCCGGTGATCATTCCAGCAGCCGGTGCTTCATCGCCATACATGCCGCCTGCTGCAAGCTGGCCGATTTCCAAGAGCGGCGAGCCGGGATCTAGCAGCCGCTGCACCCGGTCTCTGGGCAACAGCTTTCCGCGTGCGGCATGGCGCTCGCGATGGCTTTCCGATCCGCCGCGCGCAGCCGCCGCAACTTTCTCCCGCAGTTCTTCGGAAAGCGCGCGGTTATGCGCCTCATTGGCCTTGAAGCCTTCGGAATTGCGATCGAGCGTGGTCCGGATCTGGGGCATCAGCCGTTGCCCCCCGCACCAATCACTTCCCGGCCGATCAGCATGCGGCGCACTTCATTGGTGCCGGCACCGATATCGAGCAGCTTGGCGTCGCGCCAGAAACGCTCCACCGGCCAATCCTTCGTATAGCCCGCGCCTCCGAGCGCCTGGATAGCCTGTTCGGCGACCTTTACTGCGCTTTCCGACGCATAGAGGACGGCACCGGCGGCGTCCTGCCTTGTTGTGCGGCCTGCATCGCAGGCGCGTGCCACGGCATAGACATAGGCCCGGGCTGAGTTCAGCGCCACGACCATATCGGCGACCTTGGCCTGCATCAGCTGGAAACTGCCGATCGGCACTCCGAACTGTTTTCGCTCCCGCAGGTAAGGCAACACGACATCGAGGCAGGCCTGCATGATGCCGAGCTGGATGCCGGACAGCACGACCCGCTCGTAATCGAGGCCGGACATCAGCACTTTCGCGCCGCCGTTCAGCGGTCCCATGAGATTTTCCTGCGGCACGAAGCAGTCGTTGAAAACGAGCTCGGCGGTCGGCGAGCCGCGCATGCCGACCTTGTCGATCTTCTGGCCGATGGAAAAACCGGCAAAACCCTTCTCGATCAGGAAGGCGGTGATGCCCTTCGATCCGGCGTCGGGTTCCGTCTTGGCGTAGACGACGAGGGTCTGGGCATAGGGCGCATTGGTGATCCAGAATTTGGTGCCGTTCAGGCGAAAGCCGCCTTCGACCCTGTCGGCTCGCAATCGCATGGAGACGACATCCGAACCTGCACCTGTCTCCGACATGGCGAGGCTTCCGACATGGTCTCCGGAAATCAGGCCGGGGAGATATCTTGCCTTCTGATCGGGCGTTGCCCAGCGTGCGATCTGGTTGATGCAGAGGTTGGAATGCGCTCCGTAGGACAGGCCAACGGAGGCCGAGGCGCGGCTTACCTCCTCGCAGGCGATGACATGTTCCAGATAACCCAGTCCAAGCCCGCCATCGTCTTCCGCAACCGTGATGCCATGCAGCCCGAGCGCACCCATTTCCGGCCAGAGTTCGATGGGAAAGCGATCCTTCGCATCGATTTCGGCGGCGATTGGCACAATGCGTTCGCGCGCAAAACGCTGCGTCGTCTCGCGGATCGAGCGAGCCATATCGCTAAGGCCAAAATCCATGTCAGTCATCGGGCCTCCTCCCAGATAGCCGTTCCGTTTAGATATGCAGCGCGTGTCCCATCGCCTTGAGCGCCGCCTCCTGCAGGGCTTCGCTGCGTGTCGGATGGACATGGATCGTGCCGGCGATATCCTCCAGCCGAGCCCCCATCTCGATTGCCAGCGAAAATGCCGCCGAAAGTTCGGATACGCCTGACCCGACCGCCTGCAGCCCCAGTACGAGATTGGTATCGGCCCGCGCCACAATGCGGACAAAACCGTCTTCGTCCTGCATCGTCATCGCCCTTCCATTGGCGGTGAAGGGGAACTGCCCGACCTTCACTTCGTAGCCTTGAGCGCGTGCTTCTGCCGGTGAAAGCCCGGCGCTGACGATTTCCGGATCGGTGAAGCAGATCGAGGGGATGGAGCGCTTGTCCCAGGCGCGCTTTTTCCCCGCAACTATCTCCGCCACCATCTCGCCCTGCGCGATGGCGCGATGCGCCAGCATCGGTTCGCCGGTGACATCGCCGATCGCATAGACGCCACGCATCGAAGTGCGACAGCGATCGTCGATACGCAGGTATGGACCGGATCGATCGAGATCGAGGTCTTCAAGCCCGGACCCGACGCTGCGCGGACGGCGGCCGACGGCAACGAGGATATGATCTGCCGGCAGTTCCTGCCGTCTATCCGGTCCTTCGACAACCAGCGCATCGCCCTTCTCGGAAAGCCCGATCGCTTTGGTGTTGGTGAAAAGCCTGATGCCGCGCTCAGTCAGCCTGCGTGTCACAGGCTTGATCAGGTCGGCATCGTAGATCGGCAGGATCTGCGCCGTCGCTTCCACCACGGTTACCTCCGATCCGAGCTTCGCAAAAGCGGTGCCGAGCTCCAGCCCGATATAACCGCCGCCGACCACGATGAGCCTGTTCGGCACTTGCCTAAGCGACAGTGCTTCGGTCGAGGAGATGACGGGTCCACCGAAGGGCAGGGCTGGAAGTTCGACCGGGTCGGAGCCTGTGGCGATCACCACGGTTTCCGCGCGAACGATCTGCTGGCCGGTTTCGGTTTCCACCTCCACCGTCTTGCCGTCACGGAAACGGGCGCGGCCGGAAACGATCTTGACGCGGGCCCTCTGCAACAGGCCGGAAACACCGCTTGTCAGCCGCCCGACAATGCCGTCCTTCCAGGTCATGGTGCCGGCAAGATCGATCGACGGTTGATCGACGCGAATGCCCATTGCATTGCGTCCGCCTGCCATCTGCCGTGTTGCATCAAAAACCTCCGCCGCGTGTATCAGCGCCTTGGAAGGGATGCAGCCGATGGTGAGGCAGGTGCCGCCGGGCTTGGCAGCCTCGACGATGACCGTATCGATGCCGAGCTGGCCGGCGCGGATGGCGCAGGCATAACCGCCGGGGCCGGCGCCGATGACGAGAAGCTTGCAGGAAATCTCTTTCATGGCTCACCCTTCGATGAAGATCAGGGCTGGAGTTTCAAGCAGTGTGCGCAGGCGCTGGATAAAGGTTGCCGCGTCAAAACCGTCTATGATGCGGTGGTCGAAGCTGGAGGAGAGGTTCATCATCTTGCGCGGCACGAATTGCGCCCCATCCCAGAGCGGGCGGGTGGCGATCTTGTTGACGCCGACGATCGCCACTTCCGGATGATTGATGACCGGCGTTGAGACGATGCCGCCGAGCGCGCCGAGCGAACTGATGGTGATGGTCGAACCGGTCAGCTCGTCACGCGTGGCGGTACCGGAACGGGCGGCCTCCGCCAGCCGGTTCATTTCCGTTGCGCAATCCCAGATACTGCGTGCTTCTGCGTGCCTGACGACCGGTACGGTGAGGCCTGACGGTGTCTGGGTGGCGATACCGATATTCACCGCGCCGGACCGGGTCAGCATACCGGCATCATCATCGAATGTAGCGTTGATGTCGGGCTGATCGGTTACCGCCTTGACCATTGCCCGCATCAGGAAAGGAAGGAGCGTGAGTTTCGGTTGGTCGGGCTTGCGCGCACTGTTCATCGTCGCCCGCAACTCCTCCAGCGCCGTCACGTCGACCTCTTCCACATAGGTGATATGAGGGATGCGCGAGGTGGAAAGCGTCATCTTCTCGGCGATGCGGCGGCGAAGGCCGGTGAGCTTGATCTCCTCCTTCGAGGTCTTCCTGGCAAAACCCTTCTGCGGGGCCGGTGCCTCCTTGCCATGGGCAAGGAATTGCTCGACATCCTCGCGCAGGATGCGCCCGGCCGGCCCCGTTCCGCTCAACTGGCGAAGGTCTATGCCGTTGTCTCGTGCCAGCAGCCGCACCGATGGAGCGGCAAGCGGCTTGTCCATCTCCGTTGATAGGGTTGAAGAGAGGGACGGTGCCGGTGACGTAACGGGCGTGGCAGGTTTCGTTGGTTTTTCAGCGGGCTCGGCCTTCTCTGGCCTAGGTTCTTCGGCCTTGACCGGCTCAGGAGCGGTGACTTCGTTGTTGCCACCTTCCGTCTCGATCCGGATCAGCGGTGCCCGGACTGCGATCGTGTCGCCGATCTCGCCGCCGAGCCAGATCACGGTTCCGCTGACGGGGGTAGGAATTTCCACCGTCGCCTTGTCGGTCATCACGGCGGCGACCGTCATGTCCTCGCGCACGGGATCGCCGACCTTCACCAGCCATTCGACAAGCTCGGCTTCGGCAACGCCTTCGCCGACATCCGGCATCTTGATGGTGAACTCGCCCATGGCTCAGGCCTCCATGACGTCGGTCAGCGCGCGCCCGACGCGGGCGGGGCCGGGAAAATAGTCCCATTCCTGCGCATGCGGGTAAGGCGTATCCCAGCCGGCGACGCGCATGACCGGGGCTTCGAGATGATAGAAGCAATGTTCCTGCACCAATGCTGCGATCTCCCCGCCGAAGCCGGAGGTGAGCGTTGCTTCATGCACGATAACGCAGCGCCCTGTCTTGGAGACCGACCTCACGATCGCATCTAGATCGAGCGGCAGAAGGCTTCTGAGATCGATGACTTCGGCATCAATGCCGGTATCTTCGGCGGCGGCGAGTGCCACATGCACCATCGTGCCATAGGCAATCACGGTGACGGCCGAACCTTGCCGGCGCACTTCCGCCCTGCCGATCGGGATCGAATAATAGCCATCCGGCACATCGCCGAGTGAGTGTTTCGACCAAGGGGTGACCGGCCGTTCGTGATGCCCGTCGAACGGGCCGTTATAGAGCCGCTTCGGTTCGAGGAACATCACCGGGTCGGGATCTTCGATCGCGGCAATCAGCAGGCCCTTGGCATCATAGGGATTGGATGGCACGACGACCTTGAGGCCGCAGACGTGGGTGAACAGAGCTTCCGGGCTCTGGCTATGGGTCTGTCCGCCAAAAATACCGCCGCCGGTCGGCATGCGCACGACGATCGGACAAGTGAAATCGCCGTTGGAGCGATAGCGGATGCGCGCGGCCTCCTGCGTCAGCTGGTCATAGGCGGGGTACATATAGTCGGCGAACTGGATTTCGACGCAGGGTTTCAGCCCATAGGCGGCCATGCCGATGGCGGTGCCGACGATGCCGGATTCGTTGATCGGCGTGTCGAAACAGCGGGTCTTGCCGTATTTCGCCTGCAACCCTTGCGTACAGCGGAAAACGCCGCCGAAATAACCGACATCCTCGCCGAAGACCACGACATCCTCATCCCGCCCCATCGCGACATCCATGGCGCTTCTCACCGCCTCGATCATCGTCATCCGGGCCATGTCAGTATCCCGCCTTCTGCCGCTGGCGGCGCAGATGCGGCGGCATCTCGGCATAGACGCCTTCGAAGATATCGCGCACGGAGGGCCTGCCGCCGGCATGCATCGTTCCGTGTTCCTCGGCCTTGCGCTGGGCGGCGATCACCTCGTCCGCGATTTCCGCTTCCGCCTGCACATGCCGTTCTTCAGACCAGAGGCCGCGCAGGATCAGGTGTTTCTTCAACCGCAAGACCGGATCTCCAAGCGGCCAGGCTTCGGATTCCGTCTTCGGACGGTAGGCGCTCGGGTCGTCGGAGGTGGAATGCGCGCCGACCCGGTAGGTGACGTATTCGATCAGCGTCGGCCCGAGATTGCGCCTTGCCCGCTCCGCCGCCCAACAGGCGACGGCATGCACGGCCAAATAATCATTGCCATCGACCCTCAGCGCCGGAATGCCGAAACCGAGGCCGCGGGCGGCAAAGGTGCCGGAGCCGCCGCGGGCGATGCCCTGAAATGTCGAGATGGCCCACTGGTTGTTGACGACGTTGAGGATGACCGGCGCCCGGTAAGTCGAGGCGAAGACCAGCGCCGAATGAAAATCCGATTCCGCCGTCGATCCGTCACCGATCCAGGCGGCGGCAATGCGGCTGTCGTTCTTGATCGCCGACGCCATGGCCCAGCCGACGGCCTGCACATATTGCGTGGCGAGATTGCCGGAAATCGTGAAGAAGCCATGCTCCTTCGACGAATACATGATCGGCAGCTGCCGGCCGCGCAACGGGTCGCTTTCGTTGGAATAGATCTGGTTCATCATCTCGACCATCGGATAGTCGTCGGCGATGAGAAGGCCTGCCTGTCGGTAGGTGGGGAAATTCATGTCGCCCTTGTTCAAGGCTTTGCGAAAGGCACAGCTGACGGCTTCCTCGCCCAGATGCTGCATGTAAAACGACGTCTTGCCTTGCCGCTGCGCCATCAGCATGCGGGCATCGAAGGCCCGGAGCGTCATCATGTGGCGCAGGCCGGTTCTCAGGTCGTCATCGGACAAAAGTCCGGCCCAGGGGCCGACTGCCTCGCCATCCCGGTTCAGCACGCGGATGATCGAATAGGCGAGATCGCGAATGTCTTCGGCTGGCGCATCCACGTTCGGGCGCGGCACAGCGCCAGCCCTTGCGATCTTCACGTTGGAAAAATCGGGCTGCCCGCCCGGACGCACTGCAGGCTCCGGAACGTGCAGGCTCAGATGACCTGTATCAACCATATTTCCTCCCGATCGACCTGCTTCTCCTCAAAAGCGTGTCGATTAGAAAAGAATGGTATTCGCAGCGCCAATGGCAAGCCATGACAGAACTGCTGTGAATTTTCGGACAGTTTTGCCACAGATGAGCCGGCTACAGGCTCGTCTGGCTCTTTCGGAAGGCTTCTGGGCTTTGCCCCATCCATTTCTTGAATGCCCGATAGAAGGCGCTCGGTTCGGAATAGCCGAGACGGGTGGCGATCTCGCTGACGGTTTCGCCCGTATTGGTCAGCATACCGCAGGCGAGGTCGCGGCGGATCTCGTCCTTTATGCCGGCATAACTTTGGCCCTCGTCATGCAGGCGGTGGCGAAGCGTCGAAGACGACATGCGCATGTCGTTGGCGAGTGTCGCGAAGCTTGCCCAGTCGGCAGGTTCCCTCTGGGTAAGGCGACGCCTGACCGCCGCAGCCGTTCCGGCGTCATAGCGATAGCGCAACAGGATGTTTGCAGGTGCGCCGCGCAGGAACTGCCGCAATTGCTGCTCGTTGCGCGAGATCGGCAGGGTCAGCATTGCGGCGTCAAAGCCCAGCCGGCTGACGGATTGCGAAAAACGGATTGGCGCGCCGAAAAAGAGCCGGTGATCGGCGCTCTGTTCCGGCTCGGCGCAGCGGAAATCGACGAGGCGGATCGGGATGCGGCGGCCGACCAGCCAGCAGATAAGCCCATGCAGGATGATCCAGTAGCTGCGATAGGCAAAGGCGGATCGAGGCTCTCCCTGGTCGCTCAACTGCACCTCCGCAATACCGTCATGAACGATAAGCCGGCCCGTCGGCTCACCGAGAACGAGGTTGAGAAAGCGCAACGCCCGCCGCAATGCCCGCTCCAGCGTCGGGGCATGCAGCACGCAATGGCAGAGAAGGGTAAAGCTGCCGCGCTGCATCGGTCGGGTGCCGAGGCCGAAACATTCGTCGTCGAGTTCGGCGGCAATCGCCAGCCACAATTGCCCGAATGTCTGCGCCGAAACCGGCTCGGTGACGACAGGCGGCAGGCCGAGATCGCGAAGCAACGGCTCGGTCGGACGCCCGCTGCGCCTCAGGCTGTCGAGCGCTTCCCCGACAAAGCTCGGGGCGATCATATGTCGTTCGGTCTCAGCCATCACTTCAGCCCATATGGCAAAACTGGCCGAAATTATGGATCACTTCCGTCATCGCTTGCAACAGTGAAAGCTTATAAAGTGCCATCTGCCATGCGGGTTGAGGAGCCTGCCGGCAAGGGAGGACTTACACATGCTGATCCGCGATGCCGGTTTCATCGTCTCCGGCGGCTGTTCCGGCCTTGGCGCCGCGACGGTGCGCATGCTGGCCGAGGCTGGTGGGCGCGTGATGATCGCCGACCTCGATCGAGACAAGGGGAAGGCCTTCGCGCAGGAATTTGCAGGGCACGTGTCTTTCGTCCGCACCGACGTCACCAGCGCCGGAGATGGGGAAGCCGCAGTGGCCGCGGCGCTCGAAACCTTCGGAAATCTGCGCGGGCTGGTCAATTGCGCCGGCATTGCACCGGCGCAGAAGGTGATCGGACGCGACGGGCCGCATGAACTCGAAAATTTTGCCCGGACGATCAATGTTAATCTGGTCGGCTCCTTCAACCTGCTCAGGCTTGCGGCCAATGCGATAAGGGATAGCGAACCCGATGCCGAGAGCGAGCGCGGCGTGATCGTCAATACGGCCTCGATCGCGGCATTCGACGGGCAGGTCGGACAGGCGGCCTATGCGGCCTCCAAAGGCGGGATTGCGGCGATGACGCTGCCGATCGCCCGTGAACTGGCGCGTTACGGCATTCGTGTCATGACCATAGCGCCCGGCGTTTTCGAAACGCCGATGATGGCGGCCATGCCTGAGGAAGTGCGCCATGCGCTCGGTAGCAGTGTGCCATTTCCTCCACGGCTCGGGAGGCCATCCGAGTTTGCGGCGCTGGTTCGCCAAATCCTGGAAAACACCATGCTGAACGGCGAAGTCATTCGCCTCGACGGCGCAATCCGGATGGGAGCGCGCTGATTGGCGCACAGAGGAGGCAAGATGCAATTGCAGGATCCCGTCGTCATCGTTGGTTCGGCCCGCACGCCGATCGGCGGCTTTCAGGGCGAATTGAAGGACGTGACCGCAGCAGATCTCGGTGCGGTATCCATTCGCGCCGCTCTTGAGAGAAGCGGCGTGCAAGCGGATGGGGTTGACGAAGTCGTCTTCGGCTGCGTGCTTCCGGCCGGACAGGGGCAGGCGCCGGCAAGGCAGGCGGCGATCCATGCCGGGCTTCCTTTCGCCGCGGGTGCGACGACGGTCAACAAGATGTGCGGTTCCGGCATGAAGGCCGTTATGATGAGCCATGACCTGATTGCCGCCGGTAGTGCTGCAATTGCTGTTGCCGGCGGCATGGAGAGCATGACCAATGCGCCATATCTTCTGGATCGGGCGCGAGGCGGTTACAGGCTGGGGCATGGCCGCGTCCTCGACCACATGTTTCTCGACGGGCTCGAAGACGCCTATGACAAGGGGCGGTTGATGGGCACATTCGCCGAAGATTGCGCCGAGGCCTATCAGTTTACCCGTGAGGCGCAGGACGAATATGCCGTAACTTCCCTCATGCGGGCGCAGAAGGCGATCGCGGAAGGCTGGTTCGACAGCGAGATCGTTCCGGTCACGGTCAAATCTGGCAGAACCGAGCAGGTGGCGCATCGGGATGAACAGCCCGGCAAGGCCAAACCCGAAAAGATCGCGACCCTGAAACCCGCTTTTCGTGAGGGTGGTACGGTGACGGCTGCCAATTCCAGCTCGATCTCGGATGGCGCGGCGGCACTGGTGCTGATGCGGCGTTCGCAAGCCGAACGCAGGGGGCTTACGCCGCTCGCTACGATCATCGGCCATGCCACGCATTCGCAGGAGCCGGCGCTCTTTGCCACGGCACCGATCGGTGCCTTGCAAAAGCTCTCCGACCGGACGGGCCTGTCGCTTTCCGATGTCGACCTGTTCGAGATCAACGAGGCCTTCGCGGTCGTCGCCATGGCGGCGATGCGGGATCTCGACCTGCCGCATGACAAGGTCAATGTGCATGGCGGTGCCTGTGCGCTCGGTCATCCGATCGGCGCATCCGGCGCGCGTATTCTGGTGACGCTGATTGCAGCACTTGAACGCTACGACCTGAAACGCGGCATGGCGGCACTTTGCATCGGCGGTGGCGAAGCGACGGGCATTGCCATCGAACGATCCTGACGGGAGGAAGACCGATGATCCTTTCGGAAACCCAGCAGCAGATCCGCGAAATGGCCCGCAGCTTTGCCCGCGAGCGCCTGGCGTCGGGTGCTGCAAAACGGGACAGGGAACACCTTTTCCCGAGTGAAGAGTTGCAGGAAATGGGTGCGCTCGGGCTGCTCGGCATGCTGGTGCCGGAAGCTTATGGCGGATCGGATACCGGTGTGCTCGCCTATGCGGCGGCCGTCGAAGAGATCGCGGCCGGCGATGGGCCTTGCTCGACGATCATGAGTGTCCACAGTTCTGTCGGCTGCGTGCCGATCCTCAAATTCGGGACGGAGGAACAGAAGGAGCGCCTTTTGCCGCGTCTTGCGTCCGGCGAGTGGATCGGAGGATTTGCGCTGACCGAACCGCAAGCGGGTTCTGACGCCTCGAACCTCAAGACGCGCGCCCGGCGCGATGGCGATCATTACGTGATCGACGGCGCAAAACAGTTCATCACCTCGGGCAAGAACGGCCAGATGATCATCGTTTTCGCCGTCACTGATCCCGACGCGGGCAAGAAGGGCATAACGGCCTTCATCGTTCCGACCGATACGCCCGGTTATGAGGTGATCCGCGTCGAGGAGAAACTCGGCCTTCATGCATCCGACACCTGCCAGATCGCGTTTAATGAGATGCGGATTCCAGCGGACTTGAGGCTCGGCGAAGTGGGAGAGGGTTACCGGATCGCGCTTGCCAATCTGGAGGGCGGCAGGATCGGCATTGCGGCGCAATCGGTCGGCATGGCGCAGGCGGCCTTCGAGGCGGCGCGCGATTACGCCCGCGAGAGAAAGGCTTTCGGCAAGGCAATCTTCGATCACCAGGCCGTTGCCTTCCGGCTGGCCGACATGGCAACACAGATTGAAGCGGCCCGACAACTCGTCTGGCATGCGGCTGCATTGCGGGAGGCCGAGATGCCCTGTCTTTCGGAGGCTTCGATGGCGAAGCTCTTTGCATCGGAAATCGTCGAACGCGTCTGCTCCGACGCGATCCAGATCCATGGTGGTTATGGTTATATGAGCGATTATCCGGTGGAGCGTATCTATCGGGACGCGCGCATTTGCCAGATCTATGAAGGCACGAGCGACATTCAGCGGCTGGTCATTGCGCGGAATTTGTGAATGCCCGCCTCTGCAATAGACGCGGGCAAAATCGGAATCGCATCTACGGATGTAATTCGCTGTGCTTGGCTCGATGCCTGTATGGGCTACCTGACAGTTTGGCGCTGATCTCCCAAACCGTCGATCCCAAGCGTCATCACATCGCCTCGTTTGAGATAGGTCGGCGGCTTCATGCCCATTCCGACACCGGGCGGTGTGCCTGTCGTGATGATATCACCAGGTTCCAGCCGCATGAAACGCGACAGGTAGGAGACGATATGGGCAAGCGAGAAGATCATCGAGCTTGTCGAACCGGTCTGTCGGCGCTCGCCGTTGACATCGAGCCAGAGACCGAGGTTCTGGACATCGGCAATTTCGTCACGGGTTACGAGCCAGGGGCCGATAGGACCATAGGTCGGCAGGCTCTTGCCCTTGATCCACTGGCCGCCGCGTTCGATCTGGTAGGACCGTTCGGACACGTCGTTGCAGATGCAGAAGCCAGCCACATGGTCGAGTGCATCGGCCTCAAAGACGTTGAAAGCGGTGGTGCCGATCACCATCGCGATCTCCACCTCCCAGTCCGATTTCTCCGATCCTTCCGGCATGACCACGTCATCGGTCGGGCCGGAAATGGAGGAGGGCGCCTTGCTGAAGACGACGGGCTCGCTCGGGATGGGCATGTTGGATTCATGCGCGTGATCGACATAGTTCAGGCCGATCGCGATGAAATGCCCGGGTTTTGCCACGCAGGGGCCGAGCCGCGCGCTATTTTCGGCGATCGGCAAGGTAGCGAGGTCGGCATTGCGGATCCGTTGAAGGCTTGCCGGAGACAGCGCCTCGCCTGCGAAATCCGCAACAAGGCTGCTTACGTCGCGAATGCGGCCTTCGCCATCCAAAATGCCAGGGCGCTCTGCGCCCGGCTCGCCAAATCGAACCAGTTTCATAATCTCTCCTGAAATCTAAGGAATTGGAGCAGGCCGCATTGCGGCCTGCGTTGTGGGATCAGCAGCCGTCCGG
This sequence comes from Hyphomicrobiales bacterium, assembly GCA_900472575.1. Lineage (GTDB taxonomy): Bacteria > Pseudomonadota > Alphaproteobacteria > Rhizobiales > Rhizobiaceae > Neorhizobium > Neorhizobium cellulosilyticum. The sequence continues at coordinate 256,791 of UCIV01000010.1, forward strand.
CTTACTGATTGAGCATTTCTTCCGGCAGCGACTGCTTGAAGTAGTGCTCATAGACCTTGTTCAGCTCGCCGTTCTTGAGATTGGCGGTGATCCATTCGTTGACCCAGGCTTCGAGCTCCGGTTCCTTCTGGCGCATGCCGACGGCCATTGGATAGGCAGCAAGCTCGACCTTGATGGCGAGGTCGCGGTTCGGATTCTGGTCGGCAACGGCTTGCGCGGTGGAAAGCGCTGCCGACATGTAGTCCTGCTGGCCGGTGCCGACTGCCGTATTGGTCGTCGCCTCGTCCTCGTAACGGACGATGTTGGCCGTAACGCCCTTTTCCTTGGCCGCCTTGGTAAGTTCGATATCGGCTGTCGTGCCGCGGGCGACGGCAACGCTCTTGCCGTCGAGGCCGGAAGCGTCCTTTAGGTCTTCAGCCTTGGGGCCGAGGATCACAACCGGAATGACGCCATAGGGTTTTGAGAAGGATATGACCTTCTTGCGTTCCTCGGTAATCGAGAAGGAGGCGATGACGAGGTCGACCTTGTTGGAGATCAGGAACGGCACGCGGTTTGCTCCCGAGACCGGCACCACTTCGAGAGTTACGCCAAGATCCTTCGCCAGCAGCTTTGCCGTGTCGATGTCGAGGCCGGTCTGCTGGGCCTTGTCGTCCAGCATGCCGTAGGGCGGATGGCCGACATCGACTGCAATCTGGATGCGGCCGCGCTGCTTGATAGTTTCGAGTGCGTTGGCGAATGCGCCTCCGGCGCCCCCGAGCAATACGGTCATGGCAAGGCCGCAGGACAGGACGCGGCGAGACAGTTTGATATTCATGCTTTCTCCTCCTCCATCCGCCGTCCCATGACGGCGGCAAAATCGATGCCGATCCGTTACAGCCCGCTACCGACGAACTGCCTGAGTTCGACGGTCTGCGGATCGTCGAGCATCGTGCCCTTGCCTGCCTCCCAGACACGGCCCTGATGCATGTAGACAACGAGATCGGCGACCTGCCGGGCAAACGCCATTTCGTGGGTGACGAGCACCATGGTCATGCCGCCGGCCGCGAGCTTACCGATGACGCGCAGCACTTCGCCGGTCAGTTCCGGATCGAGCGCGGACGTGACCTCATCGAACAGCATCAGTTTCGGCCGCATGGCGAGCGAACGCGCAATCGCGACGCGCTGCTGCTGGCCGCCGGACAGTTGTTCGGGATAACTCGATGCTTTGTCCGACAACCCGACCTGCTCCAACACTTCGGCGGCAAGAGCTCGACTTTCGGCGGCATCGAGACCGTTCACCTTTCTCGGCGCAAGCGTAACGTTCTGCTCGACTGTAAGGTGCGGGAAGAGGTTGTAGCTCTGGAAGACGATGCCCACCTCCTTGCGCAGTTCCCGCAATTCGAAATCGCGGGCACGCAGATTGCGGCCGCAGACGGTCAGTTCACCGTCATTGATTTTCTCCAGCCCATTGATACAGCGCAAAGCCGTGCTCTTGCCCGATCCGCTTCGGCCGATCAGTGCCGCGACCTGGCCCGGCATGACATCGAGGTCGATGCCCTTCAGCACTTCCAGCGCGCCGAAACTTTTGTGCACGTCGCGAAACGAGACCATCGGCTGGGCGCCGTCTTGCGGCGCGACCGGGGTGTGGACGGTGTTCATGGAAATGACGGTCATGCGTTTCTCCTGTGAAGGCGGAGCTCAAACCGGCGGGCGTAGCGCGACAGCGGGAAGCATATGGCGAAATAGATCAGCGCCGCGGCGGTGAAGATGATGAAGGGTTTGAACGTGGCGTTGTTCAAAATCTTGGCCGAGTAAGTGAGATCGAAGAAGCCTATCACCACCGAATAGGAGGTGTTCTTGACGATCTGCACCAGGAAGCCGACCGTCGGCGGAACGGCGATCCGCAATGCCTGCGGCAGAATGATGTAGATGAAACGCTGCAGGTTGGTGAGCGCCAGGCATTCGCCGGCTTCCCATTGGGTCTTCGGCACCGCCTGAATGCAGCCTTTCCAGATTTCGCCAAGATAGGCGCTGGAATAGAGTGTCATGGCGATTGCGGCTGCAACCAGCGCATTGACGTCGAAACCGTAGATACTGACGCCGAAATAGACGACGAACATGATGACCGGCAGCGGTATGCCCTGTACGAACTGCACATACGCACTCGAGGCACGACAGAGAAACCAGCCGCGCGAAATCCGGGCAAGCGCCACCGGCAGGCCGACGATCGTGCCGCCGACAAAACCCATCAGCGACAGGACGACGGTCCAGAAGGCGCCCTGAACCAGAAAGCCGTATTGATCGAGGCTCACACCGAGCATGGGCGATCTCCTTTCAGGCAGGCGGAAATAGAAGCGGGACAGTGGCTCATAGCGGTGTCCTCAGCTTGCGCAGGCGGGTGAAGGCGAGCTGTGCTGCGCCGTGAAGACAGAGCCGCAGCATGGTGGCGAGCGCGAGATAAAGCACCGCGATCACCAGATAGACGTCGAAGCCGCGGAAGGTGATCGACTGGACCTGATAACCGACACCAGTCAGCTCCTCGACCGAGATCTGCGACATGATCGAAGTTGCCAGCATCATCAGGATGAATTGGCTGACCAGGGCCGGATAGACGAGTTCGGCAGCCTGCGGCAGCTGGATGTTCCAGAAGATCTGGCGTCGCGTCATGGCAAGACAGTTCGCTGCTTCCAGCTGCCCCTTGGGGATTGCCTGAAAACCGGCGCGCATGATTTCCGCCGAATATGCGCCGGTATTGATGACCAGCGCGATGACCGCGGCATTGAACGGTCCGATCCGGGCGCCGAGCACCGTCAGGCCGAAGAACAGCCAGAAGACTTGGATGATCAGCGGCGTGTTGCGGATCGCCTCGATATAGATGGTGACAGCCGTCTGCAGCCAGCGCGGGCCGTAAAGCCGGCCGACAGCGCAGGCCGTGCCGAGCGCAAAACCCGGCAGGATCGAGACCACCGTCAACAGGATGGTCAGGCGTACGCCATTGATGATCTCGGATCGAAAGCTTTCGAGAAAGCTGAAATCGAACACATAGTCCAAGCTATTCCTCCTCCTCACCATCAGGTCGGCTGCAGCGTGTTTCGTGTCGCCCTCCTCGACGGCACGAAACCGGAAAATCTGCTCCGATTATTTTCCTTGACAGTTCGATGGCGTCAGTGAAATGACTTTTGTCGACAAAGTCAATTTCTTTCTTTAGGAGGATGAGATGAAAATTGATGTCCAGGCCGGTTCGAACATTCCGGCCGCCATTCTGTTGAATTCACTGGATAATGTTGCCGTGGCGCGGCGCGAGATCGCGATAGGCGAGGCGTCAGGTGTCAACGGAATCGTTGCAACGGCGGTCATCCCGCGGGGTCACAAGATCGCGATCCGTGCTATTGCCAAGGGCGAGGCGGCGACGAAATACGGGCAGACGATCGGCATCGCCAGCTGCGATATCGCGCCGGGCGACCACGTTCATCTGCAAAATATCGCCATGCAGGACAGCGACGTGACGCACCATTTCTCGTCGCACGTTCCGGTAATCGATTTCGTCCCGGACGCCGAGCGGCGCACCTTTGAAGGTTATCTGCGGCCAGACGGCCAGGTCGGCACCCGCAACTATATCGGCATCATCTCGTCGGTGAACTGTTCCGCCACGGTCTCCCATGCGATCGCCGATCATTTCAATCGCGGCGGCGGGTTGAAGGGTTACGACAATATCGACGGCGTTGTCGCGCTGACGCATGGACAGGGCTGCGCGATCGGCACTGGAACCGAGGGATACGAATATTTGGTCCGCACGCTGAGCGGTTATGCGCGCAACCCGAATTTTGCCGGCATCCTGATGATCGGGCTTGGTTGCGAGGTGAACCAGATCTCGCTGATCCAGGAGAAATATGGTCTGGAGGAAAGCCAGTTCCTCAGGACCATGACGATCCAGCAGCTTGGCGGCACCCGCAAGACGGTCGAGGTCGCATCTGCGATCATCGTCGAAATGCTCGACGCGCTGAAAGGGCTGGAGCGGACGACCCAGCCGCTTTCCAAGCTGAAGCTCGCGCTGCAATGCGGCGGCTCGGATGGTTATTCCGGTATTTCCGCCAATCCCGCTCTCGGGCATGCTTCCGATCTTCTGGTCAAGCACGGCGGCACGGCTGTCCTGAGCGAGACACCGGAAATCTACGGTGCCGAACATCTGCTGACCATGCGCGCGGTAAAGCCTGAAGTTGCGCAGAAGCTGATGGACCGGATCGAATGGTGGGGCGACTATACCTCGCGCCACGGTGCAGAACTCAACAATAACCCGTCGCACGGCAACAAGGCCGGCGGCCTGACGACGATCCTGGAAAAGTCGCTGGGCGCGGTTGCCAAGGGCGGCTCGATGCCGATGCAGGCGGTCTACGAATATGCGGAGATCATTGACGAAACCGGCTTCGTCTTCATGGATACACCCGGTTACGATCCGGTCGCGGTGACCGGCCAGATCGCCGGTGGCTGCAATATGCTCATCTTCACCACCGGCCGTGGTTCCGTTTCCGGTTTCAAGCCGGTGCCGACGATCAAGGTTGCAACCAATACGGAAATGTTCGAACACATGAGTGAGGACATGGACGTCAATTGCGGCGATATCGTCAATGGGCGCGAAAGCATCGAGGACGCCGGTGAGCGAATATTCGAGACGCTGATCGCGGTGGCATCGGGGCAGCGGACGCTGAGCGAGATCTATGACTACGGCAATAATGAATTCGTGCCCTGGCAGCTCGGCGCGATTACCTGACGGCAGCCTGTAACGGAGAGGAACTTGGAGCGACAGCCGGCCTATCGGCGCATAGCCGAACATCTCGATGGGGCAATCCGTGACGAGCGGATCGTTACCGGCGCGATCATCAAGATAGCAGAAGTCGCCAAGATCTTCGGGTCGAGCCGCTCTCCGGTGAAACAGGCTTTCGAAATCCTGGAGGCGCAGGGCAGCGTGCGCCCTCATGACGGGCAGGGGTTCGTAGTTGGAAACGATAGCGAACCTTTCCGTTTTACGCTGACTGCTGATCATCTGACGCTGGGCGACGGCGAGATCGATGCAAACCAGAGCGCTCTTGACGAACTGTATTTCAGGATCGAGCGCGAACTGATCCTGCACTCGATGTCCGGGCATCTGCGTGTAAACGAACTGGCGCTTGCCCGGCATTTCGGCATCGGCCGGACGGTGGCGCGCGATCTCATCTTCCGGGCCAACAAGCTCGGGATCGTTGCGCGGGGAAACGGCGGACACTGGCAGATCGTCGGCCTTGATGTCGAACGTTGCCGAAATCTCTATGACCTGCGGCGAATCCTGGAGCCGATCGCGCTGGAGGCCGCAGCATCGCTGATACCGCGCAGCGAACTTGAAGACATGCGAGGTCGTCTTGGCGAAGCGATTGCCGTCTCGCCTGCTCTGGATATCGTCGATCTTGATAGGCTGGAAAACGATCTTCATCAGCGATGCCTCGGATATTGTCCCAATCCGGAAATCATCGAGGCGCTTTCCCGCACTGCACCGACCTATATCTGCGGAAAATACCTGCAGGTCACCTTATCCGACAACCCGACTATCGAAACCTTCATGCATGATCACAACGAGATCATCACCCTTATACTGGACGGCAGGAGTACGGACGCAGGTGAGCGCCTCCGTGAACATCTTGTGTTGTCCTGCGGGCAGATCGTGGAGCGGCTGACGGAATATCTTGAAACGAAGACCACGCCGGATGTCGAATATATTTGGTGAGGTCACACCCGGTTTTCACAGCGGGTGCGTTGACTTTCCAGATGACCTATCAGCCGATCGCCATAAGGCTGGCGTTGCCGCCTGCAGCGGTCGTGTTGATTGACGTGGAGATTTCCTCAAGCAGCCAGTTCAGGCAGTAGGCCTCAGAATCCATCGCAAGTTCTGCCGAGGGTGAGGCTTGAACGAGAACGAGTGGCCCTGGCAGCGCGGCGATCCTCTTCGTGATTTCGACGAGACGCTCGCCTTCGCCCTCGATCAGTGCACCGGCAAAGGGGGCATCCTTGGCCCAATCCTCGCTCCAGGTGATCCGCGCAGCGACGTTTGCCGGCAGATCGCCGAGCGAAGCCTTGAGGCCTGAAGCAGCATCGATTGCGACCTCGTTCCCCGTAGCAAGCGCTGCGGTGAGTTGGCGATAGAGGCCGATTTCCGTCTGTGGGACAAGCAGGACGCGGCCACGCGGGTGAAGCGCGTAGATATTGCGTTCACCGACCGGGCCGGCGAGATCGGTTTGCAGGCCAAGTGCGGAAACGGCGCCCGTCTCGCGGGCATCCTGTGCCAGTCTGTTACGGCCGCGCTGGCCGAGCCAGCGAGCGAAATCCGTCAATGCAGGATCGGTGTGGACCGAGCTGTGGCGTGGCGGAACCGGGGCCTTGTCGACCAGACGGCCGAGATAAAGCGGACCTCCTGCCTTCGGGCCTGTCCCGGACAGGCCGCGTCCGCCAAACGGCTGAACGCCGACGACAGCGCCGATGACGTTTCGGTTCACATAGATATTGCCGACCCGGATGAGGCCGGTCACCTGCGCGATCGTCTCGTCGAGGCGCGTATGCAGGCCGAAAGTCAGGCCGTAGCCGGTACCGTTGATATCCTCGATCAACCGTTCCAGATCATCGCGCTTGTAGCGTACGACATGCAGGACCGGACCGAAGACTTCGCGCTGAAGATCCTTCAGCGAGCCGATCTCGATGATCGTCGGGGCAACGAAGGTTCCGTTTGCTGTTTCAGGGCCGAGCGGCAACTGCTCAACCTTGCGGCCAAGCGTGCGCATGGCTTCGATATGCTTTTCGATATTGCCCTTGGCTTCTTCAGTGATGACGGGGCCGATATCGACATTCAGCGTGTCGGTGCGACCGATCGAAAGCTCCTTCAGTGCGCCCTTGAGCATGGAAAGGATGCGGTCTGCGACGTCTTCCTGCAGGCAGAGAACACGCAATGCCGAGCAACGCTGGCCGGCGCTGTCGAAGGCTGACGCGATGACATCGAAAACGACCTGCTCGGCGAGCGCCGAGGAATCGACGATCATCGCATTCTGGCCACCGGTTTCGGCGATCAGCGGGATCGGCTTGCCGTTTGGCAGCAGACGGCGGGCCAGTTCGGCCTGGATGAGACGCGCCACTTCAGTGGAGCCGGTGAACATGACGCCGCAGGTCTGCGGTGCTGCAACGAGTGCCGCACCGATGCGACCATCACCCGGAAGCAGCTGAAGCGCATTGGCGGGAATGCCGGCCTCGTGCAGAATGCGGATGCCCTGCGCGGCGATGAGCGGAGTTTCTTCCGCGGGCTTAGCCAGAACCGGATTGCCGGCGACCAGCGCTGCGGCAATCTGGCCGGTGAAGATCGCCAACGGGAAGTTCCATGGGCTGATGCAGACGACAGGGCCGAGTGGACGATGTCCCGGGCCGAGCGTGCGGCGCGCCTGTTCGGCATAATAACGAAGGAAATCGATTGCCTCGCGTACTTCCGCAATCGCGTTGGGCATGGACTTGCCGGCTTCGCGCATGATGAGGCCGAGCAGATCCGGCATTTGAGCCTGCATGATATCGGCTGCGCGCTCCAGGCAGGCAGCACGGTCTGTGGGAGCCGTGGCGGCCCAGCCCGCGGCTGCACTCGTGGCGATTGTCATGGCCTTGCCGGCGCCGGCTTCCGTGATCTCGGTGACCGTGCCGACAACATCGCGCCGGTCGCCAGGGTTGAGCACCGGACGGCTGGCTCCAGCATTTTCCAACGTTGAAGCGGAAGTCCATTCACGGGTGGACGAGTTTTTCAGCGATGTGGAGAGTTCCGCAAGCGTCGTTTCGTTTGAGAGATCCAGCCCGGTGGAATTTAACCGGGCACCATAAAGATCGCGGGGGAGAGCGATCTGATCGTGACGGGCGCCGATCTCAGCCATGCCACGAACCACATCGACTGGGTCGATCACCAGTTCATCTACCGAAACGTTCTTGTCGCCGATGCGGTTGACGAAGGAGGAGTTGGCGCCGTTTTCCAAGAGGCGTCGAACCAGATAGGCAAGCAATGTTTCATGGGTGCCGACGGGAGCGTAGACACGTGCGGGGCGGCCAAGTTTGCTTGTGCCGACAACCTCGTCATAGAGCGGCTCCCCCATTCCATGCAGGCACTGGAATTCGTATTTGCCGCTTTGGAATTCCGGCCCGGCGATATGATAGATCGTCGCCAAAGTCTGCGCATTATGGGTCGCAAATTGCGGGAACACAGCGTCGGTCGCCGCCAGCAGTTTGCGGGCACAGGCAATGTAGGAAACATCGGTATGGACCTTACGCGTGAAGACTGGAAAATCCTCCAGCCCGTCCACCTGAGCACGTTTGATTTCCGCATCCCAATAGGCGCCCTTGACGAGACGAACCATGATGCGACGGCTGTTGCGGCGGGCGAGATCGATGATGAAGTCGAGCACGGCCGGGCAACGCTTGCCATAGGCCTGCACGACGAAGCCCATGCCCTCCCAGCCGGCGAGATCAGGATCTTCGCAAAGGCTCTGCAGAAGATCGAGCGACAGTTCGAGACGGTCAGCCTCCTCGGCATCGATATTGAGGCCGATATCGTATTTTTTCGCCAACGCTGCGAGAGCCTTTACCTTCGGCAGCAACTCGCCCATGACGCGGTCGGCTTGGGCGCGGACGTAGCGCGGGTGCAGCGCCGACAGCTTGATGGAAATGCCGGGGCCGTCATAGATGCCGCGACCGGCAGAAGCCTGGCCGATGGCGTTGATCGCCGTTTCGTAATCCTTGTAGTAGCGCTCGGCATCTGCCGCCGTCGTCGCGGCCTCGCCCAGCATGTCATAGGAGTAGCGGAAACCGCGCTCTTCCAGCGGCTTTGCACGCTTCAAAGCCTCGGCAATCGTTTCACCGGTGACGAATTGCTCGCCCATCATGCGCATTGCCATATCCACGCCACGGCGGATGACCGGTTCGCCACAGCGAGCGATAAGGCGAGTGAGAGCGGCAGAAAGGCTGCGACCATCGACCGTGTTGGTGAGCTTGCCGGTGACAACAAGGCCCCAGGTGGCGGCATTGACAAAAAGCGAACGGCCACCGCCGACATGGGACTTCCAATCGCCATCTGAAATCTTGTCGCGGATCAGCGCATCGCGGGTTGCCGTGTCGGGAATACGAAGCAGTGCTTCTGCCAAGCACATGAGGGCCACGCCCTCCTGGCTCGACAGCGAATATTCATGCACCAAGCCCTCCACGCCGGTACCTTTGTGCTTTGCGCGGAGTGCCTTGATCAGCTGGCTTGCCGTCCTGCGTATTTCGCGACGGGCGTCTTCCGGCAACGTTGCCTCCACCAGAAGCGCAGCAACGCTTTCGCCCTCCGGCTTGCGGTATGCCGCGGTGATGGCGCGGCGCAAATCGCTCTGCTCGCGTAGAGCGGGCGCAAAATTTTCAAATGCCGGGAATGCGTCGGTATTCTTGTCGAAGGAGCGAGGGTTCGTCATGGCGGTTCCCGGTTGTCGTAGGAGTCAACAAGTCGCGGAAGATAACATAGCCGGAATTTTCACGTTGCCCAGTTTTCGAGCTTAATCTATTTGCTTGGACTAAATAAACGAGCAAATAGCGGCAAAAAGTTGGAGTATGGCGTCATGGCTAGCGAATTAGACCAGTTCGACAAGAAGATCATGCAGGAGCTTTCAGCAGATGGACGCCTGTCGATCACAGAACTTGCCAGCCGCATCGGTCTTTCCAAAACACCCTGCCAATTGCGCCTGCGTCGATTGATCGAAGAAGGTTATATCGAAGGGTTCAGAGCGATCCTCAGTTCGCAAAAACTCGGTCTCGATCACATTGCCTTCGTTGAAGTCAAACTCAGCGACACACGGGAGGAGGCATTGAAGAGCTTCAACGATGCAGCTCGCAAGATCAGAGAGATCGAAGGCTGCCACATGATCGCCGGTCGCTTCGACTATCTCCTGAAGGTCCGCACCAGAGATATCAGGCGATATAGGATCGTGCTGGGTGAGAAAATTTCAACCCTTCCCTTCGTGGCAAACACATCCACAAACGTGGTGATGCAAACGGTCAAAGAAGACAGCCCGCAGCTCATGGCATCGCCGGAATAGCGAACTGATACCGTCAAATCACCCTCCATCCCATATTGTTCACGGTTTCGTTTTGTCCTAATGTGATGGCAAAACGAAAATCGAGGGGGCAATGAAAACACCATGCATCTTACCAGCCGGCAGGAAGAGATTCTCGCGCTCGCCAAGGAGCAAGGTAAGGTGCTGGTGGAGGATCTGGCGGCGCATTTCCAGGTCACCCCGCAGACGATCCGGAAAGACCTGAATGATCTCTGCGATGGCAAAGCGCTGAATCGCATCCATGGCGGGGCGGTATTTCCGAGTGGCAACGAGAATGTCAAATACGAGGCACGTCGCTCGATGGCTGCGGTCGAGAAACAAGCGATCGGCAGGGCTGCTGCCGAGATCATCCCTGATAATTCTTCACTTTTCATCAATATCGGCACCACGACTGAGGCCGTCGGCGATGCGCTTGTTGATCATCGCGAATTGATGGTTATTACCAATAATATCAATGTAGCCAACCGGTTGCGCGTGTTTCCCTCGATCGAGGTCATTATTGCCGGTGGCGTCGTACGAGGGTCGGATGGTGGTGTCGTGGGCGAGGCGGCTGTCGATTTCATCCGCCAGTTCAAGGTGGATTATGCCGTGATCGGTGTCTCGGCCATCGACGCAGATGGGGCGCTGCTCGATTTCGACTTTCGCGAGGTAAAGGTAGCGCAGGCGATCATTGCCAATGCGCGGCATGTCATTCTCGTGTCCGACGCCACAAAGTTCGAACGAACCGCGCCCGTTCGCATGGGCCATATCTCGCAGGTGCACACATTCATTACCGACTGTTGTCCATCGCCCGAGATTCGGAAAATCTGCGCTGAAAGCGAAGTTCGACTGATAGAAACAGGTTAATCCAGCCTCATTTTTGTTTTTCGTCAATCTTCATTTGACATTCGTTTTTCTTTCATTTTAGACTGATATCAGTTTCGCAACTGCGTAATTTTGTGCAATGCGAAAGTGAGTGGGCGATGTCAGGCGATACGGTTTTCGATCTCTTCGTGATTGGCGGCGGCATCAACGGATGCGGCATCGCGCGCGATGCTGCGGGCCGTGGTTATTCCGTAGCGCTTGCCGAAATGAACGATTTCGCCTCCGGCACATCTTCCGGTGCCACCAAGCTGATCCATGGCGGGTTGCGCTATCTCGAGCATTACGAATTCCGTTTGGTACGTGAGGCGCTGATGGAGCGCGAAGTGCTGTGGGCCATGGCCCCGCATGTCATCTGGCCGCTCCGTTTCGTGCTACCCTACCAGAAGGGCGGGGTGCGTCCGGCCTGGCTGATCCGGCTCGGCCTGTTTCTCTACGACCATCTCGGTGGTCGAAAACTTCTGCCGGCGACCAAGACTTTGGACCTGAAGACCGATCCGGCCGGCAAGCCGCTGAGACCGGTCTTCGGCAAGGCTTTCGAATATTCGGACGGCTGGGTGGACGATGCCCGTATGGTGGTGCTGAATGCCCGCGACGCTGCATCGAAGGGCGCGATGATCATGAGCCGCGCTAAGGTCGTTTCGGCCCGTCGCGAAGGCGGCTTATGGCAGATCGAGGTTCGCGACGAAGCGTCAGGCACGACGGCGAGCCACAAGGCTCGGATGCTGGTCAATGCCGGTGGTCCGTGGGTGGATCAAGTTCTGTCGAACGCGGTTGGTCGCAACAATGTCCACAATGTTCGGCTCGTGCAGGGCAGCCACATCATCGTGCGCAAGAAGTTCGAAGACAGAAGAGCCTATTTCTTCCAGAACCCGGACAATCGCATCTTCTTCGCCATTCCCTACGAGACCGATTATACCCTGATCGGCACCACCGATCGTGATTTTCCAGGCGATCCGAAAGATGTCAGGATCAGCCCGGAGGAAATAGACTATCTCTGCAGTGCAGCGAGCGAGTATTTTTCGGAACCTGTAACCTCGGACGACATCGTCTGGACCTATTCGGCCGTTCGCCCGCTTTATGATGATGGCGCGTCGAAGGCGCAGGAAGCGACCCGCGATTATGTGCTGAAGGTAGACGAGGCAGATGGCGCGCCACTGCTCAACGTCTTTGGCGGCAAGCTGACAACCTATCGGCGCCTTTCCGAACACGCGCTGGAAAAGATCGGCGAGACGATCGGCGAAAAGGGCGGCCCCTGGACGGCCAGGAGCCATCTTCCTGGTGGGGATTTTCCAGTCGCGGGGGCTATAGAAGAAGAGCGAAAATTGATGGCGGCCTATCCGTTCATCAGTCAGCGACAAGCGTCGCGGCTCATCAAGTGCTACGGCACCGATGCCAAAGCGATATTGGGAGAGGCCGGATCCATCGAGGGGCTTGGCCGGCATTTTGGCGGCACGCTTTACGAAGCGGAAGTTCGCTGGTCTATCGAAAAGGAATGGGCGCGCACGGCTGAAGACGTGCTGTGGCGCCGTACCAAGCAGGGATTGTTCCTGACGGCAGAGGAAGCCCAGGGACTGGAGGAATACATGGCGGGCGTTCGCCGGGCCGCGTGAGGCCTGGGAGATAACTGCCTGTTGCCAGAGGGTTGGGAGGCCCGAGGTATATATGCTGGAATTGCGCAATGTGTCGAAGACGGTGGCGGGCGAATATCACATTCGCCCGACCGACCTGACATTAAAGCGGGGAACGCTGAACGTCCTGCTCGGGCCGACGCTTGCCGGCAAGACATCGCTGATGCGGCTGATGGCGGGGCTCGACAAGCCGACCGAGGGCACGGTGCATTTCGACGGCGCCGACGTCACCGGCCTGCCGGTGCAGAAGCGCAATGTCGCGATGGTGTACCAGCAGTTCATCAACTATCCGGCGCTGACCGTGTATGAAAACATCGCTTCGCCGATGCGCATTGCCGGCAAGGACGCCGCCACGATCGATCGTGAAGTGAAGAAGGCCGCCGAGCTTCTGAAGCTTTCGCCCTATCTCGATCGAACCCCGCTCAATCTCTCCGGTGGTCAACAGCAGCGCACAGCGCTGGCGCGGGCGATCGTCAAGAACGCCAATCTCGTGCTCCTCGACGAGCCGCTCGCCAATCTCGATTACAAGCTGCGCGAGGAATTGCGCGAGGAACTACCAAAAATCTTTGCTGCTTCCGGCGCGATCTTCGTTTATGCCACGACGGAACCTTCGGAAGCGCTGCTGCTCGGCGGCAATACTGCGACTTTGCATGAGGGAGCCGTGACGCAGTTCGGCAGGACAGTGGACGTTTATCGTCGGCCTGCCGATCTCGTTACCGCTGAAATCTTTGCCGATCCGCCGCTAAATACGATTGCACTGACGCGTTCCGGCAACGCTTTCCTGTTCGACGGCGAGCCGGTCATTCCGGTGCCGCCGCATCTGTCATCTATCGCGGACGGGCCGGTGACGCTGGCTTTCCAGCCTCATCACCTGTTTCTGCATCCCGCCAACGGCCACACGACGCCGCTCAAGGCTCGCACGCTGGTCTCGGAGATCGCCGGATCTGAAAGCTTCATCCATCTCGATTTTGCCGGCCGCCGCTGGGTGATGCTTGCGCATGGCATTCACGATATCGAGCAGGATCAGGTCCTCGAGGTACATCTCGACAGTCGCCACCTGATGGCTTTCGATCAATCGACCGGCAAGGCGCTCATCGCCGCGCCGCTGGCAGCGTGAGGAGGACGAGATGGCACGCATCACGCTCGAACATATCCGCCACGCCTATAGCGAAAAGGCCAAGGCTGCCGGCGACTATGCGCTGAAGGAAGTCCATCACGAATGGGAGGATGGCGGGGCTTACGCTTTGCTTGGTCCATCCGGCTGCGGAAAGACAACGCTGCTCAACATCATTTCCGGTCTGCTGACACCGTCCGACGGGCGAATTCTGTTCGACGGCAAGGATGTCACACAGCTCTCGACCGAGGAGCGGAACATTGCCCAGGTCTTTCAGTTCCCGGTCGTCTACGACACGATGACGGTGTTCGACAATCTCGCTTTCCCCTTGCGCAACCGCAAGGTGCCGGAGGCGGAAGTCGAAAAACGCGTCAACGAAATCCTCGAAATGACCGATCTTGCCGGCATGGCCAAGCGCCGGGCGCAAAGGCTGACGGCCGACCAGAAGCAGAAGATCTCGCTCGGCCGCGGATTGGTGCGGGCCAATGTCAACGCCATCCTGTTCGATGAGCCGCTGACGGTGATCGACCCGCATATGAAGTGGGTGCTTCGCTCGCAGCTGAAGCGCCTGCACCGGCAGTCGCGCTTCACTATGGTCTATGTCACCCACGACCAGACCGAAGCACTGACTTTTGCCGACAAGGTCGTCGTCATGCATGACGGCCAGATCGTACAGATCGGTACGCCGGCGGAACTGTTCGAGCGACCGAGTCACACCTTCGTCGGCTATTTCATCGGCTCGCCGGGAATGAACATCATGTCCGCAGCCATCGATGGCGCGACCGCGCGCATCGGCGACCAGAATATCGCCCTTTCCGCCGCCCCTGCGCTGAAGGCCCAGGGGCGTATCGAACTCGGCATCCGCCCGGAGTTCATAAAGCTCGGCCGCGAAGGCATGCCGATCACCATCAACAAGGTGGAGGATATCGGCCGCCAGAAGATCGTCCGCGCCTCTTTCTGCGGCCAGCCGATCTCGATCGTTGTGCCCGAGGATGACGAAATTCCGGCCGACGCGAAGGTGACATTCGAAAAGCAGGCGATTGGCATTTTTGCCGATAGCTGGCGTGTAGGACAGGAGGGCTGACCATGGACAAGACCTGGAACAACAAAGCCTGGTTTCTGGTTCTGCCGGTGCTGCTGCTGGTTGCCTTTTCAGCTGTCATTCCGCTGATGACGGTGGTCAATTATTCAGTTCAGGATACGTTCGGAAACAATCAGTTCTTCTGGGCAGGCACCGACTGGTTTGTCGAAATCCTGACATCACCTCGCTTCTGGGATGCGCTTTGGCGCAACCTGATCTTCTCGGCCGTCATCCTTGCGATCGAAGTGCCACTCGGCATCCTGATCGCGCTCAACATGCCGAAACATGGGCTGGGCGTTCCCGTCTGCCTCGTGCTGATGGCGCTACCGCTGCTCATTCCGTGGAACGTTGTCGGCACGATCTGGCAGGTGTTTGGCCGCGTCGATATCGGGCTTCTGGGGTATTTTCTAAACTCGCTCGGCATCTCCTACAACTATACCCAGAACCCGACGCATGCCTGGGCGACTGTAATCGTCATGGATGTCTGGCACTGGACGAGCCTCGTCGTGCTCCTCTGCTATGCCGGCCTAGTCTCGATCCCCGACGCCTATTATCAGGCCGCTCGCATCGATGGTGCCTCGCGCTGGTCGGTATTCCGCTACATCCAGCTGCCGAAGATGAAGCGGGTACTGCTGATCGCCGTGCTTTTGCGCTTCATGGATAGTTTCATGATCTATACCGAACCCTTCGTTGTTACCGGCGGCGGACCGGGCAATTCAACGACATTTCTGTCGATCGATCTCGTGAAAATGGCGATCGGCCAGTTCGATCTCGGCCCAGCGGCAGCCATGTCGATCATCTACTTCCTGATCATCCTTCTGCTGTCATGGGTGTTCTACACCGTGATGACGCAGAGCGATGCAGAGCAGAAGTGAGGGGGAGAACGCCATGACCAACAACAGCAGCGGCGCCCGTTTCGGCTTCCTGATACCGGTGATCTACATCATCTTTTTACTTCTGCCGATCTACTGGCTCGTCAACATGAGCTTCAAGACCAATAGCGAGATTTTGGGCCAACTGACGCTCTGGCCGACAAATCCGACGCTTAGAAACTACACCGTCATCTTTACCGATCCGGCCTGGTATAACGGCTATATCAACTCGATCATCTATGTGGTGATGAACACGGTGATCTCCGTCCTCGTGGCGCTGCCGGCGGCCTATGCCTTTTCGCGATACCGGTTCCTCGGCGACAAGCACCTTTTCTTCTGGCTCTTGACCAACCGAATGGCGCCGCCCGCCGTTTTCGCGCTGCCCTTCTTTCAGCTCTATTCGGCCTTCGGCCTGATCGATACGCATATTGCGGTCGCCATCGCGCATTGCCTGTTCAACGTGCCGCTGGCGGTCTGGATCCTCGAAGGTTTCATGTCGGGCGTGCCGAAGGAAATCGACGAGACCGCTTATATCGACGGTTATTCCTTCCCGCGTTTCTTTGTGAAGATTTTCATGCCGCTGATTGCGTCTGGCATCGGCGTCGCCGCCTTCTTCTGCTTCATGTTCTCGTGGGTCGAGCTTCTGATCGCCCGCACGCTGACGACCACCGACGCCAAGCCGATCGCGGCGACCATGACCCGTACGGTTTCCGCCTCCGGCATGGACTGGGGCGTGCTGGCAGCCGCCGGCGTGCTGACCATCATTCCGGGCGCGCTGGTCATTTATTTCGTGCGCAACTACATCGCCAAGGGTTTTGCCCTTGGCCGCGTCTAGGGAAGGGGAGAAGTCGATGACGTTTTCATGGATGGCCTGGACGCTGCCGACGGCGATCTTCTTCATCACCATTTTCGCGCTCATCGCGGCGATGGGGGTGTGGGAATATTTTGCGCCGGGCGGCGGCCCACGGGTCGGCATCCTGCGGTTCGAAACGACGCGGGGCGACCGCCTGTTCGTTTCGCTGCTCGGTTCCGCCTTCATTCATCTCGCATGGCTGGGTCTTGGAGGCCCCGGCCTGTGGTGGGCTCTGGCCCTGTCGGTGGTCTACGCAATCGGCGTATTCCGTTTCGTCTAGGGTCAAGAAGATAGGGCGGCGGGAGGAGGTCCAGCCGCCAGGACTAAAGTGAACTGCAATCGCATCAACCGGGAGGACTAGATATGCGACGGCATCTTATGACGACGACGGCAGTCATGCTGCTGGCAATGACGGGTGCGGCCCATGCCGATATGGCGGCAGCCAAGAAATTCCTCGACGCGGAAATCGGCGAACAGTCTTCGCTTTCCCGCGCCGAGCAGGAAAAGGAAATGCAATGGTTCATCGATGCGGCAAAGCCTTTTGCGGGCATGGACATCAAGGTGGTTTCGGAAACCATCACCACGCACGAATATGAATCCAAGGTTCTGGCCAAGGCATTCAGTGACATCACCGGCATAAAGATCACCCATGACCTGATCGGCGAAGGCGACGTGGTCGAAAAACTGCAGACGCAGATGCAGTCGGGCGAAAACGTCTATGACGCCTATGTCAACGACTCGGACTTGATCGGTACCCATTGGCGTTACCAGCAGGCCCGTTCGCTGACCAAATGGATGGCGAACGAAGGCAAGGACGTGACCAACCCTGGCCTCGATCTTCAGGATTTTATCGGTCTGAAATTCACCACCGCACCGGATGGCGATCTCTACCAGCTACCCGACCAGCAGTTCGCCAACCTGTACTGGTTCCGCTACGACTGGTTCAACGACGAGAAGAACAAGGCCGATTTCAAGGCTAAATACGGCTACGACCTCGGCGTGCCGGTCAATTGGTCTGCTTATGAAGACATTGCCGAATTCTTCACTGGCCGCGAGGTGAATGGGAAGAAGGTCTATGGCCATATGGACTATGGCAAGAAGGATCCATCGCTTGGCTGGCGCTTCACCGATGCATGGCTTTCCATGGCCGGCAACGGCGACAAGGGCCTGCCGAACGGTCTTCCGGTCGACGAATGGGGTATCAAGGTCAACGAGAAATCACAGCCGGTCGGCTCCTGCGTTGCCCGCGGTGGTGATACCAACGGCCCGGCCGCAGTCTATTCCATCCAGAAATATCTGGACTGGATGAAAGCTTACGCGCCAGCTGCCGCAAACGGCATGACCTTCTCCGAATCCGGTCCGGTGCCGGGCCAAGGTGAGGTTGCCCAGCAGATGTTCACCTATACGGCCTTCACGGCGGATTTCGTCAAGAAGGGTTTGCCGGTGGTCAATGACGACGGAACGCCGAAATGGCGTTTCGCCCCATCGCCGCATGGCGTCTACTGGAAGGACGGGATGAAGCTCGGTTATCAGGACGTCGGCTCCTGGACGCTTCTGAAATCCACCCCGGACGATCGCGCCAAGGCGGCGTGGCTTTATGCACAGTTCGTCGTGTCGAAGACCGTGGATGTGAAGAAGAGCCATGTCGGCCTGACGCTCATCCGCGACTCGTCGATCAACCACAAGTCCTTCACCGATCGTGCGCCAAAACTCGGCGGCTTGATCGAGTTCTACCGCTCGCCCGCCCGCGTCCAGTGGTCGCCAACCGGTACGAACATCCCGGACTATCCGAAGCTCGCACAGCTTTGGTGGCAGGCGATCGGTGATGCATCCTCCGGCGCCAAGACTGCGCAGGCGGCAATGGATTCGTTGTGCGCCGAGCAGGAAAAAGTGCTGCAGCGCCTGGAACGCGCCGGCGTTCAGGGCGAGATGGGGCCGAAGCTCGCCGAGGAACACGATCTCGAATATTGGAACAAGGATGCGGTCTCCAAGGGCAACCTTGCGCCGCAGCTGAAGATCGCCAACGAGAAGGAAAAGCCGATCACCGTCAACTACGACGAGCTGGTGAAGAGCTGGCAGAAATAATCGGCAAACAGCCTATATGAGAAATGCCGGGGCGTGATATCGCGCCCCGGTTCTTATGGAATATGTGGAGGAGTTTGGATTTATGGGTGGGTATATTCTTGCCATCGATCAGGGCACGACATCGAGCCGGGCGATCGTTTTCGATGGCGATATGGCGATCAAGGGTTTTGGCCAGCAGGAATTCACCCAGTTCTTTCCGGCCTCCGGCTGGGTC
The DNA here is from genome assembly GCA_900472575.1 of Hyphomicrobiales bacterium. Taxonomy (GTDB): domain Bacteria; phylum Pseudomonadota; class Alphaproteobacteria; order Rhizobiales; family Rhizobiaceae; genus Neorhizobium; species Neorhizobium cellulosilyticum. The sequence continues at coordinate 275,611 of UCIV01000010.1, forward strand.
GAGCACGACCCGGATGAAATCTGGCAAAGCGTTCTTGCCACAGCCCGCACGGCGATTGAGAAGGCCGGGATCTCGGCCGCCGATATCGCGGCGATCGGCATCACCAACCAGCGTGAAACCGTAGTCGTCTGGGACCGCAATACCGGCAAGCCATTGCATCCGGCGATCGTCTGGCAGGACCGCCGCACATCCGGACTTTGCGAGGAATTGAAGGGTAGGGCGCTTGAGGCCGCCTTCACTGAAAAGACCGGTCTTCTGCTAGATCCCTATTTCTCCGGGACAAAACTCTCCTGGCTGCTCTCCAATGTTGAAGGCCTGCGTGCTCGTGCCGAAGGTGGCGAAGTCTGCTTTGGCACGGTCGATAGCTGGCTGATCTACAAGCTCACCGGCGGCAAAGCGCATGTCACCGACGCCACAAATGCCTCGCGTACGCTGATCTATAATATCGGCGATAATGACTGGGATGACGAGTTGCTCGGCATTCTCGATATTCCGCGCGCCATGCTTCCAGAGGTCAAGGATTGTGCGGCGGATTTTGGGGTGGCGGACAGGTCGATATTCGGCGCTGAAATCCCGATCCTCGGCGTTGCCGGCGACCAGCAGGCGGCCGTCATCGGCAATGCCTGCTTCGACCCCGGCATGCTGAAATCCACTTATGGCACCGGCTGCTTTGCGCTGTTGAACACCGGCACGGATCGCGTCACATCGTCCAACCGTCTTCTGACAACCATCGCCTACCGTCTCGGCGGTGTAACGACCTATGCGCTGGAAGGTTCTATCTTCATTGCCGGCGCCGCCGTGCAATGGCTGCGCGACGAACTCGGTTTCATCAAGGTTGCGTCGGAAGTCGGGGCGCTGGCGCGGCAGGCGGATCCGAAACAGCGACTCTACATGGTGCCGGCCTTCACCGGGCTGGGTGCGCCCTATTGGGATGCGGACGCCCGTGGCGCGATCTTTGGGCTTACCCGCAGCAGCGGCCCGGCGGAGTTTGCCCGGGCTGCGCTCGAAAGCGTCGCCTTTCAGACTCACGACCTTCTCGAAGCGATGAAGAAGGACTGGCAGGGCCACGGCGCGACGACCGTGCTGCGCGTCGATGGCGGCATGGTTGCCTCCAACTGGACGATGCAGCGCCTGTCAGACATTCTCGCGGCCCCCGTCGACCGGCCGGAGCTTCTGGAGACGACGGCGCTCGGTGCCGCCTGGCTTGCCGGCTCCCGTGCCGGCGTCTGGCCGGATGCGAAAGGGTTTGCTGCTCACTGGAAACGCGACAAGCGTTTTGAACCGGAAATGGCGGATGAAGAGAGGAAGTCGGCAATCGCCGGCTGGCAGGATAGCGTCTCGCGCTGCCTTACCCGCCGGACGTGATTCTTCCGCTACTTTCCCTCTTCTGGCTCTTCCAGCACGCGGCTGAACGCGCTCAGCTGATCCATGAGGTGGCCGAACTCAGCCTCGCCGAGGGCGGCGTGGAATCGTTTGCGTGCACGTCGTGCGGCGGCGGCGACCTGCTTCAGCATCTCCTCGCCTTCCGGGGTGATGTATATCAGGCGAGCACGTTTATCGCTCGGATCGACTTCCCGGCGAACGAAACCCTGGCTTTCGAGACCTTCCAGGCACTTGGTAACGGATGAGCGATCGAGTGCGATCCGTTCCCCCATCGTATTCTGGTGAATGCCGGGTTCGATATGGGCAAAGGCTAGCGCACTGTATTGCGTGGGAGAAAAGCCGAGATCGCCTGCCTCCTGCGTGAACATGGCGAGCGCCACCTGCTGGCAGCGTCGCAGCAGAATACCGTGCGAATGCAGGATTTCATGAGCAGTAACGATCACGCCGGTGTGCCTCCCTTTGCCGGATTGACAATTATCAATTAGTTGGATAGCTGATAATCAGCTATCCAACTAATTCGGTGCGGCGGAGGACCGCGCTGTCTAGCGACAGCGTCATTGTGTTCACTCGCGCCTTTTTTGTTGTTGCATGTCCGCGATTCATTGTCCCGCTTCCGCCCTCAATATCCCCACCTCTGACACGATGGGGAGCGGGGTTGCGACGAAACTTGCCCGACATTTCGCGCACACGCAACGCGCCTTAACGGCCGCAGCTTTCACCCCGGAGGCATCAGCCTCTTTTTCCCCATGGTCAGGAAAACGATGACTAGACAGTCGAAAGACCCCAACGGTACGTTGATGATGTCGCGCCGTGGCATTCTGCTCGGCGGTGCGACGCTGTTTGCCGGCAGCATTGCCGCAACGCTCTGTCCCACCCTCTCGCTGGCGGCCGTCGATGCCGGCACGCAGGGACAGTTCATGAAACTGTCCAACCTGCTGATTCAGCACCAGCTCAGCCCGGCTGTCGGCGCGCGTATCGTTGATACGGCAAGCGGTGAATACAAGAACCTTCCGCAGATGCTCGATGCGATCATCGCCATCGCCGAGAAGAAAAATGCGGCGCAGGTCGAAGATTTCTTCGGCGATATTCCCGATGGCGAGCTGAAGGATTTTGCCCATTGGGTGATTTCTGCCTGGTATAGCGGCTGTTCCTCCGAGAAGCGCAATGCGACCGTCTTCACCTATGAAGAAGCGCTGACCTTCAAGACGACCAGCGATATTCTGACCATCCCCTCCTACGGCATTTCCGGTCCCAACCTGTGGACCCGGCCCAACTTGCCGCTTTCGGCGCCGATGCCGCGCTTCTGACGAAATCCAGCGAAGAAAAGTCTTTTCCCCATGGTTACCAAGAATAGTGCCGACGTCGTCATCGTCGGAACGGGCGTCGTCGGCGTTGTGATTGCCGAACAGCTGCTCGATGCAGGTCATTCCGTGCTGATGATCGAGGCCGGTCCGCGCGTCACGCGCGCCGAAGTGGTCGAAAACTGGCGCAACGCTCCTCTTGGCGTGAAGGGCGATACATCGGTCGCCTATCCGTCGCGGCCCTGGGCGCCGCATCCGATGGGCGGAGAGAAGCCGGAAGACGCCTATCTGCAGTTTACCGGGCCTGACGCCTATGATCAGACCTTCATTCGTTACGCGGGCGGCTCGACTTGGCACTGGGCCGGCACCTCCTGGCGCCTGACGCCGGAGGACATGCGCCTTAACTCGCTTTACGGCGTTGGTCGCGACTGGGCGTTCGACTACGACACGCTGGAACCCTATTACGTCCGCACCGAGCATAAACTCGGCATCTGCGGCCCGTCCGACCGCTCACAGCAATGGCCGCAGACGGGCGACCGCTCGGCACCCTATCCGATGCCGGCATTGCCGTTTTCGCCCGGCGAAGTGAAATTCACCGAAGTCGTCAAGACGCTGGGCTACAACAACATTCCCGTCTCGCAGGCCCGCAACAGCGGCATGCCCTATGATGGCCGTCCTGCCTGCTGCGCCAACAACAACTGCGTTCCCGTCTGTCCCGTCGCTGCCAAGTATGATGCGGAAACCGCATTGCATCGCCTCGAAAAGAAGGGCGCGACGCTGCTGGTCGATTCTGTCGTCTATAAGGTCGAGACGAATGCCCAGAACAAGATCGAGGCGGTTCACTTCTACGACCAGCACAAGGAAAGCCACCGCATTACCGGCAAGCTCTTCGTGCTCGCCTGCAACGGTCTGGAAAACCCGAAACTGCTTCTGATGTCGCAGGACGACCGCAACCCGAACGGGGTTGCCAATTCCTCCGATCAGGTCGGCCGCAACATGATGGACCATCCGGCCCGCACGTTCACGGTCACCACCAAGGAGCCTTTCTGGTCTGGCATCGGCCCGGTCGTCAATTCGGGCATCATGGAAACCTCGCAAGGCGCGTTCCGCTCCGAACATGCCGGCGCGTATTTCCGCTACAACAACTTCGCCCGCAACCGTTTCGTCACATTCGCGGCGCTGAAGAAGGGCTTGGTCGGCAAGGCTCTGGACGACGAAATCCGGCGCATGGCGGCCTGCACGGCCGATATCGTCGCGGCTCACGAAATTCTGCCCGACCCGAATAACCGCCTGACGTTGTCGGACAAGAAAGACTGGCTCGGTCTTCCTAAGCCGTCGATCAATTACGACGTCGGCGACTATGTCCGCAAATGCTGGGAAGTCTACTCCCAGCCAATCGGCAAGCAGATCGCTGAGGCCATGGGGGCGATCGATATCAAGATCAGCCCGAAATACAACAACAGCAAGCACATTATGGGCGGCACCATAATGGGCAAGGATGCGTCCAACTCGGTTGTCGATGTCGATTGCCGGGCCCATGACCACGAAAACCTGTTCATCCCCGGTGGCGGCGCAATGGCAGCCGGTGCCTGCGGCAACAGCACCATCACCATGACCGCGCTCGCCCTCAAGGCCGGCGACGCCATTGTCGAACAGATGCGGGGCGCCTGATCATGAAGACCGTAAAATCCTTTGCCCTCGCGGCACCGCTTGCCCTTGTTGCGCTGGCACCGGCGGCAGCACAGGAATTCTCCAAGGAGCTGATCGAGAAGGGCCGCTATCTGGCGACCGCTTCCGACTGCGTTGCCTGTCACACCAACCATGACGGCGGCAAGCCGATGGCTGGCGGACTTGCCATGGCGTCCCCGGTCGGCACGATCATGTCGACCAACATCACCCCCTCCAAGCAGTTCGGCATCGGCAACTATTCGGAAGCCCAGTTTGCCGATGCGGTGCGCAAGGGTGTTCGAGGCGATGGTGCGAACCTCTATCCCGCCATGCCCTATGTGTCCTATTCCAACATGACGGACGAGGACATCAATGCGCTCTATGCCTATTTCATGCAGGGCGTCGAGCCGGTGGACGAAAAGGCTCCGGAAACGAAGCTGCCATTCCCTATGAACATCCGCGTTTCGATGATGGGCTGGAACCTGCTGTTCCGTCCGAACGAGGTACATAAGGATGATCCGATCCAGTCGGACGAATGGAACCGCGGCAAATATCTGGCTGAGGGTGCCGCGCACTGCAGCACCTGCCACACGCCGCGCGGCGTCTTCATGCAGGAACAGAAGAGCCTCAATCTGACCGGCGGTCAGGTCGGCGCCTGGTATGCGCCCGATATCACCAATGACAAGGTGCATGGTATCGGCTCCTGGAGCAAGGAGGATCTCGTCACCTACCTGAAGACTGGCAAGCTGGAAAACAGGGCGCAGGCGGCGGGCAGCATGGCGGAAGCCATCAGCTACTCCTTCCAGCACCTGACCGATGCGGACCTGAACGCGATCGCCACCTATGTGCGCAGCGTTCCCTCCGCCAATGCCGGGCAGGCATCAGGCGTTACCCGCTTCGACAAGGGTTCAGCAGGCAATGACATGGCCACTTTCCGCGGTAAGAACTATGCCGACGGACTGAAGGGTGATCACGCCGGCGGGCAAATCTTTGCCGCCAATTGCGCCTCCTGCCATGGCTACAATGCCCAGGGCACGAAGGACGGCTATTATCCGAGCCTGTTCCACAATGCCGCGACGGCAGGCGACAACTCGATCAATGTCATCTCCGCCATCCTCAACGGCGTTGACCGCCATACTGAAGCCGACCATGTCTTCATGCCGCCTTTCGGCGATCAGGTGAATGCCGTCGTGCAGTTGAACAATGTCGAAGTTGCCTCGCTATCCAACTATCTTCTGGCTCAATATGGCAATAACAAGCTGACGGTGACGCCGGAAGACGTTCAGGTGATCCGCGAAGGCGGACCGAAGTCGAATATCGTTCAGCTGGCGAGGATCGGCATGGGGGCGGGCGTAGCTGCCGTATTACTGCTCGTCGTCGGCTTCGTCTGGTATCGGGCGCGACGCAAAGCAAGGCCTGCTCACGCAGCATAACAGATTGAGCCTCCGCCAGCCGATATGCTGACGGAGGCTTTTTCTTATTTCGAGGGTATGAAGCCTTCGCCGACCGAGCATTTGTCCGGCGTCATGCCGGATCACCCGTTCGTGACGGTAGAGGCAGGCCGTTTGAACGCGTGCGTGCTTGTTGAAACGTAATCGGCTCCTACTTTTAGCTTTCGGACACCCACCGAAAGCATGCCTCTATGGATCTGCATACCAGTCGGCCGAAAACCGCCGAGACTGTCCCTGGCGACGGTCTTGAGAGTGGCCATAAGCCTCGCGGCGAAACTACGCCGAAAATCACCTTTCGATATGCGGGGCTACCGATCGGCGCACGGCGGATGATTGTGCTTGCGCTCAATCTCGCAACGATTGCAACGCTTGGGTATGGGCTGCTTCGCCTCCTTTCACCGGGCGGGATCGATCTGTTCGAGGCAGTCATGCTGCTCGGTTTTCTGCTGGCCATGCCCTGGACCGTGCTTGGCTTCTGGAATGCGATCATCGGACTGATGCTTCAGCATGGGCCAGGCGATCCTGCCCGCAGTATCTATCCGTTTTATCCGCAGGGTGAGCGCGGTCGCCCCAATAGCCTTTCGTCGCGAACCGCACTGACATTGTTTCTGCGAAACGAGGATCCGCTGCCGGCTCTGGCGCGGCTGGAGGCGATGGCCGACAGCCTGAAGGCGACGGGCCTTGCACAGCATTTCCGGCTCTTCGTGCTGAGCGACACGTCCGACGAGGCCGTTGCGAAAGCGGAGGTGGTGGGCTTCGAACGCTTCGTTGGCACGATCGCTTTTCCCGCTGAAAACCGCCCAGTCTACCGGCGGCGTGAAGTCAATACCGGCTACAAGGCCGGCAACATTCACGACTTTCTCGATGAATACGGCGAGGATTACGACTTCTTCCTGCCGCTCGATTCAGACAGCGTCATGTCCGGTGATGCGATTATCCGGCTTGTCGCGGCAATGGAGGCGCGGCCCGAGATCGGCATTCTTCAATCGCTTGTGGTCGGCATGCCGGCGACCAGCGGGTTCGCGCGGATGTTCCAGTTCGGCATGCGCCATGGCATGCGCGCTTTCACCATGGGCGCGGCGTGGTGGAATGCCGATTGCGGCCCATATTGGGGCCATAACGCTCTGATCCGCACGACAGCGTTCAGAGCCCACTGCCATCTGCCCGTCCTGCCGGGCGCACCGCCGCTCGGCGGGCATGTGCTGAGCCATGACCAGTTGGAAGCCGCCTATATGCGTCGCGGTGGTTACGAAGTTCGGGTGCTGCCGGTCGAGACGCAGAGCTTCGAGGCCAACCCGCCCACATTTCCCGATTTCGCCAAGAGAGATCTGCGCTGGTGCCAGGGAAACATGCAATACTGGCGTTTCCTGTTCGAGCCTGGGCTGAAGATGCTCAGCCGGTTCCAGGTGCTGCAGGCCATATTGATGTATGTCGCGCCGCCAGCCTGGATCGTCGCAACCTTTGCCGCCGCGTGGAAAGCCATCTCAGCGGAGTTCGATCCCGCCTATCTGCATTTGGGCCTTAGTCTCTTTGCCGTCATCTTCTTCATGTCGGTAGCCCCAAAACTCGCCGGCATGGTTGATGTCTGTCTGACCAGAGGCGCGGTGCGGCGTTATGGCGGGCCGCTGCGGTTCGGCTTGTCGGCAATAATCGAAATTCTCGCCTCTATGCTGATGGCTCCGATCATCGCTGTCTACGTGTCCGTCTTCCTCCTCGGCTTGCCTTTCGGCCGCTGTGTCACATGGAGCGGTCAGAACCGCGACAGGCTCGGGGTTTCCTTTCTTTCAGCCTTGAGGACAATGGGACTTCAAACCGTCATCGGTTTTATGCTCGCAACCGCTCTCCTTGCAGGTGCAGGCGTAACGGCTCTTCTTTGGACATTGCCTATGGTTGTCGGTCTCTGTCTGGCGATCCCGTTCACCATGCTGACCGCCTCGAAGAGTTTCGGTCGATGGATAACCCGTTTCGGTCTATTTGCCGTTCCCGAGGAAGTGCGCATGCCGCGGATTTTGAGCCCGCTCGTGCCGCATGCCGCCCGTCGCTGGCGTCGCCGCGCGACTGCACCTTTCCATCGGGATACGACGGTTCAATCCCAAGCTTTGGCGGATAGCCATACATGACGACATCGCGCGCCTTGTGGCTGACGGGTAAAATGAAGGCAGAACTGAAACCGGCAATGATCGGACCGCTCACCGAGGGCGAGCTGCTTGTCGAAAGTCGCTTCGGCGCGATCAGCAGAGGCACGGAGGCTCTGGTGGCCGAAGGATCGGTGCCGGAGAGGGAACATGATTGCATGCGCGCGCCGCTGCAGGACGGCGAGTTCCCGTTTCCTGTCAAATACGGTTATGCGGTGGTCGGCACGGTCAAGGCGGGCTCAGAGACGCCTGCCGGTCAAACCGTCTTCTGTCTCCATCCGCATCAGGACCTTTTTCATGTGCCGGCAGATATGGCGATAGCCGTTCCGCCCGATGTGCCTGCATCCCGTGCCGTGCTTGCCGCGAATATGGAAACGGCGCTCAATGGCATCTGGGACGCGAATATCCTCGCAGGCGACAGGGTGAGCATTGTCGGCGGCGGGCTTGTTGGGCTTCTCGCCGCATATCTTTCGGCAAGAATACCGGGGACGGATGTCACCTTGATCGATGTGAACCCCAAGCGCGAAGCGCTTGCCAAGGCGTTCGGCTGCCGTTTCGCTCTCCCCGGCGAGGCCGAGGGATCTGCCTGCAACAGCGATGTGGTCATTCATGCTTCGGCAACATCCGAAGGCCTTGCGACTGCCATCGCGGTTGCCGGCTTCGAAGCGAGGATCGTCGAAATGTCGTGGTTCGGGGAAGGTACGGTCAAGATACCGCTCGGCGGGCGGTTTCACAGCCATCGCCTGTCGATTGTCGGCTCGCAGGTTGGCCATGTCCCGGCTGCAAGGCGAGCCCGATGGCCACTTTCGCGGCGGCTTGAAACAGCGCTCGCTCTCCTGGCGGACGACCGGCTTGATGCTCTCATTTCCGGTGAGACCGCTTTCGATGATCTCGCCGCAAGCTATGTTCGGATCCTCGCTGATCCCAATACGTTGTGCCACCGCATCCGCTATTTCTGACAATCGGAGGATCCAAGAACGATGTTTGCCGTCGAAGTGCGCGACCACATGATGATTGCCCATAGCCTGCCGCGCGAGGTTTTCGGTCCCGCCCAGGCTATGCACGGCGCGACATTTGTTGTCGATGCCGCCTTCATGACGGAGGATCTCGACGAGAACGGACTCGGCGTCGATATCGGGCTGGCGACAGTCGTGCTCAAAGACGCCTTGGCACCGCTCAACTACAAGAACCTCGATGAACTGGATATCTTTCGCGGCAAGGTGACCACCACCGAAGTGCTGGCCAAGCATATCTTCGACGATCTGCGTCGACGCATCGAGGTGGGCGAACTTGGGCCGGGCGGCAAGCGGATTTGTCGCTTGAAGATTACGCTGCACGAAAGCCATGTGGCGCGCGCATGGTATGAGGCCGCGATTTGAACGGTGTGGATGAGAAAGCCGGCGCACCGCATCTCGTGTTTGCCATTCCTGGGGACATCGAGACCCGTAGCGGTGGTTACGGTTATGATCGGCGAATGATCGCAGAATTGCGCAGGCTTGGCTGGCAAGTCGACCATATGAGACTGGCGGACGGTTTTCCGGCTCCAAGCAATCATGAACTAGAGATGACGGCACGGCACTTTGCCGGTCTTGCGAAAAATAGCCTCGTGCTTGTCGATGGGTTGGCCTTCGGCACCATGCCCGATATTGCCAGGCGGGAGGCGGAGCGGCTGAAGCTCGTCGCGCTCGTACACCATCCGCTGGCGATGGAAACCGGGCTTTCGCAACAGCGAGCAGACGCGCTTCGGCAGAGCGAAGCTGACGCGCTGGCTCATGTGCGCGGGGTTGTTGTGACAAGCCTCGAGACGGCCCGTATTCTGGTTTCCGATTTTGGCATTCGACAGGCTTCGATCTGTGTCGCCATACCGGGGACGGCACCTTCCGAGCAGGCGCATGGCAGCGTCGACGGCGCACCGCCGATGATCCTTTCTATCGGCTCGCTGACGCCACGCAAGGATCATCAGACGCTTGTTGCGGCATTGGCGAAGTTGCAAGATCGATCATGGCAATGCCGTATCGTGGGTAGCGACCGGATGGATCTCCAATCCGCGGCCGCCCTCCGCCGGCAGATTGCCGAACTCGGCCTGAACGACAGGATTGTCGTGACGGGTGCACTCGATGACGTCGACGCGGAATATGCCGGTGCTGATATCTTCGCGTTGGCGAGCCATTACGAGGGTTTTGGGATGGTGTTTGCCGAGGCCATGGCGCGAGGCCTGCCGATCGTCGGTTGCCGCGGCGGCGCGGTCCCTGATCTTGTGCCTGGTGACGCCGGGATACTGCTGGAGACCGGCGATATCAATGGATTTGCGGAGGCGCTGGCGACGATGCTGGATGCGCCTCAGAAACGGCAAACCTACGCTGCCGCCGCGCTTGCCACGGGCCTCAGTTTACCGGATTGGCCGGCGAGCGCCAAAGTTCTTTCCGATTTTCTGGAAGGTATAGGATGAGCGGCTTCGACAAGACTTGGCTTGACCTGCGGGAAGCCGCCGATCATGCGGCGCGGGATCACGGCCTCCAAAAGCAGGTGATCGATCATCTGGCTGCGGCGCATGGAGAAACGCTGGTTGTCGATCTGGGGGCCGGGACAGGGTCGACCTTCAGGGCTTTTCTGCCTGAGGCTCTTCATTGGCGCTGGCGGCTGGTCGATAATGATCCACTGTTGCTAATCGAGGCAAAACGCCGGCATGCAGGGTCCGCACGGATTGAATGTATGGAGGCACATCTGGATGCCCCGGCTGACAGCCTGTTTTTCGAAGCGCGACTTGTGACGGCCTCCGCTCTTTTCGATCTTGTTTCGGAGAGCTTTCTGGCCCGGCTGGTTTCAGAACTCGCCCAGACAAATATCGGCCTTTATGCCGCACTGAATTATGATGGTGTTTGTCGCTGGGACGAACATCATCCGTTGGATGATGAGGTGGTTGCGGCGTTCAATGTCCATCAAAGGCGAGATAAGGGTTTCGGTCCGGCACTCGGCCCAGACGCTACGCCGGTTCTGCGCAGATTGCTGGAGGAGCAGGGGTTTCAGGTCGCCTTGGCACCCAGCCCGTGGCGGCTTGATAAAGCACACGCGGAGCTGCAGCGGCAATTCATTTTCGGCATTGCGAGTGCCGCTGCTGAAACAGGGCTTGTTGAGGAAGCTGATGTGAACGACTGGCGACTGGCACGGCTGCAGCAGGCGGAAAGCTCGGACTGCCTAGTCGGGCATTGGGATCTATTTGCATTTCGTTGAGGCTGCACTCATCACGCCGGCATGTGAAACCGGCGTGATGATCTTGTTCTGCCCTCTACGCCTTATTTCGCGCCCGCCGATTGCTGGTCGGCCTGGATAGCGGTGAGCGCGATGGTGAAGACGATGTCGTCAACCAGCGCGCCGCGCGACAGGTCGTTGACGGGCTTGCGCAGGCCTTGCAGCATCGGGCCGACGGATACGACATCGGCGGAGCGCTGCACGGCCTTGTAGGTGGTGTTGCCGGTGTTCAAGTCCGGGAAGACGAAGACATTGGCGCGGCCGGCGACCGGGCTGTCGGGAGCCTTCGAGCGGCCGACGCTTTCGACGCTTGCCGCATCATACTGGATCGGGCCGTCGATCAAGAGGTCCGGCTTGCGTTGACGGGCAAGCTCGGTTGCTTCGCGCACCTTGTCGACATCGCCGCCGGTGCCGGACGTGCCGGTCGAGTAGGAGATCATTGCCACCCGCGGATCGATGCCGAAGGCTTTTGCCGTGTCGGAAGACTGGACGGCGATTTCGGCCAGCTGGTCAGCCGTCGGGTTCGGGTTGATGGCGCAGTCACCATAGACCAGAACCTGATCGGGCATCAGCATGAAAAAGACCGAAGAGACGATGCTCTGGCCCGGCTCCGTCTTGATCAGCTGCAGGGCAGGGCGCACCGTGCTGGCTGTGGTATGGACAGCACCCGAGACCAGGCCGTCGACTTCACCGACGGCGAGCATCATCGTGCCGAGAACGACGGTATCTTCCAGCTGGGCCATTGCCTGGGGAGGCGTCATGCCCTTGGACTTGCGCAGCTCGACCATGGCATCGACATAGTTGGCGCGCACGGCGGCCGGGTCGAGAATTTCGAGATCGGCGGGCAGTTCGATGTCCTTGGCCCTGGCGATCATCTGGATGGCATCGGGGCGGCCGAGCAGGACGCAGCGGGCAATGCCCTTCTGGTGGCAGATGACGGCAGCCTGCAGCGTGCGGGGTTCTTCACCCTCGGGCAGAACGATGCGCTTGTTGGCGCGGCGTGCGCCTTCGATCAGGTGGTTGCGGAAGCGCGGCGGCGACAGACGTGCTTCGGTCGAGGTACCGATCCGGTCACGCAGCGATGTCGTGTCGATATGCTCGGCGACGAAATCGATGACCTTTTCCATGTGCTGGCTGTCATCCTGGCTGACATGGTAGCTCAGATGCGCCAGACGCGAGGCCGTTGCATAGGTGTCGTCGGGGGTGGACAGGATCGGCAGGATGTTTGAGCCGACCGAGGCCATCAGGTCTGCGACCGGGGTTGCAAGCGGTGCGCCGCAGGTGAGCAACAGGCCGGCAAGCGGTACGCCACGGCTGTGAGCCAGTGCCGAGGCAAGCGCGATATCGCTGCGGTCACCGGGCATGACGACCAGGGTTTCGGGGCGCAACCGGTCGATCATCTTCTCGACAGAACGGGCGCCGACGACGATCTCGCGGACCCGGACGGCATCGAGCTTGGAACCCTGCACGACGCTCAGATCAAGCGACGAGACGAGGTCGGACAGGCGTGGCGTGTTGAGATTCGGCTCGTAGGGGATCGCGCCGAGGATGGTGCTGGTTTCCATTCCGGCTTTGGCAAATGCAGCCGTCAGAGCCTCACGCCGGCTTTTCTCAGGCAGCTTGTTGACGAGCAGGCCGGCAAAATGCCCCTCGGCGTCGCGCATATACTGACGCTCGGCGAGCGCAACCGTATCGGTCAGCCGCTTGTCATCGTCGACACCGCTGACGACCGGAACCACTTCGGCGTCGAGGCTGCGAGCAATCTCGACATTGAGCCTGGGAACGATCTGCAGATCGGTGAACGGGATCAGGCCTTCGACGACAACCACGTCATGATCGGCGCGCAGGGCTTCCGTCATCGTTGCGACTTCTTCCAGCAACAGATCGAGTTCGCCCTTGCGCAAAAGATCTTCAGCATGGGTAAAGGCGATCGGCTCGGGGGCCTCCGTCAGGCACAGGCTGCGGGCAAAATAGGTCGAGACTTCTGTCGTATTCGATGGCGAACCGGGATGTTCACTGGCTGTCGGCTGAGCGATCGGCTTGACGAAACCGACCTTCAGACCATCACGCTGCAGGGCCCGCACGAAACCAAGCGCCACGGCGCTCAGGTCGACGTCTTGCGCCAGCGGTGCGAGGAAAATGAGATGTGCCGACATGAAACTATCGCCTTTCGATTTGTCATGACCGTTCCGGCCATGCCGGGAAAATTTATTTTGAGGCGCCCGGCAACCCTTCGTATGGACCGGATGCCTCGGAATTTGATCGGACCGCCTCAGCTTGCCTTACCTATATAGGGCCGGGCCTCGTTTGCTATGGCCCATTCCTCGTTGGTGGCGATAACGGCCGCAGCGGTCCTGCTGCCGGAAGCGCTGATCACGCCGCAGCGTCCGCCGAACATCTGGCCATTGGCTTCGTCATCCAGCGCAATGCCGAGCACCTTGAGCCGGGCGATCGTCTTGCGGCGTACGAAGGCTGAGTTTTCGCCGATACCACCGGTAAACACGACTGCGTCGAGACGGGGCAGGGACGTGGCAAGACCGCCGATGTAACGGGCGAGGCGATGGACCATTGCATCGAGTGCAAGGATCGCACCCTCATGACCTTCAGTCGCAGCACTCTCGAGCGTCCGGCAATCGTTGGAGAGGCCGGAAAGGCCAAGCAGGCCGCTCCTGCGGTTGAGCAGCGTGTCGAGTTCGTCGATAGAGAGCTTATCCTGCCGGGCAATGTGGAAAATGGCGCCGGGATCGATGTCGCCGGAGCGTGTGCCCATGACGAGGCCTTCAAGCGGCGTGAGACCCATCGACGTATCGACGCTTTCGCCGTTCAGGACTGCGGTTGCCGAAGAACCGTTGCCGAGATGGGCAATCACGAGGCCATGATCGCTGGGGTCAAGGCCCAGCAGTTCAACCGCTTCCTTCGCAACAAAGCCGTGGCTGGTGCCGTGGAAGCCGTAACGGCGGACGCCGGCATCACGATAGGCCTGCGGAATGGCATAGGCATGTGCGGCCTGCGGAATGGTCATGTGGAAGGACGTGTCAAACACCGCCACATGCGGCACCCAGCCGAGCGCTTCCATGGCGACACGCACGCCAAGCACGTTTGCCGGGTTATGCAGCGGTGCGAGATAGGAGAGGATCTCGATCTCGTCGAGAACTTCGGTATCGAGGCGGATTGCCTTGGTAAAACGCTCGCCGCCATGCACGATCCGGTGTCCGACGGCACCGATCGCGTCCAGCAGATCGCGTTCCTTCAGGCTGTCCATCAGTCGGCGCAGCGCTGCGTCATGGCTGCCTCCATCAAGGGCGATCGTCACTTTCGCATCGTTTTCCTTGAGGATCAGTCGGCTTTCCGGCTGTCCGAGATTTTCGGCGAGGCCGGAAACGACTGCGGTGCGGCCTTCACCGGCAAACAGGCTGAACTTCAGCGACGAGCTGCCGCAATTGATGATGAGAACGTGTGACTGATCTTTGGCCATTCATGTAATCCTCTGGCGGGATGTGCCGAAAAAGGCACGGTTCCTCATCGCAACGGTCATTGCCGCTGGCGCCTGCACTGTTGATATCGATTTCAAATATTGTTGGGGGGTGATCAGCCGTGGCCACGATCCGCCCCCGGGAAGTTATCGAGGCGTGGGCACCCACCAGATGCCCACGCCTTTGCGAAGCCGAAGCCTCACAGGGGTGTTTCAGAGGGCCTCGACGCAAAGCGCGATGCCCATTCCGCCGCCGATGCACAGCGTTGCGAGGCCCTTCCTGGCATTGCGGGCCTTGAGTGCATGCAGCAGCGTGACCAGAACACGCGCGCCGGAAGCCCCGATCGGATGACCGATGGCGATCGCGCCGCCATTGACATTGACCTTGGCGGGATCCCAGCCTAGATCGCAGTTGACCGACAGAGCCTGTGCCGCAAACGCCTCGTTGGCCTCGATCAGGTCGAGATCATTGATGCTCCAGCCGGCCCGTTCCAGCGCCTTGCGCGAGGCGGGGATCGGACCGGTGCCCATGATGGCCGCATCGACACCCATCGTTGCAAACGAGGCGATTCGGGCAAGCGGGGTGAGACCGCGGCGGGCAGCTTCGTCTTCGCGCATCAGCACGACGGCGGCGGCACCGTCATTCAGGCCCGAGGCATTGCCGGCCGTCACCGTGCCATCCTTCTTGAAGGCGGGCTTGAGGCCGGAAAGCGCTTCCAGCGTCGTGGCGCGTGGGTTCTCGTCGGTATCGACGATGATGTCGCCCTTGCGGGTCTTGATCGTGACAGGAACGATTTCCTGTTTGAACCGGCCGTCTGCAATCGCGGCGGCTGCCTTGGTCTGCGAGGCGAGCGCGAATGCGTCCTGTTCCTCACGGGTGAGCTTGTATTTCTCGGCGACGTTTTCGGCGGTGATGCCCATGTGGTAGTCGTTGAACGCGTCCCACAATCCGTCGCGGATCATCGTGTCGACGAACTCGGCCGGGCCCATCTTGATGCCCGTGCGCAGGACTGCGGCATGCGGGGCAAGGCTCATGTTCTCCTGGCCGCCGGCCACGACCACATCGGCATCGCCGGCAAGGATCGACTGGGCGCCAAGGGCAACCGCACGCAGGCCCGAGCCGCAGACCTGATTAATGGTGAGTGCCGTGGCGCTCATCGGAATGCCGGCGGCAACGGCTGCCTGGCGGGCGGTGTTCTGGCCCTGACCGGCGCTCAGCACATGGCCGAGCACGACATCGGAAACGGCGGAGGCTTCAAGCTTGGCCCGTTCGAGAGCTTCGCGGATGACGATCGAACCCAGCTGGCTTGCGGGAAGGGTGGAAAGCCCACCCATGAACTTGCCGATCGCCGTGCGCGCGGCAGAAACAATTACGATATCGGTCATGGTTTTTCCAATCCTGCCGCATGAATTCGTGACCTTCCGGCCTTCATCTGCAGCGAAAGAGAGAAGATGGCGCAGGAGATCCACGCCTCGACATTACGGTGGCTCGATGAGAGCCGGAATGAAGCGGGAGGGACGACGGAGGAGGATACGCCCCTCCCGCAAACCGATAGTTCAGGCTGCGATGCCCATCACGCCTGGAACCTTCGGTATTAACAGTTTGGCTTCTGACGCAGCGATAACCTGATCGACCGTCACGCCGGGAGCTGTTTCCAGAAGCACAAGCCCTTCCTCGGTCGGCTGGATCACGGCCATTTCAGTGACAACCAGATCGACACGGCGAACGGAGGTGAGGGGCAGCGTGCACTTCTTGATGATCTTCGGAGCGCCCTTTGCCGTGTGGGTCATGGCAACGATCACACGCTTTGCACCCGAAACGAGGTCCATCGCGCCGCCCATGCCCGGCACCATTTTGCCCGGCACCATCCAGTTGGCGAGCTGGCCTTCTTCATCCACCTGCAATCCGCCGAGAACCGTCACATCGAGATGGCCGCCGCGGATCAGTGCGAACGATAAGGCGCTGTCGAAGGCGCAGGCCCCGGGTAGGGCACCGATCGGCGAGCCGCCGGCATCGGTGAGGTCAGCTCCGGCGAGACCCGGATCAGGCAGGGCGCTCATGCCGATAATGCCGTTTTCCGACTGGAAGGAGATGCCAGCATCGGAGGGCAGGTAGTTTGCAACCATGGTCGGCAGGCCGATCCCGAGATTGACCAGATCGCCGCGCTTCAGTTCCAGCGCGACGCGCCGGGCGATGATTTCTTTCTCGTTCATTTTTCGGCTCCCTTCGCGACGATCACGTCGACAAGCACGTGCGGGGTAACAACGGCATCTGGCTCGATGCAGCCGATGGGGACGATCTCGTTCGGCTCGGCAATCACCAGCTCAGCGGCCAGCGCCATCAGCGGGTTGAAGTTACGCGATGTCAGCGAATAACGCAGGTTGCCGGAATAGTCGGCGCTACGGGCGGAGATCAGCGCGATATCGGCTTTGATGGCCTCTTCCACCAGATAGGTCGTGCCGTTCAGTTCGACGGTCTTTTTGCCCTCGCCTGCCGTTGTGCCGACACCCGTCGGCGTCAACACGCCGCCAAGTCCGGAACCGCCGGCACGCACGCGCTCGGCCAGCGTCCCTTGCGGAACGAGATCGACCTCGAGTTCGCACGCGATCATCAGTTTCTGGGTCTGCGGATTGGTGCCGATATGGCTGGCAATCACCTTCTTCACCAGGCCGGCATCAATCAGTTTGCCGATGCCGACACCGGGGCGGGCCGTATCATTGGCGATCACGGTGAGGTTCTTCTTGCCCTGGCGGACCAGTTCGTCGATCAGCAGTGGCGGGGTGCCCGCGCCCATGAAACCGCCGATCATCAATACCGCGCCATACGGGATCTGCTCGACTGCAGCTGCGACGCTACTTACTTTTGACATGGATCTCTCCTCTTCGGGGGAGGCGGGGCAGCCCACAAGAATTCAGGCTGCCCACACCTTTGGCGCCTTAGTTCTTGGCCGGAATGTCCATCGCCAGAAGCGCGGAGGCCAGGCACTTGCCGTGTGCATCAAGGGCAAGCGAGCGAGTTACGCCGCCGCCGAGAGCATCCTGCATGACGAAGTTGAGCGCGCCGAGCGTCGGGATTTCGTAACGGACGACCTCGCCGTTGACGATGCCTTTGAAATGCGCCCTGACCCGTTCGGGCGTGACGTATTCGCGGACCCGTTCGTAATCCTTCTGGTCATAGACGATGACGGAGATGTTGGAGATGTTGCCCTTGTCGCCGGTGCGGGAATGGGCGATGTCGAAGAGTTTCATAGCCTTAAGCCTCCAGATATTCGATGACGGGAACGACTTTGTCGCGCGGGAAGAGCGCGGAAAGCATCGCAACCACCTGCTTGGCCGATTTCGTGGCGCCACCACCGCTTGCAGGGCCGTTGGTGTAAAGCGTCTCGACTTCATTGCCGATGCGCACGGCTTCCTTCATACTGTCGCAGCGGCCGGTAACGCGGACACGAACTTCGGTCGGTTCGGGAGCCGGAGCCAGAACGTCGGCGTGGATCGAGTTGACGCCGATCAGATCGAAGCGCAGCTCGTTTGCCTTGACGCCGGTGATCTTCAGCCGTTCCCTGACGATATCGAGAGCCAGCTGGGCACGCGCCAGCGCACCGGGACCAGCATAGGAAATCTGGCCTTCGCCCATGTAGCCGTCGTTATAGCCGACCGAAACCTTGAAGGTGTCGGTGCGGGCACGACCGGTTACGCCACCGACCTTGATGCGGTTGGGAGCGATTTCGGTAAAGGTGATCTGCGAGAAATCGGCAGTCACATCCGGCGTCAGATAGGTCTTGGGATCATGAACCTCATAGAGGATCTGTTCCTTGCAGGTGTGCTCGGTGACCTTGCCACCCGAACCCTCGACCTTGGTGATGACGATTGCGCCGTCTTCGGAAACTTCCGCAATCGGGAAGCCGAGGCGGGCGAGGTCGGCAACGTCCTTCTTGCCGGGTTCGGCGTAATAACCGCCGGTGACCTGACCGCCGCATTCCAGCAAGTGGCCGACAGCCGTGCCCTTGCCGATCTTGTCCCAGTCGTCCTGCGACCACCCGAATTCATGGATCTGCGGGGCTAGGAACATCGACGGATCGGCAACGCGGCCGGTGATGATGACGTCGGCACCGTTGGCAAGTGCCTCGACCATGGGGGCGGCACCCACATAGGCGTTGGCGGAGACGAGCACGCTGGCCATGCTGGAAGCCGGAGCGCCGGTTTCAAGGATCTTGGTGTCGCTGACCTTGAGGGCTTCGACGACATCGTCGCCGGAGATGGCTGCAATCTTGAGCTTGCCGAGGCCCAGGCGGGCGGCAATCTCGCGAACCTTGGCAGCGCCGGCCTGCGGATTTGCAGCGCCCATGTTGGTGATGATCTTGATGCCGTTCTTCTTGCAGATCGGCAGTACGGCTTCGAAACGTTCGACGAGCAGCGGGTCATAACCCTTTGTCGGGTCGTTCAGCTTGGCGTTCTGGGCGATCGCGATGGTGCGCTCTGCCAGGCATTCGAAAACGAGGTAGTTGATGTTGCCTTTTTCGGCGAGTTCTACCGCCGGCTCGATGCGATCGCCGGAATATCCGGCTCCGGATCCGATGCGAATAGTACGCATTATTGTAACTCCTTATTTCAAATCAGGTGGGCGCGGCTCATCCGAACGGGGATGGGATGACACCCAGGATCACTGCGGTAATGGTCATCAGGACCGTGGCAGCGAAGAGGAATGGAATTGCCAGTTTCTGGTGTTCACCGAGGCTGACGCCGGTAAGGCCCATGATCAGGAAGGTGGCGGGCGTCAGCGGGCTGACGGGGAAGCCGGTGGTCATCTGGCCGAGAATGGAGGCCTGGGCGACGTGGATCGGGTCACCGCCGAAGCTGTGATAGACATTTGCCAGAACCGGCATGACACCGAAGTAGTAGGAGTCGGGGTCGAACAGCAGGCTGAGCGGCATCGACAGGATACCGGTGATGAAGGGAATGGCCTGTGCATGGTCTGCCGGGACATAAGTTGCGCCAGCTGCGGCCATCGCCTTGATCATGCCTGTACCGCCCATGATGCCGGTGAAGGCGCCAGCGGCGAAGAGGATGGAGGCCATCATCAGCGCGGCCTTTGCATGGGCATCGACGCGAGCCTTCTGGTCCTTAACCTTGGGATAGTTGATCATCAGGGCAAGCACGGTACCGATCATGAACATCGGAGCGGCATCGACATAACCGGAGATCATCGTGCCGAGGATCACAAGCGCCAGCAGGATATTGACCCAGAAGAGATGAGGACGACGGATTTCCTTTTCGGCGTCGGTGAGTTCGCGCTTGTAGGCGCCTTCCGACCCTTCGCCGGCTGCAGCAAGCGTGGCGCCAGCACCAAGGCCAAGGCGACGTTCCTCGCGCTTACCCATGTACCAGGCTGTGGCGAAGACGAATACCAGACCAACAATCTGCACGACAAAGAGCGGTGTGAAGATCGACGACACAGGCACGTTAAGTGCAGCCGAAGCGCGCAGAACCGGACCTGTCCAGGGCAGGAAGTTGACGCCAGCGGCCAGAGCGACGACGAGTGCCAGAATGCGACGTTGCATGCCCAGACGGTCGTAGAGAGGCAGCATGGCCGGAATGGTGATGAGGAAGGTGACCGCGCCGGAACCGTCGAGATGGATGATCAGGGCGAGCAATGCCGAGCCGACGACGATGCGGGTCGGCTTTAACCCGACGGCTTTCAGAATGCGGTCGATGATCGGGTCCATCATGCCGGCGTCAGTCAAGACACCGAAGAAAACGATCGCAAAGACAAACATGGCTGCCGTTGGCGCGATGTTTTTGACGCCACTGACGATGAATGTTGCTGTTTCTGCACCGAACCCACCAATCAGCGATGCGATGATCGGGATCACGATGAGGGCAACCAATGGTGACAGCTTGTTCGTCAATATAACTGTCAACAGAACAAGGATTGTCACTAATCCAAGAATAGCTAGCATATCTGCTCTCTCCCTAGTAACGCTAAAATTAGGAAGCGTTTACTTTTGAATTTGAAATGTATTTCCTCAGAAAGGGCTCCTTTTGTTTCTGATAAGCACAAATGATCGAATGCAATCCATGTCGAGATTGCCTCAAAAAAACTGATCTGAATTTGCTTTTCACTTCGAAGGAAGCGCCTGAAAACTTTGTGGCAGAGATGTGACGTTTAAAGAATTGAATTTATTGGATCACTGTAATTAGCAAACGTAATGACAAGAGAGATTTCTAGAAAACGTTATATTATCAACCGGTTGCCTGCGTCATTGAGATGGATCCAAGCGCGTTTGGATCAAAATGTTGACGTTTTGTCGCATATTTCGGGCTATGCAACGTCGCCTTAGTATTGGCTTCGGCTAGTTTCGGCCTGAATTGTCTCGAGGCTGGAGAAGCCTTCGATCGGGTTTGCTGCGTTTGTAGATAGTGGATCACCTCTCGACGGACTGCCGCACGTGGGGCAAGTCCTGTTGCATATCCGTTCGCGCTTCCGAATTTTGACAAAGCTCTTTGCCCGGCACTGTGGGTGCAGCTATCGCGCAGGTTCATCAAGCGAGCAGAAACTCAGGCTTCAAGGAACAACCTAATCCATGCCGATGAACTGACGACCTTACGCCTGCCCTCTCAGTATCAGGCAGAGAGCAGTGGCATATTCGAATGTCTGATTTGCCGGACGAGTGGCTCAAGTGATCGGGGCAGGTCTAAGCGCCTTGCACCAGAATGAGTTTTGTTCGATTTCGACCAGCGAGTTTGGCGTCGTAAAGTAATCTGTCGGCCTGCTTGTAAAGCTCGGCGAAGCCCGCATGTTCATCTGGTCGGGAGTTTGTCATGCCCATGCTGGCGGTGACCGCTTGCCCAAGTTCCGGCAGCGCAGTTGCGACTGCGGCAGTAATTGCCTGGCGCCGACGTTCCGCCCGTAGCTGGGCGTCTTCACCGCGCACGAGAAGCACGAACTCCTCGCCGCCCAGACGAAATGCACGAACCTGAGGGTCGGCCTGCAGGGTCTCGGCCACCGCTTTCAGAACCTCGTCGCCGATCCCATGACCGTAAACGTCGTTGATTTTCTTGAAGTGGTCGAGATCAAGTACGGCAAGCGCGCAATATCCCTCGGCACGATACGTTTCGAAATTCTGTTCTATTGCCCTTCGGTTGAGCAGCCCCGTCAGTGCGTCGGATTCCGACAGGCGCTCGAAGACATCCGCCTCGAAGCGTGCGCTGTCTCTCTGGCGCCGGATCGCCATGAAGCGATCGGCAACCCCCAAAGTGGTGAACAAAACCTCACATGCGCATCCCATGTAGAAGAGCAGCATGGCATCATTGCTCTCCAGCCAAGGAGTGATACCGGTAACCAGCCGCACCGATCCGGCCAAGATCACGGGTATGTAGCCAAGCGCCTGGAATTTGGCGGCACGGCTGCCTCGCCTTAAGGCGTCGGCAACTGACAGTAAGAAAATGACGAGAATCGGCGCAAAAGCCGCCGTATAGAGCGTCGACTGAATAGGGCGCGCTACGAAAGGAAATGCAGCGTGAGAGATGCTCAGCAACATTGCCCAGCCTGCGCAATAAAGCAACGCTCGGCGCAGGATGGGATGCATACGTCCGGGTTCGATGAAACTATGGGTAAACATAGCCCCGGATGCCACGGTAAAACCGAAAATGATCGTCGTCATCCAGCTTAGCGTCATCGCCGGCAGGTCGAAGAGAACCGCTGCAAGTCCAGACGAGACCAATATCGTCAGCAGAAGCGAGATTGTCAGCGTGGAATGCCACAATACAAAAGGCTCGTTCAAGATCCTGTAGAAAGCGGCGTTGAAAATGAGCGGCATGGAAAGCATGCCGGCAAGGATGGCAAGAAGCAGAAATGATCGTAGAAGATTGCCACTCAACGGGAGGTCGGATTGTGACAGATACGCACGCTCCAGCGTCATCCGATGGCTTGGCAGATCAAATGCAGCTATGACGTGTTGCGTGTTGCGCGTGACTTCAGGCAACGATGCCTTGAAATACCCGCCACGAAGGGAATTCAACAGGTCACCTGAGGAAAATGAACTTTGGCGTGTCGCGCCATCCCGGTCGATCGCCAACAGATGAACGGCCTGAAGTGCGCTTCTCCTGGAGAACAGATAGCGGGGAAGCGTATCGTCGGGCCCGATTTCGAAGCGCAGAAGCACCCTTTCGCCCTCGAGCGAATAGGTCTGATCCCCGCAAATCCAATGCTCAAGCGATCCTGCAAGTTCGACCATGTCGCTCGATAATCCGCTCGAGGTCCAGCAGGAGCTAACAATTTTTGAAGGTTCTTCCGCACGCAAAGGATTGGCAACCAGATAGACCAGCACCGCCAAGCCTAACATTGCTACAAAGAATAACTTTTGAATTCTGTCCCTCGGCATCTCTCGACGCTATACGTCAAACATTGCAATGAAGTTACACCGGTTATGTGTATTCTTGCCTATGTTGCCGGGCGCTCGTGCGAGATTTCGTGGCCGCTGACGGTGTGCCAAATTTGCAGAAGCCAGCTAGTCGGTGTTCATGTTAGACGCCATACTTTATCGCTTGCAGCTGACCGTTCTCAAGTTTCAAATCAAGATGCAGCGGCCGCCATGGCGGGCCCCTTGAACATGCCGGATGCTCCGAGCAGAGAGATATTGGTTGACGATGCTTCCACCGTTCAGCCAAAAGCGATCGACTGAAGGATGGAAGTTTTATGATCGAGTCCGTTTCCAGAACCACCCGCATTGGCTCGGATAGCAGGCTTGAAGCCCGAGACGTCACGTTGGTTTATGGCGACCGGACCATTTCGCGCGATCTGCGCTTCAAGGTTCCGGACGGTCTTTTCACCGTCATCGTTGGCCCCAATGCCTGCGGCAAGTCCACGCTTTTGCGAGCGCTGGCACGGATCATCCGGCCGGATGCCGGTCATGTCGTGCTTGACGGCAAAGAGATCGAACGCATCCCGGCTCGCCATGTCGCCCGCACGCTCGGTCTTCTGCCGCAGAGTTCGGTGGCGCCTGACGGGATCACGGTTGCCGATCTCGTGGCTCGCGGCCGGTATCCGCACCAGTCCTTCCTGCAGCGCTGGAGCCAGGCGGACGAGGATGCGGTCTCATGGGCGATGCATACTGCACGGGTGGAAGAGCTTGCCGAGCGCGCCGTTGACGAGCTTTCCGGTGGGCAACGCCAGCGTGTGTGGATCGCCATGGTGCTTGCACAGGAAACGCCGCTTCTTCTGCTCGACGAGCCCACGACCTTTCTCGATATCGCCCACCAGATCGAGCTTCTCAATCTTCTTCGCGACCTGAACCGACGGCAGGGCAACACGGTCGTTGCGGTTCTGCACGATCTCAACCAGGCCTGCCGTTATGCGGATCATATTGTTGCCATGCGCGACGGAAACATTGTCGCGGAAGGAAATCCGCGCAGCGTCATGACCGCGGAGCTTGTGAAGTCTGTTTTCGGGCTTGCGGCAATCGTTATCGACGATCCGGTGACGGGCGATCCGATGGTCGTGCCGCTCGATGAGATGGCAACGTCGCCGTGACCTCGCCGTCAGCGCTGTTTTGATCGCGTGAGCAACCACAAAAGATAGAGGCCGCCGACAAGGCCGGTCGTACGCCCGATGGGCAGGACAATATCTGCGGCAATGTACTGGGTCACAAGATCGGCGATGACCAGCAGGAAAGCCCCCATGGCTGCGGCGCTCACGACCGGCATTCCGCGCGAGGCGGTCAAACGTGCCGCAAGCTGCGGTGCCGCCAGCGCCAGAAAGGCGATCGGTCCCGCCGCACCGGTTGCAACGCCGGCGAGAAGAACGGCGCAGGCGATCATGGCGAACCGCGTTCGCTCGACATTGACGCCCAGTTGCCGGGCCAGATCGTCGCCCATCTCGATCATCCGCAGCCGTGTCGCGGCAAGACCGATCAGCGGAATGAGCAGAAGCGCCCCGCCCATCACCGTCGATGCGTGATCCCAGTTGCGGGCATCGAGCGAGCCGGCAAGCCAGAGATTGGCGGCGATCGCGTTGTCGAGGTCGCCCTTTACCAGCATCAGGCCGTTGAGTGCATTGAGCGTCGCGCCGGCGCCGATCCCGATCAGGACCAGACGGTAACCGCCGGTCACTCCCTGCCGGAAGGACAGGAGATAAACGAAGGTTGCCGTCACCAGTCCGCCGAGCATGGCTGACAGCGCCACGGCAAGCGGGCCTCCGCCGAAGATAACGATCTGTAGCAGCGCGCATGTCGCGGCCCCGGTGGTGAAGCCGATCACATCCGGCGAGCCGAGCGCATTGCGGGACACGGACTGGAATACGGCACCCGAGACGCCGAGCGATGCGCCGGCAAAGATCGCGACGAGCAGGCGCGGCAGGCGCAGGTTGATGATGACCTGTTGCCGCATGCCACCCTCTCCATATCCGAGAAGCGTTGACACGACCTCCATGAAGGGAACCGAGACACGCCCGAGCGTGATGGCAAAAAGTGCGGCGAGGAGTGTGAGGACCATCAGGCAGAGCGTGATCGCGATCGGGCGGATGGCGACGGCAAAGGACATACGCCGGCTGCGCCAGACAAGCCGGCGAGCCGTGCCGGTGGAACTGGAGGCGGATGCGCGGCTCATAGTTTCGATATCCGGTGGCGGCGAACGAGCGCGATGAAGAACGGTCCGCCCATCAGTGCCACCATGATGCCGACACCGACTTCTCCGGGTGGTGCGATGATCCGCCCGAGCGCATCGGCGCTGACTGTCAGGAGGGCAGCTATGGTCATGGCATAGGGCAGCAGCCAGCGGTGACCGGGGCCGGTGATCAACCGGGCGATATGCGGCGCAGTGAGGCCGATGAAGCCGATCGGACCTGCTGCCGCCGTCGTGGCACCGGAAAGAATGATCACGGCAAGCGCCGAAAGGCTCCAGATATGTAATGGATTGCCCCCGAGCGCCTTGGCGAGGTCCGCACCGAGGGCTGCCGTGTCCAAGGCCCTGGTCAGGGTGAGCGCGATCAGGATGCCGACCGAAGAGAGGGCGAGAGCAGGCACAAGAACCGCATAACCGCGGCCCTGAAGCGAGCCGACGGACCAGTTGCGAAACTGGTCAAAGACCTGTTCGTCGCTGTTGACCAGAACGATCTGGGTCAGCGACAGAAGAACAACGGAAAGCGCTGCGCCGGCCAGGACGACACGCACCGGGTCGCCGTTTTGCCCGAGATTGCCAAGCAGATAAACCGCCGCTCCGGCAAAGGCGGCCCCGGCGATGCCGAAGGCCATATAGGCTGCCACATCGGTTATGCCCAATACGACAATCGCGCCCGTGACGGCCATTGCCGCACCGGCATTGATGCCGAGAATGCCCGGATCGGACAAGGGATTGCGGGTCAGTGCCTGCATGATCGTGCCGGCCGCCCCAAGTGCCGCGCCGACCACGACGGCAAGCAGCGTGCGGGGAATGCGCAGCAGCCGAACCAGAAGATGATCGCTGTCGGCGGGATCGAAATGGGTGATCGCGTTCCAAGTGGTGGCAAGCGGGATGGGCCGAGCGCCAGCGACGATGCCGAATATGAGTGCGGCGAGAAGCAGCACGAAGAGCGCGCAGAGTCCAACCATCAGGCGGCTGTCACGTGTGCGGGCCGGCGCTGCGGTGCGTTTCGGTCCGTTGCGCAAGACCTCAGTTTCCGAACCTGGAGACGATGCCGTCGACGATTTCCTTGCCGCTGTAATAGTCGATACGGAAGGAATGGATACCTAGTCCGAAGACCTGGCCGCTCTTCACTGAAGGCAGGTTGGCAAGCACGGGATCATTGCGGAACGCGGCTGCCTTGCTGTCGTCTACCCGCAGGAGAAATGTTGTTTCGGCCTTCAGATCCACCAGCCGTTCGTAGTCCGCCCAGACGAAATCGTCGCGGCTTGCCGCCTGCGTGTGCCATGCCGGATCCGGAGCCTCGATGTCGAAGCCGAGGGCTGACAGAAGGGATGCATGCGGACCGCTCGGTCGCCCGATCGGGTTGCTCTGGCCTGCTCCGTTGAAGCTGATGATGTTGGCCTTGCCGGCCGGGATCTCGATCCTGGCTCTGGCTGCCGCAACATAGGCGTCGAAATCGGCGATCGATGCGGCGGCCTCTTCCTCCAGCCCCGTTGCTTTACCCAGTTCGGTCGCAAGTTGCTGCCAGGAAAGGGCGCCATCATCGACGAGAATGGTCGGTGCGATCTGCCGGAATGCGGCAAGCTGGTCCTTGGTCGAGCCTGCGCCGCTTGCCGTCACGATGATGAGATCGGGTTCGGTGGCATAGACGGCTTCCAGATCGACCTTGCCGGCCGGCCAGGCATTGTCGACGTTTTTCTCCTTGGCGACCTTTTCCCACTGGGCGAAGAACTGGCCATTGGCGGCCGAGCCGCTAGCGACAACCGGAGCCTTGATCGCCAGAAGCGTGCCCGTCAGCGTCACCGAGGTCGAGAGAATGCGCTTTGGTTTGGCGGGTATTTCCGTCTGGCTGCCATCGACATTGGTGAAGCTGTGCGGCCAAGTCTCGGTGGCGGAGGCCTGCGACCAGAATAAAAGCGACGCAATCGCTGCTGTAGCGATCCGCGCCGCGAATCGGCTGGTTGTCGCAATCCTCATGGCTGCATTCTCCGCTGACGGCGTGGGAAGGGCAGGGGCCGTACCGTCCGCTCGCAGCCCGTGCGGTCGGCAGCATTAGCATCGCAGACCGGCGCTCGCCACCAAAACATGAGCGCATCGCGCAGGATTGTTCGGGCTGCGTCGTTCAGCCCTCGGCCTGGCCTGTCTGCCGCCTTAGCGACGAAGGCGGATAGCCGAAGTGCTTGCGAAAAGCGGTCGTGAAGTTCGACAGATGCACGTAACCTGCCTCATAGGCGATATCGGAAATGCTGCGATTGCTGAAGAGAAGCGCCTGGCGCGCCTCGGTCAGCCAGCGATTGCGGATGAACTCGTTGAGTGAGCAATGATGCGCCTTGCGCACCAGCCGCTGCAGCGTCGCCTGGCTGGCGCCGAGTTCGTTTGCCATCTCGGTGACGGCCAGTTCCTGGGCTGAATGACGATCGATATACTGCACAAGCGCATAGATGCGCTGCTGTTCTGCTGCCGTCAGGTTCGTCGGCGGCATCACCGCATCGGGATTGGAGCCGAAGGCGGCAGTCAGTGCCTCATAGACGATGGCAAGCGTGTGGCTTTCCAGAAGCACAGCCGAAAACGGCGGCTTGCGGGCGGCGATATCGAACATCTGCCGGGCCAGGAATTCCACCTTGCGATTGGGCTGCCATTGCCAGAATCCGGGATCTCCGCCCAGAAGCGCCTGGAATGTGTCTGGAGACTCGCTCGTCTCTGAAAAGCGCTGCAGCCATTCGCGCGACATGCCGATGACCATCTTGTCGAGATACTGGCCCTTGCGCGCCCGCCGCCGCAGACGCGCGCCGTTTTCGTGGGAAACGATGATTGCGGATGATTGCCAGCGTCCCTGCGCCGTGCGTTGCGGCATGGGCATCGGCACCCCGTTCAGCGAGGCCTCGACGAAACCTTCGAGGAAGATCTTGATGCAGACCTGAGCGTCGAGCGCCACTTCCATCTCGAGATCGTCGACCTGCATGCGGCGGCCGAAATTGACGTGGATGCCATCCATCCGCACCTGGCCCACAAGGCCGCACGCGACAACCGCATCGCCTTGATCGCCGCCATCGAGCACGCGCACGCCGTTCTTGCGCAATTCGCGCCGCGTCAGGACGGGGTTGGGATTGGCGAGCACGGGCGGAAGGGGATCGACGGCACTGTTCACACAGGTCTCCTGCATAAGTTTATGCGTGATTAACGAAAGCGGAGGTTTGCAAGACCACGTATAGGAATACATGAAATATGCACTCAAGAATAGCCGCGACGGGGGACGTCCGGCACTGTTTGCCGTGTGGGGCGCGACAATCGTGCGGAATGAACTGGTTGCCCAGGGGTATGGGAATGAACGGAAATAAGACAATCGCACAGCGGCAGGCAATCGTGCGGATGACGCAGATTCTGCTGGCGACGACCGTGCTGACGGGCCTTGCGACTGCGGCGCAGGCGCAGGACGGCAGCGACAATCAGGAAAGCAGCACGGAACTGGCGCCGATCGTGCTAGAAGGTGCGACCTACGAGACCGAAGGCACGAACAGCTATACGACGAAGGAAATCAGCGTCGGCGACAAGGACACGCGCACCCTGCGCGAAGTGCCGCAGTCGACCACCGTGATGACGCGCGAACGTCTCGACGACGGCAATTTTTCTTCGCTCGATACCGTCATGCGCAAGACGCCGGGCGTTGTGGTTCTGACCAATGACGATGGTCGCTCCAGCCTTTATTCGCGCGGCTTCGAATATGACACGCTCTACATGAACGGCCTTTCGACGCCGGTCTCTTCGATCTACGGCACCCAGCCGGACATGGTTGTGGTCGACCATATCGAAATCCTGCGCGGGCCTTCCGGTCTTTTCGGCGGGGCAGGCGAGCCGGCCGGTGCCGTCAACATGCGCCTCAAGCAGGCTTCCGATCAGTACAAGGCCAGCATCAACACGATCATGAGTTCTTGGGACGGCAAGCGCATCGAAGGTGACGTGACCGGACCGTTGACCAAGTCGGGCCGGGTGCGCGGTCGCCTGGTCGGCGCGCTTTCGACCAAGGACAGTTTCATCGATACCGTCGACAACAAGGTCGGTGTCCTCTACGGCACGATCCAAGCCGACATCACCGACAACACGACGGCAACGCTGAGTGTCAATCACACCCGCCGCGACATCACGCCGTTCAACGGCTTGCCGACATTTGCAGATGGGACGCTGATCGATCTACCACGTTCGACCTATACCGGTGCGGACTGGAACAATTTCGAAAACAACGTCACGCAGTATATCGCCGAACTCGAGCACCGTTTCGATGACGGTGGCCATGCGAAGATTTCGGCGCTCTATTCGCATGTGGACGTCAATTTCCTTTATGCTTACGCGGCAAGTGCCGCATCGCCAACCGGCAATGTATCCGCGACAGCTGGAGGCATTACTGGCGGAACGCGCTGGCTGGCGCGCGACTATCAGCAGGATTCGTTTTCGCTAGATGCCCACATCAGCAAGCCCTTCGAATTTTTTGGCCTTGAAAACAATATAATCGCTGGCGCCGACTATCGTGGTTCGGATGACAGCCTGCGGACGGCAACAGGCCTGATCGCGGGGACGCAGAATATCTACGATTGGAATTCCAACGTCGCAAAGCCGACCGTCAATTTCGGTAGCCCTGCCGAAACGGAGACCGATCAATATGGTATCTATGGCCAGTGGCGCATCAAGCCGATCGACAAGCTGACATTGATCGGGGGTGGCCGCTTCAGCTGGTACGATGCTCAGTCCGGAACCAGTGAGGTCAAGGTCAACGGTGAATTCACTCCCTACGCCGGCATCATTTACGACTTGACAGACCGCTTGTCGGCATATGCCAGCTATACGGAAATCTTCCAACCGCAGTCTTCTCTTGAATACGCGACGAAAGACATTCTCGATCCGCGTACGGGTGAGCAATACGAGATCGGGTTAAAGGCTGAATTGACTGAAGATCTCAATGCTTCACTGGCATGGTTCGATCTGACTGACAAGAATCGCGCGGTTTCAGATACGGATCCGGCCCATAGCGGTTACTATCTTGCTGCAGGTGAAGCGCATATGCGGGGCATTGAGTTCGAGATCAATGGGGAAATCCTGCCCAACTGGGAAGCAATGGCCGGTTACACCTATACAGATACCCAGTTCAAAAACACGACGCGCGCTGCAGGCTCCGAGTTTTACACCCCGGAGCATATGGTTCAGCTCTTTACCAAATACACGTTTGACGGCTCAGGCACCTGGACCGACGGCATCTTCGTTGGCGGTGGCGTGAAATTGTTCTCCTCGTTCCAGAACATTTCACGCACGGCTGCAGGTGGGGCCACCACAATCGAAGCCCCGGGTTACGGTGTGGTCGATTTACAGGCAGGTTACAAGTTCAACGAAAATCTGACGGCGAGCCTGTCAGTCAACAACGTGTTCGACAAGAAATATTACGAACGGGTAGGTGGCACTTCGGTGTTCAACTTCTACGGCGAGCCGCGCAACGTTGTCTTCAAGCTCAACGCGACTTTCTGATCAGGAGATTGCAAATCTCAAAAAGACGGCCCGGAACCAATGTTCCGGGCCGTTTTCGTTTTGCGGTCGATCTCAGTCGGCCGAATCCGCCTCGGTGAAGGCCATTGCCTGCGCGCGCCGGACACCATGCAGCAGCATGTCGAAATGGTCGTGATCGGCAGCGACGATCAGATCGACCTTCATGGTCGGGTTGGCGCGGGCGATCAGGCCGGCAGCTTCCGTGATATTGTCGACCATGGCCCGGCGCGACAGGTGGTCCTGCCGTCCGGCCGGCAGAGCGTGCGTTGCATATTGCTCGTCCTTGCCGACTGTGATCACAAGCCGCTCGGCCGCTCTCGTCGACGCATCCTCGCGCATGCGGCGCATCATCAACGCGTCGCTGAACCAGAGTGACGGGCTTGCGGCCCAATATCGCTGGAAATGGCCGGGACAGTGCAGCAGAGTGTGGACGGTAAAGAGCCCGCCATAGGAGAAGCCGAAGAGGGTGTTGCGGGTCAGGTCCAGCGGATAGAGCGCTGAAAGCGCCGGACGGAGTTCTTCCACGAGGAAATGCAGGAAATCCCTGGCTCCGCCGAAGACACTGGAGACGATGTCGCCGGTCTCCTGATCCGGCTGCGGTGTGTAGTTTCTGGATCGTGCGGGCGCATCGAACGGTGCGCCGCCGGGAAAGCCGATTGCAACGGTCAGACCCGTGCCCAGATCTGCCGGTGTCGATGCCGGGGGGGAAAGCCCGCCTGCAGGCTTGCTAAAGACGAGTGGGAAGCTCGCGTCCCCGTCCAGCATCCACAAAACCGGATAGCCTGCCTGTGGAGGTGGCCTCAAGGGCGCGCGGACTAGGATTCGGTAGATTTCACCCGTGCGTTGAGAGTGCACTTCGAATGTTTGTGATCCAGGCAGATTAACCGGCTGCCATTCACTCATGCCTTGCATAATAGAGGTCATTTTCGTCCGATGGCGTTATGCTGAGCCGCTTGGCAGAACACAGCTTGGCTCGACGAGATTCTAAGGAAAATCTATCAGAGATCAGTAGTTTATGGTACCTCTCTATTTGCGTTGAAGCGCGTCGCTTCGGCAAGGTTTTTGCAAAGAAACAGGCATGAGTTCGACATCGGCGCCTTGTATGCCTTTACTCCAGTCAGCGCGCCTGTTTTCCCGGATGCAATGCGCCTGAGGCTTGGTATCCGTAGATCCTGTTAGCGGCGGTCTAGCCTTCTGGCCCGATTTGATTGCAAACAACAATCATCAGCGCGGATATTCTGTGGGTTATCGGATGACAATTCACTCGGTTGAGACTAGCTGTCGCTTACGAACGTGATGGGAGCCGAGCTTGATCTCTGGGACCACAGGCGTGCGACGCACGCTACATAGCGAAATTGTCGACGCTATCCGCGAGATGATCGTCGATGGACATCTGGAACCGGGTCAGAAGATCCCGGAAAAAGAACTGTGTGACAGGTTCGATATCTCTCGCACTCCACTCAGAGAGGCTCTGAAGGCGCTTGCCGCCGAAGGCATGCTCGAGCTTCTACCGCAGAGAGGTGCCCGGGTCGCGATCCTCGACGAAGAAGAAGTGGCCGAGCTGTTCCCGATCATTGCAGCCATGGAGGCGCTTGCCGGCGAACTCGCCTGTGACAGGATCACCGATCCGCAGGTCGAAGAAATCCGGCAGATGCATGAGCGTATGCTGTCCGCATTCAACCAATCCGACCGGCTGGAATATGCCATGCTCAATCGTGCCATTCACATGGCAATCTTCGATGCCGCAGGCAATGCGGCCCTGACTGCGCTTTACCGCAACATGGAACTCAAGATCCGCAACATCCGCCACACGATGCGCCAGCTTCCCGATGACTGGAAGCAGGCGCTCGATGACCATAATGAGATGCTTTTTGCACTCGGTGTTCGTGACAAGGTACGTCTTTCAGCGATCATGAAACTGCACGTGTTGAACACGGCAGAGGCTGTTCGTCATTCGATGAACGATCTCAACGGGCCAAGATTCGCTGCGGAGAGTGGCTCTTAAAGAGGCGATCGCAGGTCAATATTGAAGCATATATTCATTTCTCGCCGAAGCTTTGGGCAGAAAAATAAATTCATAATTCATTATTCTGTTTTTGGTTGACGAGCGAAGCGGCTTCCCCAAGCATGGGTCCAATAACAGGCCTGTTCACCTGCCAAGCGGCGGGGGATCAACAAACCGGGGAACTTTCATGACGATCAAACTGCTCGCAGCGTCGCTGATGACGCTGATGCTTGCCACATTGCCTGCGCATGCCGCCGAAGAGAGCGCCACTCTCGCCAAGATCGCCGAGCGCGGCGAGATAACGGTCGGTCACCGGGATGGCGCTGTACCCTTTTCCTATTATGACGATCAGCAGAAGCCGATCGGTTACGCGATGGACATCTGCGCACGCGTCGTCGATGCGGTAAAGGCCAAGCTCGGCAAGCCGGATCTGAAGGTCAGCTATATGCCGGTCACGGGCACAACCCGCATCCCGCTTCTTGTCAATGGCACGATCGACATGGAATGCGGTACGACAACCAACAATGTCGAACGCCAGAAACAGGTGACTTTCTCTACCACCAATTTCGTTGCCGGCATTCGCATCCTGTCGAAAAAGAGTGCGCCTGTCGCCTCCATGGCAGACGCCAAGGGCAAGACGGTCGTGACACTTTCCGGCACAACGAGCGTGAAGCTGATCAACGCGGCAAACACGGCCGAAAACCTTGGCCTCACAATCCTCTCGGCCAAGGATCTTGCCGAAGGTATGCTGACGCTGGAGACCGATCGCGCTGTGGCGCTGATCTTCGATGACGTCTCTATCGCCGGCGCTGCTGCCACGTCCAAGGCGCCGCAGGATTATCAGATGTCGTCTGATCCGCTGTCGGTTGAACCCTACGGTATCATGTTGCGTCGCGATGACGACGGCTTCAAGTCTCTGGTCAACGGGACGATCGAAGGCCTCTACAAGGGCGGTGAGATCAACGGCATCTATGAGAAGTGGTTCACCCAGCCCATTCCGCCGAAGGGCATCAACATGAACTTCCCGATGTCAGCCCAGTTGAAGAAGGTCATCGCTAATCCGACCGACGATCCGAACCCGGATCTCTATCGCTGATATTTTTTACCCTCCCGGTCGCAGCGTCGGCCCAGAGCCGGAACTGCGGCCGGGAGGATCTGCTATTCGACGGACACCCCCCATGAATTATCACTGGAATTGGTGGATCTTCTTCGAGCCTTCGCTCGATGGTACCAACACGTATCTTACGACCCTTTTCTGGGGGCTCGGCTGGACGGCGGCAACCGCAGTCGTCGGGTTTACCATCGCGCTCGTTCTTGGCTCCGTCGTCGGCGTGGCGCGTACTGCGCCAATCGGCTGGGTGCAGACGTCGGGCATGGTGTTCGTCGAGGTCTTCCGCAACATCCCGCTGCTGGTGCAGATGTTCCTCTGGTACTTCGTGCTGCCGGAAGTGTTGCCACGGGATGCGGGAATGTGGCTGAAACAGTTTCCCAACGCCCAATTCTACACGGCCGCAGTCTGCCTTGGTTTCTACCATGCTGCCCGTATGGCCGAAGTGGTGCGCGCCGGCCTGCTTAGCCTTTCCAGGGGGCAAAAGATGGCCGGACAGGCACTTGGCCTGACCTTGCCGCAAACCTATCGTTACGTTCTTCTGCCTGTCGCCTATCGCATCGTCGTGCCGGCTATCACATCGGAATTTCTGAGCTGCACCAAAAACACCTCGGTCGGCATTGCGATCGGTCTGGTGGAACTCACCGGTACCGCCCGCGCCATGCAGGAGAACACATTCCAGGTCTTCGAGGCTTTCGCAGCTGCAACGGTTCTATATCTGGCGCTCAACATGGTCATCGTTTTTGCCATGCGTTCTGTCGAGAAAGCGGCAGTCATTCCGGGGCTCGGCAATCGTATCGCTGGACGGGGGCGCTGAGATGCTGTCCGGTTTCGATTTTCAAACCATCGTCCACGCGCTTCCTTATCTGTTCCTGACGGGTATGTCGTTCACGCTGACGCTGACGCTTTGCGCTACGATCGGCGGCATGATTTTCGGTACTCTGCTTGCGGTCATGCGACTTTCCGACAACCGCATATTGTCAGTCATCGCCGGCGGCTACGTGAACCTGCTGCGATCGCTGCCGCTCGTGCTTGTCATTTTCTGGTTCTATTTCCTTGTGCCGTTCCTGGCGCAGTGGCTGACAGGTTCGTCCAGCCCGGTCAGGATCGATCCATTCTGGTCGTCCGTGATCACCTTCACCCTGTTTGAGGCCTGCTATTTCTGCGAAATCGTGCGCTCGGGCATTCAGTCGCTGCCGCGGGGACAAACGCTTGCCGCCAGCGCGCTCGGCATGACCGACCGGCAGGCGCTCTTCTACGTCATCCTGCCGCAAGCGCTCAGAAACATGCTGCCGCTGATCCTGACGCAGACCATCATCCTCTTCCAGGACACATCGCTCGTCTACGTTCTCTCGATCACCGATTTCCTCGGTGCCGCCGCCAAGATCGCACAGCGCGATGGCCGGCTGCTCGAAATGTATGTGTTCGCGGCAGTCGTCTATTTCATCATTTCCCTCATCGCGTCGCAGGCAGTCAGACGATTGCAGAAGCGTGTCGCGATCATTCGCTAGGGGCACTTCATGAGCATGATTACACTTCGAGACATCAGCAAGACCTACGGAGATTTCCAGGTCCTGTCGCATTGCTCGACATGGGTTTCCAAGGGTGAGGTCGTGGTTGTCTGTGGTCCGTCGGGCTCGGGCAAGTCGACGCTGATCAAGACGATCAACGGGCTGGAGCCTATCGATAGTGGCGATATCATCGTCGACGGTACAACTGTCTCGGCGCCGACGACAAATCTCCCGCTTCTGCGGTCTAGGGTGGGGATGGTGTTCCAGCATTTCGAGCTTTTCCCGCATCTCAATATCCGTGAGAACCTGGCGCTTGCTCAGGTGAAGGTTCTGAAGCGATCGAAGGATGCTGCAATGGAGAAGGGCATGGCTCTGCTTGATCGCGTCGGTCTTGCCGCCCATGCGGAGAAATTTCCGGGTCAACTTTCCGGCGGCCAGCAGCAGCGTGTCGCCATCGCGCGGGCGCTTGCCATGGATCCCATCGCGATGCTGTTCGACGAGCCGACATCGGCACTCGATCCCGAGATGATCAACGAAGTGCTGGACGTGATGGTAGAACTTGCCCGTGACGGCATGACGATGATGGTCGTCACCCACGAGATGGGTTTTGCCCGCAAAGTGGCGAACCGCGTGATCTTCATGGATCGCGGCGAGATCGTCGAGGATGCCGATAAGGACGACTTCTTCGGCAAACCGCGCAGCGAAAGGGCACAGCAGTTCCTCTCCAAGATTCTCGTACACTGACTGGCTTGAAAATGGATATCGACGTCTGGAACGAAAACGATCTACTGCAGGCGGCTGCGGAGAGAAGTTGGGTGTTGTCGCGTGAGCGCATCGTGCTTTATGCCGGCGCAAACCTTCCGAGCGAGGCAGCACAAAAGGCCTATTCCGCAGGTCTGAGCGCCTATCCTGCCATGGGGCCGAGTTTCGACAAGGAGCAGCCGGAGACCGATCTCGTTTCGCGATTGGAAGTGGCTGTTCGATCTGAAATTTGTGCGCTGTTTTCAGCCGAATGGGCGGAGCCACGGCTGCCAAGCTGCACGATCGCCAACATGGCGGTCTTCCATGCGTTCACAAAGCCGGGCGATCTTCTGCTTGCACCGTCCGCCGATCACGGCGGACACTTGAGCCAGCGTCGCGGTGGTACGCCTGATCTTGCCGGATTAGAAATCGAGGATCTGCCCTTCGATATGGAGAAATGCCGGCTTGACGCCGCTG
Organism: Hyphomicrobiales bacterium; assembly: GCA_900472575.1. Taxonomy (GTDB): domain Bacteria; phylum Pseudomonadota; class Alphaproteobacteria; order Rhizobiales; family Rhizobiaceae; genus Neorhizobium; species Neorhizobium cellulosilyticum. The sequence goes on from UCIV01000010.1 coordinate 312,258, forward strand.
CCGCTGCCGCTGCGATCCGCAAATCTGCGCCTGCCATGGTCATGCTCGGTCGATCGGTGATGATCAAGCCGGATGAGCTTGCGCCGGTGGTTACTGCTGCCAAGGAGGTGGGAGCAAAGACTGTCTTCGATGCCTCGCATGTCTCGGGATTGATCGCGGGTGGAGCTTTTCCAAATCCGCTTTCACTTGGTGTCGATGTGATGACAAGCTCGACCTACAAGACGATTGCCGGTCGGCCGCATAGTATCATCGCAGGTCGTATTCGAGGCGATGGCGAAAAGCTCGCGGCCCTCATCGATCAGAAATTCCTCGCCAATTTTGATGCCGGCAAGCTACCCTCGTTCCTCTTGACGCTCCAGGAGACGCGCGCTGGCGTGAAAGCATATGCTGCGAGGGTTTGCCATAATTCGCAGGTTCTTGCGAATGCGTTACGCGAACTCGGCATAGAGGTTATCGCTCCGTCAGAAGGCGAGCAGTTCACCCATCAAATTCTTTTGCCGCTCGCAGATCATCTCAATCCGCCGCAGGTGATGCAAGGTTTGGAAAAGCTTGGGATTCTGGTTGGTACGTGCAAAAATCCAATCTTGCCTGGCCGGCATGCGCTTAGGGTCGGCACGCAGTTCATAACGGCGCAAGGTTGCGATAACGACTATCTTCATATGGTGGCCGAGAAGCTGGCCAAAGCTCTGGTCCATCTGTGTCTCTGAATTTCGGCAGGTCTGGTTGGGCTCGTGGCATCTTTTGGAGGCGCACCTCGACTTTGGGCCATCGCGCGCCGGAATTACCTAGGCAAAGCTAAAGTTGGCGGGTCGTGAGCATGCGTTCCGTATGGTGCTGGATCACGAAGCTGAACTTCCGTGTCTGTAGCGCTCGCAATGTTGGGCAATTAAGGTGTGAAGGCTTTGATGTTGCCTCTCTATGGTCTCCAGGCTTATGAGGTTGATGTGCTTGCAAGATATCATACGCACTAGCCCATCGCGCGACATTGGCACAGCAGACGGTCCTTGGTCCATTGGACCGGGTGACACCTCATTAGGGCTCCGGCACCGAACAGGTTATGGGCTTCGTCTAATTGCCTTCGTTATCGATGTTGCCACCCTTCGCATCGTGGAGTGATGAGTGAGCCGGAGGGCACATGCGATTTTTTTCGCGATGTTCTGCGGCCGATCCTTCATGATCGACGTTGCACTAGTTGGTCGTCTCATGCCTCACTATTCCGATAGAGGCCTGATCGCCATTAAAGATTGCCTTGCGTCGTTCGAAGGTATGAAAACCGCTTGCAAACGATTAATCCGTCGCTAACATACCGATATATCGGGTAACGGGTCCGATGCAGGACCCAGGGAGTTTTTGATTGACGACCACCCCCTACATGCTTCTGACCGGCGCCAGCCGCGGCATTGGTCACGCGACGGTCAAGCTGTTCATGGAGCATGGCTGGCGGATCCTGACGGTTTCGCGCCAGCCCTTTTCCGAGGAATGCCGCTGGCCGTCTGCCCGCGAAAGCCACATCCAGGCCGATCTCGCAGACCTATCGACGATCGATGCGCTTGCCGCGACAGTGCGTGAACGGTTGCCTGACGGGAAGCTCGCAGCGCTGGTAAACAATGCCGGGATTTCGCCCAAGGGACCGGGCGGCAGCCGCCTCGGTGTCGCGGAAACAGATGCAGAGACCTGGATGAAGGTCATGAACGTCAACCTCGTCTCTACGGCGCTTCTGGCGCGGGCGTTGTTGCCGGAACTAGAGGCCGCACAGGGATCGATCGTCAACGTTACCTCGATTGCCGGCTCCCGCGTGCACCCGTTTGCCGGTGTCGCCTATGCTGCGTCGAAGGCCGGGCTTGCTGCACTGACCCGCGAACTGGCGCATGAATTCGGTCCGCGTGGCATTCGCGCCAATGCGATTGCGCCGGGCGAGATCGCGACCTCGATCCTGTCGCCAGGCACCGACGAACTGGTCAAGGCCGAAGTGCCGCTTGGTCGGCTCGGCACGACCATCGAAGTTGCCAAGACCATCTATTTTCTCTGCACCGAACAATCGTCCTACATCAACGGTGCGGAAATCCACATCAACGGCGGACAACATGTCTGACCCTGTCATCTAAGGATAGACGCAGGCCAACTGCGCACCCTGCTGGAGGAAACGAAAGGATCCGTATCAACGTCCAAGGCCCAGGATAACAGTCCGGGCCCAATCAGGGGAACGAAATGAAAAATCTCTTCAAGACCGCAGCCTTCGGCATGTTCGCGCTTGCTTCCACGGCATTTATAGCGGGGCAGGCAAATGCACGCGACCTGACGATTGTCGGCTGGGGTGGCGTGGCGCAGGCGGCGCAGAGCGACGTCTATTTCAAGCCGTTCTCGCAAAAGTCCGGCAAACCATTCCTGGAAGAAAGCTGGGACGGCGGTTACGGCGTTTTGCAGGCCAAGATGAAGGCCGGCGCTCCGAACTGGGACGTCGTGCAGGTCGAGGCCGAAGAGCTGGCGCTTGGTTGCGCCGATGGTCTTTACGAAAAGCTCGACTGGGACAAGATCGGCGTCAAGGACGAGTTCCTGCCGGAAGCCGTCAACGAGTGCGGTGCAGGCGTCTATTACTGGTCGCTGGCGATGGGATATGACGGCGACAAGCTCAAGGACGGCCCGAAAAACTGGGTCGATTTCTGGGATACGAAGAAGTTCCCGGGCAAGCGTTCGCTGCGCAAGGGCGCCAAATACAATCTCGAATTCGCGCTTCTGGCCGATGGCGTGAAGCCGGCGGAACTTTATGACGTCCTGTCGACCGATGAAGGCGTCAACCGCGCCTTCAAGAAGCTCGACGAGCTGAAGCCGAATATCGTCTGGTGGGAAGCCGGTGCGCAGCCGGTGCAGTATCTCGCATCCGGCGAAGTTTCCATCGCCGCGGTCTATAACGGCCGCGTCACCGGCATCAACAAGGCGGAAGGCAAGAATTTCAAGCTGGTCTGGCCGGAAAGCATGTATGCGATCGACAGCTGGGTGATCCTCAAGGGCGCCGAGAACAAGGATGCGGCGCTGGATTTCATCGCATTCGCGAGCCAGGCTGAAAATCAGGCCAAGCTGCCGCTGAAGGTGGATTACGGCATGCCGAACAAGAAGGCTGCTGCGACCATTCCGCCCGAAATCGACGCCAACCTGCCGACCAACCCGGAAAACCTGAAAGAGGCGATCCCGCTCAATGTCGATTTCTGGATCGACAATTCCGAAGCGCTGACGGCACGCTTCAACGCCTGGCTGGCGCAGTAATCAAGCCATTTCCCGATGATCGGGAGGCCGCAGACATGCGGCCTCCCTCTTTAGCCGACATAAAACGGATGGATACGGCCCGCCAGATGAGCGCGACCGATCGGCTAACCGTATCCAGCGACTGAAAAAGGGGAATGGCGTGGCCGAATTCCGCATACGCTTCGATGGCGTCAGCAAATATTACGGACAGCAATGCGTAGTCGACAAGTTGAGGCTGGATATCGAGAAGGGCGAGTTCGTCAGTCTTCTCGGGCCATCGGGATCGGGCAAGACGACGCTTCTGATGATGCTGGCCGGCTTCGAGACTGCAACTGAAGGCCAGATCCTCGTCGACGGCTACAGGGTCAATGACGTACCGTCGCACAAGCGCGACATGGGTGTCGTGTTTCAGAACTACGCGCTCTTTCCGCATATGACCGTCGGCGCCAATGTCGCCTTTCCGCTGCAGATGCGGGGGATTTCCAGGGCTGAAATCGCGAACCGTGTAAAGACGGCACTCGACATGGTGCAGCTCGGTGCATTGTCGGAGCGCAAGCCGTCGCAGCTTTCCGGTGGCCAGCAGCAGCGCGTGGCGCTTGCCCGTGCGCTCGTCTTCGAGCCGCGCGTGGTGCTGATGGACGAGCCGCTCGGTGCACTCGACAAGAACCTGCGCGAACAGATGCAGCTCGATATCCGCGCGCTGCATCAGCGGCTCGGGCTGACGATCGTGTTCGTCACCCATGATCAGGGCGAGGCGCTGACGATGTCCGACCGGATTGCCGTGTTCAACAAGGGCAAGATCGAGCAGATCGGCACGCCGCGTCAGGTCTATGACGAGCCGGCGACACGTTTCGTGGCTGAATTCATCGGCGAGACGAACCTGATCGACGGCACGGTGGAGACGGTTGAGCCGGCATCCGCCGTGATCCGCCTGAACGGCGGTGATGTGGTGCGTGTCGCCGGCTCCGGTGGTTTGGCGGCAGGGCAGGGTGTCTCGGTGTCGCTTCGACCGGAACGGCTTTCGCTGACGGACGGCCTGAGCAACAATGCAGGCCTGCCGGACAATGCCATTTCCGCGATCGTGACGGACTGTGTCTATCAGGGTGACCATCTGCGTGTGCAGCTCGCTGGTCCCGCGGACGCATCTTATGTCGTGCGCCTCGACCGCAGGTCGCCGGAGCCGCAGCGCGGCGCTCAGGTCACGGCGTTTTTCAGCCCCGAGGATTGCAAGGTGATTGCATGATGAGCGGCAAGAGCTTTCTGCAGAAAAGCGGGCCGTTTCTTCTGGTCGCTCCGCTTTTCCTGTTTATCTGCCTGTTCTTCATCTGGCCGCTCGGCTCCGTGCTGACGCAATCGGTTTCGGACAATGCGGTAGCGCGGCTCTTGCCGGAGACCGCCAAGGTCGCCTCCTCCTGGGATGGAGAAAGCGCCCCGGGCGAAGACCTGCAGGCGGCATTCGTGACCGATCTGCGCGCCGCAACCGACGAACAGGCCGTCGGTGACATGGTACGCCGCCTGAACAGCGCCCAATCCGGCTTCCGGACGCTGATGAGCAAGACGCTGAGGGCTGTGCAGGAGACGCCGGAAGGCTTGATCGACCTCGTCGCACTCGACAGGAAATGGAGCCAGCCGCAATATTGGAAGGCGATTACCGATGCGCTTTCGCCGACGACCGATCGCTATCTTCTCGCCGCCGTCGACCTGATGCGAAACGATGCCGGTGAAATCGTTTCACAGCCACCCGAGCAGACGATCAACGTGGCGATCTTCGGGCGGACATTCTGGATTTCCGCGACAGTCACAATCTTCTGCGTGCTGCTCGGTTATCCCTATGCGCTGCTGATCACGGTTGCGACCGGCTGGAAAAAGCAGGCACTGCTGGCAGCCGTGTTGTTGCCGCTCTGGACCTCGCTTCTGGTGCGCACTGCCGCATGGTTCATCCTGCTGCAGGAACAGGGGCTGATCAATTCGGCCCTGATGGATCTCAACATCATCGCCGGTCCGCTGGCGCTGATCTTCAACCGCACCGGGGTGATCATCGCGATGACGCATGTGTCTTTGCCGATGATGGTGCTGCCGATCTACAGCGTGCTCCTGACCATTCCGAAGAATCTGATGCCGGCGGCGGCCTCGCTCGGGGCGCATCCGCTCAGAGCCTTCGTTCGGGTGCTGCTGCCGCTCAGCTTTGGCGGCATTGCCGCCGGCTCGCTGCTCGTCTTCATGTCGGCGATCGGATATTACATCACGCCGGCGCTGATCGGCGGGGCGGGTGATCAGATGATCAGTTCCTTCATCGCCTTTCATGCCCAGAATTCCGGAAACTGGGGCATGGCGAGTGCGCTCGGCATCGTGCTGCTTGTCGTCACCATCATTCTTTATGCCGTCTATGACCGGCTCGCCACCCAGCGGGAAAGGAGCGCCTGATGCCGGCCAAAACACTGCAATGGCTCTTCGGAGCGCTGATGGCGGCATTCCTGATCGTTCCGCTTCTGGTCATGATGCCGCTTGCCTTCACTTCGAGCCTGCTTCTCGTCTATCCGATACCGTCATTCTCGTTTCGCTGGTTCGTCGAGCTGTTTACCCTGCCTGTCTGGCAAAGGGCGATCGTCAACAGCCTGATCATCGGTTTCGGAACCACGGCGCTGGCGACGGTGCTCGGCGTGCTGGCGGCACTCGGTCTGCGCCGGCGGTTGCCGATGATCGGCGGCGTGATCCGCACGCTGTTCATGCTGCCGATGGTGGTGCCAGCGGTGGTGCTCGGCATCGGCATGCAGATCCTCCTGGCGCGTATCGGGCTTGCCAATACGCATCTGGCGGTGATCATCGCGCATACGGTCGTGGCGGTGCCCTTCGTTATCGTCAGCGTTTCCGGATCGCTAGCAGGCATCGACAGGCGGGTGGAGCTTGCCGCGGCAAGTCTTGGTGCTTCGCCGCAAAGGGTATTCGGCAAGGTGACCCTGCCGCTTGCCATGCCCGGCATCCTCACCGGCGCGGTTCTGGCATTTGCGACGTCGCTGGACGAGGTGGTGCTGACGCTGTTCGTCGCCGGGCCGAACCAGAGAACGCTGGCGCGCCAGATGTTTTCCACCATTCGCGACAATATCAGCCCGGCGATCGCCGCCGCGGCCTTCCTGTTCATCTTCGGCACCCTGCTGCTTGCTGCCGTGGTGTTGATCGTCCGGCGAAAAAAGGAGGTGGCTGCGATCTAGTATCGCAGCCATGTTCCGGAAGTCTCCCTGTCGCGCGTTCACGTGGGTGCAGAACACCCGCGGGGCGGAGCTTTGCCTGCAAAACCTGACGATATTCCTTGCAAACCTTGGAGAAGAGGCTAGGGAGAAGCCGCGATATATCGGTATGGCGCCGGCTGAAAACCATCTTGGGAGGAGGACCGAAATGAACACACGTTTAAATCAGTCCGACTTCCTGCCCGGAAATGCGGCTGGTCAACCCAAGGCGCTGACGGCCTATAACTACATCCGCCATGCGATCATCACGATGAAGATGAAGCCGGGCGCGACGATCAGCGAGAAGGAAACCTGCGCCGAACTCGGCGTGTCGCGCACTCCGATGCGCGAGGCGGTGTTAAGGCTTGCGCAGGAGGGGCTGGTCAATGTGGTGCCGAGCGGCGGCACCTTCGTCAACAGCATCTCTCTGCGGGGCGTGATCGAGGGGCATCTCATCCGCTCCAGTCTGGAACTGCGGATGGTGCGGTTAGCCGCGCGTTCCCATGACGCCGCGCGGGACCGGGATTTCGACCTTCTGATGTTCCTGCAGGGCGATGCGGCCAAGCGTCAGGACTACGACCAGTCCTTTGCGGTCGACAATGACTTTCACCGGCTGATCTGCACGATGGCCGGTTTTCCGGATGTCTGGCAGACCATTCACAATGCGACGGGGCAGCTTGACCGGATAAGGCGCTTCGCCATCCCGCGGTCGGGTTATTTCGACGAGGTCGAACAGGAGCACCGGGCCATTTACGAAGCGATCAGCGCCGGTGATGCCGATCGCGCCCATGATCTGATGCGGCGGCATCTTGACGATATCGCCGCAGTCGTCGAATATGTCTTTGCCGACCAACCGGGCCTGATCGTGCAGGAACCCGGCTTCGATCTGTCGACGCTGGACGTGATGCTGGCGCCTGCGGCTCAATAGCCGCTTTCGCGACTGCCGGAATTGAGCGGCTCCTGTCCGGCCAGAACTCTCGTGGTATTCTCAAAAATCTGCGCTGCGACATCGCGCGGATTGGGCATGGAGGCGATATGCGGCGTCGCGAAGATCTTGGGATGGGTCCATAAAGGGCTTTCCTCGGGGAGGGGCTCTTTCAGGAAGACGTCGAGGACTGCACCGCGCAGATGGCCTGCGTCGATCGCGGCCAGAAGATCGGTCTCCACCATGTGCTCGCCACGCCCCATGTTGATGATCGCAGCACCCTGCGGCAGGTGGGCGAAGAGGTCGGCATTCAATATGCCGCGCGTGGCGTCGGTAAGGGGAAGCAGGCAGATCAGCGCGTCGCAACCCTTGAGAAAATCCGGCAGTTGCGCGTCGCCGCAATAGGTGGCGATCCCCGCCTCTTCCTTGGGCGAGCGTGCCCATCCGCGAACATTGTAGTTGAGGGCGCGCAGACTGCGCCCGACTGTGCGGCCGATTGCGCCGAAGCCCAGTATGCCGACCGTATAATCCTGTGCCGCTTTCTGTCCGGGGCGCTCCCAGCGTTTGTGCGCGGCGTTTTGCAGATGCCTGTCCATTTCTCGGTGAAACAGCAGCACGGACCAGATCGCATATTCCGCCATGCCAAGCGCATGCTGGCTGTCGACGACACGGCAGACGGGGACGGCAGGAAGCTTCGGGTCGGCAAAGATGTTGTCCAGGCCTGCCGCGATGCTGTGCACCATTTTCACGTTCGGCATATCGGCCAGAAGCCCGTGCGGCGGGTTCCATGCCACGGCGACATCGGCATCCTCGAAGCCGGGCTCGGGATAGGTGCTCAGCCGCACATTCAGGCCTGAAGCCTCGAATGCGGTTTTCAGAAAGGTGAGATCGAGCGTGCTGCTGACCAGCGCGATGTGAGGGATTTTTGCGTCCGTCCGGCTCATCAATTCCATCTTTATCAGGACCTCATTGCTGCTGCTTGTCTGTCTTCAAAGCGTATGGCGTCGCGATTTTCCGCAAGTTGATTATTTTTTGAGCGACGTATTCTCGAGTGCAAGTTTTATGCAAAAATTCACCTGTCTTGCTTGACAGGTGCCAAAGGCCGGAGTCAAGATGATGTATCGATATATCGGTATATTGTTGCTCCGATACGATCGCGAATTGATGTCCGCACGCAAACGAAAATCCATAAGGGGAACTTCATGCGACGACTGATTTCTGCATCCCTAGCCCTTTTCATGACGACGACAGCGGCCTTTGCCCAGGCCGTACCGGGTGGCAAACTGAACCTCATCGTTCAGCCAGAGCCGCCAAGCATCATGATCGGCACCACCACCAACGGCCCGGCTCTGCTCGTCGGCGGCAATATCTACGAAAGCCTGCTGCGCTACGACGAGAACCTCAAACCCGAGCCGTCGCTCGCCAAGTCGTGGACGGTTTCCGATGACGGCCTGACCTATACGTTCACGCTGCAGGATGACGTGAAGTGGCATGACGGCAAGCCGATGACATCGGCCGACGTGCTGTTTTCCGCCAACGACTATCTGATGAAGATGCAGCCGCGTCATCGCAACCTGATGACCCATGTGGAAAGCGTCACGGCACCGGACGACAAGACCGTCGTATTCAAGCTGAAGGAGCCCTTCGAGGCCTTCATCCGTGGCCTGGCCTTCTACACGATGCCGGTCTTGCCCAAGCATATCTATGAGGGCACCGACTACGCCACCAATCCGGCCAACGACAAGCCGATCGGCACCGGCCCGTTCAAGTTCGACGAATGGAAGCGCGGCAGCTACATCCATCTCGTCAAGAACCCGGACTATTACGTGAAGGGCAAGCCCTATCTCGACGAGTTGTATTACCAGGTCATTCCGGACGGCGCATCGCGTTCGGTCGCCTTCGAGACCGGCAATATCGACGTGGTGCCGGGCGGCTCGGTCGAGAATTTCGACATTCCGCGACTGAAAGACCTGCCCAATACCTGCACGACGGAAAAGGGCTGGGAATATTTCGCACCGCTCTCCTGGCTGTGGCTCAACAACCGCAAAGCGCCGATGGACAATGTGAAGTTCCGTCAGGCGGTGATGTATGCGCTCGACCGCGAATTCGCCAAGGACGTTCTGTGGAACGGCTACGGCAAGGTTGCGACCGGGCCGCTGTCGTCAAAGCTTCCTTTCTACAAGGATGTCGAGCCGAAATACCCGCATGATGTCGAGAAGGCCAAGGAACTGCTCAAAGAAATCGGCTATGACGGCAAGCCGCTGAAGCTGCTGCCGCTCCCTTACGGAGAGACCTGGCAGCGTTGGGCCGAAGCCGTGAAGCAGAACCTCGAGGAAGTCGGCATTCCGATCGAAATCGAAGCGGCCGACGTTGCCGGTTGGAACCAGCGTACATCCAACTGGGAATACGACATCGCCTTCACCTATCTCTACCAGAATGGCGACCCGGCAATCGGCGTGGACCGCAACTACAAGACCTCGCAGATCGCCAAGGGCAACCCGTTCAACAACGTCGAGGGCTATTCCAATCCCGAACTCGACAAGCTGTTCGACGAGGCTGCCGTCGCCTATCCGGCATCCAAGCGTCAGGAGCTTTACGACCAGGCGCAGAAGAAGCTTCAGGAAGACGTTCCTGTTGCCTGGCTGCTCGAACTCGGTTTCCCGACGATCTACAACTGCAAGGTTCAGGATATCGTGACGACCGCCTCCGGCCTGCCGGAATCCATGCGCGACGCCTGGATCAAGAAGTAATCGACATTCAGGCGGAGATCCGTCTCCGCCTGGCTCATTCCTGACCTGAAAAATCTAGTCGGAGCCGTGCTCATGCTGAGATTCATCTCGGGGCGATTGCTGAAGGCAGTCGTGATCCTGATCTGTATCACCGTGCTCAATTTCTTCCTCATCCATGCCGCACCGGGCGATCCGGCTGCGGTCATGGCCGGGGAAGCGGGTGATGCCGATCCTGCCTTCCTGCAACAGCTCAGAGAACGTTTCGGCCTCGACAAGCCGCTTTACATGCAGCTCTGGATCTACGTTTCCTCGGTGGTCCAGCTCGATCTCGGTTATTCCTACCGCCAGCAATTGCCGGTGCTGCAGCTGATCGGCGAGCGCCTGCCGGCGACACTGCTGCTTTCCCTTTCCGCCTTTGTGATCTCGCTCGGCCTTGGGGTTGCGGCCGGTGCCTTCGCCTCGGCACGGCAGGGCAAATGGGCCGATACGATCATCTCGCTGGTCGCGCTGATCTTTTACGCGACGCCGCTCTTCTGGCTGGCGTTGATGGGCGTGCTGCTGTTTTCCGTCCAGCTCGGCTGGTTGCCCGGCTTCGGTTACGAAACCGTCGGTGCGAACTATACCGGCCTTGCTCGCGCGATCGATATATTCATGCATTTGATCCTGCCGGCGATGACGCTCGGGCTGTTCTTCATGGCCGTCTATGCTCGCATGACCCGCGCCTCGATGCTGGAGGTAGGCAGGCTTGATTTCGTCAAGACCGCCAAGGCCAAGGGCTTGCGTCCCGGCGTCATCCAGCGCCGCCATGTGCTGCGCAATGCGCTTTTGCCGGTGGTGACGCTTGCCGGCCTGCAGGCGGGGCAGCTCGTCGGCGGCGCCGTGCTGATCGAAACCGTGTTTGCCTGGCCGGGCATCGGCCGACTGATGTTCGATGCCCTTTCGCAGCGCGACTACAATCTGCTGCTCGGCGTCTTTGTCGTCTCGGCGGCGATGGTCCTGCTCTTCAACCTCATCACCGACGTGCTTTACCGCCTCGTCGATCCGCGCATCAAGGTGACGTCATGAAGGATTTCTGGAAACGTTTTTCGCAGAACCGAGGCGCCGTCGTCGGTCTGGTCATCCTGCTTCTGGTCGTCATTCTGTCGATCGTCGCTCCGTTCATCTTCACCAAGTCGCCCTGGGCGATGGTGCAGCGGCCGTTCATTCCGCCCTTCACCATGGACGCTTTCGTGCTCGGCACCGATCCGATGGGACGCGACCTTGCGGCGGGTCTCGCCCACGGCGCACGGGTTTCCCTGCTGGTGGGGCTCGTATCGACCGTCGTTTCGCTGCTGATCGGCATTCCGATCGGCGCAATTGCCGGATATTTCGGCGGCTGGGTCGATGATCTGCTGATGCGGTTCACCGAATTCTTCCAGAGCGTGCCGAGCTTTGCGCTGGCCGTGGTGCTGGTGGCGATCTTCCAGCCGAGCATTTATTCGATCGTCATCTCGATTGCCGTGGTCTCCTGGCCGCCGGTTGCCCGCCTTCTGCGCGGCGAGGTGATGTCGCTCCGGTCTCGCGAATTCGTAGAGGCCGCCGTGCTTTCCGGCCAGACGCATTCAACGATTATCTGGCGGCAGATCCTGCCGAATACGATCTCGCCGATCATCGTGCTGGCCTCTATGATGGTGGCGGCGGCGATCCTGATCGAAAGCTCGCTCTCTTTTCTGGGCCTGGGCGACCGCAACATCATGTCCTGGGGCTATATCATCGGTGCCGGCCGCACCGTGATCCGTCAGGCCTGGTGGGTCAGCTTCTTCCCCGGCCTCGCAATCCTTCTGACCGTGCTGGCGCTCAACCTCGTCGGCGAAGGGCTGAACGACGCCCTCAACCCGCGCCTTGCGCGCAAGGGGAGGTAACCATGGCAGACATGATCGACACCAATGCCGTGACATCCGACGAAACCGTTGCCGCCGTCATCCATCCGGGTGCGCTGAAGGAAGAGGGTAGGGGCGAACCGGTCGTCCATATCGACCGACTGAGCATCGCACTACCGGACGGCGCTGATCGCCCCTATGCGGTCGACCGCGTCAGCTTCAAGCTCTTTCCCGGCGAGATGCTCTGCGTGGTCGGCGAAAGCGGTTCGGGCAAATCCATGTCGGCCAATGCGCTGATGGGGCTTCTTCCCGATACGGTGCGTGTGGCTCAGGGGCGTATCCTGCTTGGCGCTACCGATCTGATCACCATGCCGGCGGATGCGCTCTACGCCATTCGCGGTCGCCGGGTGGCGATGATCTTCCAGGAGCCGATGTCGGCGCTCAACCCGCTGATGAAAGTCTCGGCGCAGATCGAGGAAGTGTTTGAGGCGCACGGTCTTCTGACGCCGAAGGAACGCAAGGAAAAGGCGCTATCGCTTCTGACGGAGGTCGGTCTGCCCGACCCGCCGCGGGCAGCCGACAGCTATCCGTTCCAGCTTTCCGGCGGTCAGCGTCAGCGTGTGATGATCGCCATGGCGCTGGCGCTAGAGCCGGAAGTGCTGATCGCCGACGAGCCGACAACGGCGCTCGACGTGACGACGCAGGCGCAGATATTGAAACTCATTGCCGGGCTCCAGAAGGAGCGCAACATGGCGGTGATGTTCATCACCCACGATTTCGGCGTCGTGGCCGAGATCGCCGACTATGTGACGGTGATGCAGCTCGGCCGCATCGTCGAGCAGGGAACGGCCGAAGAGGTGCTTTTCTCGCCGCAACACCCCTATACGAAGAAGCTGATCGCGGCGATCCCGCGTCCCGGCGAAGGGGTGGCGCGTATCGAGACCCGCGAGCCACTGCTTGCCGTCGAGAACCTGTCGAAAATCTATCGCATGGGCGGCGGGCTGTTTTCCAAGGCCCGTGAAGTACATGCCGTCAAGGACGTGTCGTTCACGCTCGGTCGCGGTGAAACACTCGGCATCGTCGGCGAAAGCGGCTCAGGCAAGTCTTCGGTCGGTCGCTGCCTCGTGCGGCTGCAGGACCCCGAAAGCGGCCGCGTTCTGCTTGGCGGACAGGACATGGCGCATCTGAAGGGCGAACAACTGCGCGCCATGCGCAGACGCATGCAGATGATCTTCCAGGACCCGTATTCGTCGCTCAATCCGCGCGAAAAGGTCGGGCGCATCATTGCCTCGGGGCCGATCGCCTATGGTGAGGATGAGAAAAAGGCGCTCGCCCGCGCTGCCGAACTGATGGAGATGGTCGGGCTCGATCCCAAAGGAACCAATCGTTTTCCGCACGAGTTTTCCGGCGGTCAGCGGCAGCGTATAGGCATTGCCCGCGCATTGGCGCTCGAACCCGAGATCATCATCGCCGACGAGGCGGTGTCTGCACTCGACGTTTCAATCCAGGCTCAGGTTCTGGAACTTCTGGGCCAGCTGAAAAAAGACCTCAACCTCTCCCTCGTGTTCATCACCCATGACCTGCGCGTTGCGGCCAAGATCTGCGACCGCGTGATGGTGATGCAGAAGGGCGAGGTCGTCGAACTCGGTACGGGGAGCGAGATCTTCGACACGCCCCGGCACCCCTACACGAAAAGCCTGATCGAGGCCATTCCCGGTCGGGCAAAGGAAGCGCTGATGACGGCCTGAGCCCGTCGGATATCAACCAATCTGGGCAACAGAGCCCGCTTATGGAGCAGCACATGACGATTATGCCGAACTCGGTCGAAGCCCGCGACATGGCCTATCAGATGCATCCGATGGTCAATCTTCGGAAATATGAAAAAACCGGCGGCCTCGTGATCGAGAGCGGCGACGGTATCTATGTCACCGACAATACCGGCAAGCGCTATATCGAGGGCCTGGCCGGCCTGTGGTCGGTGGCGCTCGGTTTCGGCGAAAAGCGGCTGGCGGAAGTCGCCAAGGCGCAGATGGAAAAGCTGCCCTATTACCACAGCTTCTCCTACAAGACGCATGGGCCGTCGATCGATCTGGCCGAGATGCTGGTCAAGATCGCACCGGTGCCGATGTCGAAGGTGCACTTCACCTCGTCGGGCTCCGAGGCCAACGACCTCGCCTGCAAAATGGTCTGGTATCGTTCCAATGCGCTCGGCAAGAAGGACAAGAAGAAGATCATCGGCCGGATCAAGGGTTATCACGGTGTGACGATCGCCTCAGGCTCGATCACCGGCCTGCCGCGCAACCATGAGAGCTTCGACCTGCCGCTCGACCGGATGGTTCATACATCCTGCCCGTCCTATGTGCATTTCGGCCTCGAGGGCGAAAGCGAAGCCGATTTCACCAAGCGCATGCTGAAGGATCTGGAAGACCTGATCCTGAAGGAAGGCCCGGAAACGATCGCCGCCTTCTGGGGCGAGCCGGTGATGGGCGCCGGCGGCGTATTGATGCCGTCGGACGGCTATTGGGCCGGCGTTCAGGCCATCCTGAAGAAATACGACATCCTTCTCGTCGCCGACGAAGTCATCTGCGGCTTCGGCCGTACCGGCAAGATGTTTGCCTGCGAGACGCTCGGCATCGAGCCGGACGTGCTTGTCGTGTCGAAGCAGATTTCGTCGTCCTACATGCCGCTTTCGGCGATCATCATGAACGACCATTTCTATCAGCCGATCGCCGACGAAAGCGACCGTATCGGCGTGTTCGGCCATGGCTTCACAGCCTCCGGTCATCCGGTTGCGACTGCGGTTGGTCTCGAAAACCTGAAGATCATCCAGGAGCGGGATCTGGTCGGCAACGTCGCACGACTGGAGGAAAAGTTCCTCGGCGGCCTGGCAGAACTTGCCAAGCATCCGCTGGCGCATTCCTCGCGCGGCGTCGGCCTGCTCGGCGCGCTGGAAATCAAGCCCTGGGCGGATGCCAATGCCGGTGATGCGGCTGCAGCGATTGCCGCCGCATGCCAGGACGAAGGCCTGATCATCCGCAATATCGGTGAGGCCATCTGCTTCTGCCCGCCGTTGATCATTACTGCCGAACAGATCGACGACATGTTTGGTGCCGTTGCCCGCGCGCTCGATACCGTTGCCGCCGCGCACGGCTGAAGCATTAAGGATTGAGATCATGAATATGATGGAAAAGACCGATCTTGGCGAAATGACCGCGGCACAGCTTTCCGAGCTGTTCGCGTCGGGCAAGGCGTCCCCGGTCGAAGCCGCCAAGGCCTCGCTGGCGCGGATCGAAAATTTCAATCCGAGCGTCAACGCTTTCGCCTATGTGGTGCCGGAACTGGCGCTCGCCGAAGCAAAGGCATCCGAAGCGCGCTGGAAGAAGGGCGAACCGCTTTCGCCCATCGATGGTGCGCCGACGACGATCAAGGAACTGACCCCGGTCAAGGGCATTCCGTGGCGACGCGGCTCGGCGCTCGGTACAACGACGCCTTCCGAAAAAGAGTTCCTGATCATGGAACGCCTGCGCGGCGCGGGTGTGACCATCCTCGGCACGACGACGTCGCCGGAATTCGGCTGGAAGGGTGTCACTCACGGTCCGGCATTCGGCAACACGCTCAACCCGTGGCGCACCGATCGCGCCTCGGGCGGCTCTTCCGGCGGTGCGGCCGTAGCAGCCGCGCTCAACATGGGCGTGCTGCATGAGGGGTCGGATGGTGCGGGTTCGATCCGCATCCCGGCTTCGTTCTGCGGCGCGTTCGGCATCAAGCCGACCTATGGCTGGATTCCCTCAGACACGCCGACGGCTTTGTTCGAGCTTGCCCATCGCGGCCCGCTGACGCGGACGGTCGAGGATGCGGCGCTGTTCATGAATGCAACGACCGGGCCGACGCCGAAGGCGATGTATGGCTATACTCCGACACCGGTGCCGAACTGGCACGAAGGTATCAAGGCCGCCAGCGTCAAGGGCGTGAAGATCGGTTACAGCCGCAATCTCGGTTATGCCGAAGTGCAGCCGGATGTGGCGGCCGCCGTCGAGCGGGCCGCCCAGCGGCTGGCGGATATGGGCGCGATCATCGAGGAGATCGATCCGGGCTTCTCCAATCCGCAGGATGCTCTTCTGGCGCTCTGGTACGCCGCCGAAGCCCGCACCGTCGAGATGGTCAACCCGACGGAAGAGCAGAAGAAGTTGATGGATCCCGGCCTGATCCGCATCTACGAGAAGGGAAAGACCTACTCGGCCATCGATTATGTCACGGCCGAGCAGGTGCGTGCCGATCTCAAGGTGACGATGGCGCTTTTCCACGAAAAGTATGACGCGCTGATGCTGCCGACCATGCCGACGACGGCGATCGAGGCCGGTGTCGATTTTCCCGGCGGGATCGAGGGCAAGGACTGGTCCGACTGGTCGCCCTTCACCTATCCGTTCAACATGACCGGCCAGCCTGCCGTATCGGTACCCTGCGGCTTCGATGCCGGCGGCCTGCCGATCGGTCTGCAGTTCGTCGGTCCGCGTTTCCGAGACGATATCGTGCTGGCATTGGCGGCGGCCTATCAGGCCGCCTATCCCGAAGACGTTCTCAGCGCGCCCAAGCTCGGCTGAGCCGGGCAACAAAGGTGCGGAAGGCCCTGTCTTCCGCACCGCGACAATCAACAGCAGCATCGGGATGGGACAGATGGCCTCCACGGCAAGCCAAGGAGCGGCAAGCGGGCTTGGCGCAGAGCTGAAGACGGGCGCGACTGCCGTGCCCCCGGATCAGGCCGAGCGCATCGCACGGGAAAAATACGGGCTTTCCGGCAAGGCCGAATGGCTCTGGGGCGAGAAGGACAGCAATTACCGGCTGACGCTCGACGACGGAAGGGAATATCTCTTCAAGGTTCTCAACCCGGCGGAAAATCCGGCGATGACGAACATGCACAGCCAGGCGCTTCTGCATGTGGAAGCGGCCGATCCCGGCATTCCGATCCAGCGGATCATCCGCACCCTGGACGGCGAGGCGGATTTCCGCATGACCGATGACGAAGGCGGCACGCGCGGCGTGCGCGTGGTGACCTTCGCGCCCGGCATTTCGCAGAAATCACAGCCGCATTCACCGATCCAGCGCTACCGCGTCGGCGTACTTCTCGGCCGCATGCAGAAGGCGCTTGAAGGATTTACCCACGAGGCAGCAGGCCATCGCATCACCTGGGACATGTCGCACGCCGCAGGCCTTCGCGAATTGCTGCCGGTCTTCGAAGACGAAGCGCAACGGGTGAGGCTGGAACGGGCGATGGCCGATTTCGAGACCCTGATTGCTCCGCGCATGGATGAACTGCCGGTGCAGGTGATCCATAACGATTTCAACATGGAGAATATTCTCGTCAGCGAGGATGATCCGGATGAGATCAGCGGCATCATCGATTTCGGCGACATGGTGTACGCACCCATCCTGTTCGATGTCGCTGTCGGCGCGGCCTACCAGATGGGCGACGCCGATGATCCGGTCGAGGCGATGTGCGATTTCCTCAAAGGGTATTCGACCGAAAAGACGCTCGCTCAGGAAGAGATCGAGTTGCTTTACACCGCGGTGACCACCCGGATGCTGATGCGGCTTGCGATACCCGAATGGCGCGGAAAGCTGTTTCCCGAACACCGGGCGCTTTACACCCGTAACAGCCCGACCGTATGGGCGCAGTTTGCCCGGCTCGACGCAATTTCAAGAGATGACGCCGTAAAGCGCCTGGCAGCGGCCTGCCGCGCCTGACACCTAAGGGAGAGAGACATGAACAAGCCAGCCACAACAATGATCAACGGCTTCGATGCGTCGCGTCTGAGCAGCCTGCCGGAGCGCGAACGGTCGATGATCGAGCGCCGCCAGGCAATGCTCGGGCCGTCCTACCGGCTGTTTTACGAAAACCCGCTGCATCTGGTGCGCGGCGAGGGCGTCTGGCTCTACGATCCCGACGGCAATGCCTATCTCGACACCTATAACAACGTGCCTTCGGTCGGGCATTGCCATCCGCGCGTTGTCGCCGCGATCGCCGAACAGGCGGCGGTGCTGAATACGCATACGCGTTATCTCGACGAAAAGATCCTCGATTACTCCGAAAAACTGCTTTCAACATTTCCCGACGAGATGAACCGGGTCATGTATTGCTGCACCGGCAGCGAGGCGGTCGATCTCGCCATGCGGCTGGCCTGTTACTACACGGGCGGAACCGGCATCATCATTACCGAGAACGCCTATCACGGCACGACGGCGGCCGCCGCCGCCATCTCGCCGTCGCTCGGCCCGAACATGCCGCTCGGCATGCATGTGATCACCGTGCTGGCGCCGGATGCCTATCGCG
This sequence comes from Hyphomicrobiales bacterium, assembly GCA_900472575.1. Classification (GTDB taxonomy): domain Bacteria; phylum Pseudomonadota; class Alphaproteobacteria; order Rhizobiales; family Rhizobiaceae; genus Neorhizobium; species Neorhizobium cellulosilyticum. Next base: position 330,563 of record UCIV01000010.1, read on the forward strand.
CCGATGGCAAGGATGTCGGCGAGACCTTCGCGCAAGAGGTGTCCAAGGCGATCGCCTTCATGTTGCGCCATGGCATCAAGCCGGCGGCCTTCATCGCCGACAGCATATTCTCGACTGACGGCATCTATTCGGAGCCGGCGGGCTTTTTGAAGAAAACGCTGGACGTGGTGCATGAGGCCGGCGCGCTTTACATCGCCGACGAAGTGCAGCCGGGCTTTGGCCGCACTGGCTCGCATATGTGGGGCTTCATGCGTCACGGCATCGTTCCCGATATCGCCGTCATGGGCAAGCCGATGGGCAATGGCCTGCCGATCGCGGCCGCGGTGATGAAGGGCGAGGTGCAGGAACGTTTCGGCAAGGACATCCGCTATTTCAACACGTTCGGCGCCAACCACGTATCGATCGCCGCCGCCAATGCCGTGCTCGACGTCATCCGCGAGGAAGACTTGATGGGCAATGCGCTGTCGACCGGCAATTACATGCTCGACGGTATGCGCAAGCTGCAGCAGCAGTTCGACTGCATCGGCGATGTGCGCGGCGCGGGCCTCTTCCTCGGGCTGGAATTCGTCAAGGACCGGCAGAGCCGCGCCCCGGACGGACCGCGCTCGCTCGCAGTCGTCAATCGCATGCGCGAGCGTCGTGTGCTGATCAGCGCCGCCGGAATTCATGGAAACACGTTGAAGATCCGTCCCCCGCTGCCGTTCGGCAAGGACCATGCGGACATCTTCCTCAAGGTGCTCGAAGAGGTGCTGCACGAGACCCAGTGACAGCATCCGCCTCGCTTATCGCTGCCATACCCAATGCCAAAGGATAGACCATGACCACCTCGCCGGAAATCAACGCCGAACGCCTCTGGGCGGATATCATGACGATGGGTGCGATCGGCGCGACGCAGGGCGGCGGCAGTTTCCGGCCGGCGCTTTCGGATGCGGATCGCGAGGGGCGCAACCTGTTCCGTTACTGGGCGGAGGAGGCGGGGCTGGTGGTAACTGTCGATGCTATCGGCAACATGTTCGCGCGGTGGGAAGGGACCGATCAGTCGCTGCCGCCACTGATGATCGGCAGTCATCTCGACACCCAGATGCCGGGTGGCAAGTTCGATGGCGTTCTGGGCGTGCTTGCCGGGATTGCGGTTATCCGCGCGCTCGATGCGGCAGGCGTCACCACGCGGCGAGCGATCGAGATCGCCAATTTCACCAATGAGGAAGGCGCGCGGTTCCAGCCGGGCGTGATGGGGTCGGGCATTTTTGCCGGGCTCCTGTCTTTGGAAGATGCGTTGTTTCGCAAGGATGATGACGGAGTGATGCTCGGCGACGAGCTTGCCCGTATCGGTCATGCCGGGCAGCTGCCGGTCGGCGGGCGGGCGGTGCATAAATATCTCGAACTGCATATCGAACAGGGGCCGGAGATGGAAAAGGCAGGTGCGATGATCGCTGCCGTTTCCAACAGTTCCTGGGGTTGCAGCGGATTTATCGATATCAGCGGCGAGAATGGCCATTCGCAGACGGCCGCAATGTCGACGCGGCGCAACGCGCTTGTCGCTGCGGCCAAACTGATCCTCGAAATCGAGGCGATCGGAGCCGAGAACGAGCCGGCGGGCATGGTCAGCGCCACGGTGATCCGTAACTGGCCGAACAACCGCGTCAACATTCCGCATCTGACCAAGCTCTCCTATGTCGCCGTTCATGCAACCGAAGAGGGGAGGGCGAAGATCATCGATCGCATCGAGGCCGCGGCGGGACGCATCGCCGGAGAGACGGGGCTTACGATCGATGCCACGACCTCGCATTATCGCCAGCGGCTTGACTTGTCGCAGGAGCTTGCCGGGCAGGTTCTCGAAGTGGCGGAACGGCTGGGCTACACGTCGATGATGCTGCCGACGCTGACCTCTCATGACGCACTGTCGATGACCCATCTTTGCCCGACGGCGATCATCTTCGTGCCCTGCAGGCAGGGCATTTCGCACAGCGAAAAGGAATGGTGCGAGCCCGATCAGGTGACGGCCGGAGCCAAGGTGCTTCTGGAAATGGCAATGATCGCGGCGAACGAAGCATGATGCTCGTGCCCTCTTTATGCCGACGAAAGCAACTGCTTATAATGTAAGGAAGCTAAAACACGTAAAGCGAGCGGACGAGGCGCTGAGTGAATTCACACGCTAAACTTGCATTGGAAGACATGGGGGCCGGCCAGCCCAAGGCGGTCTGGGCGTATAACGTCATCCGCGATGCGATCATCACAATGAAACTGGCGCCGGGCGAAACGCTGAACGAAAAGGAGACCTGTGCCGAGCTTGGCATTTCCCGAACGCCGATGCGGGAGGCCTTGTTGAGGCTGGCGCAGGAAGGGCTCGTCAATATCGTTCCGAGCGGGGGCACATTCGTCAACAAGATCGCCATGCGCAAGGTGATCGAGGGGCATCTGATCCGTTCCAGCCTTGAAATGCGCACGGTGCGTCTTGCAGCCCGTAATTTCGATCCTGTGCATGAGAAGGACCTCGATCTACTTATCTTTCGCCAGCAGGAAGCGGCAAAGCGGCGTGACATCGATGAGGCTTTCAAGGTCGACAACGAGTTCCATCGCCTCCTCTGCCGCATCGCCGGCTTTCCGAATGTCTGGCAGACGATCCATAACGCGACGGGGCAACTCGACCGCGTACGGCGCCAGGCATTTCCGAAGATCGGTTATTTCGAAGAGGTTCTGGAAGAGCATGTGGCGCTTTATGCCGCGATCAAGGCTCATGATGAAATTCGGGCTGCGAAACTGCTCAAGGAACATCTCGGCGGCATAAACGCCGTTGTCGAATATGTCCTTCAGGCCGATGCCGATATCATTACCGGCGAGGACGATATCGTGTTGCTCAACGCACTCTCGGACGTGTGAACCGGACGTCCGGGAAGAGCTCTACATCCAGGCGCAATGCGCGATATTGCCAGCATCGCTGCAAGTGAGGTTGCTGCACATGCCGTCGGCGAGGCCCAGCCGTGGATCGGGCGGTGGGCAGGCTTTCCATATTGCCCGCATAGCCAGACACGACTGAACCGCTCCCCAAGTCCCAAGCCACAAGCCCTTGCCCGACACCATGCCGTCTCCCGGCATGCGTCGCATCCCGGACCCGCGACCGCCGGGCGGGATCTCTCGCTGCATTATGAAAAGCCTATCCACAAGCGAAAACGACAAGGAGCGATTGACACCCTTTTAGTCGCGTGTTTTGCTATGATGTCAGACCAATTTGGCTTGCATGGTGTTATGACGAGAGCGACGTTATCCGCAACACTTCAACCGCTGCCGACACTGGATCGTGCCCGGCAGGTGACTTCGGCGCTTGCGCATTATATCGCCGATGTTCAGCTCAAGGCCGGTGATCGACTGCCGGCGGAGCGTGAGCTCATGGCAACGCTTGCTGTCGGCCGCTCGACGATCCGGGAGGCGATCCGCCACTTTCAGGCGCTCGGAGTCATCGAAACGCGAAAAGGCAGCGGCACCTATCTGCTGCGGCCGATTTCTCCCGATACCGTGCATATGCCGCTGTCGCTGGACACGACACGCCTGCGTGACGTGCTTTTGCAGACACTGCAGGTGCGCCGGGGCATCGAATGCGAAGCCGGCATGGTGGCCGCCCGCATGCGTACCGACGATGACCTCGTGATCATCGAGAAGAAGCTGGTGCAGATGGAGACCGTGCATCTGGAAAAGGGCTCGTCCGGCCCGGAAGACCTTGCCTTCCATCTCGCCGTTTATGACGCCACGCATAATCCGCTGTTCCGGCAGATACTCGAGCAGATGCGCGAGAGTTTCGAGCATTTCTGGGCTTCGCCCTTCGATCGCAAGGATTTTGCCCGACGCTCCTTTCCGTTTCACCGCACGCTTTTCAACGCCATCGCCGCCCAAGATCCCGAGGGTGCAAGGCGCGAGACATTAAAGATCCTCGCCGTCGTCGAGGAAGACATCAAGGAAATGTCCCAATGAACGAAATGTCCGATCCGTCGCAATTCGCCTCGCTGATTACTGCCCATGACGACGGAAATTTCGCCGATGCGGTCGTGCCGCCGATCTTCCAGACCTCGCTCTTCACCTTCTCCGACTATGACGAGATGATCGCTTCCTACCGCGGTGAGAAGGTGCGGCCGATCTATACGCGCGGCCTCAATCCGACGGTGCGCATGTTCGAGGAAATGCTGGCCAAGCTCGAAGGCGCCGAGGATGCGCTCGGTTTTGCCAGCGGCATGTCGGCGATATCGTCGTCTGTCCTGAGCTTTGTCGAGCCGGGTGACCGCATCGTTGCAGTCAAACACGTTTATCCCGATGCATTCCGCCTTTTCGGCACGCTGCTGAAACGCATGAAGGTCGAGGTCACCTATGTAGACGGCCGCGACGAGGAAGCAGTCGGAAAGGCGCTGCCGGGGGCCAAGGTTCTCTATCTGGAAAGCCCGACAAGCTGGGTGATGGAAGCCCATGATGTCGGCGCGCTGGCGGCCTTGGCGAAAAAGCACGGCGTCGTTTCGATGATCGACAACAGCTGGGCAAGCCCGTTCTTCCAGCGGCCGATCACACTCGGCGTGGATCTCGTCATCCATTCGGCCTCCAAATATCTCGGTGGCCATAGTGATGTCGTCGCCGGTGTGGTTGCCGGTTCGAAGGAGATGATCGCGCGGGTGAAGGCGGAGGCTTATCCCTATCTCGGCGGAAAGCTTTCGCCCTTCGATGCCTGGCTCTTGATCCGAGGCATGCGCACGCTGCCCTTGCGCATGAAAGCTCATCAGGAATCGGCGCTGACCATCGCGCGGCGGCTGCAGGAACTCGATGTGGTGGAAACCGTCTGCCATCCGGGTCTGGCGAACCGGCTGCCTGCGGGGCTTCACGGCACGTCGGGCCTGTTTTCCTTCATCTTCAAGGAGGGCGTGGATATCCGCGCCTTTGCCGACCATCTCAAACTCTTCAAGCTCGGCGTCAGCTGGGGCGGCCACGAAAGCCTGATCGTTCCGGGCGAAGTGGTGCTGCAGCAGAAGGCCCAGCCCAATTCCGCGCATACGTTCGGCATCCATGCGCGGTCCGTACGCCTCCATGTCGGCCTCGAGGGAACCGAGGCTTTGTGGAGCGATCTTCAGGAGGCAATCGCCGTCGCCTCATAACGCATGAAACCAAGACAACTGGGAGCAGGACAATGAAAACAATCATAACGACTGCAATCTTCGCCACTCTGATGGCAAGCAGCGCATTGGCCGATACGACATTGAAGCTGGTGGAAGTCATCACCAGCCCGGAACGCACGCAGACACTGAAATCGCTGGTCGACAAATTCGAGGCCGCCAATCCCGGCACCAAGGTGGAAATCATCTCGCTGCCCTGGAACGAGGCCTTCCAGAAATTCGCCACCATGGTGTCTGCCGGCGATACGCCGGATGTGATGGAAATGCCGGATACCTGGCTTTCTCTCTATGGCAACAATGGCATGCTCGAAAGCCTCGAGCCCTATCTGGAAAAATGGCAGCACACCAAGGAACTGACGCCGCGCGCGCTGGAGCTTGGCCGTGACGTCAAGGACACCGCCTATATGCTGCCCTACGGCTTTTATCTGCGGGCGATGTTCTACAACAAGAAGCTGCTTGAACAGGCCGGCGTTTCCGCGCCGCCGAAGACCATGGACGAGTTCACCAAGGCATCCGAAGCCGTATCCAAGCTGCCGGGCAAATACGGTTATTGCATGCGTGGCGGCCCGGGCGGCCTCAATGGCTGGATGATCTTCGCCGCCTCGATGGCCGGCGACAACAAGTATTTCACGGAAGACGGCACCTCGACCATGAACAGCGAAGGCTGGGCAAAGGGTATCGAGTGGATGGTCGATCTATACAAGAAGGGTCTTGCGCCAAAGGACAGCGTCAACTGGGGGTTTAACGAGGTCGTGGCCGGATTCTATTCCGGCACCTGCGCCTTCCTCGATCAGGACCCAGATGCTTTGATAGCAGTTGCTGAGCGTATGAAGCCGGAAGATTTTGGCGTCGCGCCACTGCCGAAGGGACCGACGGGCAAATCCTTCCCGACGATCGGTTATGCCGGCTGGTCGATGTTTGCCAAGAGCGAAAACAAGGATCTCTCCTGGAAGCTGATCGAAACGCTGCAGAGCCCGGAAGGCAATATCGAGTGGAACAAGAAGATCGGTGCTTTGCCGGCCTATACGGCGGCAGAAAAGGATCCGTTCTATGCCGGTGACCAGTTCAAGGGCTGGTTCGAGGAACTGGCAGACAAGGACACCGTTCCGACCGTAATGCCGACCTTCCTCGAAGAGTTCGCTTTCTTCAAGGATTCGCTGGCGATCAAGACCTCGCAGCAGGCTCTGCTCGGCGATATTTCTGCGAAGGAACTTGCCGACGAATGGGCGGCTTACCTGACCAAGGCACAGCAGAAGAACCTCTCCAAGAAGTAATCGACGCCGTGGCGGCGCGAGCAAAACCGCGCCGCCACCCCGCCTTCTTTTGAAATGACGGCGCAAACCTTGCGCCTCAAACGGGAAACTGTCTGATGTCCATGACCGCCGACGTCTATGATCGTCGCCAGGATCGCAGGCCGTGGCAAAAGCGCCTTGCCGATGCCTCGGAGCCTTATCTCTACAGCGCGCCGGCGCTGATCCTCATTAGCGTCGTCATGCTGGTGCCGCTTGTCATCGGCATTTCCTATGCCTTTCGCGATATCCAGCTGCTCAATCCGTTTTCCGGCGGGTTCATCGGGCTCGAACATTTCGAGACGCTGTCGAAGGACAGGGCGTTTTATACGGCGTTGAAAAACACGCTGTGGTGGACGGGCGCCTCCGTGTTCCTGCAATTTACCTTCGGCCTCATTCTGGCACTTTTGCTCGACAAGCCGTTCATGGGACGTGGCCTTGTGCAGGCGCTGGTATTTCTGCCGTGGGCGGTGCCTTCCTTCTTGGCCGGTCTCAACTGGGCATGGCTGTTCAATCCGGTCATCGGGCCGATCCCGCACTGGCTGTTCGATCTCGGCCTGATGAGCCAGCCCGGCAATATCTTGTCCGATCCGCAATATGCGATGTGGGGACCGATCATCGCCAATGTCTGGTGGGGCATTCCCTTTTTCGCCATCACGCTTCTGGCCGCACTGCAATCGATCCCGCGCGATCTTTATGAAGCCGCCTCCATCGATGGCGCGTCGTGGTTCCAGCGTTTCTGGTCGATCACGCTGCCATTCCTGGCGCCGACCATCGCCATCACCGTTCTGCTGCGCACCGTGTGGATTTCCAACTTCGCCGACCTGATCGTCGTCATGACCGGCGGGGGACCTGCCGACCGCACCCAGATCGTCGCCAGCTACATCTTCACCCAGGCCTTCAAGGCGCTCGATTTCGGTTATGCCTCGGCCATCGCGCTGGTGCTGCTGGTGCTGCTTCTGGCCTATTCGATGTTGATCATCCTGCTGCGGCAGACATTGCTGAACAAGGGGTGAGGGCCATGAAAACGTCGCTTCTTCCGACCATCGCGCATCGTCTGGCGCTACTCGGTTATATCGTCTTCGCACTCTTCCCGCTGTTCTGGCTGCTGAAGGTCTCGGTTACGCCCAACGACCTTCTTTATTCCGAAGGCGTGCGCATGTGGCCGTCGCGGACCACGTGGGAACATTATTCCTTCGTGCTGCAGCACAGCGCCTTTCCGACCTTTTTCAAGAACAGCCTGATCGTCTCCGGCTCGACGGCGATCATCGTCACCATCTGCGCGTCACTGTCCGGTTATGCGCTCTCCCGTTTCAATTTTCGCGCCAAATACTGGATCGTGGCCCTGATGCTGCTGACCCAGATGTTTCCACTGGTCATGCTGGTGGCGCCGATCTTCAAGATCCTCACGCCACTCGGTCTCACCAACAGCCTGACAGGCTTGATCGTCGTCTACACCGCCTTCAACGTGCCCTTCGCGACCTTTCTGATGCAGTCCTTCTTCGACGGTATCCCAAAGGATCTCGAAGAAGCGGCGATGATCGACGGCGCCACAAAATTCACGGCGTTTCGGGAAATCATCCTGCCGCTGACCTTGCCCGGCATCGCCGCCACACTCGGTTTCGTCTTCACCGCCGCATGGAGCGAGCTTCTGTTCGCGCTGATGCTGATCAACGGCAACAATGCCGCGACCTTCCCGGTCGGGCTGTTGACGTTCGTTTCCAAATTCTCGGTGGATTTCGGGCAGATGATGGCGGCAGGCGTGCTCGCGCTCATCCCGGCGGCTCTCTTCTTCCTGCTCATACAGCGCTACCTCGTCCAGGGCCTGACGGCCGGCGCGGTCAAGGGGTAATACCATGGCATCGATCGATATCCAGAACGTCAAAAAGGCTTATGGCCATGTGCAGGTGCTGCACGACGTCGATTTGCAGATCAAGGACGGCGAGTTCGTCGTGCTGGTCGGCCCGTCCGGCTGCGGCAAGTCTACGCTGTTGCGCATGATTGCGGGGCTGGAAGGTGTTACCGGCGGTGAGATGCGCATCGACGGGAAGCGCGTCAACGAGCTGCATCCGAAGGACCGCGACATCGCCATGGTGTTCCAGTCCTATGCGCTTTATCCGCACATGAATGTCGCAGGCAACATGAGCTACAGCCTGAAGCTCCGTAAAACGGCCAAGGAAAAGATCGCCGCTGCTGTTGCCAGTGCCGCATCCAAACTCGGGCTCGATGCGCTGCTCGACCGCCGACCGAAGGCACTCTCCGGTGGTCAGCGTCAGCGCGTCGCCATGGGCCGCGCCATCGTGCGCCAGCCGAAGGCGTTTCTGTTCGACGAACCGTTGTCGAACCTCGATGCCCGCCTGCGCGAGCAGATGCGGGCCGAAATCAAGAAAATGCATGGCGACCTCAAGGCCACCTCGATCTATGTCACCCACGACCAGATCGAGGCGATGACCTTGGCGGACCGGATCGTTGCCATGCATGGCGGGGTGGTCCAGCAGGTGGGGGCTCCGCTGGAGCTGTACGACCGTCCCGCCAACCTCTTTGTTGCCGGTTTCATAGGCTCGCCGGGCATGAACTTTCTCGACGCGATCTATTCCAACGGCAATGTGACGCTGAAGGATGGAACCGTGGTTGCCCTCCCGGCGCCGCTATCGCTTGACGATGGCGCAAGAGTGACGGTTGGCGTCCGGCCCGAGCACGTGGTGATGGGCGGGGAGGGCGCCGGCATGGCGGCGAGCGTCGATCTTGTCGAGCCGACCGGCTTCGGTATCATCCTGCACCTGTCGCTGCACGGTCTGGCCTTCAAGGTGTTTACGCTTGATCGTGCCGCGCTCTCGGCGGGTCCCATGGTCCATGTCAGTTTCCCGCCGCAACACCTGCATGTCTTCGACGAAAATGGGGAGCGGTGCGTTTCGCGCCAATAGTGCTTGGTCAGTGGCAGTGGGCACGGAAATTTCCCTGTCCGCTGTCACTTGAACTTATGCCGCTTTCCCGCAAAGCAGCGAGTGTTCCGTTTCCAGATCAAAGAGATGCATCTGGTTCATGTTGATGGAGACCGGCAGCATTGCTCCGGCTGTAACCGGAATTTCACTATCGAGGCTGGCGCAACATATGTCTCCGGCAACGTTGAAATAGACCATGTTGGTCGACCCAAGCGGTTCGACCAGTTCGACATTGGCATGGAAAGGTACCCAGCCGGGCCGCTCCTGGCTGCCGGAAATGGCTTCGGGGCGAATACCGAACGTGACGTCTTTTCCGCCGGCGGAAGCGAACCGGGATCTCCTGGCTTCCGGAATGGCAAGACGGGTTCCGTCCTTCAACTCCACAAAGAGGCCTGTTCCCTCCGTAACGAGTTTCGCGGGCAGAAAATTCATCGATGGCGATCCGATGAAACCGGCAACGAATTTGCTCACCGGGTTGAAATAGAGTTGCTGCGGCACGCCCTGTTGCTCTACCAGCCCCTTGTTCATCACCACGACCCGGTCGGCCATGGTCATGGCTTCGATCTGGTCATGCGTCACGTAAACGGTCGTCGTCGGCAGCAGATTGTGCAGCCGTTTGATCTCCGTCCTCATTTTCACCCGCAATTTTGCGTCGAGATTGGACAGAGGCTCATCGAAGAGAAAAACCTTCGGATCTCGGACGATGGCGCGGCCCATTGCGACGCGCTGCCTCTGGCCGCCGGACAGCTGGCCCGGCCGTCGCTCCAGAAGTTCGGTGATATGGAGCGTCTCGGCAGCCTGCGCGATCCGCTTGTCGATCTCGCCTTTCGACAGGCGCTGTTGTTCGAGGCAAAAGGCGATGTTGTCACGAACCGTCATATGCGGATAGAGCGCATAGTTCTGAAACACCATGGCGATATCGCGCTTACCTGGCCCAAGACGGTTGACGACCTGATCGTCGATGACGATCTCGCCGCCGCTTATATGTTCAAGCCCGGCGATCATCCGGAGCGTGGTCGACTTGCCGCATCCAGAAGGCCCGACGAAGACGACGAATTCCTTGTCCTTTATATTCAGGTCGATGCCACGGACAGCCTCATAGATACCGTAGGATTTGGTGACATTGCGAAGTTCCAGACGCGCCATGTGTTTCTCCTATCGTTCCGCCAGCCAGACCTGCATCGCGCCTGCGTCACGATTGGCCCAGAGATGGTAAGGGATGGCCTTGAAGCGCCGCGGCCTGAAGGCGGCGGGGCTGTTGCGATAAAGCCCTGCCTTCCAATCCTCCACCTGCGCTTCCAGGGCTTCCCCCTCCAGCACGACTGCACCACCGAGTAGCTCCGGATCGAACCGTGCTTCGATCGTGCCGGAAGCGGACAGGCGAAGCCGTTGCGGCTCCATGCCGATATCCGTTTCTTCGACGCAATAGACGACAGGCCCGCGCTTCAGTGCAACCCGGTCCGCATCTTCGCCCACTGCCGGATGGGCGTAAAGCCGCTCGACCGGCATGTCGAAGGACAGCCTGATTTCATCGCCATCCGCCCAGGATCGGCGGATCGTCGCATACCCTTTTTCGACAATGCCGTCGGCATCAAGGGTCACGCCGTTGATGCTGATTGTCCAACTGCGGCACCAACCGGGGATACGAAACCTGATGGTAAAGTCCGCTTGCCGGGATAGGCCAAGCTGGATCCTGACATCGCCATCCCAGGGATAGAGAGTTTCTTGTTTCAGGCGAAGATAGGTATTTCCAAGATCCAGTTCGGCCGTGTTTGCGCCGTAGAGATGAACCGCGAGTTCCTCGGCCTTGCCTGAATAGAAATATTGGCCGAGCGAGGTGATCATGCGGGCGATATTGGTCGGGCAGCAAGGGCAATAATGCCACTTCCAGCGGCGGTGCTGACCATGGCTTTCCAGCACGTTTTCATAGAAATAATGCTCGCCATCGCGGGATATGCCGGAAAGCGCGCCGTTGAAGAGCACCGTCTCCAACGCATCGGTGAATTTTGCGTCGAGATCGATCTGGGCCATGCGATGGCTCCAGAATCCGAGCGCTACCGCGGCGCAGGTTTCCGCATAGGCGGTTTCGTTCGGCAGGTCGTATTCGCGGGTAAAGCCTTCATTGGAGGCGGATGGCCCAAGCCCGCCCGTCACATAGAGCTGGCGGCTCGTGAGATTGTCGAAAAGCCGGTCGCAGGCCTGTTTCAGGGTCGGGTCGTCGTTTTCATGGGCGAGATCGGTCATGGCCGAGAACAGATACATGGCCCGCACCGCGTGACCGACGACCTGCGACTGCTCGCGCACCGGCCGATGTGCCTGGCTGTAGGCGTAGGTCTTGTAGACATAATCAGCCGGATTCTCACCGCGAAGCCGTGCTTCCTCGTCATAGTAGGATGGTATCTGGCCGCGCTCGTCGATGAAATAGGCCGCAAGCTTAAGGTGCCGGGGATCTTTTGTGATCCGATAGAGCTTGACCAGAGCCAGCTCGATTTCCTCATGGGCGTCATAGCCGCGCAGCTTGCCCGGCTCCGAGCCGAAGGTCGCGTCGATGTGATCTACGGCGTGGATCATCACGTCGAGGAAGCGGTGCTTGCCGGTCGCCTCGTAATAGGCGACGGCACCTTCCAGCAGATGGCCCATCGAATACATTTCGTGCAGGTCGCGCAGATTGGTCCAGCGCTTGTCAGGCTCGCGGCGAATGAACCAGCTGTTGAGATAGCCGTCTTCCATTTGCCCCTGTTCGAGCTTTTCGACGATCGCGTCGATCTGTGCTTCGAGTTCGGCATTAGGGGCGTTTTTCAGGGTGTAGCTCGCGGCCTCGATCCACTTGCCGAAATCGGAATCGAAGAAATGCTGCATCGAAAGCCCGCTTGGCTGGATCGGGCGCGCAAGCGGTGCCGGTGGCTTGTCGAAGTCCAGCACTTCGAGAAAACCTTCCTCCTCAAGCCGCATATGCTGCGTCGGGATGGTGGTCTTCCGAACGGTCTCCGACCAGCTTTTCCAGAACCCGTCCGGAAAAGCCACGTGGTGATGCTCGATCGGTACGAGCCTGTCGAAATGGCGTGCGGCGGCGTTAGTCGGCTTCTTCAGGGAGGACGACATGAAAGCTCCTTTTGCAGTGTTCTGCGGCTTATTTGACGGCGCCGGCGGTGAGGCCGCGCACGTAGTAGCGTTGAAGGGCGAGGAAGAGCAGGATGCAGGGGATCATGGTGACGGTGATGCCAGCCTGCAGTGCTCCCCAATCGATGATCCCATAGATGCCGGAGGACACGTTCACGAGCATGATCGGCAGGGTGAACTTGTTCTGATCCGAGATGAAGATCAGCGCTGCGAGGAACTCGTTCCAGGAATTGAGGAAGGCGAACATCGCAACGGTTGCGACACCGGGCAGTGCCAATGGCATCAGGATGCGCCGCAGCAGCGTCCATTGCGAGGCACCGTCGATGCGTGCCGCTTCCACCAGCGCGGCGGGGATCGCATCAAAGGCGTTGCGCATCATGAAGATCGAAAATGGCAACTGGAATGTCGTGTAAACGAGGACCAGTCCGAACAAGCTGTTCTGCAGACCCAAAAACTTCAGGATGAGAAACAGCGGGGTCAGGATGGACTGGAACGGGATCATCATCGTGGCCATGACCAGAACGAAGATCAGAGATTGACCCGGAAAGCGGAATTTCGAGAAACCGTAACCGGCAGGCACCGACACCAGTATGGTGAGGATGATCGTGCCGGCCGCGATCAGCAGCGAATTCATTGCATAGATCTGCCAGCCGGCGCCGACATCTTCCAGCCGCCGATAATTCTCCAGCGAAAAGGCCTTCGAGAAAAGCGCGACTGGATTGGCGAGCGCTTCCGCCGCCGGTTTGAAGGAATTGGCCACGGACCAGACAATCGGCATCAGGAAGATGATTGCCAAAAGCAGGGATACCAGAAGGAAGGTGACGTGTCCGATTCGCTCCGAAAACGGCCTGCCGGCTGCAACATTCGCATGTGTCATCGGCCTTCCTCCGGGCGGTGGCGCATGAAGCTGAGCTGGATGGAGCTGATGGCAACGAGAACCACCAGCAGTGCGAAGGAGAGGGCGGATCCGTAACCCAGCCGATAGGACGAGAAGGATGCCAGGTATATGGAGAAGACGGCGGAGATCGTGCTGTTGCCGGGGCCGCCCTGGGTGATGATGAAGAACTGATCGAAAGCGAGCATCGAGGATGTGATGTTGAGGATCAGTGCCAGAAGCAGCGAGTTGCGCATCAGAGGCAGGGTGATGCGGCGAAAGCGGCTGAAGACACTGGCGCCGTCGATCTTGGCAGCCTCGATGACCTCGGCGGGTATGCTCTGCAATCCGGTGAGCAGGATGACCATGGTGAAACCTGCTGTCTTCCACACGACCATCAGAATAATAACGGCGAGCGCCGGCCAAAAACTATCGAGCGGCCGAGGTGATGCATCAACAACGCCGAGGCTGAGAAACAGGCGGGAAAAAACGCCGTTGTCAGGGTTGAGCAACCATGTCCAAAGCGTCGAGGCGGCACCGAAGCCGATGACGACGGGCATGAAATAGATCGTGCGGAAAAAACCGGCGCTACGGAGCGGGCGGTCGACCAGCAAAGCGAGCGGAAAAGCCACTGCCATGATCGCTGCGGTAACCAGCAGCGTGTAGAGAAGGGTAAATCCCAGTGAGGACCAGAGTTGGCTGTCGCCCAGAAGTTCCGCGTAGTTTTCCAGGCCGATGAACTTTTTCCGCCCCAGAAGCGGCCAGTGATAGAAGCTCATCCATACGGTCATCAAAAGCGGGATGACGAACAATCCGATGATGAACACCATACTTGGCGCGATGAAAAACAGGCCCAGCCAGCCATGCGGTTCGCGGCTGCCGCCGGAGGCTGAGACAGGGCGCGCGACCGCGCTCGGCAGTGTGGTCTCTACCATTCAATCCTCGTCGTCATTCTATCAGGCTATCGATGCTGATGGTGGAGCAGGCAGATTTCGGCTGCCTGCTCGCTCATGCGTCAGGGATTTGTCCGCTCGAGAATCTTGGTAAAGTCATCCTGCGCCTTCGAGATGGCTGCATCCACATTGCCATCGAAGATGCTCGACTGGACAAGGTTCAGGAAAGGGCCGGTCCGGCTGACGAAAAGCTCATCGGAGGAGAAGGTATAAGGCGTGCGTGCCTTCGTCAGGATCTCGTAGGAAACAAGGTTTCGCTTGTCGAACTGGGCATAGGCATCCGCTGCGAGATCGGTGCGCGATGGCATGCCGGATTCCTTGGTGATGAACACCTGCTGTTCCGGCTGCATGTAGAAATTGACGAAGTCGAGCAGAACCTTCTTCTTTTCCTCGCTGATGCCGGCAATCAGTGCCAGCGTGTCACCACCGGCAAAGCTGGAAGCGCCATCCTTCGGTCCGGGAATGGGAGCAACGTTGAATTTAACATCCGGATATTTGGCCGTCAGAAGATTGACGATGTAGGAGCCGGTCATCAGCACGCCGACTTTTCCGGAGGCAAATGCCTCCACCGCGTTGTTGCCGTTGCCGGAGCGCGATGTCGGATGAATGGCGCCAGCCGTCCACATGTCGCGATAGGCCGCGATCGTTTCCCGCATGGCAGGTGTATCGACCGTCGCCTCACGGCCGTCCTGGCTGAGAATATCCGCGCCGGCCGCCCAGAGGTGGGGCAGGAAATCGTAGATCAGCCAGCTTCCGGAATTCGCGACGAAATAGAATCCGTAGGTATCGGATCCGAGTGCGCGAACCTTTTTCGCGTCTTCCGCAATTTCCGTCAGAGAAGCTGGCGCCTTGTTAGGATCAAGGCCTGCTTTTTCGAAAAGGTCGATATTCCAAGCGATGATCGACGCGTCAGGCAAGGCGGGGACGCCGTAGATCTTGTCATCATAGGTGGCTAAACGAACATGAGACGGGCTGAGCGCGTTTGCATAAGGCAGCCCCTTCACGAAGTCAGTAATGTCTTCGAGGCTCTCGTTGGCGGCAAATGTCGGCAGGTAGATCAGATCCAGAACCGCGCCTTCCGGCGGTGATCCGCCGGCGATGGCGGCGCCGAGCTTTGGCACCATCTGTTCCGCCGTGATCTGGGTGACGATGATCTTGTCATCGTGCTTGGCGTTGTACTGCTCGGCAAGCGACTGCAAGACAGCGCCGGACGAGGTGCGAACCCAGAGATTGACTTCCTCGGCGGCAGCAAAAGAGGTTGTCGCAGCAAACGTAATTGCTGCGAGCGCAAGGCTAGCTTTGTGCATCACGGTTCCCTTTTTCTATTGTTCGTCGCACTTTCCCGATGGACGTGAACAAACGGTAGGGCGGATTTTTTTGCCTGTCGACAATTTTGAATTCGATTTTTGCAAAAACGTTTTTGCACGTCTGAAAACGCTTGAGAAATCGTTTTTGCAAGATCATTCTTGCGGAATGTTAAAGCCTATTTCTCATCGAAAACGAACACTGCGCGATGTCGCGAAGGCGGCTGGTGTCAGCTTGTCCACGGCCTCAAACGCACTGAACGGTGTTGGCCGTGTCAACGCTGAAACAAGCGAACGCATCAACAGGATTGCTCAGGAAATCGGCTTCAGGCCCAATGCGCTGGCGCGAAGCCTGCAGAGCAAGCGCAGTTCCACGATCGGCATGCTGACCAATGATACATACGGGCGGCTCACACTTCCCATGGGGGCAGGGGTCTCGGAAGTTCTGGTCGATCAGGGTGTTTCCGTTTTCCTCTGCGCCACCAACAACGATCCGCGTCTTGCACAGCTTCATCTTCAGGCGCTTCTCGACAAGCAGGTCGATGGCATTATCTTCACCGCAACGCGACTGGATCTTGAGCAGCCTCGGGAGCTTCTGGCGCTACCTATTCCAGTGATATACGCCTTCGCAGAAGGTCCTCCGGGGAGCGTCAGTTTCGTGCCTGACGATGAACATGGCGCACGCCTGGCGATGGAGCGCTTGAGGAAGTCCGGCTGCTCGCGCATCCTTCATATCACAGGTCCGAAAGACTATCTGGCTGCCAGACTGCGCGCAGCCGCCTTTTGCAATTTTGCCGAAGCCTGTCGCGAACCGATGTTCGGGGACTGGTCTGAGGAGTGGGGACATGAGGCAATCGCCCGGCTGGTTTCAGACGGAGACCAATTGCCCGACGGCATCTTTTGCGGCAACGACGAGATCGCCAGAGGCGTCATCGATGCTCTGCGTGATCGTGGTATTCTTGTGCCGAGGGACATATCCGTCGTCGGCTTCGATAATTGGGAGGTCATTTCGCGGCAAACCCGGCCGCCCTTGACCACAGTCGACATGGGACTCATGGAACTTGGCCGGCAGGCGGGCTTGGCCATGCTGAGCATTACCAGAGGTGAGGCTATTGAACCTGGAACCCGCCGCTTGCCCTGCCGATTAGTCGAACGGCTCTCAACGGCGAACAAGGCGAATGAATACTAGCGGGCTTCGCCGAAACCCAAGAAACGGCAAAAAGCCGTCACTGATATAATTGGCGCGAACTGCTCAGGGCGCTCGTGTCAGGCCACAAGCCTTGTTACGTTTTACATGATCTGAACAGGAGAGCTCTGTCGAAGCCGACTTAACTCTATCGCTAGGGGCAATGTCGCGAAACAAGTCCAACTACCGAAGTCGGTTCTGCGCCTGGACATAGCTCAGGCTACGTGACGGTGAGCGCAGGGCTGGGTCGAATGGATTGATCCGGCGACCGAGTTCGCGAGCCTCGGCCGAGAGAATATCCACCATCGCCTGCAATCTCTCGCCTTCGGCGCGTTCGGCAAGCGTACCGACGCTCAAGGCCGCGACCGCCGTACCGTTTGCGTCGCAGACGGGAACGGCGACGCCCGCCATGCCCGGAATGAGACCCGCATTAAAGCTGACGAAACCCTGTTCGCGGGCATTGGCGAGAAGAAGTCGGAAGCTTGCCTCGTCGAGATGGCTGCGATCGAGCAGACGCGGCATATTGAACCGGATAACGGCTTCTCTTTCCGCTTCCGGCAGGTTGGCGAGAATGGCGGTGCTGCCTTGGCCGATGCCGAGCGGCACCTTGCCGCCGATGTCGCCGGTGAAGGAGCGGATCGGGAAGGGACCTTCGACACGGTCCAGGCAGACCGCATCATAACCGCTTCGCACGAGCAGGAAGATCGTGTCCGTCAGGGTTGACGACAGGCGAAGCAGTGCCGGTCTGGCCAGTTCGCGCAATCCGTCGGAGCGTCCTGCGCGGGCCGCCAGCACGAAAAATTCGAGACTGAGGCGGTAGCGTTTGCCGCCGGACACCTGTTCGACGAACCCTTCGGCGACCAGATCCTGCATGGCGCGATGGGCTGTCGGCTGGTTGCAACCCACTTCCTTTGCCACATCTATCAGCCGCACCCCGGCGGCATCTGCCGCGCCAAGCGCCTTGAGGATGATCAGCGTGCGCCTTGCGCTTGAGATCTGGCGAGTGTCTTCATCCATTAAATGTAATCCGGATTGGGCTGATCTTCCATAAATTTCATATAATGGAATATTTCAATGATAATTTTCCTAATTGGAATTTTTCATTGACCATAGGCAGTTTTCTACTGTCTCCTTCGCCTGGGAACGAAATTAGAGAAAGCGCGAAAACTGGCGCAACTGGAGTGGACATGAGCTTTCTGACGCTCAATTCGCTGTCGAAAACCTATGGCAATTTCACCGCTGTCGATGCGGTCAATCTGGAAGTCAGCAAGGGCGAATTCGTATCGCTTCTGGGGCCTTCCGGCTGCGGCAAGACCACGACGCTGCAGATGATTGCAGGCCTCGCCGAACCATCGGCCGGCTCGGTCATGCTCGACGGGCGCGAGATCACCCGCGAGAAACCGAACCGCCGCGGGCTCGGCATCGTATTCCAGACCTATGCGCTCTTTCCGCATATGACGGTGGCGCAGAATGTCAGTTTCGGGCTGGAAATGCGCAAGGTCGGCAGGGCCGAGCGCGATCGGCGGGTGGCCGAAGCGCTGGCGCTGGTCAAACTCGACCAATTTGCCGATCGTTATCCGCGCCAGCTTTCCGGCGGTCAGCGGCAGCGCGTCGCAATCGCTCGTGCCCTTGTCATCGAACCGCCGGTGCTGCTGCTCGATGAGCCATTGTCCAATCTGGATGCCAAGCTGCGCGAGGAAATGCAGTTCGAGCTTCGGCGCATTCAGCAGACGGTCGGCACGACGACGATCATGGTAACCCACGACCAGGGCGAGGCGCTGTCGATTAGTGACCGGGTGGTGGTCATGGAACACGGAAAGATGACTCAAGCCGATGTGCCGGCGGCGGTCTATGATCATCCAGCGACGGAATTCATCTCCTCTTTCATCGGCAAGATGAACAACATTCCTGGTATCGCGCTCAAGCTGGGCATCCACGCGTCCGGTGTCATCTTGCCAGCAACCGACTGTCCCGCCACAGAGGGCGAGCCGGCCATCCTGTCGCTTCGCCCCGAGCGGATTACCATCGTACCCGCGGGCCAGGGGCATCTGCACGGAGTGGTCAGTGCAAGGTTCTTTTTCGGCAGCCACTGGCTGTTCAACGTCGATACGGCGGTTGGCCAGATCATCGTTTCCTGGCCGAATACGGATGGCTCATTGCCTGCATCCCAGGGGCAGCCCGTTGGGCTCTCTTGGTCGCCGGAAAGCGCGCGTGTCTCGGCCCGGACGCGGGAGACTTCGAGGATTGACGCATGACGGCGCAGACATCCTCGACGCCGTGGTTCCTGTCTTTCCCCGGCCTGATCTTCTTCCTCGGCATGGTGGTTCTGCCGCTGACGCTGACCGCGGTCCTTTCCTTTCATGCCTATGATTTCAATATAGGTGTGCTCGACAGCTACACGCTGTCGAACTACACGACGGTTCTCTCCGATCCCTATTTCCTCTCGATCTTCTTGCGGACGCTGAGGATCGCCCTGATTACGACGGTTCTGTGCATCGTGATCGGTGTGCCGGAAGCCTATATCCTGTCTCGGATGTGGAACCCGTGGCGGTCGATCTTCCTGCTCGTCATCATAGGTCCGCTGCTGGTTTCGGTCGTTGTGCGCTCCTTCGGCTGGAGCATGCTGCTCGGTTCGACGGGGTTGATCTCCAAAGCCAGCATCATGCTCGGTCTTGGCCCGGTTCGCATTCTCTACAGCGAGGCAGCGATCGTGATCGCGCTGGTGCATGTGATGCTGCCCTTCATGATCATCCCGGTCTGGACGGCGATCCAGAAGCTCGATCCTGGGCTTGAACCGGCCGCATGGTCGCTTGGCGCTTCGCGCTTTACTGCAGTGCGACGGATCATCCTGCCGCAGATTTCGCTTGGCGTTCTTTCCGGCAGCCTGATCGTTTTCGGCCTTTCGGCAAGCTCTTTCGCCATTCCTGGCCTGCTCGGCGGACGGCGGCTGAAAATGGCGGCGACCGTCGTCTATGACGAATACATGCACGAGCTGAACTGGCCGCTCGGCGCTGCCATCGCTTTCATCGTTCTTGTCGCCAACCTTCTGATCATGCTGGCCTACAACCGGATGATCGAAGCCAAGGCGCGCAAGGTTCTGGGCTGAGGGGGCGGAATATGGATCGCAACGGACCAATCGCCCTCATCTTTCACACGCTCGTCGTATGCTTCATGCTGGCGCCTCTGGTGATCATCTGTCTGGTCGCTTTCACGCCCGACAGCACGCTCACCATCCCGACGACCGAGTTTTCGCTGCGGTGGTTCAAGGCCGTGTTTGTCCATCCGGACTTCATGGCATCCTTCTACAATAGCTTGTGGCTGGCAACGCTCGCGGCAACGATCGCCGTGCTGATCTCGCTTCCGGCCGGCATCGCGATCTCCCGCTACGAGTTTCCGGGACGCGGTTTTCTCAATGGCCTGTTCCTGTCGCCGCTGATCATTCCGCATTTGGTTCTCGGAGTCGCTCTTTTGAGGCTATTCACGCTGATCGGCGCAACGGGCAGCTTTGGGTGGCTGGTGGCAAGCCATGTCGTTGTCGTCACGCCCTATGTGCTGCGGCTGGTGATGGCGGCGCTCACAGGCATCGACCGCAATGCTGAACAGGCGGCACTGACGCTCGGGGCCGGGCCGCTCACGGTGTTCCGGCGGATTACCGTGCCGATGATCCTGCCCGGCATTACCGGCGGTTGGCTGCTCGCCTTCATCAACAGTTTCGACGAATTGACCATGTCGATCTTCGTCACCTCACCCCAGACCGTCACGTTGCCGGTCAGGATGTACATGTACGCGACGGAATCCATCGATCCGATGATGGCAGCCGTTTCCGCGCTGATGATCGCCCTGACCGGTATCGCCATGCTCGTGCTCGACCGGGCGTTCGGACTGGACCGTATTCTTGTCGGGCAGAAGTGAACGAAAATGCCGCTCCTGCATCGCGTTGCGCGACAGAATGAAGTTCCGATCAGCTTTTCGCTGAACGGCAAACCTTGCGAGGGACGGCGCGGTGACACGCTGCTCAGCGCCATCCTCACCATCGATGAACGGCTCAGGCCCAGCGATTTCAGCCATGAGCCGCGGGCAGGTTTCTGCCAGATGTCGGCTTGCCAGGATTGCTGGGTCACACTCACAAGCGGGGGGCGGGTGCGTGCCTGTTCCACCCCGCTCGTGGAAGGCATGCAGGTGATCACCCAAGCGATCACCGGGGCGGGAGAGGCCGCATGAGTGACGCTTTAAAAGATCGTGCCCAACCTCTCATCGTCGGAGCCGGCCCAGCCGGTATTCGTGCCGCGGCCACGCTTGTCGCGGTGGGGATTCGGCCGATCGTCGTCGACGAAGCGCCGGCCTGTGGTGGACAGATCTATCGCCAGCCTTTCGTGCCGGATGGTCGCGATGCTAAAGCGCGGTATGGCTCGGAAGCGCCCAAAGCCGAGCGGCTGCATGGAGAATTCGCCGGGCTGCAGGGCAAGATCGATTATCTGCCCAACACGCTGGTCTGGAACCTGTCGGACGGCATTGCCGATGTGGCGACGAATGGCGGGCATCGCCGGCTCGCCCATGATGGGCTGATCCTTGCGACCGGAGCGATGGACCGCATTCTGCCGGTTCCCGGCTGGACCTTGCCCGGCGTATTTTCGCTTGGTGGCTCGCAGATCGCCTTGAAGGCGCAGGGTTGCGTCATCGGTTCGCGCGTCGTCTTTGCCGGCACTGGACCGCTGCTTTATCTCGTCGCTTGGCAATATATGAAAGCCGGGGTGAAGGTGGCGGCGGTGCTGGACGCCGCACCGCTCACCGCGCAAATGGCAATGATGAAGGCCCTGCCGAGCTTCCCCGCCATCGTCCTGCGCGGCACGCGCTTCGTTGCCGAAATGATGATGAAGGGTGTCGCCTTCCACTACGGTATCAACAAACTTCGGTTCGAGGGGACGAGCCGCATCGAGGGCGTCTCCTTCGAAGTGCGCGGCAAACGCCGGCATCTGGCCTGCGATGGTGCGGGCTTTGGGCTCGGGCTGAAGCCGGAAACACAGCTTGCCGATCTCGCCGACTGCCGGTTTGCCTTCAACGAACGGGATCGCGTTTTCCTGCCGCAAACGGATGCCGCTCGCCGCTCCAGTGTCGCCGGGGTCTATCTTGCCGGTGACGGATCCGGCATTGCCGGCGCCGATGCCGCGGAGATGTCCGGTGAGAGGGCAGCGCTATCGTTGATCGAAGACCGCGGCCTTGCCGTCGATCCGCGTCGGGCAGGCGTGCTTGAAAAAGAACTGCGCAGGATCTTTGCTTTCCGCACCATTCTCGAACAATCCTTTCCTTTCCCGTCGCACTGGATCGCCGACCTTCCGGGCGACACGATGGTCTGTCGTTGCGAGGAGATCGATGTTTCGGCCATTCGTGACGTCACCGATCATTTCGGCATTGTCGAGATGAACAGGCTGAAGGCGGTAAGCCGGGTCGGCATGGGACGTTGCCAGGGCCGTGTCTGCGGTTCGGCTGCTGCCGAACTGCTCGCCGCCTCGACCGGCCGGCCTATTTCGGCCGTAGGTCGCCTGCGCGGACAGGCGCCGGTCAAGCCGCTGCCCATGTCCTACTCCGCGATCGCGCCCTCAATCACTGGGGAGGCTGCGGAATGAAGGTCGATGTCGCGATCATCGGTGGCGGTCTTGTCGGTTGTTCCGCAGCGCTGGCCTTGAGGCAGATGGGCCTTTCGGTTGCCTTGCTGGAACGCGGGTTCTGTGGCGCGCAGGCGAGCGGCGTCAACTACGGCGGCGTGCGCCGCCAGGGCCGCCCGGTCGAGCAATTGCCGCTGGCGCAGCGCGCCCATGCGATCTGGCCGAAGCTCAGGCAGTTGATCGGCATCGATGGCGAGTTTCGCCGCACCGGTCAGCTGAAACTTGCCCGCAACGAGGCGGAAATTGCCTCGCTCGAAGCCTATGCCAGAGGCGCTGCATCGAGCGACCTGAAGCTTGAACTGCTTGGCGCCAATGCCCTTGCCGAGCGCTTCCCGTGGATCGATCGCGATATCGCGGTCGGCGCTTCGTTTTCAGCCGATGATGGGCAGGCCAATCCGCGCCTCGTGTCTGCCGGCTTTGCCGCCGCCGCAAGGCGGGCGGGCGCCGAAATTTACGAACAGACGCCGGTGCTTGGCGTTTCGAAGGAAGCCGAAGGGTTTCTCGTCGAGGCGCAGGGTGTACCGGCTATCCGCGCTACGCATCTGGTCAATGCCGCCGGTGCCTGGGCGGGGCCGTTTGCCGACATTTTCGGGGAGGGCGTGCCGCTCGGCCGGATCTATCCGTCGATGATCGTCACCGAGCCGATGAAAGTGTTCATGACCGTCAATACCGGCGTAGAGGGCGGCGAGGTCTATGCTCGGCAGGTAGAGCGCGGCAATTGCGTTATCGGCGGCCAGCGGGGAGTTGCCCGCGCGGACAATGCCGATTTTTCCCGCCCGACGGATGTCGGCGTCACGACAGTGATGCAACGCGCAGCGCGGCTTTTCCCGTCGCTGAAACATGCCCATGCAATCCGGTTCTGGTCGGGAACGGAAGGGGCGATGCCGGACAAGAACCCGGTGATCGGTCAAAGCGGCACTACATCCGGGCTGATCCATGCCTTCGGTTTTTCCGGTGCTGGTTTCCAGATCGCGCCGGGTGTCGGCGAAGTCATCGCCGAGCTGATTACCACGGGTAAGACGACCACACCGATCGATGCCTTTTCGATCACTCGCTTCTTCGTCGACGCCGCCAAGGGCTCGGGCGCCGGCGCTCCACCGCAGAGCCCTCAATCAAGGGGAACGTGAATGATGAAATCCATCCATGCGGCACTCGCCGCCAGCATCGCATGCCTGACCGTTGCCGGTTCGGCCCATGCCGAAACCAAAACCCTTTATGTCGGGATGAACGGCGGCAATCTGGAACGCACGTTCACCCAGGCTGTCTTCCCGGCCTTCGAAAAGGCCAATGACGTGAAGATTGTCGTCGTGCCGGGCACATCCAGCGATATTCTCGCCAAGGCGACCGCTGCAAAGGATGCGCCGCAGATGAACCTGATGTTCCTCGACGATGGCATCATGTATCGCGCCATCGGCCTCGGCCTTTGCGAAAAACTCAAGGAAAGCCCGGAGCTTGCCGAAGTTGATAAGGCAGCCCGGATGAAGGACGACATGGCCGTCGGTGTCAACATGGGCATGACCGGGATCGCCTATAACACCAAGCTGTTTGCCGATAACGGCTGGGCCGCCCCGACCTCTTGGATGGATTTTGCCGATCCGAAATTTGCCGACAAGGTGGTCTTCCAGTCGGCATCCGCCTCGTCCTTCGGCCTGCACGCCTTCCTGATGTTCAACCGCATCCAGGGCGGTGACGAAACCAATGTCGAACCGGGCTTCACGAAGTTCGGCGAGACGATCGGCAAGAACGTGCTCGAATATATTCCGAGCTCGGCGAAGATTTCCGAAATGACCCAAGCAGGCGAAGCGGCCATCTTCCCGCTGACCCCGACGGCGGTCAGCACACTCAAGGCCCAGAGTATTCCGGTCGAATACGCTCAGCCGAAGGAAGGCTCCGTGGTGCTGATGTACACGGCCTGCACGATCGCCAAGAACAACGAGCCGGAACTGACGCAGAAGCTTGCAGCCTATCTGCTGTCGGCCGATGCGCAGTCCGCGGCGCTCGATGCGGGCGATGTCTACCCGTCCAACCCGAAAGCTGTTGCCTCGACGCCGGAAGGCAAGGTGAAGCTTGATGCATTCCAGACCTACATGAAGACTGCCGTCGTTCTTGATTGGGATGCGATCAATGCCAAGCGCGCCGAATGGAACAGCCGCTGGAACAAGATGATCGAACAATGAGCCGTTCGTCCTGACCTTCAGGTCGCCGGAAAGCTTTGCGGGAGCTTTGCATCCCGATCGCGCTTTCCGGCGTCTTTTTTGAATGCGCTTGTGGAGTGCCGCGTGAGCCTCGTCATCATCAGAAAAAACGCCCCGACGGCTCCCTGGCAGCAGGCATTCGCCAGTCAAGCACCCGATCTTGTCGTCCATGCATGGCCCGAAACGGGGCCGCTGGAAGAGGTTGACTATGTGCTCTGTTGGGCACCGGGCGCCGGGGAGATTGCGCGTTACCCCAATCTCAAGGCGGTGTTCTCGCTGGGGGCGGGCGTCGATCATCTCCTGAGCGACGACACGATCCCGCTACATTTGCCGATCGTACGCATGGTCGACAAGTCGATCACAGATGGCATGGTGCAATACGTCGTCATGGCGGTGCTCAACCACCATCGCCGCATGGATGAGATGCGTGCGAACCAGGCTGAAAAGATCTGGCGGAGACTCGATCTCTCAAATCCGCAGATCGGCATCATGGGCATGGGCGGTCTCGGCAAGGCTAGCGCCCGGGCGCTGGCGGCGATGGGATACAGGGTTCGCGGCTGGAACCGAAGCGGGCGGCCGGTTGAAGGTTTAGACGTTTTTGGCGGAGCGGGTGGTCTTAAGTCCTTCCTGGCTGAGACCGATATCCTGATCAGCCTTCTTCCGCATACCGAAGAAACGATCGGCATCCTCAATCGGGAAACATTCGCAGCGTTGAGGCAAGGTGCCTACGTCATAAATGCCGGGCGTGGAGAACAGTTGGTCGAGGAGGACCTGCTGAGAGCGTTGCGCAGCGGCCAGATCTGTGGCGCCATGCTTGACGTATTCTGCAAGGAGCCATTGGCTGCAGACCACCCTTTTTGGGGCGAAGAGAGGGTTACTGTGACGCCGCACATTGCCAGTTGGGTCGATCCCGCCGCCGGTACGGCGCATGTTCTGCGCGCGATCGAAGCTATCAAGCATTGCGAGATTCCGGAAGGTCAAGTTGATCGGACCGCCGGTTACTAGCCCCTCTCAACGAATACGGACAGCGTTCTCATAAGAGCAGAACGGAACCCAAGCGGCCCGTATCGACAGATAATTTTACAGAGGCCGAACTTCTATGTCGAGGTATCGAAAGTGATGCCTGCTGATTGACGCTTGTTACCATAAGCAGCTCATTAGAGAGTAAGGCATTTACGCCATCTGTTCATGATTATTTTGCTGTCAATGCTTGACTAATCGGTGAAGTATAAATTCCCATCGCTTTTTCAAAATAACCTTTTTCGACTCCTGGGAATTAAAGTGTAGATTATTTTTTTATTTCCTTTATTAGTTTTGTAGGGGAGAAGGAATATGCGTGTTTCAGTATTTCTTGTGAGTGACAGCACGATCGTTGCTTGTGCCATGGCGCAAGCCATAAGAACTGAGTTTGCGCAGGTCTCACACTCTCCTTCCTTCTCAAGCGTGGCGGACCTGGTAATCGACTGGGACGACACTGTCGTCATCATCGACGCGGTCAATCCGAAAGAACTGGTTGCGCAACTCAATCGTGACAACGATGCCGTCGACACATCGCACATTATCGTCTTGATGCGGGCGAACCAAAGTGTCGACGAGTATCGATCAATCATCGGCAAAGTGGGCGCGTTGCTGCCTGATGGTGCCTCGCTGCAGGAAATAGCGCTTGCTGCGCGCATCGTTCGTCATGGGATCACGCTATTGCCGACGGTTGCCGTTGCGGGCTTGGGACATTCCGGCCTTAACGACGACATGAATGCCCGGGCCCTTGAGGGATGCTCTTTTACAGATCGCGAACATGCTGTGCTCGGACTGATTTCGAAGGGTGCGAGCAACAAGGTTATCGGCCGAAAACTGGATATCACAGAAAGCACCGTTCGCGTCCATGTTCGGGCCATCCTGAAAAAGCTCGGAATGCAGAATCGCACCCAAGCGGCGCTTTATGCCGTGGGTCACAAGGGCATGCAGGTTGGCTCGGATCTCTTCCGCCCGGCAACAACCGTAATGTCGGCTATTTGCGGCTTTGTTGCCGTAAATCTACGAACATTCATGCCCGAATTCACCCAAACGCTCCTACTCCAGGCATCGATTATCGCCTGAGCATGCGTTTCCCGCGCCGCTCGGCGCGATTGCGGGACAACCAGCCCATCTGTCTTATCCCGTTTGAATTATGGTTGTTCGAATTCAAGACCTGAACAGGATCTTGCTCTTGCCGTCGGCTTCGGTTCCGCGCTTGCGGCGTCTCAAAAGTCTCCCGATAGCCCCATCCTTGGCGAGCCTGCCGCTTCAGCTCAATAGATGCTCTCTTTTGCCCCGCTGCGACTGCCAGTGGGGCTTTGCCGGGTTTCATTCAGAAATTGGCGTTTCGGGTAGGGCGCTGCGCGTTTTGTTTAGTCGTTAATCATTCGTTTACCTCAATTGACCAAGCGCTTCGGCCTTTTGGGATGTTTGTGATCGCAATCGCCTCAAGCACACTGCGGGGTGGGGACAAGCCCGGACAATCACGGGCTGTCGGAGCACTTCGAGCGCGATATCAGCGCTCTTCCTTTTGGGGGCGATCATGGATAACGAAAGCAAATCCGGCAAAATCATCGTGACTTCCGTTGCTGAGCTGACATCGCCGCTGGGGGTAACTGTCGGCGAGGCAGCCGGGGCCAAGGGCTTTCTTCTCGACGTGTCAGTCGGTGGCCTGCAGGAAATCCTGATCGCCTTTTCCAACGGTCGTAACGAACCTCTTCGATCGACATTGTCCGTCGGTGGCCAGGTGCCGGAAGTCATCGAGTTTGAGCCGACCGGCTCTTGGACGACCTTCTCCAACAGGGTCCTTCATATCGATCTTGCAGAGGGCATGCATGTCCTGACCTTCTCGTCGCTCAACAATGCCGGTGCGGAAATTGCTAACGTCAGTAACCTGGGTCCTTCCAGTGGCGGCAAGTCCGGCCGTTCGCTCCTGACATCGGCAGCCCTTGCCGGGTTGAACATTGCTGCCGTCGGCGCGGTTGCGCTGGCGTTGAGCCCCAGTGTCCAGCACGCGACGGAGGAAAAGCCGAGGGTTGGTGCTGCCCCTGACGATACGCCGCCTGCTCCGCGGGCCGAAGAGGTTGCAAGTCTTGCAGCGACACCTTTGTCTGCCACCGCCAATGCATCGAACGAAACCCAGGAAGAGGCGTCTGCAACACCGGATGGCAAGGCGAACCTGACGACCGGCACCGTACCGCAAGCTGCGCCGGCTGATTTGGCTTCCGCTGCAATACCGGAAACGAGCGGGCGCGATTTCCGCTTTATCGGCGCCGGTGATGTCTCGTCTTCCGGCCGCGAGGGCGATCCCGTTTCGTATGTTGCGCCGATCGAGATCGGAGGACAGGCGGTTAACCGCTCCGTAGCTGCGTTGGTCACGGTAGAGCCTTCGGTAGACAATCCGGCTCTGGTCGCAGACGAACCTTCGGAGAACGTGGTTGAGGAAGTGGTCGAGCCGTCGGTGGAGCCACCAGTCGAACCGGTGATTGAGCCGCCGGTCGTAACCGCCATGCCCTTACGCATTCAGGCTGAAGTCGCCACGCTCGGCAATTCCGGTGGCAACGTGACCACCAATCCGAATGTCGTTCATAAGGACACTGCCGGCGCGACCGATATTCCGAATGCGGATGCGGCCGATGGCGACGCCTATGTCGATTTCGCCGGCGTCGGGACCAATAACAATATCGGCAACGGCCAGTATATCGAATGGACATTCTCCGTTGGCCAGGCGGGTTTCTACGACATTGGTTTCGGTTATGCGTTTTCCTCGACCGTTACCACCCGTCCGATGCGTCTCGACGTGAATGGCCAGCTTTGGGATCGCATCTTCGACTTTAATGGCACGACAAACAACGCCACCTATTCGGAGAGCGGGACCCGCGTTCTGCTGCAGGCCGGAGAAAACACGATCCGCCTGACGGCGAACGGCTTTTCGGGGCCGAATATCGACTATCTGGAAATCCGCAATGCCGATCCGAACATGATCGTAATCCAGGCGGAAAGCCTTGTGACCCAGGTCGGCAACAATTCCAACGGCGCTATAAATCGGCCGATCAATCTGTCAAACACGCCTGCGAGCGAAATCTTCCGATTTGGCGCCGAAGGCGAATCCTATCTCGATTGGGCGCAGAGTGCCGCTGCGCAGGTTTCGATGACATTCGACGTTCCCGTTTCCGGCACCTATTCATTCATGGTCACCTATGCCAACGGCGGCACAACAAACCGGCCATTGAAGCTTTATAGCGACGCGGTCGCAGGCGATCCGCTACACACGCTCAACTTCGCCTCAACACAGGCCAATGCGGTGAGGGCGCGCCCGACCGATCTTCCCACCAATGTCCAGACAGCCCCGGCCGGTGCCACCGGTATTGGTCAAGGCTGGGAAGGCTGGTCAGTCGAAACCGTCACGGTGCATCTTGAGGCCGGCTCCAACACACTGATCCTCAGCGGCGCCGGCGTCACGACCGGTCCCAATATCGACAAGTTCGTCATCAAGCTCCTGGAAGCCGATCCTACGCCGGTCGAAAATACCGCTCCGATTGCGCTCGACCTGACGGTTGAAGGCGTCGAGGACACGTCGATCACGATCGACGTTGCGGAACTGATTTCCGACGCCGAAGATGATACGCTCACCATCATCGCAACGGTGCCGGCAGAGCAGGGCACTGTCTCGGTTCTTGGCACCGTTATTACCTTCACGCCGGCTGCCGACTTCCATGGCGCGGCATCGATCAGCTACACGGTGACCGATCAGGACGGCCTGAGCGATACGTCGATCGTTACCGTCTCGGTTGCTTCGGTCAATGATGCTCCGCTGCTGTTCGGCAGCGTCGCCCCGCAGAACGTGGTCGCAGGCAGCGCGCATGTCATCGAACTTCCATTGACGACGGACGATGTGGATGGCGACGATGTCTTGCTCGTCATCGCCAATGCCGAAGACCTGCCGGACGGCTTTTCGATCGTTGAGGGCAAGCTCGCGATTGCGGCAAACGTCGATCCGGGCTCTTACACGGTGGAGATTGCCGGTTCTGACGGGACGCTCAGCTCGGCCCCGATCACGGTCAGCATCACAGTTGCCGCCGAGCCGATCGATCCTACCAATGCGGCGCCCGAAATCTCAAGCGAGCCGGGCTTTATCATCAACGAGAACAGTCTGGCTGTCGGCCAGATCAGCGCCTCCGACGACGATGGAGACCTGCTGCAATATGCGCTCTCCGGTGCAGATGCGAACAGGTTCACCATTGATACCAATGGCAACCTGTCGCTGATCGCAGCGCCGGATTTCGAAAGCCCGAACGATGTGGATGGCGACGGCGTCTATTCCGCTACCGTAACCGTCAGTGACGGACAGACCAGTACGACACAGGCGATCACCGTCACGATTGCCGATATCAATGAAGCGCCGACAAGCATTGCGTTCACAGGTGCAGCTACGTTTGCAGAAAACGTGGCGCAGGGAACTGTTCTTGGCACTGTCGGCGGCTCCGACCCGGATGGAGATGTGTTGTTCTATACGGTCAACGACGCTCGCTTCTCGATCAATGCCGGCCAACTGGTCGTCGCGCCGGGCGCCAGCTTCGACTTTACGGCAGAGCCTTCTGTCCAGATCGTCGTCAGCGCCTCGGATGGCCTGCTCACGACAACACAGGCCTTTACCTTCGGCGTGACCGAGGTGCCGGAAGTTCCGGTGGAACCGGTAGATCCGCAGTTGCTGGTGTTCAGTCAAGCCGGCCTGACGCCTTATAGCACGCAGGACAGTGGCCCCGGCGGCGTCATCGCCGATGGCGGCAACACGCTCACCCTCAATGGCAATTTCTGGAAACGCGCCTCGCTCGGCGAAAGCTATACGATCACCGAGAACACCCAGTTGACCCTGAAAGTCACGATCGGGAGTTCCCTATCGGAAATGATCGCCATCGGCTTCGACGACGATGAACTGCCTTTCGAGGCGAGCGACAAGTCGATCTATCAGATCGCCGGCAACCAAAACCAGTCTTCCTTCATCGATCTTCGCAATGGATCTGTCGGAACGCCGGGGCAGGTGATTACTGTCACCATCAATCTTTCGGCCCATGCCGGCAAGACGATCAGCTCGCTTGTCTTCATCGCCGATGACGACCAGGCCAGCAATGGCCTTGGTTCGGTCAGCTTCTCCAACGTGCAGCTCGCCGAGATCGAGCCAGAAAACACAGCGCCCGGCGTTGTCGGCGGCGGCTTTACGGATATGAGTGTCAACGAACGCGGCATGCTCGAGGTCGATCTGCCCTTCGTCGATGCCGATGGCGATATGCTGACCTATACGCTGGACGTGAAGACGGCGTTGGGCGTTCCTGCCCATGGCTTTGCCGGCCTAGTTTTCGAGGACGGGGTTCTCTCCGGTCCGATCGCGGCATTGCCGGGAAGCTATACGGTCACAGTTGTCGCGACCGACGGCCGCGGCGGTTCTACCAGCAGTGACTTCGTCCTGACCGTTGCCGACGTCAACGATGCCCCGGTCGCCGACACATCCATCCAGTTCGAGCCGATGGAGGCGATGACGGGAGATGAGGTCTCGATCGACATCTCGTCCTTCAGCGATGCGTTTTCTGACGTAGACGGCGATCAACTGACCTTCTCCGTCGAAGACCTGCCGGCCGGCCTCAGCCTCAATGCTGAGGGCGTCATTGTCGGCACACCAACGCAACCGGGCCAGGGCTTCTTCACCGTTGTCGCGACCGACTCTTCCGGTCTTCGTGCAGAAATTCAGGTTCCGTTCCTGATCGGCGGCGAAGCGGTCGGCGAGGCTAGCTTCGTGGTCGAAGCGGAGGCCTTTACCGGCCTTGGTTCTGCAACCGGCTTCTACCTCTCGGCTGCACCGGCCGCTTCCGGCGGCCAGTTGATCCGCACCAATGCCAACCAGTCTGCCAATGTCACCACTGTTTTGTCACAGAATGGCGTAACGGAAGGCTGGTACACGGTCACGATCAGCGTCTTCGACGAGACCGATGGTAGCGCCACCTTCTCGCTGAAGATTGGCGACACGGTTCTGGCCACCAATCTGAGCTTCGACAACAACGGCACGTTCGACAATCCATCGGCAACGCGTGGTAACGCCGCGCAGGCCGGTAACCTGAAGACCATCACCTTCACCAGTCCGGTCTTCATCAACGCCACGACCACTGCGCAGCTTTCCGGCCAGTCCGACAGCGGCGAGCACCTGCGTATAGACAAGCTGACCTTCACCCCGACCACCGGGCCAGTGCAGCAGGCACCAGGCGCTGTGACCCTGACGGGCGGCTCGATCAACGAAAATGTCGTTGCGGGCGTCATCGGCACGCTTTCTGCCACGGATCCGGATGGCAACAGCGCCGCGATCGTCTACACGACGACGGATGCGCGCTTCACCATCGAAGGCAACACGATCCGTCTCGCCGATGGCGTGAGCCTCGATCATGAGATGCAGGAGACCGTAACCGTCTCCGTCAAGGCAACCGACACGCAGGGGCTTTCGACCACGACGAACCTGACGATCAATGTCGGTGACGTCAATGAAGCCCCGAAGCTCCAGCAGGGTGCAGATATCGCCGACGTCGTGCTGGATGCCGGCGAGGGGGCAACGATCGATCTTGCCACGGCACTCGGCGCTACCGATCCGGATGCAGGCGACAGCGTCAGCTATGTCGCGACGCTCGCCAACGGCTCAGCGTTGCCGG
Organism: Hyphomicrobiales bacterium; assembly: GCA_900472575.1. Taxonomy (GTDB): domain Bacteria; phylum Pseudomonadota; class Alphaproteobacteria; order Rhizobiales; family Rhizobiaceae; genus Neorhizobium; species Neorhizobium cellulosilyticum. Next base: position 362,942 of record UCIV01000010.1, read on the forward strand.
CCGGTATCAGCATTACCGGTGGCGTGCTGACCGTCGCGGAAACCGTTGCCGCAGGTACATATGCCATCTCTGTCTCTGCCAGCGACGGCGAATTGTCGAGCACACCGGTGACCTTCTCGGTTACGGTCGGCGAACCTATCGTGCTGGTGCCGTTCTCCACCACCATTCAGGCGGAAGCTGGCACGATCACCTCGTTCGACAACGGTGCGAACACGACGATCACGACCATCCGCGACCCAAGCAATCAGGAATCCCCCGGTACCGTGGGCCTCGTCAATGGCTTGCGTCCAGGCTTTTCCGGCACCGGTTATGTCGATTACGGCGACACGGCGGGCGATCGCCTGAACTACAGTGTCGATGTGCCGGCGGCCGGCACCTACACGTTCAGCATCCGCTATGCCAGCAACAGCGCCCGTCCGCTCAATCTCGTCGTCAATGGTGGCACTGCGCAATCGCTGCCCTTCGTTGCAACGGGCACCAGCACGTCCGGCCCGGCGGAAGGCTTCAACAACTGGTCTTTCCAGACGGTGACCGTGAGCCTGCAGGCTGGCGCCAACACCTTCTCGCTCTCCATCCCGCCGGGCGCCACGACCGGCCCGAATATCGATTCCATCCAGATATCGGGTAATGTGCCCTCGACCGGCGATACGTCTGCCGATGCGGACGAGATCCCGTTGTTCCTCTCCGGCCCGCAGGGCCCCTTGAGCGGCGCCGGCGCCGATTCCATCAACTTCAACCTCGCCGGTATCGACGAGGATATCGTCAAGGTGGAGATGAGCTTCGATGGCGGCGCGACGCGTGTCACGGTCAATCCGGATGCCGACGGCGATTATGCAGTCGACGGTTCGGCGCTTGCGTCGGGCAATTATACGGCGATCGCCTATGTCACTGACGCCGCGGGCAATGTGGCGCAGTCGCAAATGAACATCACGATAGCCGATCCGGTTGTCGTCGCCCCGTTCACCATTCAGGCGGAAGACGAAACGAAGGTAACCGTCAATGATACAGGAACAGGCGACAGCGACACGTCTCTCACCCGCGAGGTCAATGCCACCCGTCTCGATGCAACGGGCAATTATCGTCCCGGCGCGAATGGCGGTGCCTATATCGATTTCGGCTCCAATCCGGGCGATGCGATCACTTTCAACGTAAACGCGACGGCAACAGGCACCTACCTTGTCACATTCCGTTATGCCAACGGAGCCACGACGGATCGTCCGCTTGTCATGGCTGTCAATGGCGAGAGCGAAGGCTCCGTTTCTTTCGTTCCAGGGCCGGTCACCGGCACCGGCTCCGCCGCAACAGGCTGGAATTCCTGGATTGAAAAGAGCGTCGAAGTGACGCTGACGGCAGGGGCGAACACCATTCGCCTCGAAATTCCGGCCGGCGCGGTCGGCGGCCCGAATATCGACGAGGCAACATTCGAATATCTCGATGGCGAAGGCCCGCAGCAACCTTTCTCGGTAACGATCGAGGGCGAGACATTTACGATCACGGATATCGAGGCGAATGCCTCGACACCCGCCGATACGGTCTATCGCACCCCAGCCAACAAGGAGGGCGGAGCGAATGCCGGCAATAGTGGGCCCGGCCTGACCTATGACAGCAACGGCCTGCGTCCCGGCTATGAGGGCAGCGGTTATCTCGATATGGGCGGTGAGGTTGGCGACAAGGCCGGCTTCAACGTAACCGTCGATCAGGCGGGCACCTACCAGCTGACGATCCGCTATGCCAATGGTGGCACGACGGATCGCCCGATGGTGCTGTCTATCAACGGCGAGAACCAGACCATATCGATGAATTCGACCATCCCGACCGGTGGCACCGGTGACCAGGGCTGGGCGAACTGGGTGGAGGTTACCTACGACATCGAGCTTGACGCCGGCGTCAACGCCATTTCGATTGCCAACACGACCACCAATGGCCCGAATATCGACAATGTCACGATCAGCCGCGAGGGGGACGAGGGGCCGGGGGAAACGCGCGATCTCATCCGCTTCGAGCCGGTGGTGAAGATCAACTTCGAGCCGGCACCGGGCCAGACGACGCAGGGCCTGCCGACAGGATACCAGACCCCGACGGGTTATCTTGCCGATACCGGTGCCGCATATGGCAACCGCGGAAACGGCTTCTCCTATGGCTGGGTAACCGAGGCAAGCGTTGCCGACGGAACCGCCAACGGCACGATCGCATCCGCCCAACCGGCAAATGCCCATTGGTACAAGGACACCGTTTCCGGCGCGTCCAGCCTGCAGAAGACCTACGCCCATTTCGAATATCCGGGTGCCGGAGCCGCCGGTGCACGCGCCTGGGAAATGGCACTCGAAAACGGCACCTATCAGGTGACGATGTCGGTCGGCGATACGGCAGGAGCCTTCGATTCCAACTACATCATCAACCTCGAAGGCGTGAATGTCATGCCTGAGTGGACGCCGGCAAACCCGATCAACGGCAGCCAGAACGGCGGCGGTTTCCGCTCGACGCTGGTCACAGCGGTGGTGACGGTAACGGACGGCAGGCTGACGATGGACTCGATCGGCGGCGTCAACACCGAAATCCAGTATCTCGAAGTCGAGCGCATTCCCGACCTCACACCGGGTGATGGCCGAAGCGCCGACAAGGACTTCTCCTACTTCGTCGCCCCTGTCGCTGCCTCGCTCGAAGACGGCCAGGTCTCGATCGCGATCGGTCCGGATGGTGAATTGCCGACCGGTATCGATCCGACCTCGACCTTCGTCGTCGGCATCAACCTGCAGGCGGAAGGCAATCGCGGGCCGAACATCACCCATACCGACAATATTAAGCTGATCGAGACACTCACCGGCATCGAAGTGCCGGTTGCGATCCAGATCAGTGGCGGTGCAGATACGCTCAACATCCGCCCGCTTCAGGATCTGAAGGAGAATACCAGCTATACGCTGAAGGTTCAGGACGTGATGGACCTCGGATCGATCACCGATCCGAACGGCCCGCTCAGGCAGTTCCAGGACCTGACGACCACGTTTGTTACGGGCACGGCGCCGGAAGACGTGCCGCGCGAGGTCGCCTTCTCGACCGACGTCATTCTCAACGGCTTTGCCGATGGTGCCTTCGGTTACACGACAATCGAGTTCGGTCCGGACGGCAAGCTCTATGTCGCCACGATCACCGGTGAAATTCATCGCTGGGATGTCAACGCCAACGGCACGATCGACAAGGCCTCGCAGGAGACCCTGTCGCTCAGCTATCTCGAAGCACCGGGGGGAGAACGCCGCGGCATTGTCGGCTTCGTCTTCGATCCGGAAGATCCGAATACGATCTGGATTTCCGACAACGCGCCGATCCCGCGCGAATCCAAGGCTTTCGACACACCGGAATTCTCCGGTCGGGTCAGCAAGGTCACGCTCAGCGAGGTCTTCGAGAACTCGACGGCAGAGACCTATATCACCGGCCTGCCGCGCTCAGGCGGTGACCACCTGACCAACAGCCTGGAATTCCGCCGTAACCCCGATTACACCGCGACCAACGGCGAGCCGGAATATCTCCTTTATCTCAGCCAGGGATCCAATTCCGCTGCGGGTGCCGCCGATGGTGCGTGGGGTAATCGCCCCGAGCGGCTGCTCAATGCCGCAATTCTCGAGATCGATCCGACCCGCGATGCACCGGCTGGTGGTTTCAACGTCCAGACCGAGCCGAGCGTTGCCGGAAACCCGAGCTATCAGGCGCCGGCCGCGAGCTTCAACGCGAACGGCACTCACTCGAACTTCTACAATCCGTTCGCACCGGATGCGGTGCTGAGCATCTATGCGACCGGCGTGCGCAATGCCTACGATCTCGTCTGGCATTCGAACGGCAATCTCTACGTGCCGACCAACGGCACCGCGTCGGGCGGCAAGACGCCGACCGATCCGACCCAACCGGGCCTCGACACGACGATCGCCAACTCGCCGAAACAGTATGACTATTTCTTCACCATCGACGAGGGCGGTTATTACGGCCATCCCAACGTTCTGCGTGACGAGTATATCCTCAACGGCGGCAATCCGACGGGCGGCAGGGATCCGAACGAGGTCGTCGGCGGCAATGACGGCAACGGCAGCACGGATGGATACCAGACCGGCGTCCAGCCCGATGCCGACTATGATCTCGATGGCGTCTACAATCTTGGCTACAACCAGTCACCGAACGGCGCGATCGAATATACCGGCGGAGCCTTCGGTTCCAACCTCAAGGGCGCGGTCCTCTTCGCCCAGTTCTCGACCGGCGATAACGTCCGCTACATCCGCGTCGATGCGCAGGGCAATATCATCGATGACGACGTGCTGCGCCGTCCCGACGGCTCAGTCATCGACGACTATATCGATCCGCTCGACATCATCGAAAACCCGGTAACCGGCCAGCTCTACCTGATGACGCTGAACCGCAGCACGGGTGCCAGCCAGCTGATCCTGCTTACCCCGGCGCCCGGTGGCGTTACGCAGGATCTGACGGCCGACGAGGGCAACAATCTCGCCCTCGTCGCCGTCGACGTTACCGATCCTGAAGCCGCGATCTTCCGCATCGATGGTCTAGACGACGATATCACGGCGATCCGCATTTCCTTTGACGGCGGGCCGAAGCAAACGATTACCGTCAATGCACAGAAGCAGTTCACCATCGATCTCGGCACAACCTCCGGGCCGGTGACAGCCAGCCTCGAAGTCACGGACGATGCGCTCAACAGCAAGACGGTGACCCTGAACTTCGTGCCGGGCGAAGAGCCTTCCGGTGAGGACTTCGTGCTTCTCACCACCATTCAGGCCGAAGACAGGACGCCGAATGACGGCACCTCCGTCGTCGTGCCGACGGGTACGGCACCGCAGATCCAGATCCGCGATGCGTCGAATATCGAACCCGGCACTGTCGCCGGCACGGTGAACGGCCTGCGCCCGGGCGCTTACGGGACGGATGGAAATACCAACAGCAATGATGGAATTCCGGGCGGTTATGCCGATTTCGGGTCCACCAATGCCGACTTCATCAGCTTCAATTTCTCGGTTCCGTCGGACCAGGCCGGCAATGCCATCCTGCGCTTCCGGTATGCCAATGGCGGCACGACGGACCGGCCATTGCAGGTTGAAATCAACGGTACGATCATCAAGGTCCAATCCTTTGCTCCGATTACGGTGACGGATGGTTCCGACCCCTGGAACCAATGGCGGACGGTCGAAATTCCGGTCGTCTTGACGGCAGGCGCCAATACAGTGACCCTGCGCTCCGTCTCCAATACCGGTCCGAATATCGACCAACTGGAAGTGCTGGTGGCGAGCGAAGGCAATGCCGTTCCCAATGACGGCGAAATGGTCGTCGATGGTACCACCTATGTGAAATACGAGGCGGAGAAGGCCGATCTCGGCGGTGCGGCGATCATCACGGAGAACCGCAACCAGTCCGGCGGCGCCTTTGTCGACTATGTCGGAACGGCCGACCAGTCGGTCAGCTGGACGATCTCGACAGCCACCAGCGGCAGCTATGGCCTCGATATCCTCTATGCGCTTGGTGCGGGCAAGGCCGCGCGCCCGATGACTATTCTCGTGAATGGTGTCGCGGTCCAGACGCTACCTTTTGCCGCCAACTCGAATGCCGGGGAAACCGTCTGGGGGCCGCAGTCGGTCACACTCGACCTATCTGCCGGTACAAACGTTATTACCCTGAAAGCGCCGGGCGGTGTCGGTCCGAACATCGACTACATCCGGGTCACCAAGGATGCGGTCGCCATCTTCGAACCGGATTATGCCGAGATCGACGGCTCCGGCCGCATAGAGCTTGAGGCGACCGATGGCTCGGCGCATACGGTCAACGGCAGCACCGTAGACTTCTACTTCACCGTCGATGCGGATGGCACCTACAAGCTGGACGTTGCCGCCAATGCGAACGCCGCGAACGGCCAGTCGCTGAAGTGGTTCCTCAACGGCGTCGAGGTGGATATCAGTGCCTTCCCGGGTGCCGGCACCGCAGGGGAGGAGTCCGTCTACCTGGCGCTTGAAGCCGGTGAGAACTACCAGCTGCGGATCGTCTCGAACGCACCGGGTGCCAACGGTCTCGATTATCTCGACATCCAGCCGGCGCCGGGCAATCCGAATGCCGATATCGCGGTGCAGAGCCTCGATGCCGCCTATTTCGACGACAGGCTGCATTTCTCCTATATCGAGGACCCGGATGCCGTCGAGCCCGGCGCGCCGCGCGACTTCAAGGATACCGGTACGGTGCGTCTGAGCAATACCGGCACCGAGCCGCTGACCATCAGCGACTATCAGATCACCGGCCCGTTCGTGTTGCAGAACCCGAATGCGCTCAATGGTGCAACGATCGCGCCCGGCTCCTTCCTCGATGTGACGGTCGTCTTCAACCGCGCGGCCTATACGCCGCCGACAACCAATGTGGACGCGACCTCGACCGTCTTCGAAGGCCAGTTGAAGCTCATCACCAATGACCAGGACAGCCCGGTTGCAAACATAAAGCTCGCCGGTTTCTGGCAGGCACGCGACGAGGGTGGTCAGGAGCCCAATGTCAACGAGATCTGGAAGATCTTCGGTTTCGGCAACGTGATCGAGGGGTTGAGACTGCAGGGCGGCGGCGAGAACTCGGTTCTCTCCACCAACGACGTCTTTGCCAAGACCGACGAGACGGAAGTTCTGTCGCCTTACTGGAAGCTTGCCGATGGCGTGACATCCGCGAAGATCACACAGATCGCGGCTTTCCACGGCCCCGGCGGCGCCACGATCGGCATCCACAACCCCGGCAACAAGGGGCAGGGCACGACCTTCTGGAACCACGAAGGCAACGACAACCAGCGGCTTTTGCCGAATGCCGGCAATGACACCACCTTTGCCACCCGCAACTTCACCAATAACGACATCCCTGATGGCTGGGCGGGCAACGAAATCTTCGGGATTACCGTGGCCGGGCTTTCGACCGACCCGCGGCTCAACCCGACGGGCGGTGTCATCGTACCGGGCGCCCAGCAGGGGCACACGGTGAAGATGTTCCAGGCGCTCGACGCCAATGGCAACGTGATCCCGAACGTCTATCTCGGCATCATGGACTATACCGGCATCAACTACGACTATAACGACAACCTCTTCGTCATCGAGGGTGTTCAGCCGGTCGGTTTCGGCGCGGATATGGTCATTTCCGGTCTCGACGATGCCGCGGCAGACGACCGTCTGGTCTTCACCAATATCGACCAGCCGGTGAATGCCGCGCAGACCTTCCGCAACGAGGCGACGTTCACAATCACCAATGATGGCTTTACCGCGCTGACACTGACGAGCCTTGTCCTGTCGGATACTTCGGCCTTCGAATTTGTCGGCACGGTTCCGACGAGCGTTGCCGCCGGCGCCTCCGTTCAGGTCACCGTCCGTTTCAAGGGTACCCATGCCGGCAATACTGCCGGTGCGGATCTCTACAAGGCGACGCTGACGATCAACTCCAACGATTACGATGGTGAGCAGGTCATCCAGCTTGCCGGGCTGGCGCAGGAGTTTTCCGAAAACAACTCCGAGCCGACTGTCGCCCAGATCGTCGAAGCCTTCGGTTATTCGACCGACATGGCTCAGGGCCAGCTTGCCAATGGCGGCAAGGTGGAAACGATCGGCGACGAAGTGCTGATGCCTTATCTGGAGAAACTCGATCCGTCCAAGGGCGTCGAAGTCATCCAGATGGCGGCCTTCCTGCAGCAGGGCAACGTTGCTCGCCTCGGCTATCACCAGCTCAGCTCCAGCGCCGTCACCAACCTCTTCGCCAATGACGATCAGCAGGGCCAGACGGTTCTGCCGGATCAGCTGGTGACGGGAACGGGGGCCGGTGCCTCCGTCGCCCGCGGCGTCATCAACCAGAACACGCCATTCGGCCTGTTCATCTCGGTCGACGGCCGTCCGACATACTCCTCTTGGACCGACCCGGAAGCCAACAAGATCGATCCGAATTTCGGCCAGCTCGTCGGCGAGGACCAGGGGCACCTGATCCGCTTCTTCGAGGCGCTCGACGCCGACGGCAACGTCATTCCCGGCACCTATATCGCCATCCAGGATTATCCGGGCGCTGGAAATTACGACTACAACGACCACATGTTCATCATCAAGAACGTCAAGCCGCATGTCCTGACGGCTGCCAATGACGCCAATGGTGACGGCATCAACGATGCGCTGCGGCTTGATGCGGACAATGACGGCACGGTCAACTTCTTTGACACGACCACGCCGCCGCCGACCGGACCGCAGGCACCTTATGGCGGCACGGCTCCGAGCTTCACCAATGGCGTGCTGACAGTCGACGCGACGAACTTCGACAATGGCGGCCAGGGTATTTCCTGGAACGACAATACAGGCCTCGACAACCCGACAAGCAACCCGACCTTCCGGCCGGGCCGTGATGTCGAATTGGTCGGCTCGGGCCTCGATATCGGCCATGTGAAGCCGGGCGAGTGGGTGGAGTACACGATAAATGTGCCGACGGCCGGAACCTACACCTTCTCGGCCAATGCCAAGACACCGGTGACCGGGGCCACCATTTCCGTCTCGCTGAACGGCCAGACGCAGCTTGGAACAGTCACGCTGGCAGACGGTCATGCAGGCGGATCGAACTTCGGCAATGCGGCTTTCGCCGACAGTGCGCCGATCTCGATCAACCTCGGCGCGGGCGTGCAGACGCTCAGGCTTACCTTTAATGGTCCGCTTGCATCGAACGGCTATGTGTTGGATCTGGCTTCGTTCAAGCTGACGGCACCGGTCAACCAGCAGACGCCATATCCAGGAGCCGCCCCGACCTTCACCAACGGGGTGCTGACCGTCGACGCCACAAACTTCGACAATGGCGGCCAGGGGATTTCCTGGAATGACAATGCTGGCCTCGACAATCCGACGAGCAACCCAACCTTCCGGCCGGGGCGCGGTGTCGAGCTGGTCGGTGCGGGTCTCGACATTGGCCATGTTAAGCCGGGCGAGTGGGTGGAGTACACGATCAATGTGCCGACAGCCGGGACCTACACCTTCTCGGCCAACGCCAAGACGCCGGTTGCCGGCGCCACGATCGGCGTCTCCCTCAATGGCCAGGCCCAGCTCGGCACGGTCACCCTTGCCGATGGCCACGCGGGCGGTTCGAATTTCGACAGCGCCGCCTTTGCCCAGAGTGCGCCGATATCGATCAATCTCGGTGCAGGTGTGCAGACGCTGCGGTTGACTTTCAACGGTCCGCTCGCTTCCAACGGCTACGTGCTGGATCTGGCATCCTTCACGCTGACGGCGCCGGTCAGCCAGCAGCCCTTCGGTGGTGTGGCTCCGGCACTCGGCGATGCGGGTCTCGTCATCGACGGCGTAGAGTATGACAATGGCGGTCAAGGCGTCGCTTACAATGATGCCGCCGGCCTTCAGGGCGGCACCAATGGTGGCCGCGCTGGTTCGTCGGTCGAGATAACCGGCAGCGGCGATGTGGGCTGGATCGCCAATGGCGAGTGGCTGGAATACACGATCAACGTGACCGAGGCCGGCACCTATGACTTCAACCTGTCGATGTCGCTGGGTGAGACCGGTGGTCCGAACCGTAGCGTGACGGCCACCTTCACCACCGGCTCGGCGGTCGACACGGTGACGGTCGCGACGCCGAGGACCGGAACATGGTCGAACTTCCAGGACACCGAAACGGTGAGCGTCACGCTCGATGCCGGTACGACGGTCGTGCGCCTGACCTTCAACGGCGGCTCGCAGGACTTCTCGTCCTTCTCGCTGGAACCGGCAGGTGCATCCGCGATGACATTGATGAGCCTCGGTCTGGATGGCGAGACCTCCGCCATCGACGACACGCCGCCCGCCCCGGAGATCGCGGATCTCGGCACGACGCCGCTCGACGAGCAGGAACAGAACCACCTGCAGGGCTACGACATCGTCATCTGACGGGATCGGGCGACGGCGCCTGTCAAAGGGCGCCGCCGCCAATCAAGGGGGAATGGCCGGCATCAAAGACCGGCCGGATACTGGGGCGAGTTCATGTTGAAACGTAATCGCAATCTCTCGGTCGCCGACGCCATCCGGACCTGCCGGTCGGCATTCTGGGGCATCTTCGTCATCAGCGCCGTGCTCAATATCCTGATGTTGACCGGGCCGATCTTCATGCTTCAGGTCTATGACCGGGTGCTTTCGAGCAGCAGCGTACCGACACTGGTCGTCTTGTCGGTGATCACGCTGTCGCTCTATCTGTTCAGCGGCATGCTCGACATCCTGCGCTCCAAGGCGCTTCTGCGGATCAGCATGCGGGTTTATACACGGCTCTGCAATCCGTCGCTGCGTGCCAACATCCGTCTTCCCGTGCTGCTTGGTTCGAAGGGCTCGGGCGTTCATCCCGGCCGTGACCTCGATACGATCCGCCGCTTCCTCGGCTCGCAAGGCCCGGCCTCAATCTTCGACCTTCCCTTCATGCCGCTCTATTTTGCGCTGGTCTTCATCATGCACAGCGCGCTCGGTTATCTGGCCCTTGCCGGCGGCGCGCTGATCTTCGTGCTGGTCATCTGCAACGAGTTCGCCTCGCGCAGCCCGACCAAAGAAGTGGGCATGCGTACCGCCGCGCAATCGAAGATTATGGACAGCGCGAGGCGCAATTCCGAAGTGGTCAACGCGATGGGCATGCTGGGGCGGCTGTCGGACCGGTTTTCGGAAATGGTCGAACCCTATTATTTCTCGCAGCAGATGGCGACCGACCGCAGCAATTTCTACTCATCGGTCATCAGGCTCCTGCGCATGATCCTGCAATCGGCCATGCTGGCGCTCGGCGCCTATCTGGCGATCAAGCAGGAAATCTCCGGCGGGGTGATGATCGCCTCGTCGATCATCATGGCCCGCGCCATCGCGCCGATCGAACAGGCCGTCGGTCAATGGCCATCCTTCATCGCCTGCCGGCAGGCCGCCGGTCGCCTCAACCAGGTCCTGCTCCAATGCGATGTCGACAAGGGGCTGGAAGGTCTGCCGCTGCCGAGGCAGGAACTGACCGTTCAGGATGCCGCAACGAGTGCGCCGGGAGAACCTCTCGTGCTTCTTCAGGGTGTCGAGTTCTCGCTGCAGACGGGTGACGGGCTCGGGATCATCGGCGGCTCCGGCTCCGGCAAGACGAGCTTTGCCCGCGCCTTGGTCGGCGTTTGGCCGGTGCTCAAGGGTGCCATCCGCCTCGACGGTTCGACGATCGACCAGTGGAGCGATCAGGATCGCGGCCGCTTCATCGGCTACCTGCCGCAGGATGTCGAGCTGTTCGAGGGAACGGTTGCGGAAAACATCGCCCGCTTCGACAAGGATGCCGATGTCGTGGCAATCGTCGCCGCCGCCAAGATGGCCGGTATCCACAATCTCATCGCCGGTCTGCCCGAGGGTTACAACACGATGATCGGCGAGGCCGGCGCGCGCCTTTCCGCCGGCCAGCGGCAACGTGTCGGCCTCGCCCGCGCGCTTTTCGGCAACCCGTTCCTCGTCGTTCTAGACGAACCCAATTCCAATCTCGATGTCGAGGGCGAACAGGCGCTTTCCCGCGCAATGATGGATATTCGCGAACGCGGTGGCATCGTCGTCGTGGTCGCGCATCGCGCAAGCGCACTGGCTGCCGTTAACAAGGTCCTGATCATCCAGAATGGCCAACAGGTCGCGTTCGGCGACAAGGACCAGATACTCTCCAATGTCTCGATGCTCAGCGGCTCGCAGCAGCCCGGAAAGGTGGTCGCCAATGCGCTATGACACACTCGACAGAACCATCACCGGCGCCATCCGCAAGCAGCTGTTCTTGGCGATCGGTGTGGGGGGGCTTTTCCTCGGAGGCGTGTGCACCGCTGCAGCCTATGCCGAAATCAGCGGCGCCGTGATGGCTGCCGGCAAGATCATCGTTCTCGGTCGCGCCAAGCAGGTCGAACATGCCGATGGCGGTATCATCTCGGAAATCGTCGTCAACGAGGGAGATCGCGTCGAGGCCGGCGCCTTGCTTTTCCGCCTCGATGGGACGACTGCTCGCGCCAATCTCGGCATCATAGAAGGCCAGCTTGCGCAGCTCATGGTGCAGGAAGCGCGTCTTCTTGCAGAACAGGCGGGGCGCACAGGCATTGATCTTCCAGCCGAACTCTCCTTCGTGCCGACCGACCGGCGTACCTTGCTGGCCGAGGCGCAGATCATGCTCAAGCTTGCCCGCCAGATGACGAGGAGCAGCCAGAAGGCTCAGCTGGAGAAACAGGTAGGACAATTCGCGGAACAGATCTCGGCGCTCGAGGCGCAGCGCAAAGCGGTGGACGCCAATATGGCGCTGGTCGATGATCAATTGCGTCGCTACGACAGCCTGAATGCTCGCGGCCTGATCACTCAATCGCAGCTGATCGCGATGCAACGCGAGAAGGCTTCACTCACCGGCAGCCAGTCCGCATTGACGGCTGAAATCATCGAGACGCAACAGGCCAAGACCCAGGCGGAACTGAAGCTCATCCAGGTGGACGAAGCTTTCTATGAGAGCGTGCTGACCGAACTCGACCAGAAACGTCCTGAGATCGCCAAGCTGAATGAGGAACGCGTGGCCGCCCTCGACAAGCTGCGCAAACTCGAAATCCGCGCGCCGATTGCCGGATCTCTGCATCAGCTCAATGTCCATACGATCGGCAGCGTTGCAGCACCGGGCGAGACGCTGGTCAACATCATCCCCGAAGACGACGAACTGATCGTCGAGGCGATGATTTCGCCAGCCGATGTCGATCAGGTTTTCGGCGGTCAGGATGCCCGCGTTCGCCTGAGCGGGCTTAACCAGCGGGTGACGCCGGAGCTCGGCGCGCTGGTTATCGACATCTCGCCGGATCTGACCACCGACGAAAAGACTGGTGCGAGCTATTACCTGACAAGGCTGCGCATCCCCGAAGCCGAGATCGCCAAGGTGGGGGACACGATGCTGAAGCCCGGCATGCCCGCGGAAGTCTTCATGCAGACCGAAAACCGCACGATCCTGTCCTACATGATCAAGCCGCTTTCCGATCAGCTGCGTCACGCAATGCGCGAAAGCTAATCGCGACTGGAACCGTTTCTATCGAGAATGCCTCACGGAGTATTGAGGGAGTAACATGGACAACAGACTTTCGGACGTACACTCAATCGCCGGCGAATTGCTGCGCCGCGGAGACATCGGGCAGGACAATACGGCGCAGGAAAGCTCGCGTATCGTGCGTGTCGAGCGCCAGACCGTTGCCCGCAGCCCGGCGGTGATACCCGCAGCCGCACCGCCGGGATTAGATGAGGAAATACGCAAGCTGAGCACCGCCATCGAGGTGATACGTCGCTCGGTCGAATTTACCGAAGCGCATATCGCGCTCGGTGCAGGTCCGGCGAAAGCGTTGGAAGGCGATATCGAACCTGTGGTCTCCGGTCATCGCAACTGGGCCAAGCCGTTTTTGATCACCGGTAATCTGATCCTTTTGGCAATGCTGCTAGTGGAAATCCATGACAATCGCATCGGGACAACTGTTTTTTCGCTATACGACGCTTTTGTTGCCATGCTGATTGGCTGAGCTTGAGCTGCGGTTCGGAGGTCTGCGAGTCTGCTATTCCTCGCAACGCCGTCGCCCGCCATCGACCTTGCCTTCAACCTGCGGACGTCGCGTTCCTCATAGACTGTATGGAGTTCGAATTGCGCTCGTTTAAAGAATGGTTTTCGGAAGAGCCTGAGCGAAAAACGAGATGTCGCGATAACTGAGATAAGCGACGGGATCCCCGCCATTAGAAAGCCGTGTATCGGCCGACTGGCTTCATCTGGTACGGAAACAGCAATCACGCGTTCGGCTCCCAGCGTGAGATAGGGATGTTGAGGCATTTCTGGGTTGAGGCGACACATGTCGCGCAGCCGTTATTATGGCCCATGCCCTTCGACATGGGCCATCGCAATGATTAAAGGCGACGCAGGGCCTTGGTCAGGCCATCGACGATTTCCTGGCCGGCCTCATCGGCCGTCAGCTGGCCATAAGCAAACTGCTCGATGACGTCCTTGAACAGTTCCTGAACCGTCGGATGCTCGATCAGCGGAGACATGGTCGGGCCAGAGGCCGCCGCAACGATTTTCGCACCCTCGAGGCGTTCCGGCGTCAACTTGCCCGCGGCTTCGAGCGTGGACTTTGCGATAGCCGAAGCCGGGAGACCGCGGCTGTCGCCAAGGATCATGATGGCTTCCTTGTCGTTCAGCAGGCAGTTGACCACCTGGGCTGCGGCTTTCGGATCCTTCGAATGCCTGGAGATCGAGAAGACCATTGACGGCTTCTTGTAGACGCCATCCGATTTCGCTCCTGGGATTTGCAGCGGAGCGGCCGGTATCAGCTTTCCGACCGTCAGCGGATCATCGTATTTCGAATAGGTCGAATCCCAGAAATAGGTGCCGCCGATCCTGCCCGTGACCCAGGCCGGATCGTCGAAGATTTCGATATTGCCGACACCGGCCGCATCCTTGGCGGAGCGTACGATACCGTTATCCACCATCCACTGGTAATGCTTGAGTGCACCGGCGATGTCTTCTGCAGTCCAGGTCAGCTCATTGGTGCCGGGCTTGACGAATTCCTGACCGGAAATCTGTGCCGCAAAGGCTTCGACCATCAGCATCAGGATGACGCGGGTGGTATCGAACGGATAGAGGCCCTGCGGGTTCAGCTTCTTGGCCGCTGCGGCGAGATCATCCCAGCTTTTCGGCGTCTCAAGGCCGGCCTTCTTGTAGATCTCGTCATTGAAGTAGAAAGTGGCGCCGGTAACGGAAACCGGTACCCCGTTGAGCTTGCCGTTGATCATGGCAGGCGCCAGCTGGCTGTCATTCCACTGGGTCAGGTCGAGCTCGCCGGCAAACTGCTTGAGATCGGCAAAACCATCGCCGTTCTTGGAGAACTGGAAGAGCCAAGGCCAGTCGACCTGGATGATATCGGCCTCGGTGCTGCCGGCCATCTGCGTAGTCAGCTTTTCGAGATAACCTTCGAAGCCGGCAAACTCGGCCTTGACCTTATGCCCAGTCTTCGTCGAGCAGTATTCCAAAGCCTTCTGCGTGGCGACATGGCGACCATCGCCACCCCACCAGGACATGCGCAAATCCGCCGCCGAAGCGAAGCTTGTGGCAACCACGGACGCTGCCAGTGTAACAGATAGAACCTTCAGTATCGATTTCTTACTCATGATGCGTTTTTCCTCCTGAAACCCTGCATCGGTGACATAGTCGTCGGCTGCGCCCTCAGGCTAAGCTGACGTTCAAACCGCTTGCGCGGTCGAAGATGAAAACCCGTTCCTCTTCCGGGCGAATACGGATGGCGCCGTCAACGACAGCCTTGCGGAAGTTCTCGACAGGCAGAACGATGGTAAAACGCTGACCGCCGATGGTAATGTGCACATCGACTTCATGCCCAAGGAAATCCGCCTTGATGACCTTCGCGATCAAGGCATCCTCACTCGGTTCTGCCAGGCGGAAATGCTGCGGCCGCACGCCGAAGGTTACATCGCCGTCCACACCCGATTGTAGACGCGCTGCGAGTTCCTTGCCGAACTGGATCGACTGGTCTCCGAAGGTCACGACCGGCCCGCTTTCGCCGCGGCTCAAGCTGGCACTGACAAGGTTCATTTCCGGCATGCCGATGAAACCTGCAACAAACGCATTTGCCGGCCGGGCATAGAGCGTTTCGGGATCATCCACTTGCATGATGTGGCCGTCCTTCATGACGCAGATCCGGTCGCCCATCGTCATCGCCTCGACCTGGTCATGGGTAACGTAGACCACGGTGGACGATTGCCCCTGCTCCTTCAGCCGGCGATGCAGATCGGTGATGCGTACGCGCATGGACGCACGCAGCTTGGCATCAAGGTTGGAAAGCGGTTCGTCGAACAGAAACACTTCCGGCTTCTTGATCAGCGCACGCCCGAGCGCCACGCGCTGGGCCTGGCCGCCGGAGAGCTGCTTGGGCAGGCGGTCTAGCAAGGGCTCGATTTCCAGCACCTCGGCGACTTCAGCAACGCGCCTTGCAATCTCCTCCTTGCTTTCCCCGGCCAGCTTGAGCCCGAAGGAGAGGTTCTTGCGCACCTTCATATGCGGATAGAGCGCGTAGTTCTGGAAGACCATGGCGATGCCACGGTCACCCGGGGGCAGGTTGTTGACGACCTTTTCGCCGATTGTGATGTGGCCGCCGGAAACGGTTTCCAGGCCTGCAATCATACGCAGCGTTGTCGACTTGGCGCAGCCGGAAGGACCGACCAGCACCATGAATTCCCCGTCCTTGACTTCGAGATTGATGCCGTGAAGCGCCTTGATGGTGCCGCTATAGACCTTTTCCAGGTTACGGATAGTCAATTGTGCCATTGGATTAACCCTTTACGCCACCGGCAGAGATGCCTTCGACGAAGTATTTCTGAGACATGAAGAACACCAGCAACGACGGCAGAAGCGCCAGTACTGACATGGCAAGGATGCGGTTCCACTCGAACGATTCAGCAGTATCGATCGACAGTTTGAGCGCCAATGAAACAGGAAATTTTTCAACCGAAGAGATGTAGATCAACGGGCCGAGAAAATCGTCCATGGTCCACATGAACTGGAACAGCCCGACCGAGATCATCGCAGGCACCAGCATCGGCACGACCACGTAGATCAGCGCTTGAAAACTGGTGGCGCCATCCACGCGCGCCGCTTCTTCCATGTCACGCGGAATGGAACGCAAGAACTGCAACAGCAGGAAGACGAAGAACGCATCGCCGGCGAAAGCGGACGGCACCCAGAGCGGCAGGTAGCTGTCGAGCCAGCCGAGTTCGTTGAAGAGCATGTATTGCGGGATGCGGGTAACAACGTTGGGCAGAAGTAGCGTGCCGATCACGGCGGCAAACAGAATCTTCTTGCCGGGAAAGTCGAAACGGGCAAACCCGTAGGCAACCACCGTGCAGGAAATCAGCGTGCAGATCGTTTTCGGCGCGATGATCAGGAACGTGTTCCAGAAGAAGCGACCGAATGTGTAGGGCGTCGACGTCTGCCAGCCTTCGATATAACCGTCCATTACCGGGTTTGCTGGCATGAAGCCGGCGCTACCAAAAATTTCCTCATTGGTCATGAAGCTTGCGCCGACCAGCCAGATCAATGGATAAAGCATGATGAGGCCGACAACCGTCAGGATGGTATAGCGGATGGTCAGCGTTATCTTTTCGCGGCGCCTCTGCACGGCAAGATACTGTTCGGCCTCTTCGATGGCCTTGTCGTCGGAGTGAATGATACTGTCACTCATGGTCAGCTCCTCTTGTCGCCAGCGTAATAGACCCAGTATTTCGAAGACCAGAAGGCGATGAGCGTCAGCACCATGATGACTGTGAACAGCACCCAGGCGATGGCGGAGGCATACCCCATGTCGAATTTCTTGAAGGCCATTTCATAGATGTACAGCGGCAGCAGGTAGGTGGATTTCAAGGGGCCGCCGCTGGTGATGACATAAGGTCCGTTGAACTCCTGGAAGGCCTGAACCATCTGCATGATCATGTTGAAGAAAATGACCGGCGTCAGAAGCGGCAGGGTGACGGCGAAGAATGCCCGCCACGGTTTTGCGCCATCGATGGCCGCCGCCTCGTAAAGCGACTTGTCGATCGACTGAAGCGCGGCCAGGAAGATCACCATGGCGGAGCCGAACTGCCACAGGCGCAGGATCGTGATGGTGAACAGCGCCGTACCGGGATTGCCGAACCAGTTGATGGCTTTGAAACCAAGCCCGGTCAAAGCCATGTTGACCATACCGACATCGGCAAACATGTAGCGCCACAAAACCGCGACAGCGATAGAGCCGCCAAGAATGGAGGGCACGTAATAGGCGGTGCGGAAAATACCGATGCCCTTGAGCTTGGAGTTGAGGATACTGGCGATAAAAAGCGCGAAGGCCAGTTTTAGCGGCACGGTCAGCGCCACGAAGAGCATCGTCACGTTGAAGGACCGCGTGAATGTGCGGTCACTGGTCAGAATGTCGATGTAGTTTTGCAGTCCGACAAAATCCATGCCCTGCATCAACCGGTAATCGGTAAACGACAGGTAGAGCGAGCCAAGAAACGGTATGGCCGTGAAAACCAGCAGGCCGATCAGGTACGGCAGGACGTACCAGAAGCCGAGAAGTCGACTATCGCCACTCATGCAGAGAGCCTCCTCAACTTCTCCGGCAGGCGCGCGGCTGTCGCGGCAACCATGGCACGGAACAGTTTTGCGGCACGATCCTGACCTAGCGGTGCAACCAGCGGGTCAGAAAGGAACAGGCCTTCGAGAGTTACGCCGTCACCAGCGAGGACCGCTTGCAATACGGCATTCTGACGCTCCGCATGTGGTTTCACCAAAGCCTCGACGGCTGCTGGCAAACGTCCGGCATGTATTGGGCGCACCCCATGACCGGAAAACAGCACATTGGTCTCGACGACAGTGCCCGGTGCAAAGCCTTGCATCTGACCGATGTTGGGCATGTTGGCGTTGACGACCAACGTCTCGCCACGGGTCAACGCGCGGATCTGCCCGACAAGGGCCTCTTCCGAGACTGTCCGTAGTGGTGGCACTTCGTTGCCAGTCTCAGCTAGGCGTGCGTCTTCCCGGCGTTTGGCCTGATCGCGGCGGCGCCAATCCACCGGTGTCAGGCCAAAGCCCCATTCGGATGCGCGGTTGAGATACCAGCTTGCGGGCAGGAATTCGGCAAGATGCCTGTCACCTGCTGCGGCCGCTATGCCGAAGCGCGAGGCCAGATCGAACTTGACTCTGTTGATGTCCTCGAAATAGCGCTGGAATTCATCGTTCGGATCCAGGGGCTTGGCGCGCCAGCCCTTTTCGCGATTTTCCGCCGCGAAATTCAGGTAATCCGGCAGCCAGTCCCGGCCACCGACGAAGGCGCGGTCGACCCAGGTGAAGTGGTTGATGCCGAGAACATTAACCTGCACATCGCGAAAACCGTAACGGATCGCACCTTCTGCCCGATTGGCGAGCCAGGCGATAATGTGGCGCAGCTTTGTGACTTCGTGGCATTCGCCCCATGCCCTGATATCGGGGAAAGCGGCATAAAGCGCGCCCGTCAAGACCGACATAGGGTTAGTCAGGTTACACACATAGGCCTTGGGCGCATATTTTCGGATCGCTTCGGCGATTTCGGCCATGGCCGGGATCGCACGCATGGCGCGCACCAATCCGCCAGGCCCGACGGTATCGCCAACCGCCTGAATGATGCCCTCGGCTTCCGGCAGTTCGAGATCCTTTGCCATGTCGTCGAACGAGCCCGGCAGGATCGATACGACGACAAAATCGACACCGGTCAAAGCGGACGCGATTGTCTCGCTTGCGGTATAACGAATAGAAAGCCCGTGGGCTTCCGAGAGACGATTGCCGATCGCTGCGTTACGCTGCGCGGCTTCCAGGTTGAGGTCGAACAGACGGATCTCGCCGGCCACTGTACGGTCGTGAACGAGATCGGCCATCAGGACCTGAGCCCAATTCAGTGAGCCGCCGCCGATATAGGCTAACGTGATTTCGGAAACTGATTGCGAATGCATGCTTTCCTCCTCCTACAAAGGACAGCGTTCATCGGCCCGGCGACAGGCGCCGGGCGTATCACAAGGTCATGAAATGCCCGGAACCCCCGGGTTGGTCGTTAGATATAGGAACGCAAATATTCCGACAGGCATAGGATCGCCATCGCCTGCCCATACGGCATCGCCGTCAGCTTGATCTGGCGGTAGTAATCGAGATCTGATCCCATGGCCGTGCCGAAGGACGTGTTCTGCAATTCACCGGCCGCATCGATATGGCCGATCACACCCTTCACCGCACGCTCCGCCACGGGCAGATATTCCGGGCCGAGGTAGCGCTTGCGCACGGCCTTCATCAGTCCGTAACCGAAGCCGGCGGCAGCCGAAGATTCCACATAGCTTTGCGGATCGTTGATCAATGTGTGCCAGAGACCGGACGGCGACTGATGCTCCGCCAGCGCTTCAGCCTGACGCTTCAGCGTCGAGATCAGGTGACGCCGGAATGCGTCGCCTTCCGGCAGGTCGAGTAGATCGAGAAATTCCGGGATGGCGATGGTGATCCACGAATTGCCGCGTGCCCAGAGCGCTTCGGCAAAATTGTGCTTGTCCTCGAAGGTCCAGCCGTGGAACCACAGGCCGGTCTTGCGGTCGGCCAGATACTGGGTGTGAATGAGAAACTGGTATTTCGCCTCTTCCACATATTCAGGCTTGTCAAGCAGCAGGCCAATCTTGGCCAGCGGCATGACGCTCATCATCAGCGTGTCGTCCCACATCTGCTGATGATTGACGTTGTTATAAACGATGTGCTGGATGCCGCCTTCGCTCGTGCGCGGCATTTCATGCATCACCCACTCCGCCCAAGTTTCCAGGTAGGGTCTCCAGGCCGGGTTCGGATTGAGTTCATAAAGGCATGCAAGCGTCAGGAACGGGCAGACGGTATTGACGTTCTTCGTCGGGGTGCCTTCGGCCAGACGCGCATCGAACCATGAGGTGATGATATCGAGCGCCTTCTGGTCGCCGGTCTGCTGCCAGTAATTGAACAGACCATAAAGTCCGATACCGTGGGTCCATTCCCAACCGGCCCAGCCCTTTGTGTCGATCACCCGGCCATCTTCAAGACGCAGCAGAAATTCGCCCGTCTTGTCTTCTATGGCGACGAGATTATCCGCGAGTCGCTGGATCAAGCCCACGACTTCCTGTCTCGGCGCCACGAAATTTTTCTGCCGCAGAAGCGCATGCATAGTCAAAGATACTTCCCTCCAGTGCCGCCGGACCTCCGCGCCCGGCCACGAAATCGGAACGCGATTTCATTCTGAATTTGAAGGAAGCATACAAAAAAATGAAATGCAATGGGCGCCCAGGATTTATCGATAGAAACCTCTCAAACCGCAAGAACTAAGGTTTAAAAGGGATTTTTCGTCGGTGCGGCAGAGGTTGACAATGTGCTGCAATATTTTCAAAATGTAATTCTATTTTTTTGGAGTGATCGATGTCTGACGCCTCGCGCAATAAATCTGACAATGTGGCTGCGGTTTTGAAGGTCTTTTCGGTCCTTGAAACGCTGGCTGAGGAAGGGCGCTCCAGCCTGGGCGACATCGCTCAAAGAGCAATGACGTCCAAGGCCACCACACACCGATTGCTGCAGACAATTGTTGATCTCGGCTATGCCGAACAGGAGGAGGAGACCGAAAAATATCGGCTGACATTGAAATTGTTTGGGCTGGGCGCGCGCACACTGCGTGGCCAGACACATCTGCTTCAGGCAGCAGACCGTGCTATGGGCGTGCTCTCTCGTGAGACTGGCGAGTCCATAAATCTTGGGGTGATGGACGAGCGAGAACAGCGCGTCGCTTATATCCACAAATACGACAGTGCCTATAGCCTGTCGATGAACTCTCCGCTCGGCAAACGTAATCCGTTGCACAGCACCTCTCTTGGAAAGGCGTTGCTTGCCTATCGCGATGAAACGGAAATCGCCGATCGGTTGTCTAAGATGACATTCGAGAAACTGGCGCCAAAAACGATTACTGATGTTCAGACACTGCGTGAACAGCTGATCCGTATCCGCGAAGACGGTTATTCGGAGGAACTGGAGGAGAGTGAGGTAGGAGTACGATGCATGGCTGTACCCATTCGCGATCATCTGGGAAAGTCAATCGCAGCAATCAGCATCTCATTTCCGCTATTCCGCTTCGATCCGGCGCGCAAATCCACATATGTTCGGATATTATTGGAGGCCGGACAGATGGCTTCGAAGAGCCTCGGCTTTGGCGGCTGAATGGCTAAGTCGCCTTGGGCAAACATCCTCGAATCCACCCACTGGAGAAGCTACTCCAAGTGCATCATGTATGTTTCGCAGGGTAGGGGAGTCCGCCTCTTCCTCCAAATTGGCCATGAACGCTTCGGTCGGCGTGCTGTAGCCTAGGCATTTTCTGCGTTGAGAATGCGTGCGATCTGGTTCAGCATTGCTTGGGACATCAACCTTGAGGTCTGACGGCAAGAAGCGGCGGATGCGCTCGCTTGCGTTTTCTATCGCACCTTTCAGCCATGGCGCTTATGGATCGCAGAACCGGATACGTACGTCGATACCATCTTCCAATGCCCGAAATGCAGCGAACTGCATGGCGCGATCTAAAGTAAAGTTCTGACGTGCAAAGCGCTGAACTGAGGAGGCTCGTTGTCATGGGAGGTTTTGCCATGGACCTCGCGAGATATAGTTCAACGACAACGTCACTGCTGTCGGGCCATCTCGTTGACCGAGACTTTCTGTTCAGGCAAACCCGTGAAGATGATGCCGATCGGCGAGGAGCGGTTGCTGGTAGTATCGGGACAAGCGAAAATTTTCAAAGAGAAGCCATTGAAATTACGGATTAAATGTACTCGGCTACAAGGCATGCCCTCAGACTTCGGATTACGGACCTCGTGAGGGCATCTGCAACTGGCGGGACCTTGTGCCCGCCGCGGTTGTTATCCGCTCGGCTCTCGGGATAACCCCGTCCGCATATCAGGATGCTTGCGAGGCGGTGGGACCCGAAAACGCAGCAACCGCCGTGGCCTGCATCCTCGAAAGAGCCAACATCATTAACTCAGCCGGCGGTTACTTACGCAGTCTGACGCAGCAGTCGACCCGTGGCGAATTCTCACTCGGACCAATGATCATGGCCCTTATGAAAGCGCATGTAAGAGAGCCTTTGGCGGAGCGAGCGGGATAAACGCGCGCAAGCTTTTGCCGATTTATTTAAGAGAAATAACAGTGGTCAGCTGACCACTGTGCTATCTAACTGAATGATCTAGTATTTGTGCCTTCGACAACGCCTCGATCGCCTCTGACCGCCGCTCTCGCAGCCCGGGATTGCCTGGCAGCTTGCCACGCGCTTTTGCCGCCTTGATACCAGCCTTAGTCCGCTCGGCGATCAGTGCCCGTTCGAGCTGGGGACGGCGCCAAGGACCTTAAGGGAAAACATCCCCTGCGGGGAGGACGTGTCGATCGGATCGCCGATAGATCGAAAACGAACGCCGCGTTCTTCAAGGGCCGAAGATGATGTGCAGGGCGCTGTGGCGGCCTTTCTAGGCGGGAATTCGTGAATATAGCGAAATGGAAGAAGATAGCAGCGGTTCTGGATCGGCTGAACGACAGAATTGGATCAGACTATGGCTCACCTTAGTGCAGCCACATCATCCTCCTTCGTGCTTTGGTTTGTTCTTGGAGTTCGGAGGCTTCAATCCAGACTGGCAGTGCAGTCGGCCCATAAGGTAAATATGGTAGCGATAGACCGGCATTATCCCAGTTGAGCGCGAGATTTTTTCCGATTTCTGGGCCCGTCGCGCCATCGAGCGAGTTGATGTCGACGAGGCCAATGTCAGAGACCCCTGACACCCGCAACATCGGCTTTCTATGCCGCGACACCGGCCACATGACAGCCGAGCGAATGGACAGGATCTTCGATCTCCATCGCTATCAGTGCCTGATCTTTCAAGAATGAGTACATCGAATGCCATCTTTGACCTTGGTTGTGTAGGGTCATAAGCAGGCATCCACGCGTTTGTTCCGGATTACCCGGAATGCCTTCGGTGGGCTCTACTGCCGCAGATTGTTATCTGTATTCAACCGACCCGCCTGGTCCGTTCAACGGCATTGTAAAGGTAAACATGGTCTCGTCCTCTCCTGAGGATACGTCCAGAGTACCGCCATGCACTGTTGCGATCTGTTTTGCAATGAATAGTCCCAGACCGAGTCCGTCCTTGTAGCCCTCAGACTGTCCGCGAACAAAGGGATCGAAGAGAGTTGGGATCACTGCATCCGGGATAGGCTTGCCGCCGTTAGCGACGGACAGGCGCATTTGGCCGTGTCTCGTTTTACAGTCAAGGCGAATGGGTTGGGTCTTGTCCCCATGGGTCAAGGCATTGCCGAGAAGGTTCGATACCAACTGTCCGATTTTCAGGGGATCGCAGGTTAGCGGCTGGAGAGGCTCGTAGGACGCGAGAATTTCATGATCAGGATGAACCGCTCGCAGTTCCTGAACAACCTGATCGATCAAGAGCTGCAGCGACTGTTCCGTTTGCAGGCTCAGGCCGATACCAGTTCCTAGCCGGGCGCGGGCAAAGTCGAGGATGTTCTCGATCAGGCTCGACATCCGCAGCGCGCTGCCTTGCATCAGTCCAAGGACCTGTTTGCCCCGGTCGCTAAGCGCTTCCTTAGCCAGCATACGCGTGGCCGCAGTGATCGACGCAACGGGATTTCGGAGATCGTGGCTGAGAATGGCTACAAACTGCTCCCGAAGAACCCCATCCGCCTGTTCCTGCCGAAATCCCTCTTCGGCACTGTCTCGCTGGCTGACCAGCTCTCGTTCATACAACCGGCGCTCGGCAGCCAGCACGAACGCAATACGAGTCGTGTCAGGTAGACCGGCCGTATCAAGTGTCTGCGAGGCAGACATGATCACGGGAATGGCTTTTCCATCGCGTCTCTTGAGATCAATGGTGACCTCACTTACGCCCTGCTGCAGCCTCAGCAGCAGTGCAAGATTGGTCTCGTAAAGAATGCGTGCGGCAATGCTGAGAATATCGCGCAGCCGCTTCCCATCAATCCCACCGGATGGATATCCGAGAAGTGACGATATCCAGTTGTTGGCTTGGATAATTACCCCATCGGGCGCGACCAGAAGGTAGCCGCATGGCGCATCGTCGAATAGTTGCTTGTAATCGAGGTTAGCCTGCCGCTCCGTCATGCCGATGTTTGAACGAAATCCATGATCGCCCTCGTGACTTCGTTGGGTGCGCTGAGATTAGGACAATGTCCGGTGGCGTCGAGAAGGACGAGCTTGCTGCCCGTGACGTGGTCTCGAACATACTCGCCGACGTTTTCCCCGGCGATAATGTCGTCGCGACATTGAAGGATCAGAGTTTTCGCGGTCACCTTAGGCAGATCGGCACGGTTGTCGGATGTGAACGTGGCACGCGCAAACTGAAGCGCGATCTGCGGGGCAGTCCGGCAGAAGCTCTGTGTGAGCTCCTGGCCAAGCTCTGGCCGCTCGGCGTTACCCATGATCGCCGGAGCCATGGTCGCCGGCCACGCGAGAGGATTGTCCGCAAACGAGGCCAACAGCTCGTCTATGTCCGATCGCTCGAATCCACCAACATACTCACCGTCGTTGATGTATCGAGGGGAGGGGCCAACCATGATCAGTGTATCAAAGATTTCAGGGGCCTTGAGCGACGCGACTACACCAATCATCGCGCTCACCGAGTGTCCGACAAAGATTCCATTTCGGATCCCGAGCTCATGACAGAGATCGACGATGTCTGCGGCATAGCCATCGATAGATGCGTATTTTACAGGATCGTACGCTGACAGATCGGACTGGCCAGCACCGACATGATCCATGGTGACGACTTTGAAAGTCTGCTCAAAATGAGTTGCCACGAACCGCCACATGGTCTGGTCGCAGCCAAACCCGTGGGCGAAGACCATGGTGCGATCGCCTGAGCCGGCGGCTTTCACGTTGTTTTTGCTGAGAACTGACATTGGCTTTCCATCAAGAGGATCTTGCCACCTCTCGAGGTTCGGATGGAAAGTCTCCTCAGACTATTGCGTTTCCGGTTGCTCGTCCATGTAAACAGTGTTGGTTGCTCACCAAAAGCCGTCCTTTCGCGAGTTGGCCTGCTGAATTGGGAACGATGTG
>UCIV01000047.1 GCA_900472575.1 Hyphomicrobiales bacterium
GCGTTACCGTGACATCGCCCTTCCCGGATGTCTGTCTCGATAACGCCCGGCGCGACGGCATTGGCCCGAATACCTCGGCTGCCGTACTCGACGGCAATCACCTTTGTCAGTTGCGTGATCGCGCCTATGCTGGCGGCATAGACCGCCGTATCCTTCATGGCCACTAGAGCAACGATCGATGCGACGTTGACGATGACACCGCCATCGCCTTTGATCATGGCGCGCACAGCCTCTCGTGCATGCAAGCCGGCTGTGCCGGCTTTGCCCCGAGAGTTCCCGGAAATCACCTGGACATTACCCTTGATGACAACGTCAAAGACCACGTCGCAGCAGGCTTCGACTTAGCCATAACGATCGGTGAGGTGATCGCTCAGGATATGATCGCGGCTCCGCTGGGAGGCGAGTTAAGACAAATCGTCGTGGCATCACCCGCGTATCTCTCTCGTCATGGCGTGCCGGCTCATCCTCGCGCCCTTCTATCGCACGAATGCATCGGCTGGCGCTGGCCTGGACAACAGCACCCATTTACTTGGGAGTTTTTCGAGGATGGCCAATGGTTTTCGGTCAACCCAACCGGCAGTCTTATCGTCAATGATAAGCCTTTGGCCCTGCGGATGGCTTTGGTCGGCCATGGAATAGCCTTTTCCATAGAAGATACCTTGATCGCAAGGACCGGCATATCGCCACCGTATTGACCGGGGTCCGTAACAGCCATGCCCCCGCCGGTCCAGGAGGAGGCGGTGATGGCGACCGACATCGTCGCCATGCTCGAAACGCTCGATCGTGGCACCCTTGGTGGCCCGCAACGGTCGCGGACGTCACCGATCGTATTCGCGACGAGCGGTAGCACGTCCTTCCACTCCATTTCCACAAAGGTATCATCCAGCCGGCGACGTCCCGGCGTCGGACCGTGTTCGAGCCAGCTTTTGCGGACGGCCGGTTTCAGGATGCGGGCACGATGGCGCAACACATTCGTGAAATTGCCAAGGATCGGAGAGGATTCAGGATCGGCGGGGTGTGGGCGAATGTCGAGATGTTCTCCGTCCCACCGCGCCGAAAACGTGCCCCAATGTGCCGCATGGGAAAGATAGTCAGACACGGGCAACCTTTCATCAGATCGTACCGGTAAAATCGGCGCCTCTATTACTTGGTTGCAGTCTGGTCGACGGGGATCGATATGACCAGTATCCGTGTATCATCAAATTGATAATTATAACCTATCCAATGGCACAACTCAGACAGACGATGAGCTTGTGTATCTGGCACTCACCACTTCTTTGCAGGTTGCCCCGAGCGAATATCAGAGATGTTTTATTTTCTCGTAATCAGCCAGATCAAATAGGGCGCTCCCACCATGGCGGCAAAGAGACCCAGCGGAAGCTCATAGGGGAAGGTTGCCGTGCGTGCGCCAAAATCGGCGAATGCCATGATGACGGCACCCAGGAAGAAGGAAGCTGCAAGATGACCCCTCGCCCTGATGAACCCCGCACGGGCGGCAATATGGGGCGCGATCAGGCCGACGAAACTTAAAGGGCCGACAAGTACCGAAGCTGCTCCGGTCGCCAGCCCACAGAGCGCGAGCGTGACGACGCGGCTTGCGGCGATCGGAACGCCGAGACTGCGTGACATTGTTACGCCGAGGGGCAGAAGGGTGAGCCATCTGACGAGAAACATCGATGCCATCATTACGATAATCGAAAGGCTGGCGAGAAAGATGGCCATTCCCGGCGTGACCGACGCTGCGCTCCCGCCAATCCATGCCAGGATCTGCCAGGCTCTCTGATCGCCGGCGGCTATCAGCACGGCAAGGACTGCAGAACTCAGGGAACTGATGGCGATGCCGGCGAGCAGCAGCTTATCCGATGGAAGGGTTTGTCGACGGGCAAAAGCCAGTACCGCCGAAATGGCCGCAAGCCCTCCAAGGGCCGCGCCTGCCACCATCGAATAGGGCCCGCTCATGGGAAACAGCGTCAGGACGAAGGCGAAGCCAAGACCCGCACCACCGCTGACGCCGATGACTTCCGGGCTCGCCATGGCGTTGCCCGTCAGGCGCTGAAGAATGGCACCGGTGAGCGCAAGCAAGCCACCGGCCCCTGCCGCGGCAACCAACCTTGGCCATCTCAACGAAGATAGATCGGCCGCCGTCTGGAGGGTAAGCAAGGTCCAGCCATGCCCGTCATTTCCGACCAACAAGGCGATTGTAACGACAAACGGGAGCGAGGTTGCAAGGATGGTGAACCCCTTGATGGCATTGATCCGTCTGACTGATCCCTGTGGTCTTTGAGCGCCCTGTAGCGAGCGCACTTTCGGTAGGAGCCACAGGAGCAGTGGACCGCCGGCAAGCGCGGTCACTGATCCCGTCGGGAAGGTTTCGCCGCTGGCGCCCGCAACGGTCTGCACTACGCCATCGCAGAACCAGAGAAACAGGCCACCCGCCAAGGGCGAAAGCGCAAGGGCGGCAAGCGGGCTGCGAACACCGCAACCCCGCACCAGCGCGGCAGCGACAAGCCCGACGAAACTGATCAGGCCGACGTTGGCCGCAACCATACCGGCAAGTAGCGTCGCCAGAACTGCGACCGCCAGCCGCACGCCGCGCAGGTTAATGCCGAGCGAGCGGGCACTTGCATCGCCAAGCCCGAGGATCAGCAGGGGTCGAAGGAAAACTGCCGCAGCCGCCATCGCAAGAAACAGTTGTAGCGACAGGGCGTTGAAGACCGACCAATCCTGCTGGCCGAGCGAGCCGCCATTCCAGGTCACCAGCGACATGAGATACTCGCCCTGTGCAAGTGTGAGAGACGCCGAGAGCGCTGCAGCTGTGACGCCCACCAGCATCCCCGACACAACCATCGTTACCGGTTCGAAGGATGTGCGCCATGCAAGCGCAAAGACGATGAGCGCGGCGATCGCCGCGCCCGACAGAGCGACAAGGGCACGATGCCCGTCGAGCAAGGCCGGGAAAAACAGGGTTGCGATGACGATGGCCAGCTGTGCGCCGGCTGATATTCCAAGTGTCGAGGGATCGGCGATTGGGTTGCGCAAAAGCTGCTGCAGGAGGGCGCCGGACAAGCCAAGGGCCGCCCCTGCTACTAACGCGACACCGGCACGCGGAAAAAGTCCGTGTAACAGGATGATTTCGTCCAGCCGTGCCGGCCCCAACGAGAAGATCGCAGTCGGCCATTGCGAAATGGGAACCGCGGCCGAGGCCGTGAAAAGGAAAAGGCTGGCTGCTGCCAGAAAGCCTGCAAGCGCAAAGAGGGAAGGCCGCATCATTGATCTCCCTCACCCGACGCCGCAAGCGTCTCGTGAAGCAGCCTTGCGAAGCGTAACCCGGCGAGAACCCCGCCATAGGGATTGATATTGGGAAGGGTAAGAAGCCGACCCTCCCTCACCGGTGTAAGCGCGTTCCAGATCATGCTTGCCCGAAGGCCGGCACGCGCCTCGACCGGGATTGCCGAGATGATGACAATCCGTGCGTCTTCCTCTTTCGCCAATTGCTCGATCGGTACGGGAGCCGCAAACGTGTAACGCGACCTGTCCGGCCAGGCATTTCGAAGCCCAAGTCGCGACAGCACATCGCCGAACATGCTGTCGGACCCAAAAACGCGGACGTGGCGCGCATCTCCCACATTGACGAGATAGATCGGCCGTCTAGCAAACCGCGCGAGGCCGGAACGGTATTCGGCAAGCCGGCTCTCGATCTCAATCAGCACGGACGTGGCGTCTCTCTCGGGTCCAAGCCGAGCCCCAAGTGCCGACACGGCAGCGCAGGCCTTTTCGAATGGCGGCTCGCCTTTGACGTAAAAGGGCAGTGAAATAATCGGCGCGATGCGCTCCAGCGCTGCCTGATGCCGCGTATAGAAGGGCGAAAGCAGAATGAGATCCGGCTTGATGACGCTCAACAGTTCGAAATTCGGCGTTCCCCGCAAGCCGAGATCGATGACGCCGGCCGGGATCTCCGGTTCGATCGCATCCTTGCGAAACTGGATAAGCTCCGTCGCGGCGACCGGCATGACGCCTAGCGCAATCGAGGTTTCCAGCATTGCCCAATCGATCGCGGCCAGGCGCGGCATATCTGCCGCAGCCGCGAAACGTGTGGTCAAAACCGTTGCGGCGGCGCCGAGAAACAAATGCCGGCGTCGCAAAATTGTTGAAATGCCCGTCATCCAGCCGCTACCAGGTGAAGCTCAGCTTTCCCATGACGGTACGGCCGTCGCCATAGTAGCATCCAAATGAACTGCAGCTTGCCGCATATTTCTCATCAGCGATGTTCTGGACATTGAGCGAGGCCTTCAAGCCATCCTTGTGGTAGGTGAGCGCTGCGTCAAACAGCGTCACGCCATCGAGATCATAGGTATTGGCGCTGTTACCGTAACGCTGGCCGACATAACGCACACCGCCACCGACACCGAGCCCTGCCAGTGCCGTATCCTCCTGGAACGTGTAGTTGAGCCACAGGCTCGTCGCATTGCGCGGCACGTTCTCAACCCGGTTGCCATTATCGGCACCGGCGCCGATTTCGGCATCGGTATAGGTATAGGCGGCGTGAAGGTCCAACCCCTGCGCCAGACTGACGACACCCTCCAGTTCAAGACCGCGGACGTGGACCTCGCCGATCTGGCTCGACACGCCGCCGACTGTGCGCAGAACATTTTTCTGTTTCAGATCGTAGAGGGCCGCCGCGAAGAACCCGTCCCACCCGTCGGCCTGATACTTGATGCCGGCTTCCCACTGCTCGCCCTCGGTCGGCTTGTAGGGATCACCGGTTACCGTGCTGGCACCGGAAACCGGTTCGAAGGAGGTCGCATAGCTGACATAGGGCGCAATGCCGCCATCGAAGAGATAGCTGATGCCGGCGCGGCCCGTCAGTTTGTGGTCATTTTGGTCGAGCGACCGCGAGACGCCGGTCAGGCCATTGCGCGAGGTGCCGGACGTCGACGCCCAATCCTGCCGCAACCCCAATGTCGCACGCCAGCGATCATAAACCAGCTCGTCCTGCACGTAGAGGCCGGCCTGCGAAAGGTCGCTGTCCACCCGCGTATCGAGCGTCGGTGAGATCAGGCTGATCGGTCCCCCGTAGGACGGGTTCAGAACATCGAGCGGCGTCGCCTGGAAGAAGCGCGTGCGAACGTTGTTGTCGAAATAGCGGTAGTCGAAGCCGAGGAGCACCTTGTGCTCCAGTTCTTCGGTCGAGAACTCGGCGGTCAGGTTGTGGTCGACATTGAATGTGTTGAGGCTTTCATTCTGGAAGGTGGCATTGCGGCGCAAGGTGCGCCCGTCAGCGGCAAGCCCCAGCGTCGACATGCCGAGCGACTGGTAATCCCAGTCGAGATTGGAATAGCGGACGTTCTGGTGGAAGGTCCAAGTCTCGTTGAACCGCTTTTCGAACTCGTAGCCGAGATTTGTGAGCGTGCGGCTTGAGTGATCGAAGCTCTTGTCTCCGACGTAGAAATCTCGTGGCAGCTTGAAGGCCGAACTGTCGATTACGTATTGCGGCGGCAGACCGGATGGCGTGCTCGGGTTATCGTGCTGGACGCTCGTCAGAATGGTGAGTGATGTATCCTCATCGGGCTTCCATGTCAGTGCCGGCGCGATGAAATAGCGATCATTGTCCAGCTCGTCGGTTTGCGCGCCAGCCACCCGGCCAAGACCGGTCAGCCGATAGGCCAGATCGTCTTGCCCCGGAACGATGCCGCCGAGATCGAAAAAGGCGCCGTAAGTGTCATAGCTGCCAACTTGAGTGCCGACCTCGCCAAAGTTGTCGAATTTAGGCCTCTTGCTGATCTGGTTTATGATGCCACCTGGATTGCCCTGGCCATACATGACCGAAGCCGGCCCACGCAGCACATCGACACGCTCAAGACCATAGATTTCGATCGGCGGTGCACCAGCCGTCCGCATCAACCTCAAGCCGTTGAGATACTGGATTTGGCGGCCATCGAAGCCGCGTACGATCGGCGAATCGAAACGCGGATCAGAGCCGTAGGGTTGTCCAAGAACGCCCGGCGTATAGTTGAGGGCCTGCCCAAGCGTCTGCGCCGCCTGCGCGTCCATCTCGTCCCTCGTCACCACTGAGATTGACTGCTGCGTTTCGAGTATGGGCGTGCCGGTCTTGGAGGCAGTGGCGCTGGTCTTTGCGACAAAGCCACCGACAGGGCCGCGCAAATCCGTATTTGCCTCACCCTGCAAAACGATCGGGGCCAGCGCGGTGCCCTGCGCTTCCTGCGCGTGTGCAATCTGGCCAGCGGAAAGAGCCGAAACAAGGGCTGTCGTGACGAAGAAATGAGATTGGATGAAACGCATGCCGCCCCGGAATAATCTAGACTAAATTATTCATCTTTCTATCGACAGCGCGGAGACAAATCCAATAAATGGGAGTAGCAATTTTCAGAACTTTAAATTCTGAAATAAAGACCCGAAGGCAACGAGTGACCTATAGCCGATGCAGATAACCGGCAGACAACGCGCCACCAATTTCGCACTGAGGCATCTAAGATACTTCGTCGCTGTGGTTAAGGAGCGAAATTTCGAGCGCGCCGCAGCAAGGCTCGGCATTGCACAGCCCGGAGTTAGCCAGCAAATCATCGCTCTGGAGGCAATCGTTGGGCTGCCGCTTCTTGATCGCAGGAAGCGCTCGGTGAAGCTGACCCCGACCAGGAACGCCCTGTTCGAAGATGCGGTGAAAATCGTCGCGCAGCCAGATGCGACGCTCACTCAGCTGAAGCGCCTTGGCTGGGGAGAAACAGGCAGGATCACCATCGGCTACGTGGCGTCTGCGGCCTATTCCGGCATCCTGACGGAGTCGCTCGCCTCCTTCCGGCGGGCTCTGCCGGATATCGAGCTGCATCTACTCGAACTGGAAATGCGCCAGCAATTGGCAAAGATTAGGCTAGGCGAACTCGATTTCGGCTACATACGCCTGCCTGCCGCCATCCCTCTTGAACTCAATGCGACGATCGTTCTCAAGGAGCGATTGGTCGCAGCACCGCAGCGAGCATGGTCGCCTGAGACTACAGGCGCCATGCTCGCACATTTCGATCCGGTCTAGCTGACAGCGGCAGTGCTCTGAGCCGTGGGCACCAAGCCATAGGATGCCTTGACCAAGTCGGCCGCTCTCTCACCGATGACTACGCAGGGTGCCATGGTGTTGCCGGTGGTGATCCGAGGCATAATTGACGAGTCAGCGATGCGTAGGCCGTCAATGCCGTAGACCTTTAGTTCGTGGTCAACCACAGACATGCTGTCGCGCCCCATCTTCGCTGTGCTGGTCTGGTGCCAATAGGTAACTGCCGATTGCCGGATGAACTCGATCATTCCTGCCCTGTCGCGCGCTCCTGGAGCTGTTTCTCCCGTCACCAGGGAAGAGAAGGCATCGCCGTTTCCAAGCTCGCGGCATAGGTCTACGGCGATCAAGGCAGCTGCGAGATCTTCCGGCTCGCTGAGAGAATTCGGTTCAATCAGCATGGGATCGTTCACATCAGCCCCGGAGAGCCGCAGCCGGCCGCGGCTTTTCGGCTGGGCGAGACCGTTGAACATTGTCCAGCCATGCTCGGGCGTCTCAAGACCGGTCTCTGCCGGCGAAGGAACGGCAAACTCCAACTGGCACTGAAGAATGTCCGGCTGGGTAAGCTGCGAATTGCTCCTCCAATAGAGTTTCGCTTCGCAGCCGGTACCGCCGACGGCCTGCGGCTCTCGATACGACCACGTACAACCGAAAGCGAGATGATCCTGATGATTGCGGCCAACGCCCGGAAGATGCTGGACAAGAGGAATGCCATGCGTGTTCAGCTCGTCTTTCGGACCGATGCCCGACTGCATGAGCACCCTCGGTGTATTGATCGCGCCGAGCGACAGGACTGTCTCGCACTGGGCCGTAAACAGACGGACCTGGCCATCGACAACGACCTCGACACCGGTTACGCGCTTGCCATCGAAGATAAGGCGCGAGACCAGCGCGTCGGTCAGCACCGTTAGGTTAGGCTGCGACATCAGCGGGCGCATATAGGATCCAAACACCGATTCACGCTTGCCGTCCCGGATGCGGAGTTCAGCAATTGATGCACCGCCCGGGCCTTCCATCATCTCACCGTTCGGCGTGTCATAGACGGGGATGCCAATCGTGGAAGCAGCACGCAACATAGCCTCGGCCACCGGCTGCGGAGCACTCGGCTGCGCGACGTATGCCGGACCTCCTACCCCTCGGCGTAGGGGGTCGGGCGTACCCTGCCAGTTTTCGATCCGGCGATAGTAACGGAGGACGGATTCATAACCCCAGGACTCGTCACCGGCCTCACTCGCGAAGTGATCCCAGTCCCCCTTATGGCCCCTCGCCCATACCAGGACGTTGATGCTCGACCCACCACCCAGGCCTTTGCCCATGCTCAGAGGAAGGCGTCGTCCATCCAGGCCAGGTGTCGGTTGACCAACAAAGCCCCAATCCCGGTTCGTTCCGAGATTAAGCGGCCACATGGCCGGGTTCGAGACGGTTTCTGCTTCATCGCCTCCACCAGCTTCAAGTAACAGAACGCTGGCATTGCCGTCTTCGGCCAGTCGCGCAGCGACAACCGAGCCACTAGAACCAGCGCCGCAGACGATAAAGTCGAAAACCTCACTGACTTGGCGCTGTCGGATTGATGTAGGTTCTGGTCCTTTTTGCTCATGAGTATTCAGCTTCACGTGGCTACCTCCGTGAATCGTTTCAAAGAAAATTGAAAAAAGGCTGCAGGATCATAAAGCGAAGGCGCGACGGATTGCTCGGAGGCTGACCGGCGAGCTCTATCGCCTGAACCCTCGCCGCTCAACGCGAAGTGGTCGTCACCGGGCAGTCGCTGTCCCGGTGACGACGCGTTCTCCGGCATTACTGCTTGGCCGAAACAGCCTTGGCGGCCTGATCTATTGTGTCGGCGACCACAGTCGGCTGCGTCATGAACAGGGCGTGGCTCGCCGATACCTTGATGATCTTTGCCTTGATGCGTTCCGCCATGTGGATCAGCATAGCCTGATCGAAGGCCTTGTCTTCGGTTGCGATGACTGCCCAGTTCGGCTTGGTTCGCCAGGCAGCGTTTTCGAGCTTCGTGCCGAAAGCGGCCATATTGATCGGGACTTGCGCATCCCGCATGAATGCCACGTCGGC
The DNA here is from genome assembly GCA_900472575.1 of Hyphomicrobiales bacterium. Lineage (GTDB taxonomy): Bacteria > Pseudomonadota > Alphaproteobacteria > Rhizobiales > Rhizobiaceae > Neorhizobium > Neorhizobium cellulosilyticum. The sequence goes on from UCIV01000047.1 coordinate 9,131, forward strand.
GTCGCTTACGTCATGAGCGAAGCCGGCTTTGAATTTCGCAGGGCTGACATAGCCAAAACCGTCTTTCGTCGTCTCGATGACGAATTCTGAAGCAGGCGCGAACCCTTCATATTGCTGGGCCGTCGTCTCGCCGGCATCTGGCGAAAGTGCAGAAACATAGACGAGGCCCCCAACCTTCGGATCGATGCCTGCTTCCGTGATAACGGTGCCGCCCCAGGAATGCCCGACCAGAATGACTGGACCATCCTGGCGTTCAAGCGCCCGCTTGGTGGCGGCAACATCATCGGCGAGAGACGTCAGCGGGTTCTGCACGATCGTGACGCGATAACCCTGCTTCGTGAGAATGTCGTAAACACCCTTCCATCCCGAGCCGTCCGCAAATGCGCCATGGACGAGCACGACGTTTCTGACGGACTGGGTTGCGGGGATGGGATCGGCGGCATTTGCCGGGATTGTGGTGGACAAAGCAGCAACTGCTGCGATTGCGGCTATGGTGGTCGTGGTCTTGCTGGTCATGTTTCTCTCCTCTTATTTTGTGATATATCTTATCGCGATATATTTAAGCTGTCAGATATTAATCATGCCGTCAACATAATTATTATCGCGATATTGGTTTCCGCGATTACACTTGTTATATGAAGCTGGACAGGAGTTCCGAATGACCAAACGCCATAACGATCCACCGCCGCTAAAAGACCAGCTATGCTATGCGATCTACACCGCCGGCATTGCCATCCAGCGCGCCTACAAGCCGCTCCTCGATGAGCTTGGCCTGACTTACCCTCAATATCTCGTCCTCAACGTGCTTTGGAGCGAGGATGGGCAAACGGTGGGCTCCATCGCCAATGCCCTCGCCCTGGAATCCAGTACGCTTACGCCGCTTCTGAAGCGTCTCGAGGTATCTGGGCTACTGCAAAGGACCAGGAACTTGAGCAACGAGCGGCAAGTGCTGGTCGCCCTGACCGAAGAAGGCCGCGCCTTGCAGCACAAGGCTGGCTGCCTCAGTGATACCCTGCTTGCGGCCTCGACCCAGACACCGCCGGAATTGGCCGCCCTGAACCGCGACGTTCGTCATCTCCGCAATGCGATCTATTCCCAGATCGGCGGGTGGGACGCACCCGCCTGATCAAAAACTTGTGCCAGACCTCAGACTGTCGGGACGGTGCCCCCATCGATGACGAACTCTGCACCGTGGACCGCAGCTGCGCGATCCGAAGCCAGATAGGCGATGAGGTCGGCAACCTCACGTGGCTCGGCCGGACGCCCGATCGGAATTCCGCCGAGACTGTTCAAAACACCCTGTCGCGCGTCCTCGATTGTCCCGCCATTGGCGGCCTGCAATCGCTCAAGCAAATGGACTGACGACTCGGTCATGATCCAGCCGGGAGAGACCACGTTGACCCTCACGCCCTTTGGCCCAAGCTCCTTGGAGATCGACTTGCTATACGTCTTGAGTGCGGCCTTGGCAGCCGCATATGCAGTCGTGGCCTCGGGTAGAGGAAGTACGGACTGGATGGAGGTGACGTGCACGACGGCACCCGCACCCCGTTTGATCATCTGCGGGATCACCAGACGATCAAGACGGACCGTTGCCAGAAGGTTCAGGTTCAGTTCGGCCAGCCAGTGATCGTCCGTTAGCGCGACAAATCCACCGCCTGGCGCCGAAGATCCACCCATGACATGAGCCAGAATATCAATCCCGCCTAGGCGCTCGAGCGCCGCCTTGGCCACGCGCTCCCCGCCCTCGGCCGTGGTCAGGTCCGCCTGGACGAACTCGACGCCGTGGATCGGCTCGGGAGTTCCACGGGCGGCTGTGATAACTTGCGCGCCGCCGGCCAGGAAACGCTCGACGGTGGCGAGGCCCGCACCCTTGGTGCCGCCGCTGACAAGCACGCGTTTTCCTGCGAACTCGGTCGGATCGGTTTTTAGGCTCATGCCGTGATCTCCAGGTCTTTGATGAGGTTGTTTTCGAGCGTGAAGCGATAGGTGAAGCGGATCGGGCTGCGCGGAAAGTCGCCATGGGCGGGGCCTTCGACCACCACGTGATCGCCCTCATCGCGAACGGTATCGGGCGTAAAGATTGCCTTTACGGGAATCACCGCCTCTTCAAACAGACACCGTAGCTCGACATGGCCTTCGTGACGCACACCGTTGTCGTGGACGATGGTATCGGCCGCGAAAGGTCTCAGCATCCCGTTCACATCAAGCTGCGCATTGGCCTCGATGAAATCCGCGATTGGTTTTGGTAGAGCCTGCGTCATGAGCTTTCTCCTTTGGATGCCCAATAGCTAGCACTGGACAATAGCGCGAATAAGTGGGACGAAATCGCACGACGTGATGAACAGATCGGGACAATGGATCAGGCAAGCCTGAAGGAACTTGAAGCAGCTATTGCAATCGCGCGACGCGGGACATTCCGTGCCGCATCGATCGATCTTGGCATTTCAACGACCGCTCTGAGCCATACGATCGGCAGGCTTGAAGCTTCACTCGGCGTGCGACTGTTCAACCGCACCACGCGCAGCGTATCCCTGACGGATGCTGGCCGGCTGTTCATGGAAAACGTTGCGCCATCGCTTCAGGATCTCCATGCAGCTTTGGAGGTGGTTCGTGAGCAACGCGAGACGCCGTCAGGGACGATTAGGATCAATGCAGCGCCTTTTGCCGCTCGCGCCATCATCTCACCGCTCGCACTCGAATTCTTGCGCCGCTATCCCGACATGCATGTCGACATCGTTACGGAGGGGAAAATGGTCGATATCGTAAGAGACGGTTTCGATCTGGGCGTCAGGGTCGCAGGTCTGGTGCCCAGCGACATGATTGCGGTCTCGCTCGGCCGGCCGCAGCGCCATGCAGTTGTCGGTACACCTAAATATCTTGAGAAGCACGGGGTGCCAGCCGTTCCGCCAGATCTTCTGAACCACCGCTGTATTCGCGTTCGGTTGCCCGATGGCTCTCTATATCGATGGCGGTTCGAGAAAGACGGAGAGCAGGTACAGGTCGACGTGAGTGGCCCCATTATCCTCGATGAGGCGAGCTTGACGAGAACAGCCATTCTGGAAGGTGCCGGGATCGGCTACACCTTTGAGCAGGACATTTTGCCAGATATCGATACGGGTCGAGTAATTCGCATTCTGGAGGCCTGGACGCCGCCATATCCGGGGCTGTGTCTGTATTATCCGGGGCGCCGAAATTTGTCTGCCGGCGTGCGGGCTTTCCTGGATCTTGCGCGCGAATTTTCGCGAAACGGTAAAGAATGACACGTCCTCGATGTCTTCGCCTTGAAGGGATACGAACCGTCGGCCACTTCAATTCCGACATTGAGGCAGCTAATGTTTCTTCGCGATTTCAGTGAATTAGACGTCAGCAGAGCTAACGCGCAGGCTCCCCATCACCCCATCGCAAATTCCTGCTTGCGATTGGCCCATCCGCACACCCGCTGCTCGATGACCGCAAAAACGCTATAGAGCGCGATCCCGAGAAACGCCAAGGCGAACAGGCCCGCGAAGGCAAGTGGTACATCGAAGCTTGAGGTCGCCATCATTATCACCGTGCCAATGCCGAGGTTCGAAGCAACGGTCTCAGAAAGGACCGTGCCGACGAAGGCCAGCGTGACCGCCACTTTAAGCGAGGCGAAGAAATAAGGCATGGCGCGGGGAAGGCTGACATTCCAGAGCACCTGCATGCGCGATGCCCCAAGCGCCTTCAGCACGTCTTCCATTTCCGGCTCGGTGGTTGCAAGACCTGTCGCCACGTTGACCACGATCGGGAAAATGCAGGTCGTCAGCGCGGTGAGGACCGCCGGAACCGTTCCCGAGCCAAACCAAAGGACGAAAATCGGTACGACCGCGACTTTGGGAAGGGTCGAATAATTGTTGTCAGAGCTGCCAGCTACCGAAACGGTCAGGGAAGCCTCTGATCCGGCTGACCGTCTTCCGGCCACACAACGCACTGCCGCAGGCGAACAGCATGAGGACAGGCTGAGCACTGGTGTCATACATGTTGTTTTCCATGCGGAACTGAGCCGGTGGGGTGCGAATAACCGGCTCAGTTCCGCGTGGAAACGTATGGCCCGCCCTTCGTCGATTACGAACGATCGAGCGTGCCCGTGGAGGGATCGGCAGCCTGCTTCTTGCCGCTCGACGTGGATCAGCCTGGGTCTCGGTCGGATCGGTCGGGACCGGGTTCAAGGAACGCGATGCGGTCTATCTCAAAACGACGCTCGACAAGCTGAAGACGAAACAGCCGGTCGTGCCGATGACGGGAAAGAACCTCGTGTTCGCGCAGCCGACCTTGATTGCCGAGATCGAGTTTCGCGACTGGACCGATGACGGCAACCTTCGCCATGCCTCTTACAAAGGTTTGTGCGATGTTCAGGACAATGCCGCAGTTTTTGATATCGAGGACAAGCCCTGAAACGAAAAAGCCTGCCGCGGGAGGTGCGGCAGGCTTTTCGAATGAAGTGAACGACGACTGGGAGGAGGATGCCGCCATTCAGGAGCCCTTGGGAGGAGGAGTAGGCCACCTGAATGACGAAGCTTCGCGGGAGGAGGTGCGTCGCTTCGTTGGACATCATCTAACCCGCCCAACGCTGCTTCGAAAATAGGCGATGCGACAGAACAGCTATGCCCGAAGCACATACCGAGCTAGCGGTGGTCAGGTTGCCGCCGGCCAGTCGTTCGCAGGCTCGTCAATCACACCGGGCTCATCCGCAGGATCTGGGTCCTCGTTATACGCGCGCCGCATATCTGCCAGTTCCTTCTCCATCGCCGCGATCACCTCGGGCGTTTTCGATCCGGCGGTTACGTAATAATCGACGAGCTGTTCTAGCTTAAGGCGAAGATCGCCTGCGATACTGGTCATGGTGCCACCCTCAATGTTTGGCCGGTCGATGATCGCCCTTATCGCCCTCGCCCGGTTTGGCCACGGTTTTGGCCTTCTGGCGCTTGTCGGCCGAAAGCGACCGCCCAACGTCGACGCTCTCCTTGAACTGGCCCTTCTCGTCACGGCGAACATATCGCTTATCGGTCCCGGTATCGATCAGCTCTCTCTTCGACATCTGAAGTCTCCGTCGGTTGCGATATGCGGATAACTCGCGCGCGGCCGAAAAGATGCATCGAATCGAGAGGCTGGATTTGAATCTCATGGTTGTGGTGGAAAAATGAATCAAGCCATTGAAAATGATTCATTTTTCGAATCGGAACTGAGTGGCGACTGACGCAGTTGAATCGCATAGGTTGCGTCCTGTGCGAGGAGTTCGATATGGCCGGTCAGCGTGCTCAGTGGAAAGGTTTTATCAAGTTCGGTGAGGTGTCGTGTGGCGTAGCGCTTTACACCGCCGCCTCGACCTCCGAGCGGATCACCTTCAACACGATCAACACCGCGACTGGAAACCGGGTCAACCGCGTGTTCATCGACAGTGACACGGAAGAGCCCGTGCCGAAAGAAGCACAGACCAAGGGTTTCGGCATCGAGAATGGCCAATACATTATCATTGATCCGGATGAAGTGGCAGCCACCATTCCAGAGAGCAACAAGACGCTGGAGGTGGAAGCCTTTATTCCCTGCTCCGACGTCGACGATATCTACTTCGACAAGCCTTACTACCTTACACCGGATAAGATGGGCACGGATGCGTTCGCCGCTCTGAGGGACGGCATGCGCGAGTCCAAGGTTGCCGCAATTGCTAGGACCGTGCTCTTTCGGCGGATGCGGACCATTCTCATCCGGCCGCACGGCAAGGGTCTGATCGCCACCACACTGAACTATGATTACGAGGTCCGCTCGTCGAAGAAGGCGTTTGAGGACATGCCGAAGATCAAGATCCAGGGCGAGATGCTCGATCTCGCCAAGCACATCATCTCGACGAAGAAAGGCGAGTTCGATCCGGCGGCCTTCGACGACCGTTATGAGGCGGCACTCGCCGAGCTGGTGAAAGCCAAGATCGAAGGCAAGGCATTGCCAAAACGAAAGAAGGTCGAGGTCTCCAAGCCGAACGATCTGCTCGCGGCGCTACGCGAAAGCGCCGGCCTCGGCAAATTCAAGGACGACAATTCGAAACGCACTGCAGCCAATGCCAACACAGGTGCTGGCAGGCAGCGCGCCGCGCACGGGGTGGCCAAGGGGTCCGCCGCTTCAAAAGCCGCCCCGCAGCGCAAGGCTGGATGAGGAGAAAAGTTCATGGCACTTCGGCCCTATTGGAAAGGCTATCTGAAACTTTCGCTCGTCACCTGCCCGGTCTCGATGATGCCGGCGACGTCGGAAGCAGAGAAAGTTCGGTTTCATACGCTGAACAAAGACACCGGCAACCGCGTCGTCTCCCAGTACATCGACTCGGTCACCGGCAAGCCGGTCAAGGACGACAATGAGGCCAAGGGCTATGCCCGCGGTGAGAACGATTATGTCATTCTGACTGACGACGATCTCGATGCCGTAGCACTCGACACTGTGAAGACCATCGATATCGACAAGTTTGCACCCGCTGACAGCATCGAGTGGGTCTATCTGGAAAAACCGCATTACCTGATGCCGGACGATCCGGTCGGGCATGAAGCCTTTGCCGTGATCCGGGATGCAATGAAGGCAGACAAGGTCGTCGGTATTTCGAAGCTGGTGATCCGCCGCCGCGAGCGCGCGGTGGTGCTTGAGCCCCGCGACGATGGCATCGTGCTCTGGTCGCTTCGCTTCGGCGATGAGGTACGGCCAGAGGAAAACTATTTTGAGGATATCGATGCCGAAGCGGATAGAGAACTCATTCCCCTCGTCCAGAAGCTGATCAAGCAGAAGACGGCGCGGTGGTCGCCGGCAATGGTCAGCGATCCAATCCAGGAGAGCCTGCTCAAATTGATTGAGCAGAAGAAAAAGCAGCTTAAGGCAAAGACGCCCTCCAAGGGCAAAAAAGCGGAAGCGGCGCCAGCTTCGAATATCGTGAACATCATGGATGCTCTACGGAAGAGCGTTGAGGCAGATCTCAAGAAGAAGAAAGCCAGCTGATATGCAGGAAGATACCGAGATCCGTCTGTGTGAACCCGCACCGTTCATTCATTTCGAGAACGGGCAGATCGCCGTCACCGATGGCTCATCCGTCTGGCTGGTCATCGTCACGTGCGAAGCGATGAAGGCAACAGCGGCTCCACCAGAGAAATCTTTGCGGCGGCTCATCCGCTACGCCGAATTTTATCGCGACTTGGCGGCGACTGGCATAAGACGCGGCGAAGATGTAGATGGGAAGGTATGGGTGCGCGAAAGCGACGTACTCGCCGCCCGAGCATCGCGTCGCGCGATAGCCCAGGATCCGCGGGCGTTGGATAGCGTTTGAGCAGCGAGCGTCCTTCATTCCCTCGCACGCCGGACGGTCGATATATGGTCGTGCGTAGTCGGCTTTGGCGGATCAGCAATCCACATTTAGCAGATTCCGAACGACAAGCGCTCGTCTCGGAGCTGATGGCTGCACGTAGGGCTGTCAAAGATGCGAAGGGTGATGTCGAGAAGACGAAGATTGCTCGCCAGCGCGTGGAAGCCGCGAAAATCTGTCTCGGGGAACGTGGCCCCGTTTGGTGGAGCGATGGTGAGCCGGACTACAATCGAAAGTTTGCCAGGAACACGCCATATCGGGATTGGTTCGAAAGCTTGACGCGGTTGCCTTAAGGTCTAGACCCGCCCGACGGGTTAGAGGGAGCCGCAAGGTTTTCCGGCTCACCCTGGGCTGGCGCCGACACAGATGCGGTCGTTCGAGGATCTGTCGCGGGGCCGATCAGGTAACTTGCTGCAATCGCCGCGACGACAACGATCATAGCGGTTGCTCCGAGCCGGGCTATCCGCTTGTTCGTCCGGTTGGTATCACTCATCTCGCCTCCTCATACTCATACTCATGCTCAAACTGCTCTTCCTTTGGACACAGCCTCAACTCCCCGGCGACGGTTCTGCCGCCTCTGCGCCAGCCTGCCCGGTGTTCGGTACATCTTCGCTGCGGGTTGTTTTATCCCCGCTCCCTCTCTCTTCCTGCCGCTTCAGATCGCGCTCGATGGTCTCGCGCGAGCCTTCAGCAGGATCCTGCTCAGGGTGGTCTTTCGGGTCGGTCATCTTCGTATCTCCTCTGTCTGTGCCGAACCCGATCCACGGCCGAAAAGTTCCGCCAGAAGACGCGGATTGATTTCGTCATCTTCAGTGCTTGACTGCGAACTGGCAGGCGAGATCTCTTGGTTATGAAACGGATATCCCCGCCCACGACCAACCAGCAGCCTGATCGATTCCTGCAACGTCAGGAAGCGATGGCGGGCGGGTTCACCAATGTCGCTATGGCCGCTGTTGAAGCCGGCTGGAAGCCTGAAGACGTTGCATCGGCTATGGTGGAGTTGGCCGATCATATGATGCTGGGCGTTATTGCCAACCGCGACCTCGACCAAGACCTTTCGATCCTCAGGAGACGATGACTCGATGTGCGGAAGTTTACGTTTGAGCATGAGTGGCCGGCCTTCCTTGATCTTTACCAGTTGCCCGCGGAAGAACGCGGTCGCAATACACAGGCTCGCGTCAACATTGCTCCGATACAGGATGTGCTAATCGTTCATAACGATACCGATGGCCGTCAGGAAGAAGAGACTGCGCGCTGGTGGCTGGTGCCGTTCTGGGCAAAAGAACTGCCAAAGGGCGCAATGTTTAACGCTCGGATTTAGACAATCGGGACGTCGCCAGCTTTTCGGGATACTGCGAATTCGACGACTGCAAGGAATGGAGATGCTACGGCTTTGAGAAAAGCCGTACCGTCACGCGCTGGTTCTGCTCCGAGCACCAGCCTCGCCTTTATCGCGGACTGCCTCGGCATGGTGAGGCAAGGCTCGCTGCAGCCGAGATCGCCGACATGCTGAAGTGAATTACCCACCAGGCCGGAGAATTGCGTGGACTGGGTTGTTTAAATGCAAGCGCATGTGCCAACTTAAACAATCGTCTAGGAGGAGGTGAACGGATGAAACCATGGATTTTGTCTGCGGCTTTGGTTGCCGCGTTGGGAACGTGCACGGTTGGAGCGGTCCACGCCGAACAGGTGGCGACGACATCGACAGCAGCCGTGAAGAGCGACCTCAACTACCTTATGTACACGCCGGATGGATATGAGGCTTCGAAGGACACCTACCCGCTCGTTGTATGGCTCCATGGAGGGGATCAGGGCGGAAACGACATCGAGAAGGTCAAATCGAGCGGCATCCCCAAGCTGATTGCAGGTGGAAAGCAATTGCCGTTCCTTGTCTTCTCGCCTCAGAACCCGAGCGAGGAACTGCTCTATCCAATAGAGAAGGTGGAAGCGGCGCTTGAAGAGGTTATCTCGAAATACCGGGTCGATAGCTCCCGCATCTATGTCATTGGCTATAGCCGGGGCGGTTTTGGGGCGTGGGCCTTGGCTGAGCAGTTCCCCGAAAGGTTTGCCGCCGTGGTTCCTATCGCAGGCGGTGGAAACCGCCACTATCTGAACAGGACGAACGAGAAGGCTGCCTTCTGGGTCTTCCACGGCACAAACGACGACGTCATTCCGCTGTCTGATTCGGTAATCATGTATGAGCGCCTCAAGTCCCTGAAACGTGATGCACGGCTCTCGGTCTTGGAAGGTGTAAGCCATTCTGACGTAGAAATGTCAGCGCTTAATGACCCGGAACTATGGGATTGGCTGCTGAAGCAACGTCTTGCGGTTGCCCCCAAGTAGTCTGCCCGCCGCTGTGTCCTCTCTACGTGGCTGGTAAAGTTCGATCTCGATGGTCTTCTCTGGTAGCAAATCCTACAAGGACGGTGCCAATTGCAGTCTCTACCCATGGGTTTCCGAGCAGTAGTGATCGGCGCAAGCGGAGGGATTGGTTCGGCTATCTGCAGCCATTTGAGCGCGCAGCTGAACGTTGGCGACGTCGTAGCGTTGTCTCGAAGCAGTGGCGGCCTTGACCTACTTGATGAGGGAACGGTTGCCGCTGCGGCTGAAAAGCTATCGGGGAAGGCATTGGATCTTATTGTCTGTGCGACTGGAGCCTTGACGATAGATGGCCGCGGGCCGGAGAAATCTCTTCGGGAAATAGACCCAGACGCAATGCTTCGTCAGTTTCATATCAACGCAGTTGGTCCGGCACTCGTCGCAAAGCACTTCTTGCCACGGCTCAATCGTCAGAGCCGATCCATCGCGATTTTCCTTTCGGCACGAGTAGGCTCGATCGGCGACAACCGACTTGGTGGCTGGATTTCGTACCGATCTTCAAAAGCCGCGCTCAATCAGACCGTAAGGACGGCCTCTATCGAGCTATCGCGGACTCATCCTCAGGCAGTGATAGCCGCCGTGCATCCAGGCACCGTGCAAACAAGGCTATCAGCCCCTTATTCTGACAAACACCCGACAGTCAGTTCGGATGAGGCCGCAACATCAATCCTTCAAGCTGCCGACCATCTTGATGAAACTGGCAAGTTCATCGCCTATGACGGGAGGAGCATCGAATGGTAACGATGACCATCGGAGACCTCATCGATCTGTACCGTCCACATTTACTCGATGAGACAGTGGGGGTGCAGAGGAGTTGGGAGGATACGTTCAAATACACGCTCAAAGTCTATCCGAAGGACACGCCGTTGGAGGCCTTTGATCTCAACCATCTGGCTGCTGAAATGAAGGCCTCGGGCGTGAATAACGCTTTCGTAAACGGCTATATCGAACGTTGGCGTCGCGTGATCGCGCACATCAGAGTTTGAAGGGTGATGTCACCTTAACTTGAAT
>UCIV01000026.1 GCA_900472575.1 Hyphomicrobiales bacterium
CACTCCATGGGACACGATCAAAAAACGCCGCACTCCGATGGCGGCACACGGGGGCCTTCAGAAAGCAATCAGCCTGCTGGAAGTACCACCCGACCTTAGGCGGACCACGTTGTGTGTATGCCTAAATGAAAGCATCCTCAGAACCGACAGACCGATGCGTAGTCAAAGTCGCGATAGCAAAGGTGACTTCGGGCTGGCTAGGGTGGTGCCACGTTAGGGCTATCTCACAAGTCGGGAATTCATACCAATATTGGGAGGCGACTGTGACTGAGGCTTTAGACAAAGAGAATTTTGAAACTCGCCTAAGCACAAAAGAAAAACGGATGTTTTTCGAGGCCTTGCGTATGGAAGTCGTTAAGACCTTTAAAGGCTTCGACCCTACGACAAAACGCCGCCTGGCGGGATCCGCCCGCAAACTTATAGAAATCTTGCAATTATTCGAGCGAGATCCGTACGATTCTCCGCATTGCTCGTTTGCCCAAGTGGTCGACCTTGCGTGTCAGTTTACCGCGCAAGGAAACCGTACCATTCAGACGTCGAACATAAGCGCCACGCTTCATTAAAGGTGAGCGCTCCTACAATTCGCGGGAACGCTCTTTAATGTTACTGCTTCGCGTTCACGCCCTCAAATTCAAGAGCCTCTTCGAGCTGCTGCTCTGTGACGTCAAGAACGGTGCGCTCAGGAAGGCCGTCGGAGCCAACAGCCCTATCGGCTGCGGCTCTCTCGGCCGACGGGGTCGCGGTTGGGGGGGCGCATCAGTTGTTGTCGACGCGGTTGTCTCGCCTGAAACCTCCGGCGTTGCCGCGGGCGAGGCCGGTGCACATTTCAGCAGTAGCCCCCGGCGCGTCGCCCTCGCCTTCCTGAAACAGCACAATACCTTGAAGTTGATTGTTACGGATATGCAGATGCCCGGCCGCCTCAATGGGATTGAGTTGGCCAACTACATCGGGGAGCACTGGCCAGATATCTCCATCATTGTCGCCTCTGGCGCTGTGATCCCCGAAGAAGGGGAATCTTCCGACCCACGCTCGTTTCCTCAACAACCCGATTAATCAAGAACTTGTTTTGACGACGATCAGAGAATTATGCGATTGAATTTGGTGATATAAGGTTTCGGACAGCAAGCGTCTCCCTGTCCGTTTCGATAACTGCAACCGTCGAGACCGGACAAGATTATTGCCGCACGAATTTCAAGCTGACATCGATGCCATTGCCGATATTCCCGCGGTATCTTCGATCTTTGACGTCATCCGCCAGACCACTGGCATGGGATTTGCTGCAGTCGCTCGTGTCACCGAGGGACGGTGGATTGCCTGCGAGGTTCTCGACAACATCGATTTCGGCCTAAAGCCAGGTGGCGAACTCCAGGTCGAAACCACCATCTGCCACGAGATCCGCCAAAATCAAGAGGCGGTCGCAATCGACCATGTCGACAAAAGCGATATCTGGATTGGGCACCATACGCCGCTGCAATACGGCTTCCAGAGTTATATCTCAGTTCCGATTACCTTGAGTGACGGCACATTCTTCGGGACGTTGTGCGCGATCGATCCACGCCCGGCGCAGGTGAACAATTCCAAGATCCTGACGATGTTCAAGCTGTTTGCAGAACTGATTGCAAATCATCTGGATGCACGCAATCGGCTCGTCGCCTCTGAAGAGCGGCTCCAGGAAGAGATTGAGGTCGCGGAAATCCGCGAACAGTTCATCGCCGTGCTCGGGCATGACCTGCGCAACCCTCTTGCCTCGATCGGAGCTGGCGCACGGCTTCTGACCAAGTCTACTCTGGACGATCGCGCCAGAACAGTGGTCGCGATGATGCTGAAGAGCGTTGATCGCATGGGGAACTTGGTCGACAACGTCATGGACTTTGCCCGCGGCCGCCTCGGCGGCGGCATCTCGCTTCAGCTGTCGGATGAGCCACTCCAGCCGGCCCTTGATCAGGTTGTGGGAGAACTACGGAGCGTCTGGACGGAACGAGAGATCGTTACCCATTTTGCGCTGGAGCGACAGGTGTCGGTTGACCACAAACGGATTGCACAGCTCTTCTCTAACCTGCTTGGTAATGCTCTGACCCACGGGGCTGCCGATCTGCCCGTGCTCGTCATGGCGGCCACATCGGACACCGGGCTGGAGCTTTCGGTATCCAATGGCGGCAAACCAATACCGGACAGCGCGCTGGAGAAGCTGTTCCAGCCGTTCAGCCGGCATCACGGTCAGGAACGTACTGAAGGTCTGGGCCTTGGACTTTACATCGCCTCCAGGATCGCCGAAGCGCATGGCGGCCGGATCGATATTGTCTCCACCTCGCACGAGACGCGGTTCACTCTGCGCATTCCGATGGCGCTCCTACCCGAATGACGATGCCTTCCGACGAGCTGCCGGCACTAAGTCAAAACCGCGCTTGACATCTCGGTTGCAGCCTTGAGCGGCTGACGGTCGAGAGCGAGATGAACGCCTCCCCGTCAGTTCTGAGAAATCATCTCTCGCACGCGGGCGGCTAGGAGTTCCACCGGGAACGGCTTGCTCATGACGGACATTCCTTGATCGAGGTGACCATCGCGGACAGTCGAACTCTCCGCGTATCCGGTTATGAAGAGCACTTTGAGATCCGGCCGTGACTGGCGTGCAGCGTCCGCCATCTGCCGGCCATTCATACCTCCCGGAAGGCCGACGTCACTGACGAGGAGGTCGATCCTGACGTCCGATTGCAGGATCTTCATGCCAGCAACGCTATCACCAGCTTCAATGACCGTGTAGTCGAGCTCATGCAGTATATCCGAGATCAGCATTCGCACTGTCGGCTCGTCATCGACCACCAGAACGGTTTCGCCCTGCTCAGAGCGCGTAAGCACTCGCTGCTCGGCCTGTTCGTCGTTTACATCACCTTCCATCACATGTCGTGGAAGATATATGCAGACGGTCGTGCCCTTTCCTTCTTCCGACGAGATCGTCACCTGTCCGCCGGACTGCTTTGCGAAGCCATATATCATCGATAGGCCGAGCCCAGTTCCTTCGCCGAGCGGCTTGGTCGTGAAGAACGGCTCGAAAACCTTCTCGCGGATGTCTTCGGGGATACCCGTACCGCTATCGCTCACGCAGATCAGGAGATATTCACCCTTAGGCAAGTCATGCGCCGAAGCCGCAGCCTGATCCAGCACGATGTTATCCTTGTTGATGGTAATTCGTCCACCATTCGGCATGGCGTCACGGGCGTTGATGCACAAGTTGAGAAGCGCGTTTTCCAGCTGAGATGGGTCCACCAGCGCCGGCCAAAGGCCGGTCGTCCCGATCACATTGAGCTCGATCGACGGACCAACAGTGCGACGGATCAAATCCTCCAGTTCGTTGATCAGCCGATTGACACTGGTCGGCTTCGGATCGAGCGTCTGGCGGCGCGAGAAGGCCAGCAGTCGGTGCGTCAATGCGGCGGCCCTCTGAACGGCACCCTGGGCTGCCGAGAGATATCTTTCGACATCTGCCGTGCGACCTTGGTTAAGGCGGCGTGTCACGAGTTGTAGGCTTCCGGATATCCCTGCGAGCAGGTTGTTGAAGTCGTGAGCAAGGCCGCCGGTCAACTGGCCCACGGCCTCCATTTTTTGCGCTTGGCGCAACGCCTCCTCCGCCTTGAGGAGTTCTGCTGTACGCTCGGCAACCCGATGCTCCAGGTCGTCGTTCAAAACCTGCAGCATGGCGATCGCCCGGTCGCGCTCCGCCGCGACGGCACGGCGATCGTCAACATCTATGAGCACACCGGGAAAACGAAACGGCTTCCCATCGGCATCGCAATCGACACGACCGTTTGCTTCGATCCAGTAGTAATTGCCGTCTTGACGCCGAACGCGATATTGGTGGGCATAATGCCCTCGCCGTTCGATTGCATCATTGATGGCCGCGACGAGCCCATCGCGATCTTCCGGGTGGACTGTGGAAATGATCTGGTCCAGGGGAACCCCGCTGCGACCCAATGCCGGATCGAGACCAAAACTATCCGCGAAGGCCGCATCGATGGTGAACTGGTCCGTCGGAATATCCCAGACCCAGGTGCCGATGATCGCCCCGGCGCTCAACGCCAGTTGGACACGCTCGGCGTTAACGCGGTCGCGTGACTGCGCAGCGAGTAACTCTGTCGTCTCGTAGGCGACATCCAGAAATCCCTGGATGGTGTCTCCGTCGCGCAGGGGGCTGTAGGAAAATGTCCAGTAGGTATCTTCCGGATAACCCTTGCGGGTCATCACGAGGTGAAGGTTTTCCAGATAAACGGTTTCGCCGGCCATCGCCCGCGCAATCAACGGCTCGATTTCCTGCCACACTTCGGGCCAAACCTGGTCGATAGGTTGCCCCAGTGCCCAGGGATGCCGATCTCCGAGGAAGGGCGCATAGGCTTCGTTATAGAGGAAGGTTTTTTCCGATCCCCAGGTCGCGCACATGCCAAAGCTGGTAGAAGACATGATGTCGTAGGTCGTGCGCAACGCTGACGACCATGTTTCTTTTGGACCTAATCGCGTACTCGCCCAGTCGAAGCCTTCCCAGTAGTTCAAAACGCTGCTCCTGTCTGACGCGCCACATGGTCCAATGCCATAGCTAACTTAAATGGTGTAGTGGGAAAGCTTTGAAAGTATCTAAGCCGTTGAATGCGAAATCCGAGACCAAGGCGCTTCCATGTCCAGCCATCGGGCTATTCGTTTTTTGCAGCATAAGCTCGCGTCTAACCTGGAACACCGCGTCCTGCCGAAGCGTTTACTCCCCGTCACGCAAGAGGAGATACCGATGGCATTTGTCGAGGGGAAAGATGGAACGCAACTGCATGTAAAAGACATGGGAAATGGCCGCCCAGTGGTTCTCATCCACGGCTGGCCGCTGACCGGCGACATGTTCGAATATCAGACCCTCGCGCTTCTCGAAGCCGGATACAGGGTCGTGACCTATGACCGCCGCGGATTTGGTCAGTCCGGTCATCCTGCAACCGGTTATGATTACGATACGTTTGCCGATGACCTGGCAAGCGTTCTTGAGGAACTCAACCTACAGGACGTTGCACTTGTCGGCTTTTCGATGGGCGGTGGTGAAATCGCGCGCTACCTGAGCCGCCACGGGGCGTCTCGTGTGTCCAAAGCGATCCTGGTTGCATCGGTTGCGGGATATCTGCTGAAGGACCAAAGTAATCCCGATGGCGTGGACGTAAGCGTATTCGAGGATATGAAATCCCAGATCCGCAAGGACCGGTTTGCCTTCCTTCAGGATTTCGCAAAGACGTTCTATGGTGTTGGATGGGTCACAAGCCCGGTCAGCGACGGCATTCTCGACTGGTCTTTTACACTCGGCATCATGGCCAGTCCAAAAGCGACGATCGATTGCGTGGATGCGTTCGGAAATACTGACTTCCGGGGCGATTTCTCGGCGTTCACCATCCCGACCCTCATCATCCACGGAACGGCGGACAAGACCGTGCCGATCGATCCATCCAGCCGGACCGCGGCCGCTGCGATCCCAGGCGCAAAACTCATTGAATATGAAGGTGAGCCGCACGGTCTGTTTGCCACCGCACCCGCCCGGCTGAACAAGGATCTGCTCGATTTCTTGGCATAGCCAAGGCGAGGACTGTTATTTAGCTAGTTGATAGGCTTGCTCCGTACGCGACGAGCAAGCCTTTCGGCACGAGAGGGCATTCGATGGGCTTGATGTCTCCAACATCCTCCGAACCTGGGCGATCCGCTGACTGTCATAGGGGATGACGATGGACGCCCGAAGTGCCGCTGCTAACCGTCGGCAATCAAGAGCTATCGTCGGCGAGCTCAAGGATGTCACTGCCCTTTGGCTATCCGCCTCGACGACTGAATACCATCAGGCAGATCGAGCCGAGAATTCCGGCGACGACGGAACCCATGAGGATGCCGATTTTGACATTATCCTGAACGACGGGATCATTGAACGCGAGCAGGCCGATGAACAGGCTCATCGTGAAGCCGATCCCGCACAGGAGTGCGGTTCCCATCATCTGACCCCAGCTTGCTTTAGCCGGCAGGTCGGCCAGTCCCAGCTTGACGAGAAGCGCGACCGTCCCGAGAACGCCGACCAGTTTGCCGAACAGCAAACCGGCCGCTACGCCCATGGTCAAAGGCTCAGCGAAAACATCTGCCGTCACTCCAGCAAACGAGACACCAGCATTGGCAAAACCGAAGGCGGGCACGACGATGAAAGCCACCGGCTTATGGAGACTATGCTCGAGTTTGTGGAGCGGGGATTCGGCATGAGTGGCTTCCGGCGTGCCAGGCGTCAGCTTCAGCGGGATCGTCAGGGCCAGCATCACGCCAGCCAGCGTCGCGTGAACACCTGACGCAAAAACCAGGACCCACAGCGCTGCCCCGAGAACCAGATAGGGCCAAAGCGCCGTCACTTTCATGCGATTGAAGATGATCAGGTTGCCGAGCACGATTGCAGCGCCGGCAAGCGCCATCAGGTTGAGATCTTCGGTGTAAAACGTGGCAATGACGATAACGGCGCCCAGATCGTCGATGATTGCCAGTGCCGCGAGGAAGATCTTGAGCGATGCAGGTACGCGCGATCCGAACAGCGAGATCACACCCAGCGCGAAGGCGATATCGGTGGCGGTCGGGATTGCCCATCCTCGCAGCGCCGAGGGATCCTGCCGGTTGAAGAAGACGAAGAGCAATGCCGGAAACAGCATGCCGCCCGCAGCGGCCGCACCGGGTAGGATGCGTCGGCTCCACGAGGAAAGCTGGCCGTCCAGCATCTCGCGCTTGATCTCGAGCCCAACGAGCAGGAAGAAGACGGCCATCAGCGCGTCATTGATCCAGTGCTGCAGGCTGAGCGGGCCGATATAAACGTGCAGTGCGTGGAAATAATCCTCAGCGACCGGCGAGTTCGCCGTAATGATCGCCAGGACGGCGACGATCATGAGGACAATACCGCCAGATGCCTCCTTGTCGAGAAAGTGGCGGAGAGTTGATTGAATGCGGCCCTTTGAAGCTGTCGAAGACATGGGTTCGCGCTCCCTTGGTTGGAAGGTTGATCGAAGTCTCCGTGGATTTCGGGGGAACCCGCAGCACCGCAGCACGCGCTGTCGAGTTATCTTAACCCAATGCGCCGTACTTTGCCACTGCCGCTGACGACGTTCGACCGGACGAGGACAGCGATCACGACGAACGAGCGTGAAACGGTAGCGTCGATGATGCCTCAGTTTGGCAATTCATTATAGCGTGGAAGATTCGGTCCATTCGGTTGGCTGTTCAAACAGCTTGGCGGCAAGGCTGCGGATGGCCAGCTTGCTCGCGATGGTGAGGGCGCTATGCATCGGGTTGATGCCAGCCGATTGTGAGGATTCATGATGCTGGGAGCAATCTTCGGCACACCCTGACCCTCCGACCAACGCCCGCATCGCATCTCATAGGCCACTAACGCCTCCCCGATATCGCCTCCAGCATGTCGAGAGGGGCAACCATCGCTGGCTGCTTGATTGGCGAGGAGCGCACATGGTTGCGCTGTAGCATCGGGCCCTTCTAAACAGCAGCATGATTGGACCGACGAGAGAGAGCGAAAGCCCGTGATGCCGCAAAGCCCTATCCACCAAACGGTTGAATACGCGGGCAGCGTGGTTGGCAAGGAAGCCCGGAGCGACTGCCGCCGCTGGATGCATATCTTCGTCCTGTTCTCGGGTGCGTCTTTTCCAGGCGAACTACGCTCAAATTGGCATGCCTTCCAAGGCATAGGACGCCCTGCAGGACAATTTTCCGAGCCTGACTGGAACCCATTGAGAGAAAGACTAGTTTGTACGATATCGGACGGTCGGTTCGAGGGCTTGAAGCAGAGCCGCTGTCCTCGTTTGGAGATCTGGCGTCGTGCAATCATTCCCTGTCACCATATTGGTTGTCGAAGACGAAGCCCTCATACGCTTGGCTATAGAGGACGAACTCGAGGATCAGGGTTTTGTCGTTTTCTCTGCCGGCAATGCGGACGAGGCCATCAAAATGATCGAGCACCATCCGGAAATCGCGGTCGTTTTCACCGACATCGATATGCCGGGAACTATGGACGGTATGAAGCTTGCGGCTTTTGTGCGAGATCGCTGGCCGCCGATCAAGATCATTGTCACTTCAGGTCGAGTAAACCCGTTGGGGAATTTGGCCGAAGACATACCTTTTCTCGCAAAGCCGTACGACCACGCGAAAGTAGTGGGCACGATCCGCAGCCTGATGTCGCTTTGAGCGATACCGGAGAATGCAATGGATTTTTGCTGAAGATAGCATAGCGTCGAGCCGAAGAGCGTCCGAGCCACAGCGGCTAAGGATGCCAGCGCCCATGCCGCCAAGATCGTCCGCTCGTCATCAACCGCCAATGCCCGCGCCCGCAATACATCTGCTGAACGCTCTAGTCGAAGGCCCGGAAGCAGCGCCATCGCCCCATCGCCGTCGCGTTGCTGGCGATCTCGCGCAACATGTCAGGATCATCGTAGCGTCACCGGATGTGTGGACCTCTGTCCTGGCGACGGTGAGCCGCGACGATGGAATCGGTATCTGGGGCCAGCAGATCATGCTCGTCGGCAAAGGCGACTGCGCAGCAGATGATCGCCGAGCATGAGAAGACGAACGGCGAACTCAAGAGCCCGGTCTGTTATTATGAGCAGATTAGGAAGCAAGGTTGCCGCAGTTATCGGCGGCGTGGGTGGGATCGGCGGAGCCATTCCTGAAAGGTTTTTAGCCGAGGGCGCAAGTGTCTACGCGACCAGCCGCAGGGGAGCTGGGGACGAGTCACAGGTCCAAACCGTAAACCTCCAGACGATCCGGGCAGATGCCAGTGATCGAGCCGATCTTCAGCGCGTATTCGAGCAGATCCGAGCAGAGCAAGGCCGCGTCGACGTATCTCGTCGTGAATGCGGGAATGTCCGAATACGCACCGCTTGAAGACATTTCCGAGGATCATTTCGATCGGACATTCGGCTTGAATGTGAAATCCCTCGTGTTCGCGGCGCAGGGTGCGATCGACATGATGCAGACGGGCGGAACGATTGTGTTGATCGGCTCGATTGCGGGAGACATCGGCACCAAAGGCTATGGCGTGTAAGGTGCGACCAAAGCTGCAGTCCGTTCGTTTACACGAGCCTGGGCCAAAGGCATCTGCGTTAACGTCGTTAGCCCTGGTCCCACCGATACGGCCATGATGGCCGCAGCCTCTCAAGAAGTTCGCGACGCACTGTCGAATATGATCCCTCTCCGGCGCATGGGTCGACCCGAAGAAGTCGCGGCCGCAGCTCTCTTTCTTGCAAGCGAAGAGAGCAGTTTTCCGACTGGTTCAGAGATCGCTGTCGACGGTGGTATGGCACAGATCTGATGCCGGACTTCGCCATCGCCGTCGAGAATTGGGTTTGGCGTGCCGCAGGTCAAAAGGCGTGCGCTCATCGAACAACCCTATGGTCCTCGGTCGCCTACATTTCGTTTCGGGCATCTATGTTGGTCCATGAAGCAGTTAATCGGGGCGAGAGAGCCGCCCCGACACAAATCACTTTGCCACTTGGGTCGATTTCGCAAATTCTACGAGATCTCTGCTGAAGCGAGGGACTTCCTCCAGAAAAGGCGCGTGGCCTGAATTAGGATAGACCTTTGACTGCACGTTGGGATTAAGCTTTTTCGCGCGTGCGATGCTGGCGCCAGTCATGACCAGATTGTCTTTGCCACCGTAAAGCAGCAACACGGGCACCCGAGCTTTCGGAAGGCCATCTGCTACATCAACCGTCATTGACGGTACTGTCATCACCCAAGACGCCATTGCGGCATTCGACAGAAGTCGCTCGAAGGTCGCCGCATCGGGTTGCGTCTGAAAGCACAGAGCAAGGAAGGTGCGTACCGCATCAAGGTGTGTTTTCAGATCGTCGGATGCCATTCCGGCATAACGGTCGCCCTTGAGACGATGCGGTCAGGATGCGTGCGGAACCTTTTCTGCGTTGATGCATTTAGCGCCTGCAAGCCGGGGCCTATCCATGAAACGTGTGAATGACGAAACAACCGTATTTTACGACGGTGTAGCCAAAAGCGTAGTGATCGTTCAGGGTCACATGATTGACTACGTTATCGGGCCACTCGAGACCCAAGCCGACGCATTTGAAGCTGCAGGCGCGAGATGTCGTAGACTTGGCTGGATCTCTCCGATCGAAGGGGTGACAATGAGATTGCAGCGAAGGTGGCTTGAGCCGTTACAAAGCTATGGCGCAGCTATCAGTGTCGTTCTCGGCGGCCTCATGTTCGTTTGGCTCGTGCAGTAGACAAATAGAATGCTGCTGCTCTTATCGATCACCCAGCGCCTCCTTATCCGACCGATGTCGCTTAATCGGGACCAGATGGTCTATTCACCAGATGTTCTAACGGTTCAGCAAGCGAGGGCGTGCTGCGGCCACTATAAAGCAAGCTGCGTCAGTGAAATTACGCATGCAGCTTTTCTCCTTAGCATCTTGAAGTTCTCACGGTGCCTCCCAGATCAGCGAAACGCCCCAAAGACCTCAATTCAAAGCGTCCGGACAAGTTTTTATGGATCAAGAGAATGATTTTCGCGACGCTCAGGATGCAGGCGATCGCCTGATTGCAGCACATGCTTCAGAAGACCCGTTCGCAGCGGCATTCAAGGCGACGAGAATGCCGATGATTATCACCGACCCCAGACAATATGATAATCCGATCATTTTCTCCAACGACGCATTCACAAAACTCACCGGCTACTCACGTGACGAGCTCATTGGCCGCAACTGCCGCCTTCTTCAAGGCGCCGCAACTGACCCTGAAGCGATTGCGAAGTTGAGGACAGCGATCTCGGAAGAGCGGGATCTCTCGATCGACATCCTTAATTACAGGCGTGACGGGTCGACCTTCTGGAATGCGTTGTTTGTGAGCCCGGTCCGGGACGAAACCGGCGAAGTTATATACTTTTTTGCATCACAGCTTGATTTCACCAATATCAAGAGCAAGGAAGCGGAGCTCGCTGCAGCCAGGCATATGGCCGAGCAGGAAGTCGCGCGCCGTACTGTCGATCTGACCGCGGCGCTGACCACCAAAACTGCGCTCGTCCACGAAGTCGACCATCGGGTGAAGAACAATCTTCTGACCATTGCATCCATCGTCAAGCTGCAAGCCAGGATGACAGAAAGCGATGTTGTAGAGCGGACATTGATGTCCGTTCTAAACCGAGTTGAGGCACTAAGTACCGTCCAGCGAAAGCTCTTGAATGATGAGGATGTGGGGCACTTCGATGTGGCTGATTTCGCAAACGATCTCGCAACCGATGTCATTGGCGCCCTGAAACGCACCGATATCGTGCTGACGACAGATCTGCGCGAGGTAGTTGTGCCCGCAACGAAGGCCTCTCCATTGGCTTTGATCATCAATGAACTTGTCGGCGACGCGGTTCGCCGGGGGCTGCGCGATGGTGGAGGCGAGATCCATCTTGAAGTCAGGCGTCTGAACGGTCACTTCCTCATTCGGGTTGTAGATACGGTAACCCCGGTGGATGTTGACCGCGAGGAAGCAGCATTTAGCCAAAAGATGCTTGAAGCATGCTTGCAGCAGCTGCGCGCAAAGCTCGAACGCCGCGTGGAAGGCCGCCTTACTGAAGTCTCCGTCACGCTACTGGTAAAAGACTGAAAGGTTTCTTTGTGAAAATTCTGATCGTTGAGGACGAAGTGCTGCTCGCCATGGAACTAGAGAGCGAAATCGAGGCTGCGGGCCATGACATCGTCGGGCTGGCGGCGGACAGCCGGGAGGCCAAGGACCTCATTGACTCGGTCCGTCCAGACTTTGCCTTCGTCGATATTCAACTCATTGACGGTCCAACCGGAATTGAGGTCGGACGGCATCTATCCGCAAAGTCCATCCCTTATGTCTTCGTCTCAGGCAACCTTAAACGGATCCCGGAAGATTTTGCCGGAGCGGTCGGGGCGATCGAGAAGCCGTATACGATGAATGGTCTTCAGAACGCGCTTTCATTCATCGAAAGCTTCGTCGCTGGGAAGCCGGATGAAAAAACACCCCCTCCAAGTCTGGTAATGTCTCCCGAAGTCCTCGCAAAAATAGCAGCCTGAACGGACCTTCACAAAAAAGCAAAGGCTCAGATCGTTGGGCAACTCGTCAGACAGAATAAGAGCCGTCCGCAACTCCGGTCTACTCGACGCAAAGAACAAAACCGAATTTGATGACATAATCGAAGTTGTAAAGGCGGGGTTGAACTGTCCAGTTGCGCTGGTATCGATCCTCGATGAACACCGCCAGGTGTTTCTCGCTCATCTCGGCCTGCCTGAAAAATGGGCCGAAGCCGCAGAAACACCGCTCACGCATTCGTTCTGCCAGCATGTTGTGCGCGACAAGCAGCCACTGATTATCGGTGACGCAACTTTACATGACCTCGTCCGCGATAACCTCGCGATAACCGATCTGGGCGTTATCTCCTATATGGGCGTCCCGGTTACCCTTCCCGATGGCATGGTGATCGGCGCCCTTGCCGCGATCGATGGTGAGCCGCGCGTCTGGACTGACGCCGAGCTTGAAACGCTCAGCAGGATCGGAAAAATCGTTTCCAATCAGATCGCCACGTTTCTGGTAGAGCGACGGTGGAGTTCGCTGTTCGAGCAGCTTGAAGAAGGCATTGTCATCGGCGCTGTGGTGCGTGATGAACGAAAGCGGATTGTCGATTGGCAATGCGAAACCGTCAACCCAGCAGGGGCGAGGCTGTTTCAGGTTGTGGGTGAGGAAACAGAAGGCCGAAACATTCGAGACATCCTTCCCAAGTTGGATGAGGAGTGGACTGTTGACGTTGAGGAAGTTGTCGAGTCCGGTCGACCCAAACGCTTTACTCGCAGGATTGAGGAAATCGCTCGCTGGTTCGACGGATACATCCAGTCAACTGGAGAAGACCGCTTCGTCATCACATTCGTAGACGTCACCGACCGGATGGAAGCCGTCGAAGCGTTGCGCGATAGCGAAACGACTTTACGCCTTATTGTGCAGGGCGCGAAGGATTACACAATCCTGACGCTTGACGAGGATCAACGTATCACAAACTGGTTTGGCGGGGCCGAGGAAACCTTCGGGTGGAGCAAGAGCGATATGCTTGGCCGCTCGTTCTGTGAAATCTTTACGCCAGAAGATCAGGCAGCCGGCGCGCCAGAGGCGGAAATCACGAGAGCGTCAATAGATGGCGTCGCACCGGATCGCCGGTGGCATATCACCGCGGATGGCTCGCGCGTATTTTTGGATGGAACTGTGAGACCGCTTCCGCGCCACCCAGAAAGCAAGTTAGGCGGCTACATCAAGGTCGCGCGAGACGCGACGGCACAAAAGCGGTCCGAGGATCGGCAGCTCGCTCTATTGGAACTCGGCGGCAAAATCCGAGAGCTAGACAGCGTTCACGAGGTAGCGTTTGCGGCTGCGGAAATCCTGGCCCATAGCCAGTATGGGTCTACGCGCGCGGGCTATGGGGTCGTCGACCCGATCGCAGAGACGGTACAGATGCTGCCTGACTGGTGTGCAGACGGAACGGATACCATCGCGGGTCTCCATCACTTCCGCCACTACGGTTCATATATCGAAGACCTGAAACGGGGAGCGATGCTTATCATCCCAGATGTCTCGACAGATCCACGAACGTCAGCGTCATCGGACCTGCTTCACTCGATCGGCATTTCCGTTCTGGTAAACGTTCCGATCATGGAGCATGGGGCCATCGTCGGTGTCATGTTCGTGCACTACGATAAGCCACACGATTTTACCGACGAAGAGCGCGATTTCGTACGCACGATCGCCGACCGGACAAGAGAAGCTATAGCCCGTATACGGGCGGAAGAGCAGCAGCAAGTTCTCAATCACGAAATCAGCCATCGCCTGAAGAACACGATGGCGATGGTGCAAGCGATCGCCACCCAGACACTTCGTCCTGTGACGGATCGCGCTCCAGTCGAGGCGTTCACCAGTCGACTGCATGCTTTGTCGAAGGCCCATGAGGTCCTACTTGGGCACGATTGGTCGACGGCACGGATGGCGGCTGTCATCGATTCGGTTCTAAGCCAACTCGCTTTGTCTGATCGCTTCACGATCTCTGGCCCGGACATGGAGCTTGGACCCCGAACGGCCTTGTCGCTTGCTCTGATCATGCATGAGCTCGGCACCAACTCACTTAAATACGGCGCGTGGTCAAGCGAGAAGGGCAAGGTGTCGGTGTCTTGGTCTATCGGAAAGACTTCATCCGAGGACGCGCTCATCCTAAAATGGCAAGAAAGAGATGGACCAATCATCCGAGGCACGGTTGGCAAAGGGTTCGGATCGAAGTTGATCAAACTAGGTTTGACGGGAACCGGCGGGGTCGAAGTCGAGTACGACGCGAACGGTTTGACCGTGACAATGCAGGCTCTTGTTTCGCAGTTGAGGCAGTCATGACGTCGGGAATTATACGTCCCATCGCTCCGCCGGTAATCCTCATCGTCGAGGATGAGCCACTTTTGCGCTTGGCGGCCATTGATCTAGTTGAGGACGCCGGCTTTCAGGCGATCGCCGCAGCGGACGCAACGGAAGCCGTGACTATCCTGGAATCACGATACGATATCCGGCTTGTCCTGACAGATGTCGACATGCCTCGAGGCGTCGATGGAATGCGGCTGGCGGCCATCATCCGAGACAGATGGCCGCCCATCAAGGTGATCATCGTATCCGGACATATCGACGATCCCGGCGGACAAATCCCAGCGGAGACCGCATTTTACACCAAGCCCTATCGTGAACAGCAGATCGTTGAGAAGATCCGCGAAATGCTTGCTTGATGTTCCGGTAGTCTGATGTGTCACAGTAAGTGATATTGACTTGATATGGCAGAACACTCAGGCAGTAGTAGTCTCGCAGACGTAGGATAGAATGAGCACGATACGACGCCAGTTATTCGGTCTTAGCGATCGTGTTCGAGCCTCTCCCCTGAAAGCGTGGAGCTTGGCTATTTGCGCGTTCATTGTCTCTCTTTATGTCAGGTTCCTCTCAGACCACCTGCTCCCGCCAGGCTTCCCCTATCTGACTTTTTTCCCCGCAGTCATCCTCACCACGTTCATGGCTGGCCTATGGCCCGGGGCCGTATGTGCTTTGGCCTGCGGCTTTGCTGCATGGTATTGGTTTATTCCCCCATCAGGAAACTTCGAGCTGAATGCGTCCGTCCTGGTCGCACTTGCATTTTATGCCGGCGTCGTCATCGTCGATATCCTTCTCATACAGGTGATGCACAAGGCGCTCGACAGTCTCCAGGATGAGCGTCGAAAAAGCGATGCACTTCTTGTTGAGCAAAAGCGTCTGCTCGGCGAACAGAGAGATAGAGAGCGGCAGCAACGTATCTTACAGCGCGAACTCTCTCATCGCATGAAAAATACGCTCGCGATGGTCCAGGCTGTCGTTTCGCAAAGCCTGCGCAATGCGACTGACACGAAGCTTGCAGCAGAGCAGGCATCCGCACGTATCCAGGCATTGGCCCTGGCGCAGGACGCGCTGACTGCGACAGACTGGGAAGCGGGTGACGTGGAAACTGTCGTCCGTACGGCGATTGCCCCTCACAATGACGGTCACAATCGGTTTGACATTTCCGGCCCATCAGTGGCAATCGCCGCACAACCTGCGCTCGGATTGGCGCTCGCTATCCATGAACTCGCCACCAATGCCACGAAATACGGAGCGCTGTCGGTACCGGATGGCAAGATCATTGTCCGCTGGCAGACGCCGGGTGACAACCAATTCCATTTCAGTTGGACCGAAGCCAATGGGCCAGTCATTATGGAGCCAAAGCGCTCGGGATTTGGATCACGGCTCACCGAGCGGATTGTGCCTACCTACTTCAAGGGAAAAGCTCAGGCTACTTACCCCGCGGGAGGCTACGAATACCACCTTCGCGGCACCCTCGGCTCAGAAGACGAAACATGACCGGACCGAACATTTTGCACTGTTAAGCCCAGGAACGTTCGCTGTGCTGCATCGTTGAAGACGTCAACTGTTGGAAGATCGAGCTGTATCCACCGTCGTCGCATTTGGTTAGCCCTCTGTGAATTTGAGACGGGGTGACGCCGAAGTCCTTTCCGCCGACCGGCTCTTCGCCGTTCATCAGCATGCCGGTCTTGCGGCGGACGTCGCGATAAAATTACTCCATCGTCAACGCCTTGCGATTTTCGGCCCTGGCCGGGAACTCTTCATGAGACACGAGGCGTTCCAGCACGTTGATCCATCACGGCGATGGTTGAGGATATCCACGGCGAGATCACGTTCGTGCAAAATTGCTTCCCTGAGACTGGCCACCGCTTGAGGATCTGTATCCGGCCCTTCACCGAATTGGCTCTTCACGCCGGCCTGGACACTGGCTTACATCTTGATCGCTGTCGCAGGGTGGCTATCCACAGTTCTCGAAGGCTTCAATTCGACGGCCCGGCTTTGGAGGTCGCAGAAGCTTTTGAACTGGACTTGGACGCCAACATTCGTCGGTTCCGATTGCATCGCTCAGCGCTCCAGCGCCGAGTGCTGCGGCTAACAGCAAGATCCACTTTTCCAGGACTGACCCTTACCACGCTTGTTCCGGCATCAATTCGGGAAAGCTTCATTCAGATCGGTGATCGCCTCGCAGGTCAGACGAGAAACCGGTCGGTCACCGACAAGGAAGAACAGCTTCACTGTTTCTTCAAGTTCCTCATAAGCATGAACCGCATCTTGCAGAGACTTACCCGAAACGATTGGCCCATGATTGGCAAGCAGCATTGCCTTGTGTCCACCGGCAAATTGACGAACCGCATCAGCAAGCTTTCCATCTCCGGGCCGATAATAGGGCACAAGCGGCAATCGGCCGATCCGCATCATTTGGTACGCGGTGAGCGGCGGAAGCACATCAGACGTGTCCTCATGGCAGAGGCATGACAGAGCAACTGCATGGGTGGAATGAAGGTGGACGATCGCGCTTGCTGCCGGCCGTTCCTGATAGACCGCCAGATGGAAGAAGGCCTCCTTCGACGGAGGGTCGCCGGCTACATGGGCACCCTCGGCCGAGACCTTCGATATCAGCGCGGGAGACAGAAAGCCCAGTGACGAATTTGTCGGCGTGACGAGGATCGTGCCGTCGTCCAGCTTTACCGAAAGGTTTCCGGCGCTTCCATGCGCAAGTCCGCGCCCGTAAAGAAGCGCGCCGAACCTCACGATATCTGCGCGTAGTTCATCCTCTGTCACCGCTTGCCCCCCGTTTCAGATTTTCCAATGCCTTGGCAAAGAAATCCGGCGCACCGAAATTGCCGGATTTGAGCGCTAGCGCAATCCTGCCTTTGCCGCCGATCAGGATCGGTACGCCCGGGTCGATTTCCGGCCCGATCGAAAGCGCTTCGAGATCGAGCGCCTGGGCGACCGCGCCGGATGTCTCGCCGCCTGCCACGACCAATCTGTTCACGCCACTTTCTACCAGCGAACGGGCTGCTTCGGCGAACAATCCGTCGAGCGTCGCGGCCACCTTTTCCCGGCCATAGCGCTTCTGCAGGCGCTCGACCTCCAATGGATCATCCGACGAAAAAATGAGAGGTGCATTGCCACGATGAACTGACGCGAACTCGATAATTCGGCCTATGTCCAACCTTCCCGCCATAGCAGCTTCGACATCGAGCGCCATGGTCGGATGGCCTGCGGCATGGATGGCGATCTGCCGGCGGGTCGCATCCGAGCAGCTGCCGACCAGGATCACCTCGGGTCCGTCTACGCCGGAAAAGGCGCTGACCGCTCCCTTCGCCTTGCCGCTGCGCAGGAAGTTTGCCGGAAGGCCGATCGCGATGCCCGAACCGCCGGTCACAAGCCGCTGCCCTGCCGCCGCTCTGCCGAGCGTGACGAGGTCTTCGTCCAGCGAGGAATCGCAGATGACCATCGTCGTCCCGTCGGCGGCCGCGGCATCCAGCGCCGCCCTCACCGCTT
This sequence comes from Hyphomicrobiales bacterium, assembly GCA_900472575.1. Lineage (GTDB taxonomy): Bacteria > Pseudomonadota > Alphaproteobacteria > Rhizobiales > Rhizobiaceae > Neorhizobium > Neorhizobium cellulosilyticum. Next base: position 17,956 of record UCIV01000026.1, read on the forward strand.
CGCTTCCAGAGCGCACGGTCGCCGTGTTCACCAGCCCGACCGGATCGCGCGTCTGCTGTGCCAGCCAGCGCCGGATGTCGGAATCCGTCATCGGCGTCAGTGGATGGTGTCGCATGCTGGATTCGCTGAGCAGCCGATCCTGGACGAAGAGATGGCCCTGATGCACGGTGCGCCCGACCGTCGGGAAGGCAGGGCAGGCAATCACACCTTTCACACCGAGAGCAGCCGCGAGCGCCTCCGCTACAGGCCCGATATTGCCTTCCGGCGTAGAATCGAATGTCGAGCAATATTTGAAGACAAATTGCTCGCAGCCTTGGTTGCGCAGCCATTCGAGCGCCGCAAGCGATTGTTCGACCGCATCCTCTACCGATGAGGAGCGGGTCTTGAGCGAGATGACCCCCGCTTCGACCGATCGGTCGGCCTTCACCTTGGGAACGCCGAGATATTGCGTGACCGCAAGTCCACCCTGCCCCGGCAAGCCCTTTGCAAGCGTGTTGGCTACGTCTCCGGCCCCGGTAAAATCGTCGGCGATAACTCCGAGCAGCATTGTCTAGTGCTCCTGCCTGTCCATCAACTGTTTCATTCGTGTCACCGCGCTGCCCGGCGCGGTCAGCACGGCGCAATCCACCGCTTCTCTGACCGGACCGGCCGCCCGCGCCGTTGAAAAATGGGCGAGCATGATGGCATCGCAGTCGCCAAGGCCATGCGCTGCATGGGCAACCCGTGCATCATGGTCGGCCGCATCGCCCTGCCGGAGCTTCTCGATCGCGCCATGCGCTATGACGGTGCGAAGTCGCGCCGAGCTTCCCGTCTCTGCCGCAAACTCGCGAAACTCGTCTTCCATCGTTGCGACTGCGGGGGCAAATGTCGCCACCATGCCGATGTCCGAGCCGGCCATGATCGCGGCGCGAAACATCGCCTCGTTGGGCATGAGGACCGGTATCCCTATCTCCGACGAAAGTCTGCGAATGGCCGGGCCGAAAGCGGAGCAGGTGATCAGGTTACCATCTGCAGCGCCGGAAACGGCCTGCCGGCCGAGAGCGACGAAACGCTCGCTGAGGCCCGACGACAGTGGCCCAACCTCTCGCGCCCGGTCCAGTGACAGGCTCTCGTCGAGAATGTTGACGGCCTCGGCCTCCGGCCAGAGTTGCCGCATGGCATCGGTCACAGGCGCCATGGCAACCGGCGTGGCATAGAAGAGGAATATGCGCGGCTTGAACGTCATGGCGATCTCACTGCGCGGCCAGGAATGTACGGTCCTGCAGCCGGCGCATTTCCCAAAGCGACGAAGCCTGCGGCTCCTCCACCATGTCATAGGTGATGAGCGTACCCGCCGGGATATCCACCTTGGCGCAATTGCCGGTGAGAAGATGCGCGCAGGCGGGGTTTTCAAGCGCGACAGGCACCGCCGGGACGATGCGGGCCTTCAACATCGGGCTATGGTCATTGCCGAAGACTTCGCCCGCCTTGATGTCGCGCGCCGCGACCTTGACGAGATCGTAGCGGGGCCGATAATCATCCGATCCGGTATCGATGCCGAGCAGGCCCGCCATCAGCAGCGAGGTCGAGGTCTCGACGCCGCAAAGGTGATAAGGGCGGTAGATGACCGCGGTCGTCTCGTCATAGTTCGGGATCTGGCCCTTGGTCACAAGGACATGGTTGGAATAAGCATTGTCGCACCGGACGACGAGAAAGACGCCGCCGCCGAGCCCTGATTCATCCGGGCGCCTGAGGCAGGTGGCGAGGTCGATCGTATCGACCTGTCCGAAAAGGCCGCCATTGGCGATTTCCGCATAGGCAACCGGGATTTCGGTGATGCGAAGGGCCGCATGGACGAGCGTATCGACGGCAGGCTTCATGCCGGTATAATTGGCCGCGACCGTGATCTCGCAGAGATCATAGGCGCCGGGCTGCGGCAGGCGCGCGAGAATGTCCTTACGCCTCGCGACATATTCGGCAGCCTGTCCCTCCGGGATCATGGCGAGCCATTTGCGATCCTCATCGGAGACGACAACCGTTTCGACATAGGGCTCATGGATCTTCTTGTCGGTCTTGATCGAGACCGTGCCGGCCGCCTCGTCATAGACGAATTCGCCATCGGTTGCCTTGCCACCGGAAATCACCGTCAGGCCGACCGATTTTGCCCATTCGTAGAACTGGATCAGCAGCCCGTGCTGATCTCCGTCGACGGGGGTGTAAATCACGCCCGCTTCCTTTGCCAGACGCTTCAGCATCGGGCCGACCGTGACGTCGCAATCCTTCGTTACCATCGCCACATGCTTGCCGGCCTCGATAGCCTGCATGGCATATCGCACGCTTGCCTCCGGCACGCCGCTGCACTCGCAGACGATATCGACGGCACCAATCGCGCCGATGAGTTCCGGCTTATCGGTAAAGATGGAATTGCCGCGCGCAAGCTCGCATTTGACCTGCTCTGCCGTTCCGGCATAGGCGACCTTGGCCATGTCGAAGCCCGCCTTCTCATAGGCATCGCGTGCGGCATCGATCGAAATGTCGGCAACAGCAACCACATTCAGCCGCGGCGTGACCGGAGCCTGGGTGACGATGGCAGTGCCGTAATTGCCGGCGCCGATAATGCCGACCTGAACTGCAGAAGCCTTGGCGAAGGTCGCGTAAAGATGGTGGTAAACCATTGTTTAAGATATCCTTTTCATGCGCGTCCGGTGACGCTCTGGAGGATGCTGGACCTGCGGCAAGGCCGCATTGGATAGCGACGCGCAGCGATTGCCTGCATCTGGAATGAACATGCGATGTGGTCAGGCAGACCGGGCGATCCGCGAGACGGGATCGCCCCTTGCCGCCTCAGCCGATTTTCTTGGCCTGCGGCTCGTCCATCTGGTGTTCCTTGCCCGCGCGGTTTTTCAACAGCCACGGTGAGACCAGCAGCACGACGGTGATCAGGATAATCACCAACGCGATCGGGCTCTGGAAGAAGACGGCGACATTTCCGTCCGAGGCGACCAGGGTGCGGCGAATGCCACGCTCCAAGATGGGGCCAAGGATCATGCCGAGAACCAACGGTACCGGCGGGTAATCCAACTTCATCATCAGGTAACCCAGCACTCCAAAGCCGATCACCAGAGCCACCTCGAACATCGCATTGTTGATGCCGAAAATGCCAAAGACGATGATGGCGATGACCGCCGGGAACAGATAGCTCGGCCGCACGAAGGCACAGGTGGCGAGCACCGGCGTCAGGACGATGGTGATCGCGACCAGCGCGAGATTGCCGATGTAGAAGCTGCCGAAAATGGTCCAGACGAATTCCGACTGTGTCTGGAACAGCATCGGGCCGGGCTGCAGGCCGATCATCAGCAGGCCGCCCATCAGCACCGCCGTTGTACCGGAGCCTGGAATGCCGAGCGCGAACATCGGGATCATGTTGCCATAGGCGGCGCTGTTATTGGCCGCTTCGGGTGCTGCAACACCTTCCATCGCGCCATTGCCGAAGCGTTCGGGATGTTTCGAGGTGCGCTTGGCGAAGGCGTAGGAAATCATCGTGGCGGCGGTCGCGCCGGCGCCGGGCAGGATACCGATGAAGAAGCCGATCAGCGAGCCGGAGCCCAGTTCACGCCAGCATTGCAGCGTGCCGCGCACATCCGGCAGAAGTTCACGGAAGCGGAACCGGTTCTTCTCTTGCGGCTTTCCGATCGAAGGCGGTGTCGCATACATTTCCGCAAGGCCGAACAGACCGACCGCGATAATGGAGAATTCGATGCCGTCGAACAGCCGTACCTCGCCGAAATCGAAGCGCGGCAGGCCGACCATAGGGTCGAGCCCGATCGTGCCGATGAAGAGGCCGGCAAACAGCGACATCATCGCCTTGTTGAGATCGCGGCCGCCGAGCACGCTGACAAGCGACAGCGAGAAGATCATCAGCGCGGTCATCTCGATCGGCCCGAAGGCGATCGCGGCCTGGGCGATGGTGGTGGCAAAAGCGGTGAGCAGGATGAGGCCGATTAGTCCGCCGATGAAGGAGGCGGCAATACTCAATCCGAGTGCCGCGCCGGCCTTGCCGTTTCGGGCCAGCTTGTGGCCATCGATGACGGTCATGGTGGCAGAGGCATCGCCTGGAATGCCGAGCAGGATTGCGGTGACCGCGCCGCCATACTGGGCGCCGTAATAGACGGCCCCGAGTGCCGCGATCGCCGCCGTCCCATCAAAGCTGACGGCGACCGGCAGGAGGATTGCAACACCGGCGGTCGGTCCGAGGCCCGGCAAGGCTCCGATGAAAAGGCCGATGATGGCGCCAACCATGATGGCGGCGAGAACCGAGGGTTGCGATGCTGCGACCAATCCCTCGGCAAGCAAGTGCCATGATTCTAGCATGATATCTTCTCTTCTTCAGGGATCAGAGCAGCGGGATGGCGAGAACCACGCCAAACACGAGATAGAGTATGAATGCCATCCCGACGGCGATGGCGCTGACGGCCGCAATCGAGCGGGCGTCGCGCGCCCCGAATATGCAGCCGATGACGATCATCAGCAGCACGGAGGCGACCAGCATGCCGATGAATTGGGAGAGCAGGACGAAACCGACCAGTGCCAGACTGACCAGCCCGACCCGGACCACTTCCATCCGCTCGACGCTGCCGAGAAGATCCGACTGTTTGGCGACCTTGAGAAAATTTAGCGCGGAAAAGAGTGCCAGTCCTGCCCCGATCCAGACGGGGAAGAAGCCGGCCGATGGCACGGAACCCTCCTGGTAGCCGTAACCGCTTCCCTGCCAGATCATGTAGAGGCCGAGCAGGCCGAAGATCGCAGAAAGACCAAGATCGAATGAACGTAAGGGTATCATCTGCCGCGCCTCCCAATCGTAGAGCATTTGAATTCGTGTGGTACTATCGGCCCCCAAGCTGATCGGGGGCCGCCAATCTCACTTGATCAGCCTCACTTGATCAGGCCGAGCTCGCGCATCAGCGTCTCGTAACGCTGCGAGGTGGCGACGATCTCCTCGCCGAACTGCTTGCTATCGAGGAAGAGCGGTATTTCGTTGAACCGGTCGACATACTGGCTGCGCCATTCCGGGCTTTCCGCCACGGTTTTCATCACGCCTTCCCAATAGGACACCGCTTCCGCCGGAACGTCCTTGGGCATGATTATGCCGCGAAGCTGGGTATGGACGATGTCATGCCCCAATTCTTCGAAGCTTGGAACCTGCGGAAGAGATCCCATCCGTTCCGCCGAGGTGACGGCAAGGGCCCGCATCTTGCCGGCATTGACCTGTTCTAGGATCTCGTTCGGATTGCCGAAGAGAAGATCGAGATGCTTGCCGAGAACCGCCGCCATCACCTCGCCCTCGCCGTCATAGGGCACGACCTTGATCGAGCTGCCGAGCTGCTTGTTGAGGAGATGCGACAGAAGTGCCGGGTCGGAGACTGCACCGGCCGAACCGATCGTTAGCCCCTTGGCGCTCTTGAGGTCATCAATCGACTTGATCTTGGAATCTGCAAGCACAGCCAGAATGTAAGGCGAGCGTGCGATCGCCGCGAGCGGGGTAAAGTCCTTGTAGCTCAGCGGCATCTTGCCGAGCAGTGGCGTGGTGAAGAAGCTGACGCCAACGCCGCCGAGATAATAGGGATTGCCCTTGCGGGAACTGATATAGGAATAGCCGACAGCTCCCGACCCGCCCGGCCGGTTCTCCACCAGCATCTTGACCGGAATGAGCTTCTTTTCGTCGATCACCTTGGCCATGGTGCGTGCGACGATATCGCTGCCGCCACCTACGCCGAAAGCGACAATGTAATTGATGGTGTCGCTCGGATAGGCATTGGCCCGAGCCGTGCCGATTGCAAGCGACTGAGCTGCGACAAAGGCCGCGCTGCATCCGAGCAGCGTACGCCGTTTCATGCCCCTAGGGGTTTCGTGGGTGTCCAAGATATTTCCTCCCGATTTGAAACTCGGTCCTCGAGCCGATGCCGACAATCCCTTCCCGATTGCGGTTTGCCAACTTTGGACCCGTGAGCAGTGGCAAGGCAAGTATAATAATGATACCTATTGGTCTCTTGCAGTGACCAATAGGACGCTCGATGGATACGATCAACGATATCAATCTCCGACTGCTACAGACTTTCCTCGTCGTTGCGAACGAAGGAAGTTTTCGCCTCGCAGGTGAAAAGCTGAACCGGGCCCATTCAGCCGTCAGCATCCAGATCCGTCAGCTGGAGGAACAGCTTCAGGTGAAGCTCTTCGAGCGTACGACACGCAGCGTCAAACTGACGGAGGAAGGTGCCAAACTGCAGGGAAGTCTCAGGAAGGCGCATTTCGAGATACTGCATGGATTGCGGGAGATACGCGAAGCCGCAGATCTCAAGCGTGGACAGTTGTCACTCGCAAGCTCCTCTCATGTGGCCTCAGTTCATCTGCCTCCCATACTCACGCATTTCGTCAGCCAGTTTCCAGAAATCGCCGTCACGATACGTGAGTTGACTTCAGCCGATTTATATGAGGCCTTGCGCAAGCAAGAAGTCGATTTCGCGATCGGGCCGCATGGAACGGACAATGCCTTCGAATTCAGCCCGATACTGGTTGAACCGCTTCACGCGGTGGTCCATCCCCGCTTCGTCGGTCCTTCCAGAAAAACAATAACCTGGAAGGAAATTGCCCAATTCCCGATACTTCTGCCGGCCCCGCAGACTGCGATGCGCCGGATCGTCGATCAGGTGTTGCACGATAACGGTCTGGAAGAGACGAACCGCTACCAATTCATCCAGGCCGAGACGATAATTGCCATGGCGGAGGCGGGGCTCGGGATCGCTGTCCAGCCGAGTACGCGGCTTGCCAAGCATCCCCCTGTCACCGCGCGCGTGATGACCTTGACCGCCCCGCATATCCGAAGGGCCATGTCCCTAATCCGAATGAAGAAGCGGGATCTGTCTCCGGCGGCAAAACACTTGGCCGATACCATCATTCGTGAGGTGCGCCGGGTTACGGGCTATGTAGAAGGGGAGGATTTTTTCACGCATTGAAAGCTATAGGGGCGAATTTAGCTCTTGAACTGCTTCGTGCCTACGCCCCACACCTCCACTCGTTCAGCCATGGAGAAGCCGGTCCATTCGTGCAAGCGGGCGACCGCTTTATGACGTAGACTGCGAATCGACTTTACATTCCTGAATATAATTAAGGTATAGCCCACGGTGCGAGTTGAAGCGAGTAGCGCCGTCTTCCGAATAAGGTGGATGGCGTCGATATCCGGCGCGAGACATTTATGATATCGCCAGGCGTACCGCTCATTCGCTCACGAAAGACGCCAATCACATTGGTATCTCCCAACCTCATAGTCACCTCGGTCTCAGACCCCACAGGCAAGATGAGCACGATTTCGCCAGAAACGCTTCCGCTACCTAAGTGTCAGTCAATCGAAAGTGTTCGGGATGAATCCCGTAAACGGCAGCCCGCCCCATAGCGGTGTCCATAGACCTAGGCAGGGGCATAACCACGCCCGATGTTTGGAAGCTCGCTTCCGTTATCGTGCCATTAAGAAAATTCATCGACGGCGATCCGATGAAGCCCGCAACGACCTGGTTTGCCCGGCGGTCGTAGGGATCGAGCGGCGCACCGATCTGCTCTATCCTGCAGCGTTTCATCACGACGATCCTGTCGGGGATGGTCATGGCCTCCACCTGATTGTGGGTGACCTAGAAGGTGTTCGTTTTCAGCTTATGATGCAGCGCCTTGATCTAGCCGCGCATAACGACGCGCAGCTTCGCGTCGACGTTCGACAGCGGCTCGCCGAATAGGAAAACCTGTGGATTACGGACGATCGCGCGGCCCATGGCGACGCGCTGTCGCTGGCCGCCGGAGAGCTGGCGCGGATAGCGACCTAGAAGATCGGTAAGACCCGGTATGCTGGCCGCCCAATTCACCCGCTCCGCGACTTCGGCTTTGGTGGCACCGCGGTGCTCCAGCGAAAAGCCCATATTCGTCGCCACCGTCATACTCGGATATAGCGCATCGGACTGGAAGACCATGGCGACGTGACGATCCTTCGGATCGAGATCATTTGACCCTCCGGTCGAGGTCGACACCGTGAATGGTCTTTACGCCGCCATAACTCTTGCGGATGTCTGAGCCGCAGCATGACCCAAACAAACTAGAATAGCAAAAAAGAGGCCGTAAACAGGATAGTACCTTGCGCTTTGGCAACGACAGTCGCTTTCGTGCGTTGAAACAGTGAACAACCGGGAGGTGGATATGCGGGAAGTGATGCGTTTCGAGCTACTTGCAAAACTAGGCTATGCCGCCCGCGGCATTGTGTTTCTTCTCGTTGCTGTTCTGGCACTCTTCTCAGGTATGGCCGGTGGGCAGCCAGAAACGAAAACAGCGATCTCCACGCTGCTGCAACAGCCACTCGGCCGCGTCTGGGTTGGATTGATTGGTGTTGGTCTCCTCGGCTTTGTGGCCTGGCGGCTGGCCCAGTCGATCGCTGATGCCGATGGGCAGGGTAACGACGGCAAAGCTATGATAATACGGGCTGCGCTGCTTGGTAGCGCAGTTACTTACACTGGTCTCGCCGTATATGCCCTCGGTCACGCGGTCAGTGCGAGCGGCGATAGCGGTGGATCAGGAGAGAAAGGGCTCGCCCAATGGGTAATGTCGCAGCCCTTCGGCTCGTATGTGGCAATCGCGATTGGGCTCGGACTGATGGTGGGAGGCATTGTCACTGGAGCTAAAGGCGCTCTCCGAAAATTCGAGAAGTATGTCCAGTTCCCCGATCGTAGCGGAGTGCTTTCTTACATCTGCGTGTATGGTCTCATGGCACGAGGTGCGGTGTTCTCTATCACGGGGATATTGTTTGCGTACGCTGGCTTCAAGGTCGATCCAGATCAGGCGGGAGGTATCGCGGACGCGCTTGAGTGGCTCCGCGAACTACCTTTCGGCTCTGTCCTTTATGTCGTCATTGCAATCGGTCTAGCCGCATTCGGGGTGTATAACCTAATTGCTGCTAAATATCGCACCGTCAAAGGGCCAAGGCTCAATGATGTGAAGCGCGGGGCTCCCCTGAACCTACGACACTAAGGAAGCGGCTCGCGTTATGCTTGAAGGACAAAAACTCCCATGAACTCATCGTCGATCTTCAACGTAGACCAACTCAACACGATCAGAGACGCGCATCTGGAATGGTGTGCTGAAAATTCGGTCGACCCGAAAAGCCCGTTCGGAGAAGAAGCGGCCGCTTTTTTGATCAAAGCGTTCGACGTCGAGCACAACAGTGTCGATGGCCTGATCGCGGCGCTTGATCACTATGTGATGGAACGTGGGAGCCATGTGCGGGTCGGATCAACAAGCATACCCTCAACGGAATGATCGCAGCGGCATGTGCGGAAGCTCAATGCATACCGAATTTTCCGCTCCCAAAACGCGATTTCGCCTTCGCTATCATCCGCCATCATCCGATTCGTCCCTGGCTGCTTTGAAGTTAGCCATTATCCGGAGCGTGGCAAACGTGACTATCGAGAGAACAATTGCGGTGTCATAGGCTCCAAGTCCGACCGCGGTACCGATCGCGCCCGTCGCCCATATGCTTGCGGCAGTCGCCGTCCCGCGTGTTCCAAGTTTCCCTACAAGGATGGCTCCGCCGCCAATAAAGCCGACGCCGTTGATAATACCTTCGACGATGCGAGCCGTCGCCTCGGCATTTCCAACAGTAACGGTTTCCGCAGCCTGAACGAACCCGCAGGCGGCGATAGCGACAAGAGGAAAGGTGCGCAAACCCGCGCTCCGTTCGTTTTTCTCACGATCCCAAGCGATCGGCAGCGCAAGGACATATGCGATAAGCAACGTGATCAGGTGTGGGAAGATATCGAGTTCCACACCCATAGAAGCCAACCACTCGCTCACGTTCGCTCCTTTTTGAAGGTGACAATGCGGTAAATGTAATAGCCGACCAAAATAATCAGGACGGCTGTCGAAACGGGATCCACAAAGTCTTGGATCACGCTGTATGCCTGTCCCAAGAAATAGCCTGCCAAAGCCAACGCCGCCGTCCATACAAGCGTGCCAATCGACGAAAAAAGAAGAAAAGTCCCCAATGGCATATTGGCAACGCCAGCGGGAACGGAGATGAGTGTCCGCACCGTGGGGATGAGCCTTCCCAGAAGGACCGAAGAATTTCCGTGCCGCTTGAAACGGTCAGAGGCTGCATCGACATCGGATGGCGACATGGTGAGCCAACGACCATGGCTATCCGCCAGACGACGAACGCCGTCGTGGCCGAGCCGACGCCCAACACAGTACCAGGGGAGTGTACCGAGCAGGGAACCTACCGTTCCGGAGGCGATCACGACAGAGATATTCATGTCTCCCCGCGTTGCCAGATAACCCGCAAGAGGCATGATCAACTCAGACGGTATTGGCGGGAAGACGTTCTCAAGGAACATGAGTAGGCCAATGCCGAATGGGCCAAGGCGCTGCATCATCATTTGCACGAAAGCTTCCATGATGCACCTAAGCAGCGAAGGCGTAGGGACCGCCCTTTTCGAGCGCATTGATATAGGCAGGCCGGGCATGGATGCGTTCCAGCCATGCTGTTATGGCCGGTCTATCCTCAGCCAGGGTTCCTCGCACATTAGCAGCCTCAAGCGGAAAACTCATCATCACGTCCGCTGCGCTGATCTGGTCGCCCGCAAACCAAGGCCTGGCAGCGAGGTGCCATTCAATGAAGTCCAGATGCGTATCCAGCATAGGCTGAATGCGCTTTGTCGCGACGCGGCCCAAGATCGGGATCTTGGAAACAACCAGCAGTGCGAAGAGGACTGGCATCACAGAACCCTCTGCATAATGAAGGAACTGACGATACAAGAGAGCGTCTATTGCCGCGTTGGGTCCGAACCGACCATCCGCTCGCTCGACAAGATACTCGCAGATCGCTCCAGTCTCGATCAGAATACACCTCTGACCATTCTCACCCACATCCTCTAAAATGGGTGATTTGCCGAGGGGATGAATCGCGTTCAGATCCTTAGGTGCAGACATGTCGGAGCTCCGGCGATAACGCCGGATCTCGTAGCCAAGCCCGAGCTCTTCAAGCAACCAAAGGATGCGTTGCGATCGGCTGTTATTCAGATGGTGGACAATCAACATGCCTGGCCACGCCCCTACATCTGGACCTTGGCGTTATCCCCCATGTCCGGACGGGAATTGCTGACAGCCGCCGCCGCCATTTTGATATAGCTGATGATGGTGCCCGGGCTGTCCCAGTATTCTGCGAAGGACGGCGTCACCTTGAGAATGCGGATCGACGGATCGTCGGCGTTATCCCACCAAGCCTTCGCAGGCGTCGCCCATAGATCGCGGATTTTCTCACGGTCATTCTGGATTTCGGCCGTTCCGGAGACTGAAACATACTTTTGGCCCCTCGAGTCAGCAAAGGCGAGGCACACATTTGGATATCGCGCGATCTCTTCATCCTTATGGCTCGCCACGTCGGTCAAAAAATAAAACGCGTTGTCGATGCGCTCGCTGTATGCAGACATTGGACGCGCTCGCAGATCGGAGCCGCTTTGCGTCGTCAGCATGCAGAACCCGATTTTTTCCGCCAGGTCCCAAACCGTTGAAATCTGATCTTCTTCGTGCGCCATAGTGGTCTCCTGTGTGACGCCAGAGAACGGGCGCTGCGAGTAAATGTTCCGCCGGGGCAATCATCCCTCTACCGAGTATCTCCGAAATGACACCAGTGCGCCCTGAATATCCTATAGCTGGACGTAGATCTTAACCTAAGCTCACGGGTTGGCACCGAAGTCGGGCACCGTCAATTGCGCCGCCGTCTCCCCGCGTGGACGCCGACGCCCTGATCCTTTGGAGCCGATATTCGAGGCAGAAGTCGTCCCGCTCCTGAAGGCCGCACCCGGCATCCGTGCTGTCGCCGTCTACAACGAGATGCTGCGCCGACATCCAGAACTGTCTGAAGGTATCCGTCGTACGCTTGAACGACG
>UCIV01000045.1 GCA_900472575.1 Hyphomicrobiales bacterium
TATGGGGACGCGGCCTAGGTCATCGATAGGATTAAACTTGTGCGATTGAATCATTCCGATCAATGTCCGGTACCCTCCCTAGCCGCCTCGAGCCGACGCTTGTCCTTTATGGTTTAGTGGTATTTCCGGAGGGCGCGTTGCTTTGTGAAGATCCGCCAGTGCCGCTTTCGGCATGCGGCGTCCGATCGACCAAGGTGGGCGTCGTCGAGGTCTCGCTCGGGCTTGCCGCGGATTTTGGAGTGGTGTCACCGGCGGGCGGTGTAGCAGTCTGCTCGGTGGGAGCATCGGTTGCTTCCCCCCAAAACTCAGCACCAACCCAAGCGACCGCTGCGAGGCAAAGGCCAACACATAGCACGATCAACACAGGTTTTCCTGTCCGCCCCTGACGCGCATCCGTCGCATTTTCAACGACCTTCCGATCCGTCATTTCATTTCCTCCCATTGAGGAGGAGTAAACCTAGTAGACTGGAAAGTGTTCCGCTCTGGTCTGCGGGGCGGCGCGGATGGAGTAGTGCGCGCCGGGCTACGATCATGGGCTGCGATGGGGCTTCAACGATCCGACAATACCGACCCACCGCCAGAACGAAAATCCGCGTGTGCTACCCGTGAGCTCTGAAGTATGAGCAGCAATGAGCTCCACATCTGACCGGCCGCTATGGCCCTGTCGCAGGCGCGATCTGCATCTGGGCGGGGCGCAGTTTTTCAGGTGCGCCGGACATCACCTCCTGTCCCGTCAGTCGCTCCTGCGATGTCTGCGGCGTACCTGTATTAGTTTCGATCGCGGAAGCCGTATCAGTAATGCGATCGGTCCTCAATTTTGTGGAGCCTTGAACGTTCGTAGGGACAACGTCAGTCCCTCTCGTTTGCGGAATGACGGTTCCGTCCGAAGACGCGACACGCCAGACGGTATTACCTGCGTCATCGGCCACGAGCAGCGCGCCGGTGCCATCGACACCCAGGCCGACGGGACGACCGCGAGCCTGCTCGCCATTGATGAAACCTGTGACGACATCCTGCGTCTTGCCCGATGGCTTGCCGTTCTCAAACGGAATGTAGACGACTTTATAGCCGTTGAAGTTGTCGCGGTTCCAGCTGCCACGGTTGCCGACAAACGCTCCGTTTGCATAGGCTTGCGGCATGGCCGAGCCTTCGGTGAAGGCCATGCCGAGCGCGGCCACATGGCTCGACAGCGCATAGTCAGGCTTGATTGCTTTTTCGACCATGTCGGGACGTGGGGGATAAACGCGCGGATCCACGTGATCTCCATAGTAGCTCCATGGCCAGCCATAAAAGCCGCCATCCTTAACCGATGTCATATAGTCCGGCACAAGGTTGGGGCCGAGCTCGTCCCGCTCGTTGACCACTGTCCAGAGTTCGCCGGTTTGCGGATGGAATGTCAGCCCGTTCGGATTGCGCAGGCCGGAGGCGAAGACGCGTGCGGCACCCGTCTGTCGGTCGACCTGCCAGATTGCGGCCCGGCCCTTTTCTGCCTCAAGCCCGTTTTCGGCGACATTCGAATTCGAACCGACGGAGACATAGAGCATGCGACCATCCGGGCTCAGCGCCATATCCTTGGTCCAGTGATGGTTCAACGGACCACCGGGAAGTGGGGTCAGAGTTTTCGGCGCTTCGCTGATCTGGTTCTGGCCGAGTTCATAAGGATAGACGAGAACGGCGCTGGCGGACGCCACATAGAGCGTGTTGTCGGCCCATGCGAGGCCAAAGGGAGAATCGACGCCGGTCAGAAGATCATGACGTTCGTCTACCGCTCCATCGCGATTGCTATCGCGCAGCAGGGTGATGAGGTTGGTTTCCTTCTGCTCGCCGCCACCGCCGGAAGCCATCGCCATGATCCAGCCGCGGATGAAATCCTTTGGACGACTGAGCGGCTTTCCCTCCGGCGCCTTAGACTGCACAACCAGCACATCGCCATTCGGCAGCGTGTGAACCGTGCGTGGGTTGGCGAGGTCTTTGGCGTAGGCTGTCACCTTGAGGCCTTCCGGAACTAACGGCGTTTCGCCATCCTTCCAGCCGATGACCTTGGCCACCTTGAGGTCCGGCAGCAATTCCTGCTGCGGTTCCGGCAGGACCGGGTCAGGCCCGATCTGCTGGGACGCATCGACTGCCGCAGTTTGCGCCATTGCAATGCCTGCGAGGCAGGCGGTTAAAGCAAGGACGGACACGCCAGGAAAGAACGATTTCATCTCAGACCCTCCAGGCCAGTCTTGCGTATTTTCTTGCTGACGTGACGGCAGCGAAAACGGTGAGCACGAATGTTGCCGTCGAGATCGCAAAGCCAAACGGAATGACGGCCGTCCAGCCGTCACGGGCATGAACGAAGCTGTTGACGAAGGCGAGCAACAGGATCGCAATGTAAAGCAGAATGGCCATAAAGCCGGGGCGAAGGGGCCTTGTGCGCCGCCGGAGAATGTCGACTACGCCCGCCAGAAGGCCGATTGCCCCAAAAAAAAGTCCGGCAAACAGAAGCCATGAGGCGAAAGTCAACCAGATCAGGTTACCCCCGCTTTGCCAGTAGGCGATGTCTGCTCCTAGCGTGAGCGTGAAGCAGACGAGGGGAAAAGGGACAAAGAGCGACTGCAAAGGGTATGCCGCGGAATCGCGGTTTGGCGAGGAAAGGACGGCCATTTGTCACTCCGTGGCACAGGTGAGCTTGTGTCAATCAACCGCATCACGGCGTGAATTGTTCCCGTATAGGTACGGTCCCGAACTCCATCGGCTCACGACTGATGTCGCCAAGGACAGACGAGCAGGAAAATGACAGTTACTTGGAACAATGAGGTTCCGCCACCGTTTCGCATCGAATGTTCAGATACAGAGGGGCGGTTCTGAATGCCAGATGGCGGGGTGACAGGCCTATTCCAACCGATACCGTCGCAAAGGCATTTGTCGCGGCTCTGTCCCGGCCTCGTCGCACTGCTCGTCCTCCCGCTCCCATCCTGCTCCGGGAATCACTCCGCACTCGACCCCGCCGGCCCGGAGGCTGCAAACATCGCGCAGCTTTTCTTCCTCATGCTGGTCGGCGCCGTAGTCATCTGGCTAGGGCTTGTCGCTTCCATCATCTACGCCTCTCGGAAAAGGCGGGAGCACAGTGAGGAAAGCGCCGGTCGGGTAATCCTTTGGGGCGGGGCAGTCATCCCGACAATCATCCTCTGCGCGCTCCTCTCTTACGGCATGTGGCTCATGCCGGCGATCCGGCCATGGGTGCCTGACGATCATCAGGTGCGGCGCATCGAAGTCACCGGCGAACAATTCTGGTGGCGGGTGCGCTATTTCGACGAGGCGGGCAAAACGATGTTCGAGACGGCCAATGAGGTGCGTATCCCCGTTGGCCAACCGGCGCATTTCTCGCTAAAGGCGGCGGACGTGATCCATTCCTTCTGGGTGCCGTCGCTCGGCGGAAAGATGGACATGATCCCCGGTCGCACCAATCCGCTGACGCTGACGGCCGACCGCGAAGGCACTTACCGCGGCGTCTGTGCAGAATTCTGCGGCGAGTCCCATGCGCTGATGGCTTTCACCGTGCGTGCGGTGGCACCCGATGAGCATGAAGCCTGGCTTGCCGAGCGAAGGGCCTCCAGCCCCCAGGATACCGAAGGGCTTGCGGTCTTCCTCAACAATGGCTGCGGGGCCTGTCACGCTATTTCCGGCACGGCCGCGAATGGTCGTATCGGTCCAGATCTCACCGCATTCGGAGAACGATCGACGCTTGCAGCCGGAACACTGCCCCACACTGTCGAGGACATCGCCCGCTTCGTTGCTTATCCAGGCGTGATCAAGCCGGGTGTGAAGATGCCGCATTTCGGCATGCTTCCCGAAGACGACATCAAGACAATCGCGGTCTTCTTGAAGGAGCTCAAGTGATGGTGGAGCTCGGCAATTTTTCGCCCGAGGAGAGGGCGGCGCAGGAGGAGCGGTTGCGCAAGGTGTGGAAGACGCCGGGCGGCTGGCGTTATTGGACCTCGGTCAACAATAGCGAGATCGGCCTCTGGTACGGCGTCACCGCCTTCGCCTTCATGTTGTTTGCCGGACTGCTGGGCCTGTTGATGCGCGCTCAGCTCGCAGTGCCGAACAACGATCTGATCTCCTCCGAGCTGTTCAACCAGGCCTTTACCCTGCACGGAACGGTGATGATGTTCCTCTTCGCGGTGCCGATCTTCGAGGCGATCGCGATCTTCCTACTGCCATCCATGCTGGGCGCACGCGAACTGCCGTTCCCGCGTCTTTCCGCCTTCGGCTACTGGAGCTTTCTGCTCGGCGGCATTTTTGTCTGCGGATCGATCTTCTTCAATGCGGCACCCAATGCCGGCTGGTTCATGTACCCACCGCTCGCTACCGACAAGGAATATGCCGGCATCGGCGCCGATATCTGGCTGCTCGGCCTGTCCTTCATTGAAGTGGCCTCGATTGCTGCCGCCGTCGAGATCATCGTCGGCATCATGAAATGCCGTGCTCCGGGCATGCGCATCAACATGATGCCGATGTTCGCCTGGTATCTCCTGATCGTCGCCGGCATGATCCTCTTTGCCTTCCCGCCGCTGATTGCCGGGGACATTCTGTTCGAAATGGAGCGGATGTTCGACTGGCCGTTCTTCGATGTCGCGCGCGGGGGCGATCCACTCTTATGGCAGCACCTGTTCTGGATCTTTGGTCACCCGGAGGTCTACATCATCTTTCTGCCGGCCATTGCGCTGATGGCGATGATCGTGCCGACCTTCTCGCAACGGCCGATCGTCGGCTATTCGTGGATCGTGCTTGCGGCGGTCGGCACAGGTTTCCTAAGCTTCGGCCTATGGGTGCATCACATGTTCACCACCGGCCTGCCGCAGATATCGCTCGCCTTCTTTTCTGCTGCATCCGAGGCCGTGGCGATCCCGACCGGGGTGCAGATTTTCGTCTTCATCGCCACCATGCTGGCGGGCCGCGTGATCTTTTCCGTGCCGATGCTGTTCGGGGCAGGCGGTCTGGCGATCTTTACCATCGGCGGCCTGACCGGCGTTATGGTGGCGCTCGTACCCTTCGATTGGCAGGCACATGACACCTATTTCATTGTTGCGCACCTGCATTACGTGATCATTGGTGGGATGTTCTTCCCGATCGTCGCTGGCATCTACTATTATTTCCCCTTCGTCACCGGAAAGAAGCTTTCAGCTACCTGGGGCAAGACGGCCTTCTGGCTGATGTTCGTAGGCTTCAATGTAGGCTTCTTCCCGATGCATTTTTCCGGGTTACGCGGCATGCCACGCCGCGTCTTCACGTATCCGGAAGAGGTCGGCTGGGACCTGTTCAACATGATCTCGACGATAGGCGCTTTCGTCTTTGCTGCTGGGGTCATGACCTTCGTGATCGATATTTTTCGGCCGAAGCCCGAGACCATGGAGCGCAATCTCAACCCCTGGAACGCCGGCACGTTGGAATGGACCAATGATCCAAGTGAAAGTTGGGGCATGCGTTCGGTGCCGATCATCACCAGCCGCTATCCGCTATGGGAACAGCCGAACCTTCAGGCCGATATTGAAGCGGGACGCTACTATCTCCCGGACGCGAAGTCGGGCAAGCGCGAGACGCTTGTGACTTCCGTGCTTGATGCCGAGCCGATCCAATGCCTGCGCGTCGGCGGCCTCTCCTACGTGCCGATGGTGGCCGCGCTGGCACTCGGCGGCGTATTCATCGCGCTGACCTTCCACTGGTGGATCCCAACCATCATCTGCGCCATCATAACCTTCATCGCGATCATGGTCTGGCTCTGGACGGGGACGGCGCAGATCCCAGAAGCGGAAGAGGTGGATGTCGGCCTTGGACTGAAACTGCCGGTCTATGTCTCCGGACCAGCTTCGGTCGGCTGGTGGGCGATGTTCATCACCATGGTCGGCGACGGCACCGCCTTTGCCAGCCTGATCTTCGGCTATTTCTTCTACTGGACGGTGCATGTTGATTTTACCTCCGGTGCAGTAGGCCCAGGCGTATCTTGGCCCATGGCGGCGCTCGCCCTCTTCGTCGTCGCATGGCTCCTTACCATCGCGGCAAGGCAGCTGAACGAGAAGGGACCTGCTGGCTGCCGCATCGCGCTCGCCGCCGGCATGCTCGTCACCATCGCAGCCTGTCTCGCAGGGCTTGCCGGTCCCTATTTCCACGGCATGGATCCGACCTCCAACGTCTATCCTGCCACCGTCTGGATCATCGCCATCTGGACCGTCGCCCATGGGGCGGTCGGGGTAATCATGCAGGCCTATTGCCTTGTCGGCAGCCTTACCGGCCGCGTAACTGCGGTCTATGATCAGGATATCCGCAATGTGACGCTCTACTGGCATTTCATGGCCTTTACCGCCGTCGTCGCCTTCGCGGTGCTCGGCCTTTTCCCGATGGTGAGCGCATGAAGAGCGTCATCCCGCGCGAGGTGGAAAGCCTCTGGACCCTGTTTACCGCTCCGACCGTCTGGGCAGTGCACTTCGTTGGCTGTTATACGACCGTTGCCGTCTATTGCGCCAAAGCCTCATCCCTCGATTTCGGCTTCGAGACGGTAAGGCTGCTTCTGGCAGGCCTCACCATCCTCGCATTGGCAGTCATTGTGCTTTCCGCCTGGCTCGCCTGGCGGCAATGGGGCTTCGGCGTGCATGATCCACCACATGACGAACCGACGAAAAAAGGCCGTACCCTGTTTCAGGGCTATGCGACGCTGCTTCTTTCGGGCCTCAGCTTTGTCGCCGTCGTCTACGCCGCTATTCCTCTGATTTTCATCGCGGAGTGCCAGCGATGAAACGCGCTTCGCTCTATACCGGTTTGATCCTGCTCGTAGCGCTTTGGGGGGTGTTGCTACCCTTCGCCGACCGAGCCTCGTTCACCATCCACATGATCGCCCATATGGGCGTGGTTGCTGGTGTGGCCCCACTGGTCGCCATCAGCCTCTCGGGCACGCGCTTCGATTTCCCAGCACGCTGGCCGTGGTTTTCGCCGATCGTTGCTTCAATATTGGAACTCGCCGCTGTCTGGGTCTGGCATATCCCCGCCCTTCGGGCAGTTTCGGAAAGCTCTCCATTCATCGCCGCACTTGAGCAGATTACTTTTCTCGTGGCAGGTCTGGCACTTTGGCTATCCTGTCTCGGTGGGCTTGAAGCGGGCAGGGACGGTCGACGCATGGCCGGAGCCATCGGCCTCCTATTCACCTCCATGCACATGACGCTGCTCGGCGCATTGCTGGCGCTGTCGCCGCGGGCACTTTATGGCTCAGGCGATGTGAGCTGTTTCGGTATCCCGCTCACCCCGATCGTCGATCAGCAGGCAGGCGGGGTCATCATGTTGCTGGTCGGAGCAGCGATCTATCTCGTTGGCGGCGTCTCGCTTCTGGCCACGATGCTCAATTCCGGCAGTCCGCAAGCATCGCGCAGGAGAGGCTGATGACCATTCGCTCGAAACACCTGATCGTGCTCGCCATCCTCGCGCCCCTGCTCGGCCTCGCCGTCGGTTGGTCCGGCCTGTTGAGCGTGCGCGCCTCAAGCGGCCATTGGGCCGTCACCGACTGGTTCCTGCATTGGGTGATGCGCAATTCGGTCTCGGCCAGAGCGGTTACAACCGGCGACGTGCCGCCGCTCAACGATCCTGGGCTTGTCCCGGGTGCCGCCGGCCATTACGAGACGGGATGTGCCGTTTGTCACGGTTCGCCGGCTCAACCGCGGCCGGATTCAGTGCTCGCTATGTTGCCCCCACCGCCGGACCTGACGGCCGTGGTACCTGGATGGACAGATGCCGAACTGTTCGAGATCGTCAAGCACGGTGTCCGTTTTACTGGCATGCCGGCATGGCCCATCCAGTCGCGAGACGACGAGGTCTGGTCGATTGTGGCGTTGCTTCGCAAACTGCCGGATATGGACGCGGAGGCCTATCTCCAGGCATCCGGCCTGCATGGGTTAGGTCATGCAGGCGAGGTCTCGCCTTTGCCGATCACTTGCGAAAGCTGCCACGCGGAAAGCAAACTCAATGACGGCAGCCTCGTTCCGCGGCTGGCCGGCCAGTCGGAAGCCTACCTTTTGAACGCGCTCAAAGCTTATGCCGGAAAGACGCGCCCAAGTGGCATTATGCAGGTGGCGGTCGGTACATTGTCCGTTGAGAGCCTGCCAGAACTGGCTGCCTACTATGCCAAGGAGGCTCCAGCGGCTCGTGCCGGTGCTGTTCATGATCCCATTTTGGTCGAGAAGGGTAGGGTACTCGCGGAGCAGGGACGTTATGCCGACAAGATCCCGGCGTGCCTGAGTTGCCATGATAAAGCAGATGCGAATCCGGCCTACCCAAAATTGTCCGGTCAAAACTCAGCCTATCTGCAAAATCAGTTGGCCTTATTTCGATCCGGTGGGCGCGGTGGCTCTCAATACCACCATCTGATGACCGGGTTTGCCAAGGAACTCACGGCCGATGATATTTCAGCTGTAGCAGCCTACTTCAGCGCCAGATAGTATGAGAGATAAGTAGCAAAATTGGAATGGATAACGGTGGATGGGGTAGGAGACTATCCTACCCCTCACAAACCATCAGCAGCGATCCACATACCTGTTACCGTTTCGATCGCGATAGTAGCAACGCCCTGGCTGGTCTGCGACATTGCCGATCAACGCGCCGGATACGCCGCCGACAGCCGCACCAACGGCTGCACCTCTGACATTGCCCGTAGCAACACCACCTATGACGGCACCACTCGCAGCACCGATGCCGGCGCCACGTTCTGTCGAAGAGCATGCGGTCAAAGCCAACGCCGCCAACAGCGGAATGATGATTTTATGCATTGAAGCCTCCTTGTGTACAAACAGCAAAACGCCGCGAGGTGTGATGCGTTCCGCCCATCTTTAGCGAGAGAAGAAGTTGGATCTTGCGACATCGATCAGTTCGTCTCCTCGACCACTCATCACCGCCTTGGCGGCCCAAAGGCTCATGCCCATTACCTGTGCCGCCTTGATTTTCGGAGGAATGGATAGCTCTTGTGGATTTGTGACAACATCCAGAAGCGCTGGGCCTGGATGGCGTAGAACAGCTTCAATGCCGCGTTCCAGTTCAGCGGGATCCTCGACACGGACAGCATGAATGCCGGCGGCACGCGCGACCGCTGCAAAGTCTGGGTTTTCAAGATCGGTTCCCGTCTCGATATATCCTGCCGCCTTCATCTCCATGGCAACGAAACCCAGAGACGAGTTATTGAAGACGATAACCTTCACGGGAAGATTTTCCTGTTTCAGCGTCAGAAAATCACCCATCAGCATGGTGAAGCCGCCGTCGCCGGACATGCTGATGACCTGCCTGTCTTTATCGGCAGCCTGCGCTCCAATCGCCTGCGGTAAAGCGTTAGCCATAGAGCCGTGAACAAGCGATCCAATCAGGCGTCGCTTTCCGTTCATTTTGAGATATCGTGCGGCCCAGACCGTGGGCGTTCCGACGTCAAAGGTGAAGATCGCGTCGTCCGATGCCTGTTCGCTCAGCAGCCTCGCAACATGTTGCGGATGAATTGTCCCTCCGGCTTTGCCGGTCGCGAGGTCATCCAGACCTTCACGCGCTTTCTCGTAGGCTGCAAGGCAGCGATCGAGGTGTTTTGTGTCCGTCTGCTCTCTAAGCTTTGGAAGTATTGCGCTAAGCGTCGACTTGACGTCACCGACGATCGCCAGGTCGAGCGGTGTTCGGCGGCCGAGGTTTTCGGGCCGGACGTCGATTTGCACGACCTTCGCATCGGCCGGATAAAATTGTCTGTAAGGGAAGTCGGTCCCGAGCATGATCAGCGTGTCACATTCGAGCATCGCCTTATAGCCAGACGAAAACCCGATCAGGCCGGTCATGCCCACGTCATACGGGTTATCCCATTCTATATGCTCTTTGCCACCAAGCGCATGGACGATTGGTGCCTTGAGGCGCGAGGCTATTGCTACGACCTCGTCATGCGCGCCTTGGCAGCCACGACCGCAAAGGAGAGTGATTTTTGAACTTTCGCTAAGCAGCGCTATCAAGGCGTTGACCTGATCACCGGCCGGGACCACGCTGGGCAAGGCCACTTTCAGAGCTGCCGGAGAGGAGATTTTCGTGGAAAAATCGGCAAGGGCGATATCGCCGGGGATAACGATCACCGAAACGCCGCGTTTGCCAACTGCCGCCCGAATGGCAGCCTCCATGACCCCAGGCAACTGCTCGGGTTGGCTGACGAGCTCGCAATAATGGCTGCACTCCCGAAAGAGCTGATCTGGATGCGTTTCCTGGAAATAGCCTCTGCCGATTTCCCCCGACGGTATCTGTGCTGCGATCGCCAGAACGGGGACACCCGACCGGTGGCAGTCAAACAACCCGTTGATCAGATGCAGGTTGCCCGGACCGCAGCTACCCGCGCAAACAGCGAGTTCGCCGGTGATATGAGCTTCCGCGCCAGCGGCAAAGGCTGCAGTCTCTTCGTGGCGAGTATGAACCCACTCGATATCACCTCGTTTGCGCAAGGATTCTGTCAGCCCATTCAGGCTATCGCCGACAACACCATAGATCCTTTTTACGCCGGCAGAGTACAGGATCTCGGTCATTACGTCGGCGGCTTTGGATTTCATGAGGATACTCCTTCGAAAAAATGGGTTCATGGCGGCTCCACTATCCCAAGTAGTCCCTATGGTGCCCATTCCAACCCTCGCGCAAAGCGTCAGTGTCGTTGTGAAACTGATTTCGAAGGTTTTGTACTTATGAGATGCCCATGAGCACCGTTGCAGCTGTTGCACACACTGGCTTAGCAGCGCAGTCGATGAATTTTTTCGTGATCGATTGGAACCTCACGTCAGCCAGCGCCTTGTCCACACATGAGCGTGTCACCGAACAAAAACGAACACTGCAAAGCTGATCTCGAGGTACGAGATCAGATAATTCACGCGCTCTACCTCGGGCTCAAATCCGAGAGGGAGACGCGTGAAGCTCTTCTCGATGCGTCCCAAGCTGGTGCCGGACCTGAGGTTCTGGAAGCCATTGCATCCGATCCTATCCCTGTAATCGATGAGTTCGGACAGGAAGAGACGGTAAGGGTGCTCGTCGACCGGTTTATCGTTAGATCGGATATGAAGTCGATCGAGAATAGTGGCACTGGCAGGTGACACGTGACGCCCAACAAGGTTCCTGCCTATCAAGCGAAACGCGGTTTTAAGAAGACCCAGGAGCCATCCGGCGATCTCGAGGTTAGGCCGCCCAACTTCCTTCGGGTCGTTATCCAGAAGCATGAAGCCACTGGATTGCATCATGATCTGCGCCTGGAACTTGATGGTGTTTTCAAATCCTGCGCGGTGACCCGGGCCCGTCTCTCGACCCTGCTGACAAGCGGCCGGCCGTCGAGGTGGAAGATCAACCCCTAGACTACGGTGACTTTAAAGGCACGATCCCGAAGGGCGAATATGGCGGCGGTACCGTTATGCTACGGGATCGCGGTTACTGGGAGCCGAAAGGCGTCTCCCGACCGAGGCCGCCCTGCAGCGGGAACCACTCTGTGTCGAAGCAAGGTAGGCGCTCCAGCATGTCCCCACAGCCTGCCTTCTTGCCGCCGCAGCTCTGCAAATCCCAGGATCGGGCTCCATCCGGCTCCGGCTGGCTGCACGAGATCAAGTTCAAAGACTACCGCATCCAAATGCGCATCTTTGTCGATGTCAGATAGGTGGGTCAAAGGTTCGATCTTCATCACGAGTTAACGATGAGGTCGGCTTGAGCTGGTCATCTGTCGGTTTTAGAATCAAGAAATCGGCGGTGCTTGTTCAGGCGAGTTGCAGATCAAGTTGAGGATACAGCTTCTTGAGGTTCGGAAGCGACTTGGATTGCCAAGGGTAACGCGCCGTACCTTTCACGACCAGTCGCACGACGGCCAACGTGCGCGCTTCTATCGTGAGTTTTGCGAGCAGATTGATGCCCGAAGAGTTCAGGAATTCGAGACCGGTGAGATCGAATATCACGCGCTCATTATTTTCGTGAAGCGCCGCCAAGGCCAGCGAGTAGATCGGAGCGTAAGCCTCCGGCCCGGCCAGGCGCAAAACGCCGTCGAAAAAAACGGTTTCGTCTTCTGTCCAGATTCGAAAATTCTCGTACCTGATTTCCATCTGAAACTCACCCGTTTGAAGCCAGTGGTAATGTAAGCGAGGCGGTCGTCGTAAGCTTGATGCGGTCGCCGGCAAGGGGCTCGAATTCCCACGACATGCGCGCATCGTAGTCTGCCAGAAGCGTCAACAGACCTAGCCCCGAACCGGTGGCGTCGGAAGCTGCATTCGCCTCGATCTGCCCGATGAGAAGCTCGCTTGGATCAGCAGCGAGGATTTTCGTCAGGATATCCTGAAACCGCTGCGAAGTCTCGATATCAATGTCGTTGCTCACCCGCATGAGGAAAACACCCGCGATCACACAGGCCTCGATCATGATCTTGCCGGGCTGGCGAAATTTTACCGCATTCTCGATCAGTTCGTTGCTCAGGTATCCGATGCTGTGATGGATATCGGCATGCAGCGTTTTCGATGCGGAAAACGGCAGAGCCATTGCATCGGCGATGAAGTCCGAGGTTAATCCCGAATGCCGCCATCCGAGCTCCAGCGGCCCGTCGATGAGCGTCAGGCTGGCCCCGGATAAGAAGCTCGCTTCGGTAAGATCGTAGATGCCCAAGATCGTCTTTGACATTGACTACCTGTGCCGCAATACGAGAAGTGTGATGTCGTCGTGAATCTTGTGGGGACCTATATAGGCCATGAGCTTGTCGATAATCCCGGCGACTATGAGGTCCGCACTTTGTAAGTGCAGCCGCACCGCTTCCTGGCAAAGGCGATCGATTCCAAAAAGTTCGCCCTTTTCATTCTCGGCTTCCGTCACCCCGTCGGTGTGGAGAATGATGATATCGTCTTTCGCGAGCGGGACCTTCCGGGTGCCGACGAAAGGTGAGATGTCGGATTCCAGCCCGATCGGAAGACCGAGATCCATGGTCGCTATTCGTTCCAGATTACCATTGGCGCGAACAACAATGACCTCCTCGTGCTGGCCCGAAATAAGCATATCGCTCCCGTCATAATCAAGGAAGGCGAGGGTTAGATGCTTGTCGATCCTGGTGCGCACGATGTTCTTGAACAGGGCGCTATTGAGATCGACCAGAAATTTGACCGGATCGGTTGTACCTGCCTCCTGCAGAGCTCTGGCGACGGACTGGACCATCAGCATGAGAACGCCGCTTTCGAGCCCGTGTCCGGTCACGTCGCCGATGCCGATCTTGAAGCGTCCGTCTGCTTCGAGAACGTCGTAGTAGTCGCCTCCAACCTCGTCGGCAGCACTCATGTAGGCCGCGATCTCCAAATCCTTTGAAGCGGCTAGTTCCGAGGCGAGAGGCAAAACCATCATCTGGATTCTCTCGGCGACCGCCAACTCCGTGCCCAGCCGCCGGTTTTCACGCTCCAATAGCGCATTGAGCGCCGATATCTCTTCCTTCGCACCTTCGATTTCGACCGTGCGCTCTTCCACGAGCTGTTCGAGATTGTCGGTGTGGTAGCTGATCTGCTCGGCCATCCGGTTGAAGGCCTCGCTTGCTTCTCCGACCTCGTCGCGACTGGAGACCGGGACACGGACCGAATAATCCTGCGCCTGGATGCGTCGTGCGGCGCCGGCAAGCGCGCTGATGCCACCGGTAATGCGCTTCGACACGGCCAGCACCGCCATCGTCACGATCATCAGGGACAGAAGGATCGCAAGAACCTGGTAGACAACGATGCGGTTTGTCGCATCAAAGATCTTGGTCTGCGCGGCAAACAGGGAGGCATAGATCTCGCGTTCAGGAACGACGATCCCGAGCGACATCGCGTCTTGCCTGACCTTGCCCGGTTCCCAGAGATTGACCGGCGGAAGCTCCTTCATGATCACCATGAACGGCACGGGCTCGCCGTTCTGATCCAGGAGCAGATGCCTGATGCCGTCATCATGATTGCTGGCCAGTTGGGCGATTGCCGGCTGCGAACTGTCCCGGAGCGATCGCTCAAGGCCGGTGACGCCGGTTCCCTGGCCGCCACTTGCCGACCGCAGGCCGATTGTCCTTTCGCCCTCCTTGCTGATGGCGATGACGTTTCCGTCGGACATTGCCAGAAATCCGAAACCACTATCGGCGACCTTTACATTCTCGACTATCCCGGCAAGCTGATCGAGGGTGATGTCGGCGCCAGCGGTTCCGGCCACGCTTTTCCTGTCGGCGCTCCAAAGCGGATGAAAGAAGCTGACGATCTGCTTGCCGGTAATGGCGTCGGTGTACGGAGCGGTCTGGGTGATTTCATTGGGCACGGGTCGCGATCCGCGACCAACCGCCCAGCCTTGCCAGGCCTCGTAAAGGCCCGGAAAGAAAAAGTCCCAGAAATTGGCGTCGTTGTGGCCGGGATAGAGCCGGTCGAAGGTTTGCGCCTGCTCCGTATAGGGAGCCGTGCGGAAGATCGGCCGATCTTTCGGTCCAATGAAATACATCTGGAGTTTCGATGAGCCGTTTTTCAGCAGGCTCGGCGCAATGAGGTCGAGAACGGCGCTCGCTCTAATTTCGGTCTGTACGTCGGTCCGCGGTGAATGATCCTTGTCCAGCAGGTAGCCCCAGGCGCTGACAACAGACGGACTGCCGGGCGCATTTTGGGCCCATTGTCCGGCAGGATTGAAGGAAAGCCCGACGCTCCCCGGTGAAATGCCGGATATCGCAGATCCAATCTCCGCCTGTCCTTTCGGATTGTCGATCTGCTCCTGCAGAACGCCTGCTAGAACACCGACATCGTTGTTCACCTGGCCGAGAAGCAGCGAGACCTGGGCTGCAGTAGAATTCGCGTAGGTGCGAATATAGTCCAGGCTGGCCTGTTCAAGTCCGTGGCCGACCTCTTCGGTAGCGTCACGTGACAGGCGCTGGACATTCCATAGGGCGAGCCCGCCGCTGATAAGCAGATCGAAGAGAACAGCGCCACCGACGACAAGAATGAACTTGGCCCGGAAAGATCCCCACGGTCGGTTGCCGATCTGTGTATTCGCCATCAATATGGTTTCCGCCCTGACGCCGCCCAGATCGGCCATCCTGCGTAGCCCTTGGGATGAAGAGCCGCGAGAACGTGATCCTTGAACCCCTGCCTGAACCTACGTATGAAATCCGGCGGGTCACCTCGCCGTACCGCCATCTGCCCGGCATAGACGTTTTCCCATGCTTCGATCATGTTGGCGAAATCCCGCGGATCTCCGTCAAGATTGGTTACCATGAAGGTCTCTACCTGAATGGCATCGAAGCCGGCATCGGTGAGCAGGCGCCGGCTTTTCGGCCCCATCTCGACGTCCATATCGAAATGGCTGAAGAGCCTGGCGACCTGATCATAGGTCCAGCGGATCGATTCCGAATGCGGCTCACCCAGGCAATGGGAGTTCTTCTCGTTGGTGATGTAGACCCTGCCACCCGGCTTGCATATCCGATAGAGCTCGCGCAGCAGAACATCCGGCCGATCGAAAATCTGCAAGGAATGGCGGCACGTGACGAAATCGAACTGGTTGTCTGCCAGCAGCATCTGGGAGGCATCCCCGTAG
The DNA here is from genome assembly GCA_900472575.1 of Hyphomicrobiales bacterium. Classification (GTDB taxonomy): domain Bacteria; phylum Pseudomonadota; class Alphaproteobacteria; order Rhizobiales; family Rhizobiaceae; genus Neorhizobium; species Neorhizobium cellulosilyticum. The sequence continues at coordinate 15,562 of UCIV01000045.1, forward strand.
GTGTATTCGATGGATGTCAGGCCGAAGTCTGCCGCCACCCGCCTTGCGTATTCCAGGCTTTTCCTCGAGTGGTCTAATGCGAGGAGACGCGTCGGATTGAAATGTCGTTTGATCAGGGTCGCGAAGTCGCCGATCCCGCAACAGATATCCGCGATGGCCAGGCCGTCTCGAAGGCCATGTCGGCCAAGAATCCCGCGCTCATGGCGCCAGGTCATCTTTGTCTGGGTTCGAAGGATGGGAATGAAGCTTTCATCCTCCACAAACGTCTGACCCGGATAGAAGGCTGAATCATAGATTTCGACCAGCAGGTTGGGCTCATCGGATGCCAAAGTCCTGAAGAGAGGCGCTGACCAGGCAATGACACTCGACGTCACGATGACGATCTTGCGCTGTCGGTCTGCCTTGCACGCACTGGACAGGATTTCCGCAATACAATTGAACGCGGTCATGTTGATGTGGGTGAGGCGACGCGTATTCACATAGACGGTGTTGCTGTGGCCATCGAGATTGCGCCTGATGACCTCTGCCGCACTCGCCATTTCCTGAACTGTCTGAGGGCGCATTCTGCCGCTCAGCAGGATCTCCTGATTTACGTCGTTGAACTCTGCCGAGAACGATAAGAGTGATCGGCTCAATGGATGCCCTCCTGCAGAATGAATTCTGCAATCAGCGTCACCCGATCATCGGTGCTGCTATCGAAGGACAGTGTCACTCCGAGGGCCTGGCCCATCATTATGAGGTTCCCGGCAGGTTGTTGCCCCTCAGACCCAGAGGAAATGGCCGGAGCCGACCAGCTATCGCGCCCATGCTTGTCGAGTGGAAAGCCGACCTTCATACGCACACATGCATCGCTTTTCAGCAGATTGAAATCGATCCGGCCTCTCGGGCCCACTGAGCGAAAGGCTAGTTCGACAATCTCGTTGGCAAGCAGGGAACTGAAGTTGGCATAGCGCGCGGGATCCTCGTGCGATTGGCCGATTATAGTCGCCAGATATTCCGCAATCGTGTCGCAGAGGCGAAACTCGCACGCGAACAAAGCGGCATCCAATGTCAACGCCGCCATGTCCTGAAACTCTGCCGATTTCGGACTAACGTATTGCCCTGTCATGGTCATCTCCACAAATAGATCCGGAAGAATGCGATTTCATCAGGGCTATGGATGTGCCTGCTGGTCAGGTGAACCAGAGCGCCCGGTGAGTGCCTGAATCAGAGATTCCGAGCTCCGGATAAAGCCCTTTATCGACGCGGCCGGCAAAGGCTTACCGACCGCATACCCCTGTAAACGATCACATCCCAGCCCGCGAAGCCAATCGGCCTGCTCGGACGTTTCGACACCTTCGGCGGCGACCTCCATTCCCAGATCGTGTGCGAGAGTTACGACGGACCGGACGATGGCTTGGCTCTTAGGGTCGATTTCGAGATCTGAAACGAAGTATTTGTCGATCTTCAGTGTGTCGAACGGAAAATTCTTCAGATAGCTCAACGAGGAATACTGCGTACCGAAATCGTCGAGAGCTATCCTAATTCCGAGCACGCTGAGCGTGTTAAGAGTATCCAGGTTGTTGACGGTCTGCTCCAGCAGAACGCTTTCGGTAATCTCGAGTTCAAGACGATCGGAGGCCAGGCCGACAGAATCCAAGACCTGCGAAATCCGATCGGTTAGGCCGCTGACTAGGAATTCGGCGGGAGATAGATTGACAGCGACGATGCACTCGGAAGGCCACGTCAATGCCTCGCGACAAGCATTTTCCAGAACCCATCGACCGATATCACTCATCAGACCGTCCGCCTCGGCCATCGGAATAAAAACAGCGGGAGGGATTGAGCCGAGCAGTGGATGTTGCCATCGAAGCAGCGCCTCGAATCCGAACAGTCGACCATGCTCCACGATCGGTTGGTATTCCAGAATAAACTGGTCCTTCTCAAGTGCAATCCGCAGGCTTCTGCGCAACAGTTCTCGCTGCTCGATAATCTGCAGCATAGAAGCGTCGAAGACGCTGGCGCGGCCGCGTCCAGCCTTTTTGGCGGCGTATAGCGCTACATCCGCGGTTTTCATCAGGGTTTCCGGATCGGCCCCATCCGCAGGTGCAATCGAGATACCGACACTCAGGCCAACAAACACCGAAATACCGTCGATCGTGAAGGATTGGTTGAAGGCCTGAACAAGCGCATCCCCAACCTCTTTGTTCCGAAGGCGATGACCAGAGCCAACGGATATGATCGCGAATTCGTCGCCGGCCAAACGGTAAACTCGCTCACTGCCGGCAAGGCAGTCCCTGATCCGGCTTGAAGCGAATTTGAGCAGCTTGTCACCCGCCGCATGCCCGAGGGTGTCATTCACCGGTTTGAAGTCGTCGAGATCTAACTGCATTAGACAGACGGTATTGCCTTCGGCGGTCAGGTCCTTCAACGCCGCCAAAAGGTCGCTCGCAAACTGCCGTCGGTTCGGCAGTCCGGTCAGCGGATCATGAGTTGCCTGATGCAGCAGGGCAGCGCGCTCCGCCCTGTCCCCGCTCCGATACGTATGCACAACGCCATAAAACTCCCCGATGGCGTGAAACGTGAGTTCGCGGACTGCTCCGTTTTCCAGCTCGTGGCTGATGCGAAGCGGCTGCTCCGGCCTCGTCTTGAGATGGGCCGAGACGGTGACACTATCCAGTTCCGGATAGATATCCCAAAGCGACGAGCCACTTTCGCGAAGGGTCGGCCGACTTCCATTCGTCAAGCCGATCAGTTCGAATTGATGATTGAATAGCGCAAGCTTGTCAGTCCAACTGTTCACGGTTTCTGGTGAAGGCTGCCAACTGGATTGCGCATTGCTCATCTGTGAGAGTACCCCCTCATCGTCGTTCACGGACGTGCCTTCGCACAGCCTACCTCCAAATCTATATTAGTGTAAGCTACTTAATAATCGACCAATAAAGCTGATCGCAATGCATATTGAAGGCTCGGACCTCAGCTCGGCCGCCAGTTTGCCGTCGAGTACGACGGATGCGACATTAGAGCGAGACGCGGTTGGGCTGTATCAATTCAATGTCTTTGAGCCGTGTTATATTCGCTTTCCACACAAAAAGTACGCTTTCTGTTGGCTTCCAGCGGGTGGTCATCCTCGAGCTTGAATCTATGCGCTTTGCCGAAATCATTCGGCAGGCCGCGGATGGCGCGCAGCAAGGCTACGAAAGTTTTAATTTTCGATTTATCCAATCCAGTCGCGTATGCCGATCGGGCAACTCGAGGTGCTCGCTTTACGATTGCCAGGACGACCCTTGAAATATTTGCTCGATACAAACGTTGTCTTTGAGCTTGGTAAGGTCGGCGACGGTAAAGCTGATCCGAACGTGACCGCTTGATTGGCGCGCCGGGATCCCAAGATCTGTATTTTTCCGCCGTGGCAGTTTTCGGGCTTGAGCGCGGGATACTTAGCATACAGAGGCGTGACATTGAGAAGGGCACTTGTTTCCAGGCTTAGATGTATAAGCCAGTTCACCCGGAGTTTGCTGAGCGCATCATGTCTGTCGATGAAACAACTGCGACGCGATGGGCCCCTTTACATATTCGCGATTGCGGCAAATGCAACGGATGTACTCATCGCCGCCATGGCCATTGGAGTTGCCCCTTAAAAACCGGACAGGATCAGGTTTCGGTTTGACGGTTTAAGAACTCACGAGGCGAGCAATACCCCAATGCCTTATGCGGGTGAAGGGTGTTGTAGTGTTCGAACCATGAGGG
>UCIV01000023.1 GCA_900472575.1 Hyphomicrobiales bacterium
GCGTCAATCAGGATGAGACTCTCGCCGGGGGTGTGACGGAGTGAGGGCGTAGCCCGATCGTAGTCATACCCCGGCGAGAGTCTCATCCTGATTGACGCTGAATCTCACCTAGATTGCCGCTACGCACATGACCTTCTTAGGCTCGATTATGTTGCCGTGAATGTCAGTGATGGTTGGTCCTAGCAGTTTGATGGCTTCGAGAACCTCTTCCCGATCGAGGACGGCTTCAAGCACGATCACGCCACTCTTATGAATGATGGTCCGTAGGTCTCGGTCATGTATCGACGTCCAGGATTGGTTCAATAATCCTCTTAAGCACGAAGGCGAGTTTGCTGACTAGCTCTGGCTCGACCATCATATTTTCAACAGTCTTGGCGACGACCCTCTGGGTCGTGTCAGACTTCCATTGAATCTGATAGCCATTGTTGCGCAGAAATAGCCGACCTGCAGCCCAGGCTGTGCGCTTATTGCCTTGCTCGAAAGCATGAGCTTTCCCTATAGCGAGAACCAGGTGAGCAGCCAGCTCGTGGATCTCGGTCATGCCTTCGTATTGGTGGTGGTTGACTGGTCGAGCGAGTGCGCCCTCAAGAGCGCCGTGATCGCGGACGAAGTGCTTTTCGCCCGTCGCGTTCACCAGAACCTCGTTCATGGCAATCACATGGTCGGCACTAACCCAGACTGGCTCGAAACTCACTTGGAAAGGATATCCATAATGATGGCGTCGGATTCGAGTAGCAAGGTCGCGAATGCACGAGGATCTGCCGGGTCGGCCTTCAAAGGCAGCTTTAGATCCACCTTGGTCGCTACAAGCGCCTCATTGGGCGTGCGCGAGGTGAAGCTGCTCTTCGCCGAAACGGGTGAGTAGCTCGCCTTCCCGGATTTCGGGGTTGCGGTCAAAAAGCGGCCGGTCTTGCCATCGCGACCCATTATCGCGAACTCAAAGGACATGCCGCTGTCCTTACCACGCCGATGTGTGATCTTTTTCGCCATTCATTTGCTCCAATAGCCGTAACATAGGCAGAAAATGCACATATTGCTAGACCACAGCTGGGAGCCGGATTGATAGCCGAATGACACTCAACGCTATACCTGGGAGCTAATGATCGCGACGGGTCTGCGTGTGGAACTGGCTCTGCCATGCCCTGCAGGTCAATGTCCCAAGCTGGCCCGAAGCGGGCTGACGCTGGCCAATCCTCCGCCGATTAAACCCACCGCTAATCCGGACATCAACTTACCCTAAGCGTAAGGATTTCAGCCATTCCAGCGTTTTGAGGACGGGCGCATTCGGCTGGTCCGCTGGGATAAAGGGCGGTTCATCCAAATCCAGCACCGAGGCCGTCATATCGTTGGTGGTTATTTCCCAGGCGCTAATGACGGTCAGATTGTGCTTGCCGATAGGCAGGTCGAAAATAGGTTCGGGCTGCGCAAGCTTGTTTGGCAAATGGGCAGGAAGAAGCACGTACCGACCGTGACGCGCATAGTCCGCGAGGAACCGATCAAGGTTCTGCGTTGAATTCGGGTACATGCGATTGATGCGCGACATAAATCCGATGGTAATCCCCTCCGATATTGGAACGTTGTCCGGATTTTGACTGACCATCACGGCATAAGCAGCGGGATTATCGCGCGATATCCCACGAACGATAGTAATTTTGAGATCGTCTTTGACGTCGTCATCGCCGTACCGCTTACGCCATGACGTGAAAATGTCTTTAGCAGCCGAAGGATTCTCGTACGCGAGTCCCAGCAAGGGAGGTGGCATGTCGGGGCCGGGCGGGGACCACATGAATAGGGTACCGTTCCATTTCGCCTTGTCCCACTTCTGCGTATCGATGGGTGAGATCCAGCGCGTCTTCGAGTGCTTACTTTTGGCCGCATCACGCATTTCTTTGGGTGCAAGACCTTCGCCGCGCTGCGTTGTACCGAACGATTTAATCGCCTCGGGGGCCGGTGCGGGGGGCCATACTTCCGTGCGTTTGACCTCGTACGTGGGGTCGGCAGGATCGATCCAATCAGCGAGCGAAAGCTGCGCGCGATTACCGTGCAGATTAGCATGCATGATGGGAACATTAGAGAACGTCACCGCGCGATCTAGGGCGCGTTCATCTTCGAACAGCGCCTTACCCCACGCCTCGGCATCTTGAGGGGCGGCGAAGCGAAGGAAGATTTCGAGAACGGCCTCCCTCATCCAATGTGGAAACGATAGTGCATCCTCCTTGGTCTTGTATTCCATGACCATGCGATGCGCGATCGTGCCGATGGGCTCGCCGTCAACATCGGCAAACGTCAGAACGGGGCTGAGCCCCACGGCGTCGGACGGCGTAACCCGCAGTTGCAAGTGGTCCACCTGAGGCAACATGCGATGATCGAGACTCGTCGCTAGCAAGGCTTCCAGCGAACCGAGAACAGCCTCGCCAATGCCGGTGGAGACAAGATTGTTGGCACAAACCAACTCGATGCGGCATCCGAGCACATTAGACGAGAGCGTAACGGTTTCCCCAAGGGCGAAGTCTGGACTAGGGTAGCCCGCTTTCGCGCCGTAATCACGCAGGTCTCGCATGAAGATCTCTGCGCCTTGGGGAGTCTCTTGCTCCGGTATCCAGCCTTCCGTTCTCAGGATGTCTTCATTTCCCATCAGATAGAGAAGAGCGGTGCGCGACATTGGCAATGCGAGCCGTTCAAGCGCGTCAGGAAGCTGAGCGATCTCGCTCAACTTATCGAGCGGTGTTTGCAGAAGCAGCGATGCGATCTGCATCATGTGCGACTCTTGCATCATGTCGAGGCGACGGCGCTGCGCGTCCGTGCGTGCTTGGGCAGTACAAACGATCATTCCGAGCTCGTGCGCGCTCAGAATCAGTGGAACTCGACCGAGTTTGAGTTCCGTGTCAAAGTACCTGGACAAGACCGAAAACCGCAACGCTCCAATGCTGCAGTATCTTTTGAAGGCGGAGAATTCCTGACTGACGGCGGCGAAGGTGTAATTCCTTGCAGCCCAAGGAAGGCCGACTTGTTCGAAGGCGAATCCTGCGCCTAGCAACGTATCAATGAGCTCGTCCTCATATTCCTCCTTGATGAGCAGCGCGACAGCACGGCCGAACCAGCGGATGGCGTCATAGGGCAATCCCTTCGCAAGTTTCTGATACGCCCGTTGAACATTCTTCCTTGCAGCCTCACCTTGGCCGCTGCGTGCCGCGAGGGCATCGGTGATGGTCTCGAACAGCGTGTCGAATTCGTCGCTGTCAGCGATGAATTCGCCGATCTGTGTGAGAGCATCTGCGATGCTCGTGAACGGGAATGTTCCTAGCCCTTCGGCTCGCTTTATAACGTCGTTGAACGAGACCCAGATGTCCTTCAGTGGGTCGTCGCGATGCTCAACACCTTTTTCGGAGACACGGGTCAGTAGCAACATGGCTTCAGCATGTAGCGCGTTGTTGGGACGATTGGTCTGCACCATCAGAGCTTCCAGTGCGGACTTGAGCGCAGTAGTGCGATTCTTGAGATTTCCTTTCGATGCTTCCATCGAGCCCGTGTGCACGCTCATGCGTATCAGGGGCAGAAGATTACTTAGACGCTCCAAGTCATTTGCATCGTCAGAACCGAGAGCAAGACGTTCGACATCGTCGTAGAGTTCAGACGTCCGAAGGTGGTCCTCATGCCAGAAATGGGATGTCCATGCCCACTCGTAGGCAATCGCGAGTTCAAGCTTTTTGATATTGTTACCTCGCGCGAGACGGAGTGCGCGATCGAAACGCCCGTTCACGTCGGCACTCGAATGCTCCAATCCTCGAGCCAGAAGCGCGGCACGTCGCGCATCTTCGACCAGCGCGGCAGCTTGCCCCTGATACTGCGAACCATCAGCGATCCTTGCCTCAAGGGCATCCAGCTCAGCCACGCGCTTGGTATCGCCCGGCCCCAGCTTCTTGGTTTGCCTCTCCGTGCCCTTGCCAACGCCAAGCTCCTCGATCGCAATCGCCATACTGTCGTGCTTGAAGACGCGGTCGAGGAGCCATGTGCGATCCAGAATGGTGACTGGAATGCCGTGCTCCTTGAAAAGCTCGTCTTGAAGGTCGGCCGACTTCTTCGCGGGAACGAACTGGTTCGTGACGCAAATGACTTGATCGTAATCACGCTTGGTGCCGGCGATGGCGGCGACGTCAGACTTGATTTTCGAGCGCCAAGTCTTCTTGGCACTGAATGCGAAAGCCTTGCGCTCGCCGGCCTTGTCGTTGTCGGGCACGAACCAGCGCGTAGAGATTTCACTCGACACGGGGAATGTCTCTGCGTCGGTCTTACCGTCACCCCCGCCAACCGGACCCGTCTGAGGACGAATATTGGGCGCGATGAATTTCTCGCAAAGGCGCTGAGCGAAATTCTCGAAAACGGTTTCGTCCTTCTGATTGGTAAGCGTTTCAAGGTGGTAAGACAACACCTCGCGCTCGACCTCATATTCTACTTCCGACACTGAGTCGGAGAACAGGTCGGGGTGGCGGTCGCGCATGTAACGCGAAGGCGCATATTTGGTTTTTTCAGGTGCGGTATTTGTTGGCTCGGTCATAAGCCAAAAATATAGGATGCCGCACCACATTTAGAAATGTGGATGACTATGGCGTGGGTACAAATCCCCAAGGTTTTCAATCTGTCGAACTCAAGCAGACCCAGCGAAGACGAACGAGAGGGTTCCATCGCCCGACCGCCCTTCTTTGCACCAGGCGGATACTGGGCTCCGCGATAAACGACCAGCCGTCGCCAACGTCCCGCCGCACGAGGTCTTTTTTGACTAACCACATACTGTCACCCATTCGGGGGATGACTAGCAGTCCGTGTAATAGTTCTCTGCGACGAGACTGTTCGGGGGGTGGGGATGCTTTTCGATCCGCAAAAATATTTGCCGCAAGTCTGTTACGTCGTTTTGTTTTTCACTTTGGCGAGCAATTCGAATGCCGGGCCTGCCTGCGCTCTGCCTGATAGAGGAAATGTCTCGAAAGCTTGGGATAGTGTCCTCGCCGGAAAAAAGCGCATCCTCCAGGATGCTATAACTGCGCTGGAGAGAGAGCAGGCGCAATTGAAGGGACTTCAACGAGAACTGGGTGATCCTGGCAGCTCCAAGGCGGCCGCAAACGCGGTTGCTCTCGTTGTCAGCGAAACCGCCGATCTAATCAACATGCTCGGCGCCGCCTTCGGCGCTAGCAGTACCGCGGTGGAGGTCTTGGGAAAAGTTCGGGAGAAGGTAGACGATTACAAGCAGCAGGCAGATTACGGGATTCGGTCCAAAACTGAGAGCCTGCTCGACCCACTTAAATCTGTCGTTCCTGGATTGAAACTCGCAGAAAAGGTTGAGGACTGGCAAGAAGCCAGCGGCGAGATCAGAAGACAACAAGATGCACTGTCCAAAATATTGGTCAGTCTTAGAAAGACTGTTTCGCGCCTCGGTGGAGTGGATCGCGCCAGCTCGATCGACGATCTGATAGCGCGAGGCTCTCCTAGCATCAACCGGTGTGAGCCTCCGAATGGAAAGGTCAGGTCAAAAGTTCTCCCGCCACCGGTAGTTAAAGCCCCAGCATCCTCGCCCAGCAATAGCTCCACCCAGCCAATGGAAGGGGCCTGCGAGGTTTTTTCAAGTTGTTGAAAGGATTTCTTGATGAAAGTCTTTATGTCGGTAGCATTCGCATCATGCATTCTCTCGATTGTCGACGTTAACGCGCAGGAATGTGCCGCGGGGCCCCAATGTGTTGCGAAAGGGAAGTCTATGATGAGCGTGATTTCAAAACAGCAGGCTCGTTTGGGCAACGGGGCATCTGAGGCTGCATTAGGCGCCTTCTGCGTCAATTGGGCTCAAGCAGAGTTGGCCCGGTTCTGCGGCGATGAATTAAAGAAGCTTGGAAAACAAAGCTGCGCAGACCTTGCGTACCAACAACAAGCAGAAAATAAGCGCGTAGCAGTAGAGTCCGCTAAAAGTGCCCAGGCGTTCGTTACCAGCGGTATCAATATCTCAAGGCCTGGTGAGCTCTATAAAAAGGAGTGCCGATAACCTGCGACGATGTCTTGGTCGGCCCCTTGACGATTTCTGCCAGTCCATCTCACCGAAGCTGGTCGGCAAACTACATCGAAGCACCGAACTTCTTGGCGACTGGTGCCGAGCTGAGGTGCGAGGGGGTGTCGCGAGAGCTTGAGTTCGAGAGGGGACTTAAACTCAGGTTGGGACGGGGAAGGCTCTCGCGACGTCGATTCAACCACGATCGCGTGATTTTGTTCCGTGAGAAGCGGCCAGAGCTGCACAAAGCGCGCTCCGGCCGCACTCGTCCCCACGAGAACAGGACCCTGTGGTACTCGACTTACTCCAAATATTCAAGGCTGAGCGAGTCTCGTTTCAGAAGGGGGGCGTCTAACTCCTGTGTAATTGACTGAATTCTTTGATCGCCGCTGTTCGCCGCGAGTCAATGTAATCAGCCAGATCTTGAAGATGGACGCCCTTCTGGCATTTCTGCGAAGTCTCTGCCCGAACGACTGGGATGGGTATCTCTCCGGCGCCTACCTTCCGAAGAAATTTATCTGGAGTGAGGTGATTGAAATAATCGCGGCAAACGTCTTCGACTGGCACGATGGCCTTACCGCCGTACTGGGCAAATAGCAGGAAAATTGTCGAGAAGTGGTTTTGCTGAAGGGCGCTCATCGTTGATCCTTCGATGCGTAGTGGGCCAGACGTTGCTCGACGATCGGTTCGAGCCGTTCGATATCGCCCCACGTGCCCGGTCGAGGCATATCTGCAGGTCTGATCCAGTTCGTAGGAGCGATCCAGCGATTGCCGTTCGCTCCCATGCCGATAGCAGCAAGAGATGACCCGCCAGATTTCCAATGCACACGATAAAGCCCGGGACGGACGGCTGTCGGGCTGCGGAACCTCGCAAGAGGATGAACCGACGAAGTAGACAGAGCGTCCACGCAAAGAGCGTGATCGTGGATTTCGTCCTCATCGATCTGTCCGCACCGGATGCACCGAAGTGTTCCATCGGTGACCTCTTCCGGATACCGGATGAATTTGCGATACTCGCGCCCGTCGACAGTGATCATCTCCCCATAGTTGGAGGAAGAAGATGTCAGCTCCTCAGAAAAGCCCTCGCGAGCGCGCTGCCCGAGCTCTGTGTCGTCTAGCGAACGTTCCTGAGGCGACGAGTTTTGAGGGGCATCCGATGTGGATGTCGTTCCTTGATCAGGTTGACGCTGTTCTTCAGGCTGCGCTCCCAGCCGAACAATGGCAGGAGATAGAGCGTCAGTGGCCACCCGTATCAACGTGACCTTGTTGAGGTAGATGGCTTTGACCTTGTCGGAAAGCTGTTCCCAGCTATCGGCAACATGCATGTCGCCGGCCGTTTCCTTGCAATAGAGTTTCCAAGCTTCTTCAGCCGGATCGGCAAGCACTGGGTTTATGACGAAGCTTCCAGCCTTCAAGGTGACGGCTGTCCGTTCGATCGCCAGGTCGAGCAATGCAATCACATTGTCGAGGATGCCATCCACAGCGGCGTCGAAGTCCGACTGCAGATCGCTCTCAAGGCGCGGGCCGTCGATCATTGCGTTGTGGATCGTGCAGCGGAGAGAATTGCGGAGTTCTGGATTGATCATGCTGCAGCTCCCGTCAGTGGACCGCACATCAATGTGGAATTGTCCCGGATGAAACCGCGAGCGCGAGCATAGCCAAGCGCGATCTCCTCGGCCGAAAGCAGGATGAGCACGTCGGCGACGCTGTGGATGAGGTGCATTGCCTCCTCATGGTTCTCAAACCGGCCTTTGGATTGCGCCGACTCTCCCTGCCATGGCTGAGCCTGAAACTGTTCGCGCTCGGGCATGGCCGCCAAAGCAGCAGTGATAGCTTCGCTGAACGCAGGGCCGGGACCAAGATGGCTGCCGTGCCGGGCGTGCCATGTCTTCCATGCTGCGGCCAGCATCTTGGGTGAGACTGCCGATGGTCGATCTGCCGGCGGATAGAGTTCCTCGACGATGATCTTATCTGGATTGGAACGACGATATTCGTCGAGATCAATCGCGCCGGCCTTGATGACGACCCAGTCGGACCATCCGTATTCGCCTTGAATCTTGTATCGGTATGCAGGGGCTTCCACTATCGGTGGATCCTTCTGAGAGCCGCGGCCGCATCGAGGCGAGCCTGGCTGATCACTTCGAGCCCAGCATCCGTGTCCCCGGATACTGCCCAAAGTCGTGAGGCGAGGGCGGTGGCATCAATGCCATGCTTCATCCACCACTCGCGCTCACCGCCGGACTTGCACTTGTGCTGGGCGTCCGGCCCGTGTTGATGTTCGTCGGGGGTGAGGGGAAGAGTGAAATCGTCCCCTGTCTTTTTCCCCTTTGCTCGTTCAGGCTTCCCGTACCTGCGATCCGCATAGCTCACATGTGCCGCTTCGCACCCGTAGAGGCCGCTGATCACGGATGGCAGGGTGCGGATCCACGCGAGATGGCGTTCGTCTCGCACCTCAATGGCCTCCTTCGCCCGACGGGACGTATTGAAGGCGTCGGGAGATCTCACAATTCGCATGCTCAAGGAGCGTACTCCTTGAGTGCTTCCTCGTGGGCTCGGTTCAGTTCAGCCATCGCCTCATGTGAGCCGTTCGGCGTGTCAGGGTGGCAGGCCTTCGCTCGTGTCTTGAAGATGCGTTCGATTTCCGGGATGGTGCAGACCTCGCCTTCAGTGAAGCCGAAGACCGCGCGCCACGTCTTTCTGGTAGGCGAGGGCAAAGCGGCGAAGCCGGTGAATGTTGCTCGCACGATATGCAGTCCACCATGACGAAGCTCAGTCCGCCGGCCGTCGATGATGTGATAGATGGCCTGGAGGTTATCCTGAACCTTCGGATATCGATCGACAGCGATACAGACAGACAGGCCATCCCATGTGAACCAGAAGGCAACGCCGGGATCTGTCGGGCTGTTTTCCCCAAGCGTTACGTTCGAAGAGATCGTTACGCTCTCGACCTTCTTTCCGGAATCGGCGGCGAAAAGGTTGAGAGAGGACTTCACGTTCTTCAATGCGCCAGCCAAACCCGTTTGAAAGCGGGAGGTCGAGCGGGTTTTCGTCCGCGGCATGTTTTCGGGCCAAGTGAGCGGGTAGGCGGTCGGGTTCATTGGGATACCTCCGGGCGTTCATCGTGAATAACGCCGTCAAGGATCCGTCCAGCCTGTTCCGTCGTCATCCTCGTCAGCAAACGAGCCGCTGTGTCACCGGATAGAGACTCAGGTGTGTAGCGCTGGCCGTCAGGCGTTAGAAGGCAGTCCGTAGCTTCATTCCAGAGTGAAGCGGCAATGTCGGTACCCGGATCAACCTCGATATGACTGCCGTCAGGATTTCGCATGTCCTGACAAGCTTCGACCCATTGTCCAAATTGTTTGAAGTGGAAGATCGCACCGGCGTCGATTGCAGCGTCGCGGAGCGCACGGAACCAATCAGGGTGAGATGGACGAGCCTTATGCTCCCCCTGATCAGTTTCGCCGCCTGCAATGACCCAGTCCGGCATGAATTTCTGAGACGGGACCACGAGCTCGAGGAGGGGCTCGAAGGAACCGAACGTAAAGAGCGGCTGCAGCTCGATCTTCGCGACCTTCAATGCCGGCAGATTGGCATCCGCGCGTGTCCGATCCTCTACCGTCGTGCCGAGCGCAACGTTACCCGGGAGCCCGCCGGCGGCGTCGACCATCTTCACGATGTTCTGTGGTCGCTTAGTGAGAAGGAGCCACACCAGTGTGGGTGTCGCCCTGATCAGTTCGAACAGATCCTTGCGCCATTCCTCCGGGACCGCGTTGTCGAAGACGTCAGCGAGACTCGAGCAGAACACAAAGGGACGCTTGCCTTCTGCCGCAGCCTTCTTGTCCCACGCTATTGGCTTCCGCCAGTTTGCCTTGCTCGTGCGTTCGCGAGTGCCGATCCCGATGCCTGGGCCGCCCCATTCAACTCGATGGAATCGTGTCTCCATCATGTGCGCGGCATAACAGCCGTCGCACGCTGGACTCACCCGGAGACAGCCTATCCATGGGTTAAATGTGTGGTCGGTCCAAGAAATGTTGGTGGTTTCACCCATTATCTCAGATCCTCCGCTGTTGCCGGCGGATGCACGATGTCACCATCAGCATCCATAAACCGGGCCGTCGGCCACCCGTGAGCGCGAATATTCATCGCGCGAAGCCGTCGATTGTAGGCTTTGAAAGCTAGCGTGAAGGGCAGGGACACAATCACGCGCACCGTCCAGCAGATCGGCCAAATGCCCCAAGCCAGGCAGAAGGTGAGGAAAGGATGCTCACCGGCGAATTTGAAAAACTCTTCCAAGGTCATCTCCTCAGTTCAGCATCGGTCGGTTGAGCGCTTTGACGATATGTTCAGCCGCGTGCTCGCTTGGGCACTCGCAGAGGTATTCCGCTCTGTCCTCGACTAGGTCTTGAAAGGTCACACCTTCCTCGACGACGAGGATGATGTCGGTGACAGGATGCTCACACTGGCCGCAGGAGCACTCGACCTCAAAGGTCATGGATTTGTATCGTTTGTGGCTCATCGAATTCCCATAGCGGCCTCGATCGCCGCGTTTTTGCAGTCGTTCCAAGCCGACCGAGCGGCTTTGACGGCGCGATCATGTGCCGCGCAATATTTCTGATAGCGCGCGGATCCTTCGATACGGGCTCTCCGGTCGGTGTCGCGTTCCCACATCCGGCGGAGCTTCATCACGCGACGATCCATCTGCCGGCGCCGAGATTTCAGAAGCTTGGAGACGAGTGGCCAATGAATGGCGCATATCCATTCAGAGTGCCCTTTGTCGTTCCGCATCGTCCGACGGCAGAACGGGACGCAGCAAGACAGCCTCTCAGCCATTGACGGGCAGCCGGTACATGTCGGTGTCGCTACGATCGATCTTCTTCTGGTGACCCGACGGATAGGACGCATGGATAAAGTTGGCGTCGATGCGATCAATGGTGCCGGGGTGCCAGATCTTTCCGTCGTGCGTGCAGAATGCGATTTCGATTTCGTCGCCCTTTTTCAGGTTCCGAAGTTTCTGCGTCATTCAGGCCTTCTTTTCAGGAAGTCGCGGTCGTTACGGCAATTGCCGGCAGCTGAGACGGTGGCTGCTGATGGGAACCGCGTTATGGGGATCCGACCCGCCAGCCCGACTTTTTCGGGGTTGGCTCGATCCGCCAAGCATGCGCCGCCGAGGGCGCAGCTCTGGTTGGTGCCGCCCTTAGGCGACGACCTTATCGAGTGCTTCGCGGAACCGAGCTTTCTCGGCTTCGAAGAAGGCTTTGTGCTGAGCCTCGATTGCGTTCCGGACTTCCATCATGACAGCATTGGTTGCTGCTTTGATCTCTTTCTGGAAAGCGGCCTGCATGTTCTGCTCAACGATGTACTGGACGCGTGTCCGCGTATCCCGACCGTATGCTGTCTTTGATCGTCGTGCCGTTGTAATCCACCTTCTCAGACAGAAAGGCACGACCGGTGAGGCCGATGAACTCACGCATCGTCACCGGATCTTTGTCCTTGCTTCCGAAGCCGGCAGGAATGAGAGGCTGGTCGATAATGTCAGCTGTTACCTTTGCCAGATGAGCGTTGCACTGCTGGCTGACCAATTCGATACATTTGGTCTCGATCATCTTCGCCAGAGTATTGCTGCCGAGCCGGCCGATGATCTGTTGCGCAGCGGCTTGTACGATCAGGTTCTCCATGTCCTTCAGCGTCCAGCTCGTCATAGCAACATGGAACTCAATTCCGTTGCCTTCTGGCTCCTTGCGAGCCTCCATGCTGCTGGAGAGTTCTTCGTCAGAGTCAGGCGTCAAAATCTCTGCCACGTCGGCTGTGTCCATGATTTTATTTGTCATTCGAAGAATTCCTGTTTCTCTTCCGACCGCGTTCACATCACGATCGTCAGGCGCTCAGCGGCGCGAGTTATTCCGGTGTAGAGGTGACGACCTCGCTCCTGGAAAGCGCCGCTCTCGTCGAACAGGCACACGTTCTTCCACTGCGACCCTTGAGATTTGTGTACAGTCAGCGCATACCCGTAGGTGAATTGCTGAGTGCCACGCAGTTCCTTCCAATTGACCTCTTTGTCTCGACCCAGGAAGAATTCCTCCCGGCAACGAACGGTGATGGCTGCGGCACCCTCAAAGTCGACGGATTTGACGACCATCTTGACGCATTTGTCTTTGACGCCGCCGCGGGCCGGTCGTTTGATCTCCAAGACCTCCCAGAGCCCGCCATTCAGAATACCCATCTGGTGGTCGTTCTTGAGCGCAACCAAGCGGTCGCCAGCTTCGGGCAATCGCTCAGTCCGACCACTGATCTGACGAAGGCGGTCATTGTATTTCTGCCGAGTTTGGTTCATGCCCACCAGAACCTGATCAGCTGCGGTCACGACGGAAGCGTCGACATCACAATAAGGGATGATCTGCAAGTTTCCGTAATCACCGTGCTTCAAGCGACGTCCTTCGCGAACGTCGGTCGCCGCCGAGATGATCGGATTGTCGGCCGCCTGCCGATGAATCTCTTCCAGCATCACGTCGGGATCGTGATTAGTGAAATATCCGCCGCCGCTCACTGGCGGCAACTGGCCCGGGTCGCCGAGGACGAGGATCGGTATCCCATAGGATTTCAGATCGCGGCCGAGATCCTCATCTACCATCGAGCATTCATCAATGATGAATAGCTTGATCTTCTGCAGCTCGAATTTCGGCCTTCTGATGAACTTGGTCGCGCCGGTCTCCTCATCCTGCTCGAACTTGTAGATAAGCGAATGGATCGTTCCGGCCCCATCGCAACCGTTCAGCCGCATGACCATAGCGGCCTTGCCAGTGAAAGCGGCGTACTGGACCTTTCCGTCAACGGACTCCGCGAAGTGACGAGCTAGAGTGGTCTTGCCGGTGCCGGCGTATCCGAAGATGCGAAAGATCGGGTTGTCACGGTCCCGATACCACCGGGCGACTGCGTCGATCGCGTTTGATTGATTTGGCGAGAACTTCATGCTGCCTGCACCTCGGGAAAGAAACCGCGTCGATCGAGTTCGAAGTACATGTCCTTCAGGAGGAGCATGTCCTGCAGGCTGTCGCGTCGATCAGTCGGCGCGCGGCCGAGGATCGTCTCGCAAGCCTCTTCAAAGCGCGGCCAACGATAGTCAGTTGACGTCTCAACCTCGCTTTGAAGCTTGCATATCTGCTGCGCATACGGCTTCTGGATGTCGACGAACGTCGTGAACGGGCGGGTCAGCCAAAGCTTATCGAAGGCACTCGAGGGCTTTGAAAGGGAGATAGCGAATCGCGCGAACAGGCTGGCGAGGACCATTTTGTCCATGTCGCCATAGGTAACGACCTTCATCTGTGACTCGAAAGGGCCGACCTTCAGCATGTCTGATAGGATGCCGAGCGCTCGGCTTTCAGGAATACCGACGCGGCTGCAGGTCTTATGGTCGATACCATGCTTGTCTAAAGCTCCGCCCTTCACCATACGCCCCTCAGGTTTGATGAATGCGGCGAAGTAGTTGATGACCTGGCCCGATCCGTTGCACTGCATGGCCGAAATGTAGGGCGCCCATGGCTGCTGATTGCTGTCGATGGACTCGCCGCGCATGTAGAGGCCGCTCGTCTGGACGTCGACAAAGAGGATATTTGGGATAGCGATCGGGGCTGGATCGGTCATGCTGCTACCCTTTCCACGTTGTTGATGTTGTCGTTTACTGCTGCGAAGGTGAATGCGGTCACCCATGGGTTCTTGCCCCACTCGCCAGAACCGTGAATGGTGTCCCAGAGAGCGGCGTACATTTCGCGCGGTGTGGGGCGGGAGAGCCAAGGAAAGTTCTTGTCCAGATGCTCTACACCTGGCACCCAGTAGCCCAGCCCGGAAGGGTGTTTGACTATCCCCTCAGCTAAAGCGTCTCGGTCGGTGATGTCCTGAAGACGCTGCACCCGGACGTTCGACACCGTGAGTGTCAGGCGGGATGCCCACTTTGGCATGAACCGAGCAACGCGAAGCTTTCCGAAAGCGGCCAGATCGTCACGCTCCTCGCCGAAAGAGTACGCCGCCGAACCTTTGGTGATAGCCATGCTACCACCAGCTTCGAACGCGATGCCGGCGCCGCGATCTTGGTCTTTCGACCACACGTCGCGAGGCTTGACTGCATCCAAGCTGATGAACGTCCGCCAATCTTCTTTGACCCAAAACCGATCGCCGGCCTTTGCCTTAACTCTCCATTTGGTGAAGTTGGCTGTCCAAGGAAGGCCGTCGATACTTTGTCCCCAGCAGGTGACCTTACCGTTATCGTTCGTGCAGAAATTGCCCATCCCGTCAATGAAGGGCTGCTGCTTCAGCACGCGCCGGGTCTGTGTCTTGCTGCCATCCAACAATGCACGGATCATCGGGGCCGAAAACGAGATGAAGTGGTCAGCCATCCGACTTCTCCAGCTGCTTGCGCCAGTCGAAGAAGCCCAGTGCGCCGCGGACAGGGATAAGATCGATCGGCCGGGCATTCCGGATAACCAGACCATATTTGCCAACGAAATAGTCGTTATCGTGAGATGTCACGACATCGACAATCTCGGAAACTCCGACGATGCCTCCGGTGGGATATTTCTTCGGTACAGGAAACTCTTGCCTCTCACCGGTGACAGGGTGGTAGCCGCGAGAAAGTGAAAGATCGCAATCGTCTTCGACCTTGATACCGGCGTGGATGGCTACCTCGCCACGAAACTTCAGGCCTAGGTTCCAGGGCTTCCAGTCTCGATTTTCGACAGATTTGAATCCCTCGACAATGAGCCAAGCCCACGGCTGACGAATGGAGAGAGCGAGCTTCGGAATATCCGGATAGATCATGGTCTCTCCTCATCCTTCGTGACGAAATTAGCGAACATGCCGTCTTCGACACGGCACAAACCTTCCGCGCGAAGCGGAAATTTACCGGCTTCGAGGTCTCGCGTTGAGACCCATACGCGGCCTGGGCGAAGGGGAGTGTAGCCGTCCCCGAAAGAGCTGCCGGCGTTGACGTTGCTGGCCTCGAAGACTTCGCACCGGCCTGGCGTAAGCCACGGGCCGATCCGACCATTGCGGGCGTCGATGAGGTGTTTCGGTCCCGTCATCCGAGCAGTGGTGCGGCACATGCTTCCTGAGCACTCGAACCCATTATGCTCGATCAGCGTCCATTTGGGTGTCACCATCCGGAGAACAAGCGCGAAAACGCGATGGAACTCAGGGTTTCCTTCGGTCGTCTTCCCGTAGATGGGCTTCAGGATCATGACCTCGACGGGCTGCCCGATGACTGGTTTGCGATCCTTCTTGTCGAAAAAGCACATCTGCTTCCCGATGAAGGCGATAATCTCGCCCGGCTTCTTTTTTGATTCCACAGGAGTAACCATGAGCGGTTGGTATTCCGGCATTTCCATCGGCGCTGGGCGCATTTGACGTTCAGCGTACATATCAATCGGCCTTCATCAGATGAGGGTGGACGGGCACGAGGTAGGGCTGCCAAGCGATCGGCGGCGTACTCTGAAAACCAGACCACTGTTCGCGCTTCTTGTCCCAGTAGGTCGGAATGACCTTGCCGCAGGCGGAGGCAAGCCAGATGCGCTTGTCACGAGGTGCTTTGGAAATATCTAAGTTCCACTCCATCAGCCTTTGCCTCCGACGGGATGATTTCGCCCTTCAGAGCGCTCGATGTAGTCTGCCGGCAAGGGGAGGGCGTGGTTGATCGAGTTGCCGACAAGGTTGTACTTGTGGCGCGAGATCGAGACCTTCACGAATGTCCGCATGCCGGGCTTCGCCACATCGGCAACGCGATGAATTACCCGCTCATCCAGAAGGAGGAGCGTCTTGTCTGGGTAGACGCGATGGTGTTCGACATCGGCCTCGGCCGCCGCTTCCATTTCAGCCAGCGAGGCATGATGATCTTGGGTGAACGCGACCCGTTCTTCAGGCTCCCAGAAAAGCGTCGCGTTGCAGTCTGACCAGATGAAATTGAGGTCGTCGGTCATGAAACCGTCGGAATGCCAGCCGGGGCGGTTGCCAGGATTATCTGCCGTGACCCACAAGGTTTTGGCCGTCAGATAGATGTAGTAGTCATCAAGGTTTTCAGTCACGCAACGAACCGCTCGGTCGACGATCGGCTCGAACTGGGCGAGATTGGTTGGATACGTGATCGCAAGCTCACCCTTCTTGTCGGTGGGCCGGCGCGGCAGCTTGATCGGGCAATAGAGCCAGAACATCATCTCTTTCGGGCTTAGATCGATAGTTGCGATCGGGATCGGAGTGACGCCATAGATCTTATCCATTGGAGATTTCCTCGAAGAGGTAGAGACCGAGCTCCTGCTGCACGAAGACTGCGCAGTAGCCGACGTATTTGAGACTGAGAGCGTCGGGAATCTTCCCGCCGCATTTGAAAGCCCAGAAGGTTCGATCTTCGTCGGGAACGTCGGTGCGAACGACAGCCCAGAGCCAGAACATTCCCTTTTCGTCGGCGACGCGGATAATCTCCGCGCCTGCCGGAAGCTTCATGGTGAATTGCTCCAGCACGGGCATCTGATATTTGAAGATCACCCGCCCGCTGGCGTCAGACATTTTCTTTCCGCGGACGGATTCGTCCCACTGGTCTTCCTGAACCGGGGAGGTCATGCGGCAAGCTCGATCTGGCGGCGGAGCTGCCGGAAGCCGACAAAGTTTCCATGCTCCTTGGGGAAGGCGTATCCCGTTGTGTCGTTTGACCAGGTGTCGTCAGCCTGAGCAACATGCTCGAAGGGGCTGGCGTGGAACGGCTTGCTGGCAAGCTTCTCATAGATCGCCGTTGCCCGTTCAAGCGTCATGTCGAAGCCGTCGGTCGTCTTGTAGGAAGTGCTGGCGCACCGAGCTACCGAGAGTTTCTTGATCACTTCAATGCTTCGGCGAGCCGGTGCAAATCCGACGAGGTTCGAGCCGAGGACAGAATGATCGGACAACTCGGGCGGAAGAGGGGTCATCGTGTCCCAGTCTTCTTTGTTGATCAGTGGCAGATGCCATTCGCCCGGGTTTAGTGTCTGGATAGTTGACTCGTCCTCCAGGCACGCGCGGATCTCGCGGGCGAGGATCTGGATATGAGGTTCAGCGGCGTGGTGATCGCGGAGTTCGAGGAAGTTGTCCCACTCTGTCGCGGAAACCAGGACGGTTATATGGGAAAATGGTTCGAGGAGACGGTTGACCACCTGTTTGTGGTATCCGGCACGTTCGAAACCTTCCGCGATCTGGATCGCGTTGTCACGAGCCTTCAGCCACGCAGTTTCCCTTGTTCCGTACCCTTCGCGACCATATTCAGCGGACCAGCCAACCCATTCCGCGCACTCCACATCCGCCTGCATGCCTTTTTGATTGGCGCCCCAATGGAGCGGCATGGCGGTATCTGCGAGGATGTCGTCGATGATCTTTTTGACCGGGATAGCTCGACTGCTCGCGGCGTTCCGGCTGAAAACACGATGAGTCATGAACTCAGCGTGGATGAAACGCGGGTAACGCAGGAGGAGCGTAGACAGAACTTTGTATTTCGCACTGGCGTTTCTGGAGCGCAGGATGGTCTGGGCGGAAATCGTGGTCACTGCTCGGCTCCCTTGGCTGCGATAATCTCATGGACGAACAGGTGCACGCGCTTCTGCAGCGCGGCGAGATCGCGGTCGTTCTGGATGGTGAAGTCGTAACTGTAACCCTCGACGCCCATATCAGCGGCGTTCGAGGTGACGCGCTCAGCGTCGGGCCGATCAACGAAGACGGTGAAGAATTCGCCAGAGACGAGTGTTTTCATGAACGCAATCGCGTCAGGTTCCCGAACGTGGATAAACCCGATTTGCATCATGAACGATGACTGAAAGATCGCACCGTCCATCCGGCTGACGACGGTTCGAGATACGAACCGGTCGTGCTTCTCCAGCGCGGATTTGATCTCCGCCATCAATGCGCGCTTTTCAGGCGTCTTGGGTTCTGCGCTGATGCCCGCCCGATCAAGGATCTCAATTACCGGATCGATTGAACTCATGGCGTGAGCGCCCCAGCCTAGTTTTGCGAAGTATTTGCCGGCCATATCGACAAAGGTATCTTTGCCGGATCGTGGGTACCCGTTGACGATGATGAACACCTTCCTCGGATCATGTATTCGCTTGAACGATTTCATCGACTTCTTCTCTTTGATGGCCTGGTGCCTCGGGCTATCGAGGTCGTAAGAGGGGCATCTTCGGATCTCTCCCATTCGAAATGCCCGTCTCCAGATTGGCCAAGCGCTCGCGCCCTTGGTGTAGAACTCTCTGGCTTTCCCATCGCGATCCAGCCAATAGGAGTGCAGGTTCCCGCGGCGATCCCGCGCGAATTTGACAGTCCCTCGGCCGAGCATTGCTGCTCCAAAAGCCACCATGAAGCAGTTCGCCGGAAACCTGACCGGCTTCCCCATGCGCTAGACGCGCATGGGCATCAGGACGTACAGCGTGTCATCGCCTTCTTCGTCCTTGATGATCGTCGGGCTGCCGGCATCTTGCAGATGGAAACGCGCGCGCTTGGACTGGATGTTGCCAAGAATGTCGTTGACGTACTTGGAGTTGAATCCAATCTGCAGCTGCGGCAACTCTGCATCGAAGTCGATCTCGACGTCGTCTTCAGCCGCGCCGGAGTCGGGGTTGTTGACTTCGAGATGGAGATTGCCGGCGCTAAAGGTCATCTTGACGGCTTTGCCGCGCTCGCTCGAAATGGTCGAGACCCGGTCCGTGGCCGTCGAAATCGCCTTTGTGTCGGCGATCGCAACCACGTTATTCTCTGTCGGGATGACTCGCCGATAGTCAGGGAATGTGCCGTCGATCAGCTTGGAACTGATGATTGCATCCCCGATTGTCAGGCGGATCTTGCTGTCGGAGACTTCGAGGAATACCTCTTTTTCGCCTTCCAGCATCTTGTCGAGCTCGCCGACGGTTTTCCGAGGGATGATAATCCCCGGCATGCCCGCAGCACCATCAGGTTGCTCAACGTTCGCCAGTGCGAGTCGGTGGCCATCTGTCGCGACGCCG
This sequence comes from Hyphomicrobiales bacterium, assembly GCA_900472575.1. GTDB lineage: Bacteria > Pseudomonadota > Alphaproteobacteria > Rhizobiales > Rhizobiaceae > Neorhizobium > Neorhizobium cellulosilyticum. The sequence goes on from UCIV01000023.1 coordinate 19,030, forward strand.
CGGAGAACATCGCGCCCCTTATCCTCAGTCGCATGGAAAAAGATGCCGTTGAGATAGTACCTTGTCTCTTCAGTCGAGATGGCGAATTGCGTCCGGCTGATCAGCTTCTTCAACTGCGAGGCAGGCAGGCTAAATGAATGCGTGAACGATCCGACACTCATATCCGGCATATCAGCTTCCGGTAGGCACTGAAGGGTGAACTTCGATCGCCCGGCGCCGACAGAAACCTCTTGTCCGCTCGCCTTCATCTCGAACGACACTGTCTCGCCGGAAAGCTTGCGGACGATATCGCTCAGCAGATGGGCCTGCACTGTGGTAACGCCTGGCGTCTCGATCTGAGCCGGAATGCTGATGCTGATTTCGAGATCAAGGTCGGTTGCGCGAAGCGATAGACTACCGTTCGAAGCCCGGATGACAACGTTTGCGAGGATCGGAACCGTATTCCGGCGCTCGACAACGCGCGAGATCTGAGCAAGCGCCTTGGTGATGATCCCTTTTTCTATAGAAAACTTCAAAGCGGAAGCTCCATGGTGTTGGTGTCGCGGGGATCGGCGTGCTCGGCCTGCGCCGGCTCAACCGGTTGGTCATTGAAGCGATCGATCTCGGACATGCTGTTGGCGCGAAACTGTCGGTTCAGCTGTTGGCGTTCCCACTCGTTGCGTTGGTCGATCTCGCGCTGCTCCAAGTGATAGCGAGCAGTGTGCTTCGTGTCGGCGTCGAAGTCCTTCGAAAGAATCCATTCGAGGAAGCCGCTATCTACGTCTTTCCAAGGGGTACCTTTTCCGCCATTCCGCCATTTCTCCCCGATCTTGCAGCGAACCAGAAGGGCCGGTTCGTTGGTCCACTTGATCAAGGTCTCCACCGAGTGACCTGCGTTTAGCGCCTCACGCAGCGTGAAAGCCGTGACATAAGCATCTGGCAGTGCGCGGTGCGTCGGAAGGGCTCTCTGACGATCGAGACCTTCCGGATTGAGGAAGTAGCGGATCGCGTTGTTGGAATGCGACATGGAGTCGGGCCACAGACGGAGAGCCACCTTGTAGGTATCAATCCATGGCAGGCCGCCGGCCGCATCGCCGATCAGCGTCTTCTCGCATTCGATGTTGTGGGCGGCCAGAGCGACGATCTTCTGGATCGGGTGGCTGACAAAAATAACGTGGGGCGCCACCTCAGACCAAGCCGGGGAATCCTCGACGTCCTTGTCGATCAGATTGTGGATCGCTGATGTCTCGGCTGGAATCGGCGCATGTGGCTTGACCAGCGTCGTGAGTGTTTCGACGAAATCGCCAACCTCCCAGTCATAGGGATTGCCAAGCATATCGACGTTTTTGGCTATGAGGTCGATGTGACCATACTCCACGATGCCAGGCTCACCCTCGATCGGCTCAGGGCCGGTCTCCAGGTCGATAACGCGGATACGGTAGCCCATCATGCTACCTCGACGTCTGAGAGGACGCGCATCGAGACGATCGAGTCCGGATCGAGAACGGGCTCACCCTTCTTGATCTGGTCGATGATGTCCATGCCTTCGATGACCTCGCCCCAGACAGAATATTGCTTGTTCAGCCATGGAGCGTCGGTGAAGCAGATAAAGAACTGTGAGTTGGCCGAGTTCGGGTTCTGCGAACGGGCCATCGAGACGGTACCGCGAACGTGCGGCACGGCCGAGAATTCAGCCTTCAGGTCCGGCTTGTCGGAACCGCCCATGCCGGCGCGCGACGGGTTGAAGCTCTCGCCGCCCTTCTTGCCGAACTTCACGTCACCGGTCTGGGCCATGAAATCGACAATGACGCGATGGAAAACGACGCCATCATAGGCTTCTTCGCGGGCCAATTCCTTGATGCGGGCGACGTGAGCCGGTGCCACATCAGGCAACAGCTTGATCAGAACCTCCCCTTTGGTGGTCTTCATAAGGAGGGCATTTTCGCGGTCGGTAATCGTGTTCGTCACTTGAACAAAACCTTTCATGTCGATCAGAGAGCGTTAAACGATTTGTCGATAAGGCCCTTCACCTCAGCCTTTGTGGCTTCAGCGTTGATCTCGTTTGCCATTCGTCTCAGGTGGACGCCGATGATGTTGCGGCAGAGTGTTGCGTCTGCTGGCGCTGCTGGCTTTCCGCCCTTGTCGTTCCAGAAGGCATCGGTTGCATTACCGGCCTTAGTGATGTCGGCGTCGCGACCGTTTCCGGTGCCTGCAAAGCGCAGGAGTGCAGAAGAGAATTCTTCGAAGATGCCAGCGGAAGCGCGGGGGGAGGGGGTTGATGCGCCTCCGCTGGACTTCTCATCGCCACCCTGGGAGGACTGTGACGACGAATTGCTTGAGGGACGACGCGTTTGCTTCGCGGGCGGGTCGATAATCTCACCCGACACAGCGTCCGGCGTTTCGGCCTTGCAAGTCTCGATCCGATCCATCGGCATCGAGGTGCTGGTATGCTGAAGTTGCTTCGTCACGTTATCTGCGCTGAAACCGTCAGAAGTCGGTCCGCCGAACCTTGTTGCGAGAGACGGAGAGATGTCACGAGCGCGCTGCGCATCACGCTCCATCCGCACTTCCAGCAGTTCGTCATCAGCGAGAACGCCCATAACTGCAGCTGGTTTGTAGATGCGCGCCCATTCTCTGGAGCCGCGATAGACAAGCATCTTGGCATAGGTATCCGGCTTCCACGGCGATCCGTTGCCGCTGGTTTTCCACGCGCTGACAGAACCATCCATGATCTTGTAGCCGGGGACTCTGATGCCAGGCTTCAGTTGGCTGACGACATCTTCAGGAAGAGGACGATCGGACAAGTACAGGTGGTAGGCCTCGCTTCGAGGATCGCCGGTGTAGTAGTGATGGAGTACGATACCGAAGTTCGCTTCGAGAACGGCCGAGATGACCTTGCCCTCGAATCCGAGTTTGCCATGAACGATCGCCGCGCACTGCAGAAGTGCGAACGGCGACTGGTTCCACCTGTCTGCCTGCTCGCAGACGGCAAAAACGTTTGCAATCACTTGCTCGCGAGTCAGTGCCGTCTTGTTGTTGGAGTTGCCTTCTGTTCGCAATGACTCCGGCACGAGGCTGGAGCTGCCGATACGCTCAGCAAGCGACCAAAGGTACTCAAGGCGCTCAGGATTGATGGCTGCTGACGGGCGGTAGACGTCAGGTTCCTGCGTGATGATATCGTTCATTGTGCGAGTTCCTGCTTGATCTGTTCAAGACGGCGTTTTGCCCATTCACGGGTCCAGTTGGTCCGCCTCACAAAGCCACCGTCGCCGGCCGCGTTCTTTGGTCCAGGCCAGTAGTTGTCGCTGAGCGCGCGCGAGAAGAGTTGCAGCGCGGCCGAGTTCTCTTCGATGCCAGCCTGGACGTCATCAGGATGGATGGTGTCGACGCGGACGCTGTGAGGGCGTTTCTGCTCGACATAGACGAGGAAGAAGTTCTCCATTGTCCGGCCGAAGACGTATCGGACGGCCTCAAACGTAAGCGCCGCCTGCTGGTGATAGCCGCGGTCGCCGAGGCCTCGTGAGATCCCATCATCAAAGACGTCAGCGACGCACTTGAGATCGGCGCCATCGGCGTCATTCGGTACTGCGTCGGGGCGTGACTTCACCCAGATCCCGGTTTCAGGGTCGGGGTAGAACATAGAAAGCTCAACATGGCCGTTGAGGATTCCGCCCTGAAGCGCCGGCTCGCGAGCGAGGCTCTGAGACATGCCCTTGATGTAATCAAGCTGGTCTGGCTTGATGACGGTAAGACCTTCGAGCGCCTGCTCAGCAAGCCAGTCCTTGCAAGTCTTGTTCGCTCCGTGCCAATCCCGTCCATCCGGCGCTTTAGTTGGCCGCAGGACGAAGAAACGGTTGAACTCTCCTTCGCCGAGCAACAGGTGGTGTGCCGCTCGACCGAGAATTGTAGCTTCCGTATCCTGGAACGGTTCGCGGTCTGGGTTCAGAGGCGATTGGTTCCAGTAATGCGCGAGGCTCTTCGAGAAGATCGTGCGCAGCTGGCTGGAGCTGATCGACGGACCGACGCAAGGTTGACCGTGATAGACGTCCATGGGCATGTTTCGGATGGCGCAAGGGATATCGACCTTCACGCCCGGCACGTAATCGTAGATCCCGAAATCGTCCTTCTGGAAATCGAGGTAGCTGCTCATTCGGCTGCCTCCACGAATTCCTCAGCCTTAACCTGGCCATCCTCGATGACAACTGCACCGGGGCTGTCGGACTGGACTGTCTCAATCCATACCTGGTAGTCATTCTTCTCGGCGAGTTCTGCAACAATCTTCATTGCATCGTCGTCGAGCAACGATCCTTCGCGGATCATGATGACCCGCAGACGTGGGTTGGCGGCCATACCCATTTCGCAGCCGGCGCGGATTTGCTCAGCGGTAGACGCTTGATCGAAGGGAACGCCGTTGAGTGTGACGAAACCGTCTCCAAAGCCGATGCCTTCAACGGGGAGGTCAGCTTTTTCGATCGCCTTCATCTTGCGATCGTTGCTGGCGTCGATATCCTTGCTAAGCTGATCTGCTTCAGCTTCGGCTGTCGAAACTTCCGCGATCAGCTGATCCAGGCGGATTCGGAGTTGGACCTGCGAGTTGGTTCGGTTTGCTTCGTTGATCCGCGAGCGCACCTCATCGGCGCTCTTGGCTTCTGGAAGGTCGCCGGCTTCCTTGAGTTTCTGACGGCGCTCTTCTGCCAGCTCGCGTTTTTCAACTGCCTGAGTTTCGGCTTCGTCGGCCTGACGGCGGAGCTCGGCCGCGCGATCATCAAGGTTTTTCGCCTCGATCTCAAAACGATCAGCCTCATCAGCAACGCGCTGTCGATTAGATCGACGCATCTCGATGTTGGCGTTGTGCTCGCCGACCTGCTGCAGCTCATCAGTGAGAGCGGATACGTCGATCTCAACCTCAGGAGTACCATCCGGCACAATGATGCCGGCGGCTTGCGATTTTAGGTCTTTGACGCGACGATTGACGTCGGTCCGCCGATCGAATGCAGCCTTACGAACGCGCTCCTCTTCCTCGAAATCGAAGTCAGGCACGAACCGCTTCATCAGCTCGAACTGCTCGTTCGGCTTCTTGCGGGTAAATTCGAGGGGGTCGAAGGTGAGGTCGCCTATAAGCTTGTTCAGAACGGCCTGAGGTGACTGGAAACGAGCACCCTCTTCGCTTTCCACGACGACTGAACTCGTGAAGGAGTTGTCTTCCTGGCGAGTGAAGGTGCGGCGGATCGTCAGGCCGCCGAGGTTAACTTCGGTGACGGCCTTCTTTGATCCGTTTCTGATTGGCTGGGAAGGGATCACCTTGTTGCCACCCAGGGCATAGAAGATACTGTCCAGAACTGAGCTTTTGCCGTTTCCGTTCTTGCCGGTGATTTCAACGATGCGTCCGTTCGGGGTGATCGAGACGGCTTTGATGCGCTTCACGTTTTCCGTCAGAAGCTGGACGATCTTGTAGGTTTTGTCAGACATCATCGGTCCGTTCAGGTATTTCAGCGATGGCCTTCGTGAGTGGGCTCTACTTGAGCGCCGGGCCTATCTGCTCGAGCATCAGTTCCGTGATGCGTCGCTGGGTAAGGTCATCCGCCTTGAGGAATTCGAAGTGCGGTGCCTGGCGGAAGCGGATCCGTTGATCCGCTTGCCGCGTTTGATCTGGGTAGATATCGATCGGATCGATGTGGATCATCGCTGCGATGACATTGCGAGTGAGCCGTTGAAGCTGATCAAGCTCCATCGCCGGAGATCCGGGCTTCTTCGATCACTTTCATCTGGCGGGAGAGTGCCTCAAAATGTTCAGCATATTCGCCGTGGCTGCGGACAGCCGCATCTGAAAACTGTCTGTAGCGCTTGGCCTTCCAGTCCGGCATGCGAGCAAGAGCGTCGACTGCTGACCTTTGAGTTCTCGCAGCTTCGTCGCGATGAAACTTTGCGACGGAATACATTTGTGAAGACGAGCTTCCCTGCGCGAAAGCCTCGTCGATCGAGATCGCGGTAATGGCCATGAGCCAACCTCAATGTTTGGAATTGTTGGGAGGGCAGTTGTCAGCTCATACCCAGGAGCTCAGTCTTCGAAATTTTCCATTGGTGTGGATCAAAAGATCCGCGCGCACCGCGCTGCCAGTGTTTCGGGACACGTCTCCTCGAGACCTCCAGTCATCACCACGAGGTGAGTATGGTTCTCCCGGAGGAAGGCTGGGTAGCAGCCATTCGATTGATGATGACGAAAGGAATATGCCGTTCGGAATTATTTGTCAACATGCCAAACGGAATTATTTTGATTGACGGAGGAATATCGATCTGTATGTTGACGGTCAGCGGCGTCGATAGAGGCGCTGAAAAAGAAAGACCCCGACGACGTTGGCGCGTCTCGGGGTCGGAACTGGAGTCTTGGATTCGGGGTCGATCCAGCTGAAGAACTGATAGCAGTGTTCTTCTTTTGTTTCAATCCTCCTATCAAGAAAACACGCGCTACCTCAGCTCGAACACGCTTGCCGCTCGCAAGGGCGCCGGCGTGATCCTTTATCGGCGACCCGGTGCAATTCCGGTGCAGGTGAATCCGAGAGCGCGGGGTCTAGTGTCCTAACGTGCTGCCTGAAAGTAAGGACTGCTGGGTATCGAAAGACCTGGCGGCGGCTCTAGAGAGGCTCGTCCGGGTTTCATGGGCTCCATAGACACCTCCTCCTCCTTGGATTGATTTCCATGGGGGTAGGGGGGTCTATGGCAGATAGGAGGTCTGAACCGGTTTCATAGGAGGGAAAAGAGAAGGATCTCAAGGTTTCAGTTTACGCTGTGTTTCTCTGAGAAATGAGAACGGAAAACTTAAAATCGATGAGTAAGCATAACGGGTAAGATTAATTTCAGTCTATGGTCCGGTATTGATGGATTTTATGACGTGAAGCGAGTCACGATAGAAATCAACTATCATCTTCGCTTTCTCATCAATCGAAATATTTGCAGCATGCATACGGATACATATTTGCTCGACGCTTTTCACGGAGTCCCGCAGAAGCTCGTAATTCAAAATACCAGGGCCGCCAATTATCTCAGCAGGAGAGCATTGGTAAAGTGCAGAGGCATTTTCGATAAGTCTCTGCGTGTATGGCGACTTAGCGTTCTCGATTTGGGAAAGCAAAGATCTCGAGATCTGCAGTTCTTTCGCTGCATCTTCTTGAGACAGTCTAGAGGTCCGACGCCATTCTCTAAGAAAAGTGCGTGTCAAATGGACCTTAGGTTTAGATTTTGGCGCCACATATTCCTCCACGTGCATCGTTGTGGGTCGGGCTAACATCGCGCAAGCCGCTTTATTTTCAAGCAGCATTTCAAGTTGTGCCGGGAGAATTTCAGGTTGAGTTGCGTTCCATCAATGACATGTAAAAAAGCACATATGAAAAGTCTGGTTTGACAGGTCATAATGTTAAATGACATTAACAATCTGTAAATGCGCATAAGGGGAATGCTGTCTTGCTGAGGGTAATGCGTAAGTGAATAAAATCCCATCTACAGGAAAATATCCCTATCAACTGCCGTCTGCCTATTGCCAATGTTCACATTTTGATCCAGTCTGCTGGTGAAGAGTTTAGGTGTCATGACTATTACAGGTATATGCATGCCAGCAGTTTCATCAGCATCGGAAGCGGGGGAGCCTCAGCAGATCGCGGGAGTTGAGCGACTTACTGAGGAAGTAGAGAATTGTCTCGATCGCTTGGAAACTGCGCTCGCTGCGCGCTACGGCGGCACCTGGTCGGCGACATTCACCGCGAACAATGACGCGGTGATGATCCTCAAAGGATTAGGCGGCGACGCTCGTCTGTAGGTAAGCTTCTGCCATACTGGCAAAGCGTGCTCGGTCAGCGTCGGGCATCATCTGCATAATCTCGATAACACGACGGATGTGAGCGTCGGTTTCACCGGTGACGACGGGCAGCGTTACAGCTTTGCCTGTCAGCTGGTGATGCAAAGCAATTATAGACGCCGCGTAACGATCAGGCTTCCGGGATCGGTTTAGCCATTTGCTGATCGTGCCTTGATTGACGCCGAGGGCCTCTGCCATTTCCGTTTGAGGAACCGCAGTACCTGAGCTCTTGTAATGAGCGTGGATCTCTTCGAGGAGCTGAACAAGATTTATAGTCATGCGTGGCATCATACATGCCATTCGGAATAAATTAAATTCCGTTCGGCATATTGACTTATAATTCCGAACGGCATATCGATATCAGCATGAGCACCATCAAACACATTCGCACGAATATCTTCCGGGTATCCCAGGGGGAGTTCGCAACCATCGTCGGTGTCAACCAGGGGACGGTTAGCAAGTGGGAGAAGGGCAGTCTCGATCCGAGCCTCGATCAAATGAGGAAACTTCGGTCCGAGGCTTTCGCAAGGGGCCTTGATTGGAGCGATGCTCTTTTCTTCGATACCCCCTCCGATGAGGTTCAGCAGGAAAGGAACGTTTGCTCGGCCTAAGTTGGCCGAGAGTAGGTGCGGGTAGATGACCTCGGTCATTTAGGGGAAATCCTTTCCGTTCGTGATCTGTCTTTGCTTGTAACGGAAAGGAGTTGTGGGATGGCACAAAAGTTTTGCGGAATTTCACAAGACCTCACTTCCCCGGGCGGCGCTTACGAACGGGCACATAGTCTGGCTCGTGAAGCCGTCAGTCTCGAGAAGATGAAGTCCGGCTACGTCGGTACCGCGATCGAAAACCTCACTATTGAGGGAAATTTCGGTTCGTGGCTTCGTGATCTCTTCCATCGGAAGAAGGTGACGATCCATCTGCATTACTACGAGCGCCTGGTGCGTATCGTGGAGGTGCGGGCGGCCTTGAGCCGTCGTCAAATCGACCACATCGAAGATTTGGTCAGGGTCGCAAGAGGGCGCCAGAATGCGTTTGATGAAAGCGATATGCAGCCTGATCTCGTCGGAAATAGAGCTTCGCAGGAAGCGTCGAGAGGCGTTGAAGCTCGGTGTCTCGCTTGAGGCGCACCCGTCGACGGGGTCCGTAGAAGCGCCGCGGACGTGATCACATGAAGTCGATCGTTGATCGGGTTCTTCCGCGGTGGGTCTCAACAAATTTGAAATGGATTCCGGTGGCTGCGGCCTTCGGCATCACATTCAGCGTGACGTTCGGTTTCGTCACCTAAACATCCAAAAAATAGGAGTTTTGATGCGCAAGCTATTTACTGCGATTGGCATAGTCGCGACCATGTTGTTCTCGGTAGCGCCCGCGATGGCGGCTAAAACCGAGGTGAGACTTTGCACAGGATCTGACGGTGGACCCTATGCCACCGCCGGCAAGCTCATCGCAAATGTCGCGAAGGGTGATCCGAACATTGATGTGAAGGTGGTTGTTGACACGGGAGGTACCTGGGCGAATATCCAGAAGACGGCGTTGGGCGACGAATGCGACGCCATGATCGGCCAGCCGGACGGACATGTTCTTCTGGCGCGTCAAAAACCCTCGGCGGCCAAGGCTCTCAAGCCTTTTGGCGACCTTCACCGAGAGTACCTGCATGCGCTTTGCTCCAAGGCCAGTGGCGTCGACGACATCGGTGACCTCGAAAGCGATCCGGCTGGCAATGGTTATACGATTGCCCTCGGCGAACCGGGCTCCGGCGCATGGCTGATCTGGCAAAACTTCATTGCCGAAGATGCTGACTATGGAAAGGTACCGGTCACCACTGACAGCGACGTCATCGCACTCGCTTCTGTCGCGTCTGGCACGGGCGCCACGTGCATGCTGCAACCTGCGGCGATCGGAAATCCTCTCGTAAGGCAGGCCGATGAGCAGTTCGGCGACGGCCTTGTACTCGCCGGCGTCAACGATCGTGATTTCGATAACGCCGTCGACCCTCAGGGCAAGCAACTTTACACGTACTCCGAAATCCCGAGTGGCAGCTACAAGAAAAGCCTCCAGGGATGGTTCTCCGGCAAGAAGACGGTGACCTGGCTTGCTAAGGTCTACGTCAATACCGATCGGTTCACCGACCGGAAAGCACTCTCCTCATTCATCACTGCGGTGGCGCGAGCGAAGCCCGCAATCGTCGCGGAATACGGCCAGTGATCTCCTGGTTCAGGAGGAAGTTGGCTTGGGCGTGTCTTTCTTTGTCGATTGGCTTGGCCAGCGCTCAGTTCTTAACGCCCGACTTCATCGATCCGCTGCTTGATGCAGCGAACGTTGCCCTCGTGATGGCAGCTATCAAACTCAAGTAGTCGCTGATCAATGGAAACTAACTACGAGACCTGGTCGAAAGACCGCCTAATCGGCAAGATTTACGACCTTGAGGCTACGGTCGAGTCTTTGAAAACGGTGACGGCCGAGAATGATGTTCTCGGCGTCAAAGACCGGTTCAAGTTGACCCTGAAGGAGGCTCGCCTCCTTACCGCTCTCGCTGATGGCCGGCCGCACTCGAAGCGTGCGATTTATGAATTTGTCTATCATGATGAGTTCGATGATCCTCCAGAAATGAAAATCATCGACGTCTTCATTTGTAAGATAAGAAAGAAGATTTTCCCATTCGGGATGGTGATCGAGACCATCCATAGCGCTGGGTACCGCCTGAACGATGCGGAACTGATGAAGCGGGTGATGGCTGGCGAAGTGAACGTCGGCCTCCCCACGGAAGAATATCAAACCAAGAACCGACAGCATGGCGAGAACGAGAAGGCAATCTTAGCTGTCTTACTGAGCGAGTTAGACGGTACTGGACGTGCAAAGATCCAGGCTCGCGTATTGGCAAAGAAGTCTGGACTGAAGGTTCCACTTCTCCCTCTGATGACCAAACTGGAATCCAAAGGGATTATCGTCGTCAAGAGCCGGCCAGACCGTAAGAAACGTCTCGATAGCTGGGTGGTTCAAGTGAAAGCGAGGGCGCTTTGACCTGGCCATTTGGTGAATTACAGCCATTTTCGTTTGATTGCTTCGTCGTCGATTGGCCGTGGGATTTCAGTCTCTACTCTGAAAACGGTGAGAAGAAGTCGGCCAGAGCTCACTATGACACAATGACGCTGCAGGAAATCATCGACTTCTCGGTGATCACCCACTTGGCTCGGGCAGATAGCTTATGGCTGATCTGGACATGCGAGTGGATGAAACCTGGTGATCAGCAGCGGATCTTGGACGCGCATGGCCTGACTTACAAATCGGCGCTCATGTGGAGGAAGACCACTAAGAACCAAAAGGTCCGCATGGGCACCGGATACAGGGTGAGATCCATGCATGAAAGGCTCATTTTGGCGACAACCGGTAATCCAAAGCACAAGGCGTTCAAGTCCGTCTTTGATGGGCTGGCTCGCGATCATAGTCGCAAGCCTGAGGAGTTCTACGACATAGTTCTCGCGAATACCCCCGGGATGAGCCGGGCGGACTTGTTCACGAGGCAAACGCGCCCGGGTTTTGTAGGTTGGGGACGTGAAAAGACATTATTCGACGCTGGCTTGCCGGTGTCGACGAAACGGGTACGGCCCGTTTCTGAAGAGCGGACAATCGAACCAATGCCGCTCTTCGACTACGCCGCCTGATAGGTGGCATGCAGAAGGAAGATCAGATGAGCGTAAGCAAGTCTGACATCGTTGACCGGGTCTCCGAAGAGACCGGCATTTCGAAGGCGATCGTATCCAACATCGTCAACAAGGCTTTCGATCAGGTATCAGCTGCGCTCGCATCGAGCGTCGATGTCAAGGTCCACAACTTCGGTACCTTCGCAGTAAAGCCAACCAAGGCTCGCGAAGCCCGCAACCCATCCACCGGCGCCGTCATCGAGGTGCCTGCTGGTCACAAGGTGTCGTTCAAGCCTTCCTCCGAGCTGAAGAAGGCGGTGCAATAACATGGCACGTAAACCGAAACTCACAGTCGTCGGCGGCCCAGGTCCGGCTTCAGCTGGCCCGGGCCACAACGCTTTCACTGATGATCAGGCCCGTGGCCTTCATTTCAGTAGCCATGTTCCAGCCTACGAAAAGGCTCTGAAAGCGAAGAAGGATGCCGACGCGGCATTCAAGAACGTCTGCAAAACGATCAAGTCCGAAGGCGGCAGCATCGACGACGTCAAGCTGACCATCAAGCTCCGTTCGCCGGAAGGCGAGAAGGAGTTCAAGGAGCAGATCGAGCGCCAACGCCGCGTTGCCGAGTGGAATAACCTTCCGATCGGCGGGCAGGGCTGGCTCCTCGATGAAGATCGCCGCCCTATCGAAGATCGAGCTTTCGAAGACGGCAAGAAGGCCGGCCTCGAAGGCAAGGATGCATCTCCGCCCCATGCGCCAGGCACCGAGGCGTACGAAGCATGGATGAAGGGCTGGCACGAAGGGCAAGCCATTCTCGCGCAGGGCTTCAAGAAGGGGCCGGAACCGACCGCCGAGATCCTCCGGGATGAGAGTGCGGCCGAACAGTCGGGCGTGGACGACTTCGATAAGGCAGCCAGCGAGGCATAACCCAGGAGGCGCCGGAGATGAGCCAGAACAAGTTGGCCAAGCTCCGGAATACCGATGTCTTCAAGGCGCTACTTCGTGTCCTTGCTGAATTTCGTATTCCGAAAGAGGACTTCGACGTCCTCGATAAGCGACCGCACCCCGTGTTGACGGTTCGCTACTGCGGTGTGGAGCGGGAAATATCAATGCCCAGCACACCGAAGACAAAGGGCAAGGCACCGACGGCTTATTCGGTCCAGCTCCGGCGCACACTCAAAGAAATGCAGATGGCTGCGCTTGGTGGCGCAGTCGGCGGAAAAGAAACGTACGAGGCGCGGGACGTGCAAGAGGAAGTGAAGTCTGTCGTTGTGGCCGGGACCGTTGTCCGCCGCATCGAATACAGGGATCACCAGGTGGTGACTTTTGCGATGATCGACGAGGTTCACGGGCGGCCGGATGGTACCGCCGGTCGAACATTCAGGGAGAACCGCGAACGGTTCGTTGAAGGCTACGACTACTTCATGATCACCGCGGCTGAAAGTGACGCTATGCGTCGATTTGGAATTCATGTTCCAAACCGAGGTCTAACCCTCGTCACCAGACGTGGATATCTGAAGATCACAAAGTCTCTGAGTGATGATAGGGCCTGGTCCGTCTTCGAAGAGATGGTCGACCGATATTTCGCAATCGAAGCTTTGCCGGCGACGAACGAGTTAGCCATTGCGGGTCTATCCGCGGATGTTCGATCGGCTGTCGGCGGCATTATCAAAGCCATCGTCCATAAGGAGCTGCAGGCTGTCATGCAGGAGACACGAGATCTCCGCTCGCAGGTCTCTGGCCTCTTACTGGGTACCGATGCGCGCGTCGCCGTTCTGGAGTTTGTCAGCGTCGCACAACTCCTTGAGGAAGGGAAGGCGATACAGAAAGGGCGCCGGTCGCTCAATCAGCGGATTGGTCACGCCCTCCATAACATCGTGATCGAAATGGCGCAGCCGAGCAATCGCCGAAAGTGCCCGCACTCAGGAAAGTGGTTGTTCCAGCGCGATATGGCCGACGCATACATGCGCCGCGATGGCGCGCGCCTCATCCGAGAGCACAACGACAATCAGAAGGGCCAATCCTTTATGTCGTTCGATGCCGAGAGGAAGCAGGCATGAGCGTCTACGTTGGATTGGACATCGCGACGACGTCGGGCGCCACCGCCTACGCAAATGGCAAATATCACGCAACCACCTTCACCGCGTCAGCCCCATACAAACAGAAATCGAAGAAGGAACGCGTCGAGGAAGCTCTCGGGCTCAAGGTCTCGTCGCTGGACGCCACCCTCACCGGTGCCGTCCTTGATGACTTCGAGCGCCGCCTGTTGATCTTCTTCGTTGAAGTCACCGAGAAGTACGGTCCCATCACTGCCGTCGGTATCGAAAAACCACTCGTTCCAAACCATGAGCGGAAGAAGACCGTTGTCGACACCTCTAGCGAATGGGCAGGAAAAGCTGTCCGAAAGGAGGCAGTGAAGGGAACTAATGAGGCGACGATCCATCGCCTTAACGCTCTCGCTGCCACCGCTGCAAAGGTCTGCGCCCGCCTTAACATCCCTTGCGAGTACATCGATCAGACGACCTGGCGAAAGGACTTCCTTGGGAATGGCCGTCCAGGTGACAGCGCCGAGTGCAAGAAGCTCGCGATGAAGGTCTGCAAGCAGATGGGAATCGAGGTTCCGAATGCCGACGGCGCTGAAAGCGTGGGCGTTTGCTACTCGCTCGTCCTCAAAAAGAACCCGTACGGCGGACGCGCGAATGACCTCTTCGCCAAGAAAGAAATGACGAAGACGCCGGCGCAAGAAAACGCGCGTGCCGCAGCCGAGGCGCTCTTCAAACAATGAGCCATTGCATGATCCCCGATTGGAAGAAAATCACCAAGGAAGAACGGTTGAAGATAGTTCGATCGCTCGCCGGTATTGGCGATACCGCCGCAAAGATCGCCGCTCAATTCAAGGGAGCATCGCGAAACGCGGTCATCGGTTTCTGTCACCGAGAAAGCATCCAGCTCCCCGGAAAATCACTCAGCGCGGCTTCATCGAAGCGAAAGAAGACTACGCCTCGGCCGGTGAAAAAGGCGAGTGCCAAGCCAATGGCAAACGTTATCTCCCTCAAAGATGCGAAGCGGAAGAAGCCGTCGGCCGAATCCAAGGTCCAGACCGAAGAGGCGGTGATTATTCCGCTGCCGATCAAGGTCAAGAAAGGGCCGATATCGATCCTCGAGATCGAGACGGGCCAATGCCGAGCGCCGTTGTTTCAGGAATGCCGCGGCCTGAGCCCGTCCGAGATTATGTTCTGCGGAGAGGTAACGAACGGCACGAGCAGCTATTGCTCCCACCACCTTGAGAAATTCTCCGAAGGCAAGATCAGGGTCAAGACAATCGTCGACGGCCGTGGCGAGCCCGTCAGGGGCACCCGTGAGAAGCGGAGGCCCAATCATCGTTGGCTTCGTTAGACAGCTACCCGATCGCCGAAGTTCTCGAAACAGTCAGGAAAATCAATGATCGGGTCTGGGATCGAAGCGGGCACATGCTCGCAGAAATCGCGATCAGCCTCCCGATAGAAGAAGCGAGAAGAGTCAGCGCGATAGCGCTCTGGATCGACGTCCTGATCACCGCCGAGGTCCGCGTTGAGAAGGACGCCGAATTCTCCCTCCAAGACATCTTCTGGATGATCAAGGAGAAAACTCAAGACCTCAAAGTGCAGCCGCCGGACGACAAGTGGCTTTGGCTCGTCCGCCGCGAAATGAAAATGACCGTCGCAGTTGAGGCGTACCTCGACCGATACGCGTCCAGGCCGAAGACCAAACCAAACTGGAAAAGAGGGAAGAAGAATTGACGAAAAAGATGCTTGTTGCGGACCTCCTCTGCGGTGCTGGCGGATCTTCGACCGGCGCGATGCGTGCGCTCAAGGAACTCGGGCTCGAAATGGAGTTGGTCTGCCTTAACCACTGGCCCACCGCCATCGAGACGCACCAGATCAACCACCCCGAAGCTCGGCACTATGTGCAGGATATTTCGACTGTTCGGCCTCACATCGTCGTTCCGGAAGGCTATCTCGACCTACTGATGGCGTCGCCGACTTGCACCCATCACTCCGTTGCCCGTGGCGGGAAGCCGACAAGCGATCAGCAGCGTTCGGACCCGTGGCACATCATCACTTGGCTGACAGAGCTTCGGGTTAAGCGGCTGATCATTGAGAATGTATGGGAATTCATCAGCTGGGGGCCGGTGAATCCGAAGACGGGCAAGCCTATCCCTGAGAGGAAGGGAGAGTATTTCATCGCTTGGATCGAAACGATCAAACGTCTCGGCTTCGACCCTGAATGGCGAAAGCTCAATGCGGCCGACTACGGGGATGCGACCACTCGCCAGCGCTTCATTCTCATGGCGCGGTCCGACGGTCGCAAAGTTCATTGGCCGATGCCGACCCACAAGAAGCGCGACGAGATCGGGAAAGATCTGTTCGCCGATGCGCAGCCGTGGCGGCCGGCTCGCGAAATCATCGATTGGAGCATTCGAGGCAAATCAATCTTCAACCGGAAGAAAGCTTTGGCCCCAAAGACGCTTGCTCGGATCTACGCCGGCGCAGTCAAGTTCGGTTGGCCGCAGCCTTATATCGTCGTTCTCCGGAATCATATGACGGCTCAGGGCATGGACATCCCGCTTCCCACGATCGCCGCTAATGGTCAGCACATCGCGATGGTTGAGCCGGTGATCATCTCACCACGCCACAGCAAAGATGGAGCTGGGCCGCGACCGCGCGACGTAGGGCAGCCACTTCCGACAATCACTGCAGGTGGAAGCCAAATGGCTGTCGCCGAGCCGGTGATGGTCAACATGAAGGGTCAGTCTACCGCTACCTCTATCGAGGCTCCGCTGCCTACCCAGACCTCGCATGCGCCGCATCTTTATGTTGCTGAGCCATTCTCTATGGCGCCAGGCAGTACGGGCGCTCCACGGTCAACCGAGGAACCGTTGCCGACAATCACGACCGGCGGTGCTGGGGCTGAAGATCCGGGCTGCGCAAGGCCGATGTTAATCGAGCCTTCTATCCTGTTGTCGCGTCAGGGTGAGGGGGCACCTCGATCGACTGACGAGCCAACACCTACTCAGGTCGCAAAGCATTCTCATATCCTGATCTCTCCCTACTACGGCTCGGGCTCCGGTGAGACTTGCAACAGCGCTGAAGAGCCGCTGCCGACGATCACTGTCAAGGGGCGGTTTGGAATGGTAGTGCCGGTCACCAACAAAAATGGCGGCCCGTCAGCTCGCGACATCGAAGTGGACCCCGTGCCGACCATGACGACCGCTAAAGGTGGTGAGTTCGCAGTCGTCGTACCTCTCACTCATGCCGGCGGAGATGATCGCGTCCTCGATGTCAACGGCCAGCCTCTCCCTACGATAACAGGCGCAAACCGGGGCGAATTGGCATTCATCACGGCGCAGCACGGTGAGCGTCAAGGACAAAGCCCGCGCATCCATGACATCGGCAACCCAGTCCCAACGATCGCGGCCAGTGGTCATACCGATCTCGTTGAGCCTGGGCCGGAGTACGACATCCTCTTCCGCATGCTCGAACCGCATGAACTGGCTTCCGCCATGGGCTTCAACACCGAGGAAACCACCTACGAATTCGCCGGTACCAAGACGCAGAAGATCAAGCAGATCGGAAACGCTGTCTCAGTCGCGAAGATGAAGGCCTGTGTCGGCGCACTAATGGCCGATGCCGCTCCAAAGCGCACAGAAAAACCATCCTCTGATTTTCTGGAGGCTGCAGAGTGAGCGAGCTTCAGAAGATTGTCCACCTCATGTCGAGCCGTCGGTTCTCCCTCTCAGACGAGAAACGTCTGCAGGCGGAGATGGAAGAGCTGTTCACGGCTGCTGCTTTCTCTTTTAAGCGCGAGCATCGTCTCGACAGCCGCAGCATCATCGATTTCATGTTCGGTGATGTCGGTGTCGAGGTGAAGATCAAGGGTTCGAGATTGAACATCTATCGGCAGCTGGAGCGCTATGCCGAATTCGAGGCCGTCCGCTGTCTCCTTCTGGTGACAAACGTGCCGATGGGCCTCCCCGAACTAATCAATGGAAAGCCTGCTCACGTCATCAACCTGGCGAGGGCTTGGCTGTGAAAACCGAATTGGAAATGACGATGCCGAAATTGTTCTTCTGCTGGGAAAAGAGCGCAACGGGCAGGTGGAGTCCCGTCTGCTACCACAATGCGGAGCCGAAGCTTGAGAAGCTGTCAACCGGCGACGCTCCGTCGCGTTCGGTGGTCCGACTTGTCTCAGGGGCCTACCTGGATGACGACGGAAATCCCCGTTTCTCCCTCCTCATCAAAGCATTTCCGGCTCCAGTGGAGGTAGCATGACATACAGATCCGATCGCCAGATCACTCAGGAGCTACTGCCCGTTCATCTGTTCGCCGCGGTTATCCGCGAAGGGATCGACGATCCTAATGGTGATGACGCCAGACAGTTGATGGCATGGCTTGGCCAGTCGCAAGAAGAGATCGTAGCCGGCATCATCGATAAGAAGGCAACCGCCTTGGTCCGCCGGGCGCGAGCTGCTGTCGAACTCGTGAAGAAGCCCTTCGTCGAGGCGCAGGCGCCGGTAGCCAAGTTCGGTCTTTGCGTCTTCTATTTGCTCGACTGCCTTCGTCAAAACGGCGTGTTCGGCATGGTGGATGGCAGTTCTCTGGACAAGACGGCCGAAGCGCTTCTGTCGCCAGAGGGAACGCTCACAGAGTTCGCGAACATCGAAAAGGTCGACGTGTCGGCCCAGAAACAGGCGCGCCATATGCTACAGGCGCTCCAGGCCGACGGATATTTCCGAGGAGTGGTCTGGGGATGAAGAACGTTTCCTACGGGAAGCTTCGGATCGAAGGTAGACGGATCCTGTTGGAGGACGTCAGGCCCCACGTATCCATCAAGCTGAAATCCATATTTGCTCGCATCCAGAAGCAGCAGACCAAGAATTACGACTTGGCGCTGAATGACGAGACGTGCGCCGATCTGCTTTGGTTCTTTGATCGCTTCCCGTTCGAAATGACGTCAGCCGACCTGTCGAAAATCAAGAAGGGCTCGAAGCGGTTCAAAGATGATCGGGCCGCAATGGAGGCTATTTTGCTTCCAGGCTGGGAAGCTCCTGAGATCAGGGGATTTCGACCGGGCTTCTCTCCGAACAATATGCAGACGCAGGCGGTCGAGATCATCCGAAAGCGCAAACGGTTGCTCTTGGGTGATGACGTGGGGCAGGGCAAAACGTGGGTGGCGATGGCCGCCTCCCTTCTGATGCGTCCCGTCGCCGTCGTCGTTGAGCCGCACTTGGCCGAGCAATGGGCCGTCGAGTTCATCGCCGAGTACACCGAATTGACGGTCCACATCATTGATGGCACCCGCCCATACAATCTGCCGGCGGCCGACGTCTATGTGTTCCGCTACAGCAACATCTCTGGGTGGGTGGACATCGCCGGTACCGGCTTCTTCAAATTCGTCATCTTCGACGAGATCCAGCAACTCCGGACCGGCGGCACATCTTCCAAGGGCGCTGCCGCTGTCGTTTTCGCTGATAATGCCGAATGGGTACTCGGCCTCTCGGCAACGCCAATCTTTGGGTATGGCGCGGAGATCTGGAACATCCTCAGGATTATCGATGCCGAGGTTCTCGGCGCGTGGGACGAGTTCATCCGGGAATGGTGCGTTTACGGGCGAAACAACAAGTGGCTGGTCGAAGATCCAGACGCTCTCGGGTCGTATCTGCGGGAGACAGGCGTGTTCGTCCGGCGGCTTCGTGAAGGCCGGCCAATCAACAAGATCATTGCGAACGTCGCTTACGACGACAGCGAAGCGGAGAAGACAGAGGATCTCGCTCGATCGCTCGCCATGAAGGTGATGGAAGGGAAATTCGGCGAGAGCGGCGAAGCTGCACGCCAACTGGATTCCCTTGAGAGACGCGTCACCGGAATTGGAAAGGCGAAGGGGATCGCGGCCTATGCGAAGATCCTCTTGGCGAGCGGCGTCCCGGTTCTCCTGTCGGCCTGGCACCGAGACGTTTACGACATCCTCCTCAAGGAACTGCGTGAATTCAAGGTCGCGCTCTACACGGGATCGGAAAACACCAAGCAGAAGAACAACGTCAAACACGACTTCATCAACGGAAAGATCGACTGCGTCCTGATTTCCAACCGATCTGGCGCAGGTCTCGATGGCTTGCAGAAGCGTTGCCATACGTTGATCGTCGCTGAACTCGATTGGGCGTCAGCCGTGTACTATCAACTGGCAGGGAGACTCGATCGCCCTGGGCAGCCAGAGCCGGAGATCACTATGATCTTTTGCGTCTGCGACTACGGCTCTGACCCAACCATCATGTCCGTCAATGCTCTCAAGAGCGATCAGTTGCGAGGGATCACCGATCCGGGTAGCGGCTTGGCTGAGACGCACTCCGATGTCTCGCACATCAAGATGCTTGCTCAGAAGTATCTGGAGCGCAATGCAGCGACGCAGGAAGAGCCAGCATGAGCCGATATGTTGATGATAGCGCGGAACTGGCGCAGCGGCTCGAAGATCGCGCTGAGGACGTCGCAAGCACCTATTGGCCCGGGTGGGTGAAGACGCGAGTGAAGTCTCAGGACATCGCCTTGCTAACCCCCAGGATCAAGCCGAAGCAGAAGAAACCGACATCGAGCTTCACCCTCAATCTGTCGGGCGATCGCCGCGGGCAGTGGTATCGGTTTTCTCAAGGGATTGGAGGAGGGATCTTATCGCTCCTTCATTACGGCAAATATGGATCAATGCCGTCCAGCAAGACTGATTGGGCCGAGACCTACAAGCTTGCTCGCGAATTTCTGGGCATCACACAGGAACTTCAGGAGACCGACGAGGAGCGTGAGGCGAGGGAACGCCGTCAAGCAAAGGACAGGGAAGACCGCGAAAAACGAGAGAAGAGAGACGCACAGAAGCGCGCTCAACGAGATGCCCGCCGCACATACTCAGCTCAGGAAATATGGAGCGAAGGGCAGGCGCTCGGTGGTTCTCAAGGAGAAGCCTATCTGGTCGGTCGCGGTATTCCGCCTGTCGGCGTTTGGCCATGGGACTGCAGCCAGACCCTACGGTTTCATCCATCGGTGAATTACGAACTGGATCCGGAGCAGGGCAATTTCCCGGCAGTGATTGCAGCGGTCCAAGATCCGTTTGGACAACTCATCGCCATCTGGCAGATCTTTCTCGATCGACGCGCGGCCGTGAAGGCACCCGTCGACAATCCAAAGGTTGGACGTGGGCCGGCGGCCGGCGGCGCGGTTAGGGTCGGAGGTGATGCGGATCGTGTCGGCGCCTGTGAAGGTCTCGAGACCGGATTGGGGCTTTGGGCGCTCGAAGGCTACCGGATGCCTATTTGGCCGATGCTCTCGACGTCAGGGATGATGGGCTTTGAGCCCCCGCTCTTCCTGAAGCGCCTGTCTATTTTCCACGATGGAGATAAGGGCATTCTTCAAAACGGAAGGATCCTCAAGCCGCCGGGCCAGAACGCCGCGGACATTCTCGCCGAGCGCATGGCCGCGATCGGTGTCGGGACCAACCGAAATGAAATGCCAATCCTGGGTGACGGGTTGGATCTCTTGCAGACGAGGAATGAACTTGAACGAACGAAATAGATCAAGGGAGCGCAGCCAGCCTGCAGCCCTTAGCAATACCGATGCAGAGAAAATCATTATCGGGAAAATCCTCCAAGACGAGGCGACGTTCTGGCAGGTGAACGGCGCGCTGCAAGGCTTTCATTTCTCCGTTGAAATTCATGAGCGGATCTTCACGGCCTACCACCTGATCGTCATGGAAGGGAAGAAGCCGACTCTCTCGCTTCTCCAGAGTCGTATCGGGCCGGAATACGGCGACGGCGCGTCAACGATGACTCTGATGACCGCGTTGATCCGGAACACAATCGAAATCGAAGATATCGGCGATGAGATGACCAAGGTCATTCAGATGTGGCAGCGCCGTCGCACGATCGAAATCTGCGATCAGTTCATCAAGGAGGCGAAACAAGCTGACACTGATACGGGCTTCATGCTTGCCGACCTGGAGAACTGCGTGAAGGACGTCACGGTTAATAGCCAGGCAGAGCCGGTGAAAACGATGGGTGAAGTCGTTACCCGGGTGATCAAGAACTCAATGAAAACGCGTGATACTGGCGTTTCTCCGGGCTTCGATACCGGCGTGGCATCGCTTGACCAGATCCTGGGCCGCATTTTCCCGGGCGACTTTGGCGTTATCGGTGCTCGGCCCGGCGACGGCAAGACAGTTCTTGGGCTTCAGCTTCTGGATCGAATTCAGGAACATTATGGGACTGGATGCTTCTTCTCGCTTGAAATGCGTGACGAGGACTTGGGCCGTCGCGCTCTGGCGGGCAGGGCAGGAGTCTCGGTATCGAACATCGAAGAAGGAACCTACGACGCCTTCGAATTCGATGAGATCAAGGCCGCCCAAGAGATCTTCATGCGATCACGAATGCTGGTCGATGACCGTCCTGGTCTTCGCCTCGATCAAATCCGCGATCGATGCATTGTTCTCAAGCGCACGAGAGATCTAAAGGCGATCGTGATCGACCACATCCGCCTCGTCCAAGCTCTTGGCAAATTCGGCAACCGCTTCGATCGAGCGGAATTCGTCACGGGATCCCTGAAAAAGCTGGCGAAAGAGTTGGGTATCGCCGTCATCGCTCTGTCTCAGGTTACACGCGCATCCCAGCGCCGCGACGATCCTCGCCCACAGCTCAACGACTTCGACGGGGGTTCCAGCATCGAACAAGATGCTGACTGGGCTTTGAGTTTGTTCCGCCGTGACCGATATCTAAGAACTCAGAAGCCGCACGACATGAATAGTGCGGACGGCCAGGATTGGGCCGAACAGCTCGCCAAGTGCAAAAACACCATTGAGATCCTGAACCTGAAGCGCCGTCGCGGCGAAGATGGCGGGATCTGTGAACTAGAATTTGACGGCAAGGCCAGCCTTGTCCGCGAAAAGTAAGGCGATCGCCATGGACACTTCGAAACTGACAGCACTGGAATTCTGCATCTTGGTGCTTTGGGTCCAAGGTTGGACGATTAGCAAAATCCACCAAAGCATCGCCCGCCGGCATGGGAAGACCGAGAACGCGGTCCGGGGGATCATCAACAAGATGCCGAAAAGGCGGCAAGAGATGAAACTTCGAGAGCGGCAGTTATTCTTGGAGATCATGAAGCGCGATCGCGTCGATGACGGGATGCTCACTGCCGATTGCTTCACCGCCAGGCAGCTCGCTTCCGATCAAAAGCGTAAGGCTGTTGCTGTCAAAGCGCCGAAGATCGTCGAAAAGGAAGAGCCGGTAGCTGAACCGGATCCCAAAACGCGCGGCGGCCGACGCGAGCTGAAGCGCCGGCGCCGAGAAGCGGAGTTGAAGCGACAGGCGGCGGTGGAAGAGCAGGCAAGGCGGGAAGCCGGCGGCGCTCCGAGGGGCGTGAATGCATCTCCGCTGGAATATCTCTACCACCATTTGAAGAAGTGGATCGGAAATCCCGAAGACGCCAATTTGAAGGGGGGGGAGGCTAATAGGGCGAACAACGCAATGCGGCGCTACGAGGCCGGTGTTCGCCTGAGATCGATGATGGAGTCGATCTATGGGTCCGGGGTGAAGTCCCAGGACTTTGAAAGCGCCGGCGGAGGAGGCGGCGGCGCTGGCGTGGTAATCCACGCTGTCGTAGCTGAGAACGTCAAGAACGTTCATTCGATCCGGTCGATGATGAGTCCGGAATCATTCAAACTGCTGGAGCAGATGCTGACGCAGGGTGTGTTCGTTTGGCAGATGCCGATCTACGGAACTATGGACGATATCCTCGCGGATCTCCGGGGCGCGCTCGACAAGGTGTCGATATTTCTCGGGACTATGCCGGCAGGAGATGAGGAGCACGTGCCGAGGATGGCAAACCGCGGAAAGATTCAAAGATCCACGTCAGCCGCCAGGGATCAATTCCTAAAGGCGGCACGGCAGGCAAAGTGACCTACCGCTTCTCGGAGTAGTGAGAGGTCACGGCGTCGGTGACGGCTTCGGCGATATCGACGTTCTGCGGATTTGCCTTGAAAAGCTCAAGCATCACACGGACAGGATGGGGCGCACGCTCCTCCTGTCCTTTGTCGTTCACGCCGTTGAGCCATTCCGCCAGGCGGCGCTCGCTTGTCCCGTAGAGATAGGTGAAAAACTTGTGAGTGATCCCCGACTGGTTCAGCAGGATCGCCAGCTCTTGTTTCGTCAGCTTCTCGTAGCGTTCGGCTTTTCCTGACCTTGTCACTGTCCGGAGACGTGGCTTGTTTAGGATCTCGAAAAGGCGAGTTGATGCAGCTGCAATCGCGCCTTCTTGTGTGGGGAAATGCCTTACGCGATTGGTCTCAGGATCGCGGACCAGCCCGGGAGCAAGGCCAGGAGCCCGGTAAAGACCGATGAAGCCATCGCCATCCATGTTCGGGATAGCCTCGGCACCATAAACGATGTCGAGTTCTTTCTCAGGCATGATTTTCGATTTGGTCGTGTCGCTCAATTCAATCCCCTTCATGCCACCATTGGCAGAAACATATCATTTTCGGTTTTGAGTGTTCATGTAATGGCGCAACACCATGTTGATCGACGTTTGCCAGCCTTTGCCTTTCGATCGGAAGAATTCGAGAACATCTGCATCAATCCGGATCGATATGGCTGTCTTTGTCAAATTCTTCGCAGGATCGAAGTCATTCCATATATCCGACAACGGGATATGAGGTTTTCCGGGAACGACGATCGTGGCGTTCGCCCAATCAATGTCTTTGAAATCAGCCCAGTCAGGATCCTCGGCGATGGCGCGTTCAATATCCTCGTCAGTCATGGCGTCAACGCGCGCCCAGTCGGTCTTGCTTTCGCCCCGCGCGATCAATTCCTCGATTTCTTTTGCTGTGTATCTGACGATGTGCTCCTCGTCATTGGTTTCTTTGTTGTCATCCGGCATGGCACATATCCTTTTTTTCAAGGCTCACATTACATCGGGGGAGTGTCCTGCCGCAAGCTGTGACCCATGTAGATCTTACCGGACCGGGCGATGGCCACCGCTGACTTCATGTCCGCAGCGAACGCCCGCTTAGCTTCCCCCACGAAAGCTTCTTGATGCGTGATCGCGACGATAGCAGCCTTGAGTGCTTTGGCGTCATCTCGGGTGAACTGGCAGCTCGCCAGTGGTTTGACGACGAGCTTCAACCATTCATCTTTGATGTCGTCGAGGAGCAAGGAGCGGTCCTCCAGATATCGCTTGCTCGCGAAATCCCGAAAATCCTCCAATTTATGGCGCAGATAGATCTCATATGCTGCCGCAGCGTATGGACTAGCGTTGCCTGCCTGGTGATGGATCCGAGCTATTTTATGAAGTCGACGCCTTTGCCGTTCGCGAGATATCCATAAGGCGATGGTTGAAATTGTCTTCATCGATGACCTCCTAGGCTCGACTTGTTTTTGTATTACACGCCCATTTTCGTTGTTGCCGATGCCTTGAACATACAATTCGGGTTAGCTGCCGACCGGTTTGAAACAAGAGCCATCTCCGCCTTAAGATTGCGCGGCGGAAGGGCTAGCGATAATGTGGCGTCGGCTAAAGGGGGTTCAAATGCCGTTGTTACAGCTTGCTGTAGTGCTATTGTTTTTTTTGGCGAGCCTATCGGCCGCGATTACGCTGCAGTCGCCTGCTGAGACCGTCCACGAAGCCGAGACCGCCACGGGTAGTCAGGGTCCGCGCGTTGTACAGACGTTGACCGTAGGACCCGACGGTAAACTGATCACGCCTGGCAGCGTCCCCCAAGCCCTAGGCTCCAACAACGAACTCTATACACCGGTGTCGCCGGAACTGCGCGACGCCCTTTTATCCGCCACGACGGTCACTGAAGATAATGCCGAGACCGTTTGGCGTGCGGCCAGCAGTGATGTTTCATCGACGAATGGAGAGATGGTCTACGTAGGCGATAAGGATCTTACACCTCGAGCGAACGCCAAAGAATTGCGACGAGTACTCACGGAGTCTTCGCCAGATCCGACACTCGAAGAGACGATAAGAAGACTGCTCTCAGGGACGTCAGTGATTGACTCGCCGAATAAAATGCAGGTCGATCAGACCCGTAGAGTTACCGTAAGAATTGGCAGCAACGTGCCAGAGGCCCAGATGCTGTTTCAGGAGAGGCCTGATCGACAAGTGCAAACGACATCAATGAAGGTCACGCGATATATGCGCGTCACGCTGTCGAGCCCAAGTTTTGCAATTAAGGAGATAAGCCCACTCAGGCAATTGATTGTTCCCGGAACGCCTACAGAATGGGAATTCGACCTCAAGGCTATCGAGGCCGGCCAAGCGACGTTCGTTGTCCAGTTTTGGCTTATCATCAAACAGGATGATGAAGTGGAGAAGATGCTTATCAGCAGGGAGCAAAGCATATCAGTTGAAGTCCGTCCTAAAACCTGGGATGAATGGATGGACGGAGCTACGAAAAGCCTCAACACAGCCTCCGGTCTATTAACCGCTGGGGCTTCTTTTCTCTCTCTGCTGGTAGGAATTTTGATTAGTCAGGTGTGGCGCGTTTTAGCAAACATCGCACGAGCTGCACGCGGATTTGTAGCAGCAAGTAGATCCCGGCGCACTCTTTGACGGCGGACCTATGGCTAATGAAGAGAGACTAACGCTCCCCCATTGATGCGTCGACCTAGTCGCCTACCAAGACTTCTTGTCTTGATATTCTTCGAGGTCTGCAATCTCGGCAGCCGTGGGGTCTCTGACTATCACACGACCATCGGCAGTCCGACGGCGCATCTGATCACCATGCCAATGCCAGGAAAGGGCGACAGGGAAAAAGTACCTGTAGATTCGACGTAACATTTGCGACTCCTGCTTTTCAAGCTAACCTATGGCCCCAACGACTCATCTGCGGGCGCGCGTGTGCATGCGTCTCGGAATGACGAAAACCCACTGCGTAGTGTCGCATTTGGTGGACGGTGACACCCTCCAAATGCTTCGCGTGCGAAGGATTAGATCGAGTCCTTCTTGATCTGAGCCTCGGTGGTCAACGTATCGATTTCGTCCGGGTTCAAGACGATGTCATGCTCGGTCCCGTTCTCATCGACCACGGTGAACATGTCGATAGTTCCCATCATCGCGATAGTCTCTGCAGATCTCATCGCGGCAAGCTTCGGGCTATCGGCGTTAACTACGACGTCTTTGATCTTTACGGTGAATGTGGGCATGTTTTTCAGTCCTTCGGGGTTTTCTCTAGCATAGAAAGGATCTTCTCTACTTCCTTAGCGGAACCTGCCTCGATCTCCAACTCGCCCTTCTTTACGCGAATTTTCCGACCTTTGACCGCAGCCAAGTAAACCAGGAACGACGTAGCGTAAGGTGCAGCCTCTTTAACCAGATCCATGATGAACAGACCAGTTAGCCACTCGCCACCTCCGACCGCCTTCTGCATCAAAACTTCCGGAGCGACCTTGGCTCCGGTCTTTTTGATCGACGCTTCGAAACCCTTGATAGTTGCCTGGCGTTCCGGCTCCTTATAATGAGGCTCGCCGTCGGCAGGGATCAGGGTGATTGTGAGCTGTTTCGCGGACACGGTTTCAGTCCTCCTTTGTCATCTGCGATCCAGTGGACGATCTTTCCGTCTTTATCGACCGTCACAGCAACATACCATCTGTTTTAAGCCCGGGCAGGTGCGGAGAAGGTGCGGTAGGCAATGACCTGCTCCTCCCTGGTCTGCTGGTGATCAACCTCGGTGTAAATCGAAATGCCATTTGAGTCATTGATGCCACGAGCGTCGATGGTGCAGTAATAACCGAAGTTCTGACTATTATAGAAGATCGCACCGATACGGGTGCAAGCGATGCAATGCATTCGCCACCCCTGACCTGGCCCTTATCACTGTCATGCTTCGGATAGCGGTGGGGATGTTTTTCGAAGGTGGCTCCATATGAGCGGCTGGACGTGGCCAGCCGCCTTTCTGGAGTCGGGAGAGGCTAGACGCGCATCGGCATTACGACGGCGCTCCAGCCTTCGCGATTGCTCGTCATGAGCATTGGAGATCCAGCGTCCTCAAGGTGGATATCGACCATGTCACAAGAAAGCGACGCGTCCTTGATTGCCGAAATGAGGTACTTTGCGTTGAATCCGACCTCCATCGGGTCGCTGTCATAGCTGCAATCAACATCCATGGTGGCGCTGCCGGCCTCCGGGTTGTTGACGATCAGCCGGCACTTGTCAGCAGACATCTCGAACTTGACCGCCTTACCGCGTTCGCTGGAAATCAACGAGACCGTTTCAACGCCTTCGATCAGTGCCTTCGCGTTGATCGTGGCCTTGCGGCTGTTGTTGGCCGGGATGACGCGGTGGTAGTCCGGGAACGTGCCGTCAACGGTCTTTGAGGTGATGACGACATCATCGAACGATATTCGAAGCTTGCTTTCCGTGACCGCAATGGTGACGGTTTCCGGGCAGGTTTTGCCCTTCATCAGCTTGTGCAGGATTCCGGCCGTCTTGTTCGGGATGATGACAGACGGCATTTCATCGGAGTCAAACGGCATCTCGAATTCTTGCCGATAGAGCCGGTGGCCGTCGGTTGCGACAGTGACGATGTTGCGACGATTGCCATGGCCCAGGACGTGGAAATAGATGCCATTGAGGTAATAGCGCGTTTCCTCCGTCGATACGGCATCGATAGTTCCATCGATCATCGTCCAGAAATCAACGCCGCGCATGGTGAAGAACTTCGTTGCCGGATCGAACGCCAGTTCAGGATAGTCGCGGATCGAGAGGGGCTGAAGATTGAACGTCGAGCGTTCGAAATCGAGGGCGTCACGATCTTCGCCAGTCGTGATGGAAACGAAATCGCTCTTACCCGCTTTCTTCAGCAAATCTTTGAGGAGATGAGCCGTCAGCGTGGTGCCGAACTGCCGATCAGCGGCCGCCGGAATCGAGACCGCGATTTCGATGTCCAGATCAGTGCCGGTGACTGTGATCTGATCGCCAAAGCCGCGAAGCGCGACATTCGACAGGATCGGAATCCGGTTACGCCTTTCGATAACCGACGTGATGATCTCGACAGCGCGCGTCAGAGGAGCGCGTTCGATGATCGCCGTCGCGCCGAATTCAGGCTCGACCGGTGGCAATGCATCAGCCGAGTTGTCATTGTCCGCAGCGACGGCCGGAACGATCTCGGCGGGCGCGGTCTCGACCTGGCTTTCCTTCTGGCGGAACGGGATGATTTGAGCCGTCTGGCTTGTCGCAGTGTCGATTGCGATAGCAGACGCGGATTCCATGGCGCGTGCGATATGTGCGTTCATTCGATCATTCTCCTTCAGTGCCACAATTGGCGATGGTGCGATTGCACCCATGACCGGCGCTTAGGCCGGTCGCGGCTGAAATCGGTTAGTTCTTTAGGCTCCCGTCCGAGTTCATGCGGCCTTTATCCCATGCGCGGCCTTCCGGGCTTTCCGGGTCGAAAGGATTGTCGTCATCAGGTTCATTGTCATCACCCGATATCGTTTCATCCTCCGGGTCCAGATCGATATCGTCATCATTGAACAAGGGAAGCCCTTCGATAATATCCGCATCAGCGTCGAAGAGGATGTAACCGCAGCCCAAAGACTGCGCATGCTTGATGATAGGGTGC
Organism: Hyphomicrobiales bacterium; assembly: GCA_900472575.1. Taxonomy (GTDB): domain Bacteria; phylum Pseudomonadota; class Alphaproteobacteria; order Rhizobiales; family Rhizobiaceae; genus Neorhizobium; species Neorhizobium cellulosilyticum. The sequence continues at coordinate 48,133 of UCIV01000023.1, forward strand.
ATCTCGTCAGGGATACCGTGATCGATGCCGTCAGCTTCCGGAAGCTCAGGCGCGGCCATAAACCACCCGTAGAGCGTTGCGCCTACGCAGCCGAGCGCCGCACCCGAGCCGGTGCCGTGATAGTTGGCTGCGTGGTTCAGTGTGGCGCTCTCAGAGAGCCACGCCTTAGCGGCAGGTGAGAGGTGCGCAGTCGAGATATCCAGAAACTTGCGGAACGCCATATTGATCTCCATTGGTGCCACGATTGGCTATTCAGTTTTTACGAAGTCGGCAGGGGTGCGCATCTGGCCGTCCTTGCTTTGAACAAGGAAGGTCATGTGTGGAGAGAGGCAGATTTCGGGAAAGTCGGGAGCATCCAGCGCCATGCCGGAAACTTCGACATCGCCGGCAAGCACCTGATCGCGGAAATCGATGCCCGTCTCGTGCCGGAACATGATTTTTTTGTGGGCTTCCTTCGCATTACGCGCCCGTACATAGACGGTCGTGCAGATCATCACATCGGCTTGGAAAATGGCCATTCATCATCCTCCTATGTGCCACAATTGGCGTTTGTCGGTAGCGGCTAGGCCGCGTCGGAAGAGGTCACGCTCCAATCACTACTGACCAGATGCCCGCTAGTATCCTCCTCATGCGTATAAATGGCCTCCGCTTCTGTTCTGGCGGCTTCCTTGGACTCCGCCTCGACCTCGATCATGAAAAGCTCGTGACGCTCGATATAGACTTTGAATTTCGGCATCAGATGCGCTCCATGTTGCTCGATTGGTTGATGAAATCGTCCAGTGTGTCGGATGCTTCATGTATGCGCATTCGCAGTAAATTTTCACCGGCGTTGAACCGGTCACCCGCGTCGAGCGTGTCGCGAGCATGTGCCATAGGCGCTAGTATCGCATTCATGATCAGGTGCGCGTGCTCTTTGGTAGGAAAGTCACCAATAGCCGCCGCGAGGAATAGACCGCTTTTGTTGTCGTGGTGCCGTCCGTAGACCGTCCAGAACGATTTGAAGCTAACGCGTCTCTTGCGTCGAACAGCGTTGAGCCGGTCAAGCTCTTGAGTGAATTGCTCTTCGTCGTTGTAAGAAACAATCTCCCCTTTGATTTCGATGCAAGGGCGAACTTCGAGATATTCAAACTTCATACCGCCACCCCATCAACCTCAACCACAGTCATTCCCTTGCCGCCACTCGAGTCTTCCATGGTGGAAATCTCGCAGATGATCGGATCGCCGTTCGGCCAAGCGCCAAGATTGGCAGTATTGGCGTTGATCCCTTCGATCAGCGCGATTGCCTCATCTTTCGACTTCGCTTTGACGCGGATCGCGGCAAACATCTTCACATCGAACAGGTATTCGCGAACCGGCCGCATCTCCTCGATAAGGGCATCCATCCTTGCGATTAGGTCGGCGTGTTCTTCCTTCACCGAATCCTCTTCGCCCTCGAATGCTCCGCACGCTTCGCAAAGCATTTCCCAGAGGCGGGTTTCATTCTTCGTCATCTCGGTCATGGAACCCCTCCTAAGCTACGCAAGCGGTGCGGTGATGGAGGAAGAGCGGAGCCCAGATGCAATCTTTCGGCATGTCGCCATTGTGTATCCATGCGCGCGTGCCGATCTGGCAGCGGTGGAAGGCGTCCTGATGGCTTACTGCCTGGCATGAGTGACCTTTGGCCTTGAAGGCGTCCAAGGCCTTTTCCCGATCAGAGGGCGAGCGAAAAGCGAAAAGCTCATCTCCATTGCCCCAGTCGGCAAGGATGAAAAACGTATCGAACACGGCAGCGCCGGACGCATCGGAATAGGTGGCAAAGTTCGAGGGCTGATGCTGTTGCATCTGTCGTTCTCCTATGGTGGCACGATTGCCGAGATTGGTTTTACTGGGTATCGCGCTGATACACGCGATCCGGCCGTTTTACTGTGATGGCCTTTACGTCGCCTTCATCGGCTCGCCAGTTGGCTTGATGAGTGATCAGCGTTTTGACTTCGCGCCGCGCTTCATGATCCGACATCTTCGCCGGGACTGAAACCGTCACAAGCATGGTGATTTGACGACGCCTAGCCATGCGTGAGTCCCTCAATGATCGGGCGCGGAGCATAACCGTCCAACCTGATATAATGGTGTGGAGTGTCCGCGACCTTCGAAGGGTCAGCTTCCTCTCCAGCCTCTTCCGATGCCTCGATCTCGATTTCGGCTTGGAAGTGTCCCGCGCCTCTGTTCAGTTCAACAAGGAAGTCCAAGCCATTGAGGTGGCAATAATGCATGAGGTTGCCGAGCAAGTCGGAAACCGCGTCTTCGCGATCCGTCCGCGTTATCCGCTGGAATGTGTCGAGTGCATGGCTTGCCCATTCGGCGCGGGAGTCGTTCGAAGGCAGATCAAACATCTGTCGTACCTTTCTGGCTAGTTGCAGGTGAAATCTTCATGATGCGACACAAGTCACTCCAATCACCCCAAAAAACGTTGGGTATGGATGCGCCGCAAAAGTTCTTGAGCAGTTGGCCAGCTTCGTCGCCAGAGCGCCAGCCGTCGAAACGACCGGCAACTTCAAATTGGCTCATAGCCTCGAAGTAGGCCGACGCCTTAACGGCGTTTTCCGCTGTGGCGTGGCCGTCACTGTAAATGCCGTCAACGTCTTCCGACGATAGGAAGAAACCGACCATATAGGAGTCGCCTTCGCCTTCCGGCTCGTGGTTTCCCCCATCGGTGTTTGTCACCAATAGGAAACGGCCTTCCGGAAGTTCTTTCTTCCATGCCGTGGTGCCGCCGCCATTGTGGAAGAACTCGAAGCCAGCCGCAGCGAAAGCCTTGCCGTCACCGGTTTCTAGTGCGTCTTCCCTCTTGCCGTTGAACCATATCCAAAAGGCGGACATTGAAATCTCCTGATGTGCCACGATTGGCTGAAAGATGATCGGCGGCGGTAGCCGCCGTCTCTAATTGCTGGATCAGAATTTTTCCCACGTCGAACGGTAGCTTTTCCGCTTGCCGTTTTTCCAGACGGTGAGAATTCCTGTATTGCAGTAGGTGCCGGACTCCGCGAAAGAACCGGCTGGAAGGTCTTCCCAATCAGCGCCAAGGGATTCCATCAAGTTGCGGAATGCTACCGACTTCTTTGTTTCCCTGAATTCTGTTCCGGCTGACATGACCGTCACGAGTTGGCCGTCTTCCTTCAGGAAAGAAAGGGCGTGCATCACATGATCAATGTCTCTCTCGCGATCAAAAGGCGGGTTCATGATCACGCGGTCATAGAGCCGTGCCGGATCGGGCTTCACCTGCATGAAGTCGGCACATGTGACACGGTTGTAAATCCCTTGTGTCTCAAGATCACGGGCGAGGTGTGGCTGGATCTCGATGCAGTCCACCGCGTTATCAAATCGGAAGTCCTTTGCGTACCGTTCGCGCCTCCAATCCTCCATATCTTGAAGTCGGACAATGCAGCGGCGAGCGAGTTGCCCTGTCCCGGCCGAAGGCTCCAGAACGCGCAGGCGGTCCTTATCCTTGTTCTGCCAAAGATTTGCTTTGCCGATCACCGTTCCCGCCGCCGCGTCAGGTGTTGGAAAGAAGCCGTACCGTTTGGCTGGTGTCGTTTTCACTTCTTTGAGTGGGTCGGCTTCCTTGGCCATACCGTCGCCTAGAGTTTCGCCGTAGTGGTCAGCTAGGATCTGGTTGACCTGTCGAACAAGGTCGTCACGGGTAAACCACAGGTGAGCATTCCCATTCTTGAAAATGCGGACTTTGAAAAACTCTCCGTCATGCTCTGACTGGCGAGGGTCTCCCCATGTGCCACGTTCGCGCTCGATCTGTGCGACGATTCCAGAGTATCCCGCGTGTTCTGCAGAGCCGTCGAGAACGCGGAACGTGCGCTCCACATCCGCAAGCTTTTCGGCCTTGTCACCGTGTCCTCTGAAATATCCGCTTGCCTCAACCATGTGATTGAGGATCATCCGAGAGCCGACTTTGAAACCGTCATGAGAACGGAACCGCCGATCCAGCTTGGAGAAAACGTTGACAAGGCCGCGCCGAAAGATCATTTCCGCGTCAGCCTGAAACCGTTCAAGCGTGGCGTAGATGTTTTCCGGCGACACTTCCGGCAAGCAACGATCGATTTCGTCCTGATTGATGATCTCGCCACTACGCCCGGTTCTTTCAGGAATATAGCGCATCTGGCCGCGCAACTCGTCCTTTGCCTGCTTGTCCATGAGGTTCTCAATGCCGGTGTGATTGATGACGTGGGTCCAGCAAGTCACATCCACAAGCCGCTTAGCGGTTCGCAAATACTGGTCCCGGTCTGGCAAGCGCACTGACTTGCTAAAGGCCTCAACCTCATCATTCATCCGCTCATAAAAGCCTGGCTTTCCCGGCGCGGCGGCTTCCCAAAGTTTATATGCTTCGAGAATAGACGAATTCGCTTCCGCGATCTTCTCGAAAGCGACGGCAAATTGCTTCAAGGCTTCATCTCGAAAAGCGCAAATCTGTTCTACCGTCTGGCGCGGGACAAGGGCGTTCATATTCAATTCTCCATAGTGCCACTATTGGCGCTTCAGTTCAGATATCGAAGTCGTTGCGGAAGAATGCACGGGCGCTTTCACACATTGCCTCTTCCAGAGCGGCGCGATTGTCTTCCATCCAATCGTCAACGCCCTCAAGTTCTTCGCCATCGAACATGGTTTCGAACTCTCCGGCGGAGTAGTACGCTACAGCCGCGCCGCGGCTCCGCATCTCATGCAAAGCAACATCAAGTTGCTCGTCCGAGAGAGTTTTAGCCCACTGCTGCAAGCTTGCATAAGACGCGCGGCCGTCTTTCGGGCATGAGTTGGCCTTGACGCCTTGGGATTCAATCGTCTCCAGCGCGACGCGGGCCATCACAAACGAAGGGGGCGGGCCTATCTCTTCGCCTTCATCGTTGCTCTCGCGTGGCAACAGGAAATCCCCGTCGGAATCGATAGCGCCCGCCGCCAGAATTGCTTTGAGCGACTGATACATAGAAGCGGCTCCGGCAACCAATGCGAGGTTGCCTTTCGCCTCGTGTCCAAGGCCGGGAGCTTCCTCGATGCTCATTAGATGCTTTGCGTTCGCACCTGAAACGAGTGTCTTACCGATCACACGCCAGTCGCCTTGAGTGAATTGGATCACGTGTTCTTCCTTTCGCGAGGGAGTTAAGAGGCGGCGCGGGTGGCTAACCCGCGCCCCTGTATCAATCAGGCGGCGGCGCGACGCTGCCCCATAAGTTCGGCCATGCGCTCGCCAACAAGCCAGAGGGCCTTGTTAAGCTTCACATCCTGATCAATGCCCTTAACCTCACGTGTGGTGGAGCGGCGAGGCTGTCCCCGTTCGTCGCGAGTGACGCCCCTCAAGCCGCCGCGAATGGTCGCCTCTTGCGCCCGGTTCCACGTCGTCCAGAGATCGTCCGCCTTGTCATCCTGTCGGCGCGCGGTGAGGAACTGTTCAGGCTTGATTGCGCGACCGACGCCAGAGTCGTCATTTTCGCCGAACCGGATCAGGTGAGCGGCTTCCGCCAAGATCATCTGTTCGTCGCGCCTCATCTGCATCGCGCCCCAGTCCTGAGGCGCTGCAAGGGCGGTTTCCGCCGTCTTCAGGACTTCATAAGTCCCGTCAATCACCTTGCCTTGAATTGCTGCAGGTGTTCCGGTGTGGCGGACCTTGACGCTATCGAGGGTGCCGATCTGCGTTACAAGGCTATTCTTGCAGCGGATACGGAAAAGCCCGGCCATGAGATCGTAAGCCGCCGTTCCGTCGTTGGCGTTCTTCAGAATGATCTCAAAGACGGTATCGCCGACCTCATAGGACTTGCCATCGAGGCGACGAAGGCGGAGCAGGTGCTTTGTGTAGTCCTTGCGGCTGGCGTCACGGGTGCCAGACTGGCGCGCGCCGACAACGGCGAATCCTTCCTTTGCAAGCCCACGGATGATTTCAATTGTCGGGATAGGCTGGAAGCGTTCCGACCGGCTGTCATGCGCTACCGTGGCGAACACGGAAGGGGCGAACCGATGCAATTCGTCTTCAGTCAGCGCGCGCGCCTGATTGTCGAAACGGGCAGTGTTTGCATAAACGCTGAAATTCATCATGGCTTCATTCTCCGTTGTGCCACAGTTGGCGAGGGTTGGCCGAAAGGCCGGTTTTTAGTTGAGGTGTGCGTGTTTGAAGTTGCGGACCTGGCGCCGCTCTTCCCGGCGCTTGCGGCCTTCGTCGCGCTTCGCATACGGTTCCGTGCTCTTGGCGCGCACATCCGGCTTGATGCTGAATTCGTGGAAGAAGTCGCCCAGCGAGACGGTGAGGTGGCGACGTTCGGAAGGGGAAAGCTGTTTGGTCATGAGATAGGTCTCCTCTGTTGTGCCACGCTTGGCGATGGAATAATCAGAACTGGTTTCCAGCGTACCGGCGGACCTTTTCGGCCTCGTGTTTCTCCGCCAAGTCGCGAATTGTCGACTTGAGGGCGAATTGCAGGTTGGATTTTTGAAGCGGGTTGCGAGTGCGCTTGATTGCGGCCTTGAGATCTCGAATCCGCTTTTCCGTTGCTGTCTGCATGGTCATGTTCTCCGTTGCGGCTTTTCAAGCCGTTGGACACAAGCGTCCTGATATCGGCACGGGTGAGGGCGTGCCGATACGCAAGAGGCTATCGGGAGGCGGTCAGGATCACGTCAGGGGTGGTCTCCAGCTCGCAGACTAGCGGAGCGCCGGAAAGGTCGATTGCCACGCCCGGCGCTATGTCTGCGACCGTGACGCCATGGCGAACCGCCTGCATGCATTCTGAATAGGAAAGGCCGGAGTCCATCACAAACGAATGGATATCGCCGGATAACAGCGCGTAAGCGACAAGCGCGAATTTCATTGATCGATCTCCAAGGGTGCCACAATTGGCGAAGTTGAAAGGCGCGGGCGGGATCTCCGCGCCTCTGTATCAGGCGAGTTTGATGATCGTCGCCAGCATGCCGACAGCGACAGCGAGCATTCCGCCAAACCGAACTGTTAGGCGCAACGTTTGCGTATCGAGGGCGGCGGCAAGGTCGGACTTTGTGACCAGTTCGGCCATTATGAAATCCTTTGCGGCTTCCGCGTGAGCTTCCGCCATCTTGCGCGAAACTCCGGCGCTTTCAAGTCGTTTGGCATAACCAAGGGTATCGAAGGCAATCGACATCCGTCATTCTCCATTGTGCCACGGTCGGCAGGGTTTCGGCCTTGCTAGGCCTCATCAGCGGGAAAGCGTCATTCCCGTACCGATGCATGGGGTGCTCCCCTAGCCGGGCGTTTATGGCAACATCGCCTCCCGGATATACGCGGTGCATCGCCGCGACCTAGCCATCAAGTCATCTAGGCATGGACTTGCGGTCTCTCACTGTCTCCGCTCGCTGTTCGGTCTGCACTCCTTGAGGTGCTACGTTGCCGGGCATTCGCGCCCGGCTCATTGGGTTGCCTCCGTTCTTTCTTCCGCACGGTGGGCTTGAGGTGTGGCAGCCCTCGAGGGGCGTTTTTCAAAGAACAGAGGCGGGGCCTCACATGCGTATGTCTGGAATGCTGGCTTGCGCTGGCATTTCGATAACCGCCCGCCGGGCGGTTGCCGAAAGGTCAGAAGGAAAGGAAGGCGGAGAAGGCGAGAACCACACATGCCGCCGCGCCGAAAGCATCGAAGTTAAGGCGAGAGCGCTTGGCAGGGGCCGGAGCCAAGCGGGTTTCCACCATGCGGCGCAAAGCTGCCTTGCGGTATGCCACGTAGACGGGGAATGTCTGTTCAGCCACTGCGATGGAAAGGGAGCCGTTGCCAGCTTTCAGAGAGGCGCGACCCGCTGCCCATGATGCGGCGTTGCGCTCTTCCTTCGTGGAAAGGCGTTCGATCTGGCTATCGGTCAAGCGCTTTGCCTTTGCGGCCTTGCCGCAAGAGACGTTGGCATAGAGGCCGAGAGCCTTGACGGTAATGATGGTCATGCCGGACTGGGTGCGGGTGAGCTTGAGCATTGCGGTCTCCTAAGTGCCACGATTGGCGAGGGGATCAGATGAAGAGGTTTGAAAGAGCTTTGACCGCGAGGCCGGTGTAATTGGTCTTCGCCATTATGTCCCCGTAAACACCTGCAGCGATTGCCACAAAGGGAAGGGCGATGATGCTGCCAGCCAGTAGGCCGATGATCTGCAAGGTTTCCTTGCGTTCCTTGCGCTGGCGGTAGGTGAGGCGGCTCTTGCGTGCCATTGGGTCGGTCTCCTTGCGATCACTCTTGATCTGTTACTCAATCTAATTATGCCGTTTGGAATGTCAATAAAGAAAATGCCGTTTGGCATTATTTTATTTGAATGATCACTTTCGCCTTGGATCACATGCCGTGCCGAGCTGGCTTTGATCGCCTTGCATATAGAAGAGTACAAACGGGCAAGCTCACCGGCCGTTGATGCCGATCGATCGGGTAGGATGAATGCCAGGTAGCAATGGGTGGCACCATCCATGCCGAATCGTTGCGGACTTCCCGCAATCCCTTTGCCAATCCTCCTATGCTCATTCCCCTTATCCCTCACCACCCGCCGCCCCGGGCGGGGAGAGGGAGACGCACGCTTGTCGGTCACCGACGACGAGGAGAGAGCCGGGCAGGGATCGGCAAGCCTTCCTCGATCCTATCCGCAAACCTTCCTCGATCATCTCGCCTCATAGAAGGCCACCGACGCGCTCGCACTGTCTCGCCTTGTCGGCAGGTGGCCGGGACCGCTCGTCGCCACCCCTGACCGGCTAGGCGCCGGCACGTCAGCAAAAGGGGGTATGGGGTGCTTTCTTAAGAACTGCGGGGGCTAAAGGGAGGACCGAGCTGGTAGTCAGATTCTGGTGGCGTCGAAAAAAGGATTTTGTACGAGTCCATGCGGCGTAGCACTTGGGGCGGATCGACTTAGTCTTGGGGGCGATGTATATCTGCGGTCATTACAACCGAACCAAAGGGCTGCCAGGCAGTGGCGACAAGGGAAGAACAAGACAAGATGCATCCAGGAGCGTTGGCTTGGCGGACAGGCGCTGGCCGTAGCCGCGAATTGATGCTTGAGATTATGAAAATCACCGACAGGGACGGGTTTAGGAATGCTCCCCCTGAGCTCCAAACTAAGTACGCAGAAGAATTGCGGCTTCATCTAGCGGAACTGGAGCATCTGCAAAGTTTTGACGTAGAACACCTACGCATTAGTCGTTGGTCCAAGTTCGCTACTGCCATTAGCGCTGCTGGGATGTCTGGTTTAGTCGCGTCCTTTGCTGGAACCATCGTCCTATGGTTTGACGGGCTATCGTCTTCGGTAGGGTCCTCAATCTGGAATGGTGATTTCTGGAAGGGAGAGGGCGTCTCCACCTCGCTGAGTTTAATCGCGCTCGGACTCGGGATTATTGTTCCGGTCTTATCACTTCTTTACACCCTGATCGCTGTTCGGTCTGCGCGGATCGAACTTCAGTTGGGCAAAGTCCGCCTTTCCCTGATGCATCAAACCGACCTGTCCGCCACTGAGCTACGGGCGGCATCAGCGGCGATATCCGAGATTGAGGGTGGCGGGATCGGGGGAAGAAACGATCGGGTGATAGGTATCAACGATGTCTAAGCGCCCAGTTGAAGTCAAAGTTTCCAATGCAGTGGGGGTTTCTGCTGGAACGGGCCTTTCGGGTATCGTGCTGATGCTGCCTGAGGGCGCCCTAAAGTCGGTTCTTGTGATCCTGTGCCCTACTATAACTGTCCTCGCAGCAGGTTTGTGGTCGATCATTACTGCAGAAATTTATGCTCGAGTTGCTGATTTCAGAATTTCTTCTCAAAAGGAGAGGGCGAAGTTGCTCTACGAGGAGATTAGAAGTGATATCAATTCGTCTCCCGAGCTTGTAGAAAAGGCTAAGCGTAATATTGATGATCTGACGTTAATTGAGGTCGAGATCACCCGGCAACGAGTTGAAGCTATTGCATCCCCTCAGTGAGTGAGGGGGGCTGACGGTTTCAGGTCCAGACAGTCGCATAGAATATGACAAAAAGAGGTCTTCCACCTCGTTTCCAATCGCGATCGCCGGCACCAATGGCGGTTGCTATCCAGAAGATCAATAAGACCGGGAAATATCGCGGTTCTCCCGCACTCCGAGGCTACGGATCGAAGTGGGACCGGCTATCAATCGCTTATCGAAAGCAGCATCCGTTCTGTCAATGGTGCGAACAAGAGGGGCGGGACACGCTGGCCGATCTCGTCGACCATATGATCCCAGTCCAGGACCGCCCGGAACTCGTCTTGGATTGGAAAAACCTCTGGTCACTATGCGCTTTTCACCATGGCAAGAAGTATTCGATGGAGCTCTGGGCTCGTGCGAAAAATCTCATAGACATGCTTCCGGCCTGGTGTAGAAATCCTGAAAGCAGGCCGCCTCATCTGAAGTAGGCGTCTTTGATCGGGCTAGGAGGGGGCATGCGAAATGAATTTCTGGCGTCGATCATCGGCGCATCAATTTTGATGACAGGCTTGATAGCTACACCAGCCTTTTCCCAGTCTCAGAAGGTTTACCTAACCGAAGCCCAGCGAGATTCTGTTCGACGAGGGGTTCGCGCCCGACTGAAGGATCCTCAGAGCGCGCAGTTTGGCGGAATGTCAGCTGTGGTAGATGCTCGGAGAACCGTTCATGTATGTGGATTTGTCAACGCCAGGAATAGTTATGGCGGCTATAACGGCGATGAATTGTTCTACGGAACATTCAAAGGTGGCGGGTTCACCATGGAGATGAAAGAGGCGAAGGGTGAGCCGATTACGAGGCGGATCCTGTTGCAGATGTGCAGAGACCTAGGTATCGGAACGCGATAAATTTGAAAATCCAAGATTTGTGTATACGTGCCACTAGGCGAGAATGTACCAGGATCTGGGATGACGCCGATCTTATTCAAAACGTGGGTTACTGAGATGAAGGCCGTCGGTTTGGCGAAGTCTGACGCTCAATTAGCTTGCCTTTTGGGTGTTTCGAAGAACACTCTAGTGGATATGAAAAAGAGAGGTGCCGATCAGCGCACCGCGCTCGCATGTCGCGCGCTTCTCCATCGAATGACGCCTTACTGCTGATCACTCCCAAAACAAATAATGCCGAACGGCATTTTTACGTTGACATTCCGAATGGCATAATCTAAACGTCACTCATCCCGAATTGATCGGGAAGCCTGGCGCCGATGACGCGCATGGACAGGCAGAGTTAAGCCCGAACTGGGCAACGTTGTGTGCCGAACACGCGAATTGTTGAAGCCTTTGGTGGAGCATCGCGTGACCAACCCACCCCAGCACTTCCGATCCGGGAGTCGATACTGGGACGCCCGCCACGCCGTCCACAATCGGGGGGTTGAGTGGCGTACGCTGATAGGCCGGCGGAAGGTGTGGGTCCGATTTGCCCGAATGGGCATCCGAGGAGGGGGAGCGGCCTTATCAACCGTTCGCGCTTGCTGGGGGTGATAGCCCAGCGGCACCCCGCGAGAAGGCTGGATGACTTTGTCGTTCAAGACGGCCTCTAAATGTCCACGAACGGCGGAATTCTAGGCGATGTGTTGGGTGAGGGATGGGATCCTGAGCTGAGACAAACGCGACAAGGTGTGGTCCCGTGCCGAATATCAGTCAGTATCCCAAACTGGCGAACGGGAAGAGAATGTTTCGCTCGAAGGAGCACGTTGCAGGGTGGAGCAGCCCGGTAGCTCGCTAGGCTCATAACCTAGAGGCCGCAAGTTCAAATCTTGCCCCTGCAACCAATAATTCGAGGCAGCCGGCACCGCGTGTGTGTGACTGGCGCCTTGATCGAAGGGCGGCGGCCAAGAGGCTGCTTTGACCGAGCGGGAAGGCAACCGTACTGGAACTGACCAGTGGATACCGCCGCAGATAGCCGGTTGCACGGCTGCCGCCCTTCACTGTGAGACAGGCACTCGCTTCGGCTGGGTGCTTCCGACAAATCAAATGTCCAATCAATTAGGAATGCACTCAGGATGGCCGCTGACTTATTTCTGCGCGTCGATAAACAACCGTTCCTGACGAAAGAGCAGGAGGAAACGGCATCAACGGATCTCCTCGTTCTGTCACATGGCCGATTGGTCGTGAGGATGGCTCGGAAGTTCTCTCGATATGGCATCGACTTTGATGACCTGGTTCAGGAGGGCAATCTCGCTCTGATGACTGCGGCCGAGAAGTTCGAGCCGGCAATGGGTTATCGATTTTCGACATATGCGCACTGGTGGATTAGCCAACGGATGCGAGAGACGGTGATGACCTTTCATTCGGTCGTGAGAACTCCGTCGACACCCAGGAACAAGGCGACGTTCTTCAAACAGCGCCCGTATCACGACATCAGTACAGAGGCGACCGTCTCGTATGATGGCATCACGATCGGAGAGACGCTGATTTCAGATGATCCACGGCCGGACGAGCTCGCAGAGCGGTTGGTTGATGGTGAGAAGACCTCCAAGGCGATACGGCGGTCAATGCGCGTCCTCACGTCGCGCGAGCGGACCGTAATCCAAAGCCGATACCTGACCGAAAAGCCTCTGACGCTGGACACCCTTGGCACTCAATTCGGGGTTTCGAAGGAACGAGTTCGACAAATCGAACTGAGCGCGCTGGCGAAACTTCGTGAAAGCCTGGTGATTTGATGAGGATCGACGACATCATTGATGCGCTGAAGGCGCTGCAGGACGGCGAGAACCTTAATCGCCGCTCCATCGAGATGTTCATGGCGGCCGAGCTGCTCGGGCATGAAAAGTTTCAGATATGGACACGGCACGATCCATTCGGCTCGATCACTGCGGATCTATCGCGCGCCCGCCGGCTGTTCAAATTGGCCTTTCCGGGGTGGCTCTACCGGCTCTGCTAATGCAGCGTCGGCGATGACGCATGGGTCATCCCAGATTTCAATGATCCTGAACACGGAGAGGCGCTTCAAACGCGCTTCCCTGATGCCCTCCGCGATCCTGTCGAATGGTTCGGGACGGACGTGGATCTTCGCCCATCGGGCCGGCCTGCTTTGGCGCTCTGCATCTCGATGCTGATCGCGAAGAAGAAAATCAATGAAATGGAGACGCCTTCGAATGGCTGAAACTGATAACTCCGCGTTGCGGGACAAGCTCGCCGAACACCTCGAGACAGAGCTCAATTCGGCATATGACTGCGATCGCGTTTGGGAAGCTTGGTTCGTAGGAACAATGTCCCATCGCGACTTCTCCGCGGTCAATGACAGGCTTGATGAGATCGTTGAAGGCGTCGCGGCTGTCGTGGAAGCGAACGAACCGCAACGGATTCAGCACCTTCTAGAGGCCAATAATCGGTATCTGAACCGGGCTCGTGTTTCCGAGGGCTGTGAACGCGCAGCTCGTGACAAACGACAAGACGCGATGCTGTCGTGGGCTCGCGAGACATTCGGCAATATCGAAGGCTGCGATCCTGTATCGCTTGAGGAGCGCGCCCGCAGGTTTTTGGAGGAGGCACTTGAGCTTGTTCAGGCATGCGGCCTGGATGACGAAATGGCGACGAGGGTGAAGGACCGCGTCTATTCACGCGAGCCTGGCGATGTTCGCAAGGAAATCGGTCAGTCCTCTATGACGCTTTCGATACTGGCTGAAGTGCTGGGCGAGTCCGTCGCTCAATGCGAAGTTGATGAATTCGATCGCGTCCAGTCGAAATCGAAAGCGCATGTCGAGGCCCGCCATCGTGCAAAGATGGAGGAGGGGATTTGACCGACCTTCAGGCAATGAAAGACGCGAGCATTCGTCGCATCAAAGGGCCAACGATTCTTCTCGGCTCAGGCACCTATTTCGACTTCGAATCTCCTGAGACCAGTGAGCTGACTATTGAGGATGTTGCCTATGGTCTCGCATTCGCTTGCCGGTTCGCTGGACAGTGCGTCAGCCGACTGACGGGTAAGCGAGTATATTATTCTGTCGCAGAGCACTGTGTTCGGATGAGTTATGCCGCGGAGCCCAGGCTCGCAATACAGGCTTTGATGCACGAGCTGGGCGAGTCGACATGTGGGGATATGACAGGACCACTGAAGTCGATCTGCCCCGACTACAAGTCCGTCGAAAAGCGCTGCGAAGCGGCAGCCCTCCAATCGTTCGGGATCGAGAAGACGGATCCGGACGAGATCAAGCTTCTCGATCTTCGGATGCTCGCCACAGAACGACGCGATCTGATGCGCTGGAATGGAGAGGAGTGGGATTGGACTAAGGGCGCCCAGCCGTTTGAGTTTGACATAATACCATGGTCACCACCTGAGTTAGCTGCCGAACGCTTTCTGGATCGATACTGGGAGTTAACGGCGTGAACTGGGATCAATATTTCATCAAAATGGCCCAGCTGGTGTCGTCGAAGAGCAAAGATCGATCGACGCAGGTTGGTTGCGTCATCGTTGGCCCTCAAAATGAGGTTCGATCGACGGGATTCAACGGGTTCCCCCGAGGGATCGACGACACGGTTGCTGATCGGCACGAGCGACCGGCGAAATACAAGTGGACAGAACACGCCGAGCGAAATGCCATCTACAACGCAGCCCGCGCCGGCACCTCGACCGATCGCTGCCGGATCTATGTTCCTTGGCTGCCTTGCACTGACTGTGCCCGCGCGATCATTCAGGCAGGTATCACTGAGGTGATCGGAGTTGATGCCGATCTCGACAATCCTCGGTGGGCCGAAGACTTCGCTCTGGCCAAGTCGATGATGGAAGAGGCTGGTGTCACCGTCCGCTTTGTTGCGGAGGAGTGCTGATGGATTGGTTCCAGATCATCGGCATCGTCGCAACCTATGTGGTTGGCACATTCTTCGCCGGGTACGCCGGTTTCTTCGTTACCTATGGCATCCAGGCAATTTTCCGGATGAATGACAGCCTGGCTGCGATCGCTGCACCGGCTTTTGTTGCAATCGTCATCTGGATACTCGGCGCCGTCGGCGGCCTGATGCTTTTCGGAGCTTTGATAGCGCAATGAACATGCATGACTTTGAATTCGGTGACATCATCGAGAACGGCTGGGCCTCGAACGACAACCCAACGAAGCGGGGCGTTTTCATCCGATACATTCATCGCTCAGGCAAGCTTAACCCGGGCAAGCATGCTGTAATCCGCTTTGATAGTGGCGGCCTTGGCGAATTTCGCATCGACATGGAGGCCAAGCTGACGAAGATCGGCACGGTTTTCGATGAGCGAGATGCCGAGATTGCCCGGCTCAAGGCCGCGATGTTCGGAACCTACGCGACCATCTACCTTGACGGCCGGAATGAACATGGCTCGTTCGTTCAGGCAGCATATCCGCGTGGTTTTGAGCCAGATATCGGCGATCTGGATCAACAGGCAGAGAGCATTATCCAGGAAGCCGAGAAATTAGGGTTCTCGATCGGCAACCTCGTCTGGGCCGAATTTGCCTTTGTAGCGGCACAGAGGGGAGAATACGGCGCCGTCGAGTTGGCGGAGTATTTCGAGTTCAAAGGCATCAACTTCGAGATGAGCAAAGCGGTCAATGCTTCCTTCTCGTTCGAGCCCGCCGATGATTGCTCTCGATAAGGTTGTCGCTGGTGCCGTCTTTGAGCGACTGCATCCGTTTACGTGGGCCAGGGGCTATCTCAGCAGCAGGCCTAACGACTACGTCGAGCGCTGGCGGCCAGGCGCGCATGAGAGCATCGAGACGCAACCCGGATACTTCAAGCCGGTCTGCCACGCTGAGGGGATCATTCGGCACACGATCGTCTCAGTCCATAAACCGCCGGGCTATCAGGAGCGCGTGTTTTTCCTGCGCCATTACTACGATCCGGAGGAGGACTTCGTTGCTCCTCCGAAACTTCACCATCTGGTGACAAGAGCGTTTCGACGCGAGGTTGAACGCCATCAAACTGACTATGAGATCCAACCGCTATGATCGTCTGGAACTGGTCAATCTTTTACATCGGCTGCTTCGTTGGCGGCTTTGTCTCCTCGGGTATCGTTCTGACACTCATGTACATTGGCGAACGCCGCACCCGTCGCCGGCAACAACAACAGGGTCACTATTGAAATGGCGATTGAAAAATTTCTCCCTCTCTCGGTGATCGGGATCAGCCAGAACGATGGCAGCATCTCCTTCGGCTGCCCGGACATCAAGATGGTGCTCGGCTACATCACGAACGCATGCTCTTTCAATGACTTCATTACCGCGGCCATGAAACGAGGTGGCGGCTATTTCCGACAAGAGGACGCGAGCACTCAGATGGACATCGCCTATGAGGTTGTGACCATCCTGAATCGTTCTCAGTGGAAGGACATCGGGACGGCGCCAAAGACGAGAGATGACTTCGTCGGCGGCGCGATCGAAGTCCTCGCATGGTGCCCTGATCCGGAAGCCAGGAATGGCGGTGATCAACGTGTCGTCTGGTGGGAGCCAGGTGAGAATGGCGGCTGCTGGTGGTCTGAACGTGACCAGCAGGAAAACCCCACTGCGTGGCTGGAGATCACCGATGTCCCGGCCGCCTTCAAGAGGCAGTCTGCATGATGGATGAACTGGTTGCCGCTGCGAAAGAGCCTCTTGGGCTTCGATCGATCTGGATCGACGACGAGGAGTACGAGGCGATCATCAATGCCGTCATCACCAAACTCGGTGGCTACTCGCACGATGATGCCAATCTCCTCGCACTAGCCGCGTCTGACCGCCTCAACCGCTTGCTTCGGATCTGCCGTGGCATTGCGTGGACAGGCTTGGGCGAGCCGGCGATGAAGGAGAATGCAACGAAGGCGGCGATGCATGAACTCGCCAGCTTCTTGCTGCAGGATGCGCTCGATCGACGATTGGAAGCGGGCAACGGAGCGGGAGGGTAATACGATGCTTTCAGCAGCGCGTCACAATGAGTTGGTCCGCTTCATCATGGATGAGTCCGACGGCTTCAGCAGCCGGAAAGAACTCGAAAACGCTCTGATGTCGCGGTTCGGAGACGTCACGTTTGATGATCTCGACAAGGCTCTACTCGATGCCGCCGATCGAGAACGGGAACGGGCGCGTGAGTTCGAAGCTGATGCGGAAGTCCTCATGGAGTTTCTTCCGTTGTTCGAAGGCGAGCCGAAAGGCGCCCTGATCGGGGAGATCGCGATCCGAAAGGCAGCCGCCGGTGATCCGCTCGCGATCAAATTTCTGTCCATGTGCGGGGATCCTGACGAGTGAGCGACGAACCCATCAATCCGAACGATGTTCCAATCGAAGAACGTCCAGGGTCGACGCCACACAGTTCACCGGTGATCGACCTTGCTGAGGTTCGTGTCGCTTTCGGTCTTCCGAGATCTACGGCACGGGTCTGTAGGCATAAGGCCCTTGTCTATAACCGCGGTGAACGCCGGATCTGGTGCACGGACTGCGAGAGTACCGTCGATCCATTCGACGCTTTCATGACCCTCACCACCTATTTCCACGACATGGAGTCGGCCGTGCGATCAAAGTTGGCGCGTGCGATCGAGGCTGAAGCCGCGACCTTGGTCAAGCGCGCCAGCAAGAACCTCGATCGGCAATGGAATGGCAAGCATCCAATGGCTGTGAGCTGCCCCCATTGCCACAATGGCCTTCTGCCGGAAGATTTCCTCAGCGGCGGATCGGCAGTTTCAAGAGACATAGAAATAGCTCGCAGGAAGCGGGCTCATGCCAATAAGGAAAACAAATGAGCAAGGCTCAAATCGCAACATATCAGCACATCGCTCGAGTCCGTCAGCTTCTCGGCGAATTCGCGATCGAGATGATCAAGCGCGGCGACCGCCACGACGCATCGAAATTCGATCCCATCGAAATGGGGCCGCTCGAAGAAATGCAGAAGATCGTTGATGACGAAGGCCCGGCGCTGCCTGGCTCTGAAGCATACAAGGCGCGGACCGCCATGCTTGGAACGATGATTTCTCATCATCGGCAATCGAACCCACACCATCCGGAATTCTACGAGTTCGAGCTCGGCGGCCAGTATATGAACGGCATCAACGGTATGGATCTCTTCGACTGGCGGGCTGCGAATCTAGATCGCGATGCCGGCGCTCCGATGTCGCTGGCATTCTCATGCGACAAATACAAAATCATCGGTCCTCTTCGGCACATTCTGTTTAACACGGCGGAGAGGCTCGGCTATGTCGTCGACGATCCCAGCGCGATAGACCGCAAGGAGTAAGGGTGGATGAGTGATCTCTTCATGCGGCGATCAGCCATCATCTCGGATTGCGAAGACTATCGGGTCGAGCTGAGACGTATCTGGAATGACGATCTTCCGCTCTTGGTCGTCTGCATGCTCAATCCGAGCCGTGCGGATCATGAGGTAGAGGATCCAACGCTGCTGACGCTGATCCACTTCGCCCGTCTCTGGGGTTATGGCGGTCTTCTGATCGTCAACCTATACTCCTACCGCTCGCCATCTCCCAAGGTGATGTTCGCAGTGGGCGAGCGGGCAGTTGGTCCAGAGAACGACCAATATCTAGCTGCAGCCGTCGCCTATGCGCGTGAAAACGGCGGCCTGCTCCTGGTGGCATGGGGAAACGGCGGAAACGATCGGTCGGATTGGTTCGTCCAATTCGTTCAATCTAGCGGGGTAGGGATGATCTGCCTCGGGACAACGCTCAGCGGGGCTCCCAAGCATCCCATGGCTCGCGGACTGCATCGGATCCCTCGCGATCAAATGCCGATCAATTGGAGACCTTCGAATGATCGGCCGTAGCCTCCCAGCTAATCGCGCAGATTGGACGCCCCAAGAGACGAGGGATTTCCTTCAGTTCTACGCCGGCGTCCTTCATCGCTAGGCTGCCGCTCGGAAAGGGCATCAGCCTGTGTATTCAGCCGATCTGCAATCATGGGCAGATAAAGCACGCAGTGAGGCACAGGCGATCTATCTCAGCCCTCCGCAGATGGAGTTTTTTTGATGGAAACCGTTTCGCCTCCCTCTCGAAGCTCAAGCACGCGCCGTTGAAACAGGTTGATGGCAGAGTTGGGCCAACGTTGATTGTCCAATCACCGATTCTCAATCTCGCGCAGCGCTTTGGGGTTTCTTACGTCGATTGCAATTCCGCAACTGCCGCCGGTTAGGTTCGAAAACTGTCGATAGGACGGGCTATTTTCATTGCGCCACCAGTTCGCGGCAGTAGATTTTAAACTTATTATAGCAGGGGTATCAAATAATATTATCGTGGTCTCTGTAGAGTAAGATTTGCTGCACTGCCATTCGCCGGTGTTACACTCATTTCGTAAGTATTTTATTTTATCGGGCGTGTCGTCATTGGACACAATCGGCCTGTCGATGATCTCTCCTATGGTTGATGATAATATATCAGCGATTTTATCTTTGTAAGTTGTGCACACAATTCGCGTATTGTCCTCCGATCCGTTTTCGGTTGTCTGTGTCTGCGAGTAATTTTTGCTGTAATTTTCGCTCGTCCAATATACAACGTTATCTACGTTCCATTTTGATTTTACTCCGTTAGTGTCATTACTTAAGAAGTCGATCCTCCACGCTCTTTTTTGAATTGTGGTTTCGTAGCGAAACCACAACGGATCCTTGCCATCGCGGGGCGTTTTGGTGGTGAACCACTTTCCGCTCGGGTATCGCGAGACCAGATCATCATGGGTGGCTGTGACGGGTGGCCCTTTGTAACCAAGGAAATTACCGGTTTGCTTTGGAGGTATTCCGCCACAGTTGTCGTAACCATTTCGAGCCGCTGCGAGGCTTTCCTGGAGTGAAGGGTAGTCGTCCTGTGCTGTCGCCCCATCGTGTCGGAGACGTCCAAGAAGTTCAGCGGCTCTGTTCCAATCCATTTTCATTCGTGCAACGGCACAACCAGCGAACCCATCAGCCTCAGTCTCTTTTGCCTTTAAGCCAATGTCCTTTCGGCTGGTAGTATGTCGACCGACCAAATGACCAAGCTCGTGACCGAAGACGACGGTTGCATGTGTGGGATCTTTGCCGAGAACCTCTTTTGCCCAATCCGGCCTGTAGATGATGAAATCCGCCGATGGGATGTCTTTAGTTCCTGGAGGGGTGGACCATGCTAGTGCCTTCTCGACGTAATCACACTCGACGATTGTTAAACCATCGACCAAGCCTATCGAACTTGCGATTTTTCGCACGAGTAGCGCCGCGTCGCTGGGCGCAATTCCCACTCCGGAGGAATTGCTGGAGTTCTTCAGGTGCTGACGCACACACAGAGGAGCAGAATTCGCATGCACTTGGGGAGTGCCAGAAAGTAGCGAAGCTAGTAACAACGCTATGAGGCGCCAAAGCATAGTTCTATTCTCCACTCAGAACGTCGATTGGTTGTTCGGCGGAGGGAGCTATGCCCAAAGACACGCAAAAATCCCGAGAGAAATTGCCTGCTTCATTCGTTTTGAGCGAACCCACAAATAGTGTTGCCTCACACGCACGTCTAATTACCAGCCCGGGCAGTTTAATCTTCTTGGCGGTGACCCACCTTCCGAATTGACGTGTCGCAGGACCGAATTCGCTGAGGTTAACCAATGTGAGAAGAGTCGACTTTTCGAAGTTCCCTTTCCCGACATTGAAAGTGAAAACGGAAAGAGCGCTAAATTGATCATCATCGAGCTCGACCTCCACAAGTCGTTGAACCGCTGAACGAGAGCTCCTCGTGTCACGCTCCAAAAGCTCGAGCCCTTGTTTCTTGGTCAAGGGAGTAGAAAATTCTCCCAGATCGATGTTCTCGCATCGATCTAAAGCGATCAGGTGCCCGTACCCTATTGTGCAGTACCCAACAGGGTCGTTGTGTGCCTCAGGCCGCCACCCCTCGAAGTGCATGATCATATCGAGGGCAACAGGAATGATCGGCCGCGGGGGCGTACCGGATGTTATCCCAGCACCTGCACCAAGGTCTTCAATCAGGCTCTGTGGAACCAGCCCAATGTTAGGCTCTTCCTGAGCGATAGATGTTGACCCGAGAAACAATGAAATGATGAATGCGGACAAAGAATATCGGGTAAACATCGAAGCAACTCCGCCAAAGATGGTACATATTATTCACGGAGTGAAGATTTTGAAAAGTGTGAATTGTTGTTATGTTTCTTATTGTCCGATGCGTTCGGTTTGGAACGGTAACCGACATATTAAACGCTTCATCATGGTAACCGGATCGCCCGGAAAGAGCTTGATCGTCAGTATTAGCCCTGGCTTTGCGGGTAGCGAAGAAATCGAACCTGCGGATATGACCGATAATTCAGAGCCTATCAGACCCGACGATCGCGATTTCTGAGCGATCTACCGAGTTGAAATGCGAAAGCTGCTTGACGTCCTAAAGGACGGTGAGCCAACTCTCGTTGATCGGGCGTCGAAGCTTGTTCTGCAGGCTTCGTTGATGCGAAAAATTCGCAGAGTTTAGTCACTCAAGTTCCGAAATGTCTGCTGAGTCTTCTGCTTCCCTCAAACCCTTATACGACGGGTGCCTGAGCTTCCCGTCGTTCGTCCAGGCTCGATACTCGGTCTCAGCGATATAGGCCGGCTCAACTAGAACCGCCTTCTTCTTGTTGACACGGACCGGCGGTGTGTCGGACCTCACCTGCTCGAGCAGGCTGAGCAATCGCCTGGCTTCTGAGTGGCTGAATCCCGTCCCCACACTCCCCACGTACTTCAACTTACCGTTCCGTCGCCCGGCCAACAGAAGGCTTCCCACACCGCCAACAATTGACGAAGACGGCTCGTAGCCGATCACCGCAAAGCTGTCGCTTTGGATGCATTTAACCTTGATCCAATCTCCCGTGCGACCCGAGCGATACGGCCTGTCGCGCCGCTTTCCGATAATCCCCTCAAGTCCGAAATGACATGCTTGGGTAAAGAAGGCTTGGGGGTCTCCATCGAATTCTTCTGACAGCCGGATAGATGGCAGACCGTCTACAGTATCCTCCAACAGATGGCGTCGAGTTTCATAGTCCATCCTGCGCAGGTCATGCCCGTCTAGATAGAGGAGATCAAATGCATAGAGGACGGAGTTTCTTGAAGGCAGCTTGCCTCCGTTTTTTCCGTTAGCGCCGAGCGAGCGCTGAAGCAAGTTGAAGTCTGATCGCCCTTGCTTATCAAGCACGACAGCTTCACCGTCGAGTATCATTGTTGTCGGCTGCAATGATTGCGCGCTTTCCGCAATGGCTGGGAAACGATGCGTCCAGTCATAACCGCCTCTGGTCAATAGGCGCACTCCCGTAGGCTCAACGTGAACAGCCAACCGGTACCCGTCCCATTTTATATCCCACGACCATTCTGAACCGGTGGGAGGCGTTTTCCGCAACTCCGCAAGACATGGCTCTATTCGCCCAGGCATGGGATCAAACGGTAAATGAGGCTGGTTCGGATCACGGTGCCTGACGGGCCGACTTTGGAGCGCGGTGGCTTCGTCGGTAGACAGAGGTTTCGATGGGCGCTGCGTCGGGCGTTTTGACATCATGTCATTCCATCAGAAATGTCTAACGAAATCTCTATTGACTCATTTCCCACTATGAGAACATAGTGAGAACATCGAGAAAAACTCGTATCATCCGATGTTTTCGAAGGAGGGCCACGTGCTGGCGCGTGCGGATGCTCACGTCATTGCGGAGCTTCAAGAGAAAATTGACAAGATCGCCGGCAGCACCACTAGGAAGCGCGGCGTCTTGCCATTTGGCGTACCTGAGATCGATGAACGCCTCAGCGGAGGTGGTT
The DNA here is from genome assembly GCA_900472575.1 of Hyphomicrobiales bacterium. Lineage (GTDB taxonomy): Bacteria > Pseudomonadota > Alphaproteobacteria > Rhizobiales > Rhizobiaceae > Neorhizobium > Neorhizobium cellulosilyticum. The sequence goes on from UCIV01000023.1 coordinate 70,748, forward strand.
TGTCTTACGGGTGCACGCACGAGGTGGCAGGCGGCGGTGCCGACACGGTGACAGCGGCGGTTTCGTCTCTGTTTGTTGCCGGAATCGTCGCACGGACGAAGGGGCCGGTCTTCTGGTGTCTCAATCGGACTGACCTTTTTCCGCCCGCGCTAGTACAGGTCGGCCTTGATCTCAATCGGCTCGTGTTCGTCGAAAGCGACAATGAGGAGGGGATCCTTGAGAGCGCCGAGGAAGCGATCCGGTACGGGGGCATCGGTGCTGTGGTTGCTGAGTTGGTTCGACTGCCGATGGTGGCGTCCCGGCGCCTCCAGCTAGCTGCCGAGCAATCGGGAACCCTGGCGATGATTATCCGGAGATGGAGACGCCAAAGTGAGTGTACGGATTACGGTCAGCCGACAGCATCAGTAACGAGGTGGCGAGTGTCCGCCCTGCCGTCGGAGCCATTGCCGGTCGAGGGTGTCGGTCGGCCACGGTGGAATGTGGAATTGATGCGTGCGCGAGCTTCGGAAGCTTTTGACCTGGTGGTCGGAGCTTGTGATGAGAAAGGACAGATGTCTGCCGTTCATAATGACACCTATATGTCATATCGATGGAATGAGCGTGCAGGAAACTCGGCGAGATCTTGCTCGAATATGTGAATCAACAAAAATTAAATACGAAGCAGCTTATCTGTTCTATTTTCGTTCACCGTTCGGAATATTCTCCAGTCATGAAAAGAATCTATCGAAATTAAGTTGTTAATTCGAATTGACCCATCGCGGGTTCTCGACTCATAACGACACCGAATCTGATGGTTCCGACAGGCACCGAATCAAACAAACCTCCCAAGATTTTTCAAATCCCGAGTGCGGGGATCCCGGTTGATCACCGGGCAAGGACGAGCCCTTGTGGCGGTCAAGCCTGTGACGTCCTAAAAAAAACGCAGGTGGCATACCGGCAATGCCTCAGTAGGAACCGGCTTTGAAATTCATCCCGGCCCCAAGGCCGCTTACCGGGAAGGCACGCAGATCTCGCGTTCAATCGCTGAGCTGTGTCGTCTTCCCGGTCTTCAAGCTGTTGATGGACTGGAGACCAGATGAGCGTTTTCAAAATTGGCCTCGGCAGCATTGGCGTGGGTAAGCCGAGCATTGGTTCGCGTGGCGCGCCGCCAGCCAATTATGGGTTCGAACGCGGCGTCAATATTAGTGGTCAAGAGGCTGCCGGAACTACGTCGGCTATGATCTCTAATGAGGCGATCGATTATTTCGCCTCGAAGGGTGTCGATACGATCCGCTTCACTTACAGCATGGAACGCATTCAGCCCATTCCTGGCGGACCCCTGGCCCAGCCCTACGCGTCGCAAATCAAAAACCGGGTCGATTACATTACCTCGAAAGGCATCAAGGTTGTCCTTGATCCCCACAATGCTTTGCGGTTTATCGTCAATGGCGTCATAAACGACAATTCGATTACTGGTGGAACGAAAGTGCTCATTGGGCAGCATGTGCTGTTCACCAACGCCCATTTCGCAGATCACCACGTAAAAGTGCATAACTATCTGCATGGGCCTTTGACATTTCATTCGCTGATGAATGAGCCTTGCGACAACAATGGCACTCCGGGTGACGGCCTTTTTGTCGATGCTGCATTACTTCGCGAGACCTACAACACAGCGATCGCGGCCCTCCGAGCTGCGGGCTACTCTGATGTTATTTTCTGGTCTGGAAAGGACTTCGGCAACATCTATTCCTGGGAAGCGAACAGTGACAACAGAAACGTTCTCGCTCCCGGACTTGTCGATCCTCTAAACCGGCTTGCAACGGACCTCCATGTCTACGTAGACCCTTGGAGTTCTGGGACGTCATCGACCGTAACCGACAATTTCATCGACAAGCTCGACCAGTTCGCAGCATACGCGCGATCAGTTGGCTTGAAAGCATTTGTAGGTGAATTCGGCACGGCCCACGATGCGGCGAGTATTTCTGCATTATCCCAGCTTGTCGCGTACTTCGAGACAAACCGTGACGTTTTTCCTTACGGGTACACGTATTGGACCGCGGTGCAGTTCCAACCAGATGGCCTGCTTCAGATCCTACCGATCGACCTGACAAACGGAGGAGTTCCAGGCCCGTACACAGATCGGCCGCAAATGGACATCTTGGAGAGCTATTTCTCTGAGGTGCCGAGAAAGCCCACTTTCGTTGTACCACCATCTTTCGGCGGTTACGCGGTTCCCGCGAACGGATTGGTTGGAAGAGCATCCTATGGGGGTGTCACAGCGTTTCCGGCCGCCGAGATGTCTTATCAATGGCAGTATTTTGATGGCGCGTGGCGTGACATTGAGGGCGCCACCTCATTCACTCACCCTTTTGGAAGTCAGGACGTCGGATATCTGGTTCGTCGAGGCAGTACCGCGACAAACTCCGAAGGATCGACCACCGCCTATACAGACGCAGCAGGGCCGGTCCAGAGCAGTCCGCCTCCAGGTTATCGGTGGGAATACGTCACCGAAAGTACCGCAACTGACCCGAACGTCGAAGAAGACGGAACGCGTGTGGTCGAACTTACAAGGATCGCAGCATGAGCGAACTTCGCGCCATTCGTCCCGCGGCAATGCGTCAGGCAGCGACCCGCTGCTTTCCACCCCTAACTGGCAACGCCGCGATTCCATATCTTCGGGCTATCACCGAGCACAAAGCTCGTCGTCGCCTTGTCAATCCGCGCGTCGTCTACCCAAACTGGCGGATGAATGGCGCCAGCGAGGTGGCTGGATATGGCGCGGGCACGATCAAGGTGGCGCTGGAATATCCTGCGGGGGTCTTCACACTCGCAAATGAGTGCATCGCGGCCGGCAATGCGGCGATTGCTTTCCCGGTCGGCAACACCACACTGACGTTCAACGTGGCGGTTCCTCGTAAGGCATCATTCTGGTTAAGACCCCTTGTCACCATCCCTGCAGGGGTCAACTGGATACAGGTTGCGGGCGGAACGCAGTCCGCCTACGGCACTGGGCCAAATGACTACATGGATATCAGCACCAATCCGGTTGCGGATCACACCAATGGCGGCACGGTCGGCGCGGCGAACGGATCGCTCTTCTTCCCAATCGTCATCGCCTCAGAGCACCGTGAAGCGGCTCCGATCATCTTCGGCACGAGCCGGGCAGCTGGTGGCACTTACATCAACGATACGAGCCTCGATGCAGGCCCGGAATGCATGATCCTCGGCAAGAACCACGGCTATACGAACACCGGCATCGCCGCGACCCTGCTGTCGCAGTGGAACGCCGGATCGCATTCTTACCTCGGCGAGCTGATCGCAGCCGGCTACTGGACGCATGCGATCAACGAATACGGCATCAACGATACAGGTGACACCGCTACTGTTCTGGCAGGCCGCCGCGCTACATTTGCGACTTGGCTCAAGGGTCTGCGCTCGGACATCATTCTCATCGGCGAGACGATCTATCCTCGCACGAACTCGACGGACGAGTTTTCGAGCAAGACGAACCAGACGCTTTCTGTCCAGCCTATCCCCGAATTCAACAATCTGGTTCGCGCTGGTATTGCCGGTGAGGACTATTGCTGGGATGCCGCGAGTGGCGTCGATCCGGGCAGAACGGGCAGATATCCAGCCACGCAGGATACAGCGGTCGAAGGCTACACGAGAACACTGTTCACCGCCGGGCTGTCCGGCACGACATTGACGGTCTCGGCGGTGACATCCGGCCCCGCACTCGGACCTGGAGACTCCCTGAGTGCAGCCGGCGCGGCGCCCAACCTGTGGATTAAGCGGCAGCTCACCGGCACGACGGGTGGCATCGGTACCTATGAGGTCAACCGCACGCATGGTGGCTTCCCGTGGGTCGCAAACATCGCAGCCGGCACGGCGTTTTCGACTGGCGGCCGGATCTCAAGGGATGGCTTGCACCTTGAAACGCCGGGCGTCGACACGCTCGTTCGCAATGCTGGACACGCGCTGCTCGATCTGTTGGCGGCTTAAGGGGAATGATCATGAACATTGCCACTGCGGCCAAGAAACTCACGGAGGACGGAAAGGGTACCGTCCTCATTTCGACCATGAATCTTGGCACTGATGAAGCGAAGCTTCTGATCATCCTTCAGACGGAAGGCGCAGCCGCTGACGGTCCTTACGTGATCGATGCGCCTGGCGCGACCGAAGACGATATCGGCGTCACACTGAAAAGGTTACGGGATGCTGTCGATGTCCTTTCGAAGGTCGTTGACTGACTGAACTCCCCGGCGCGTCACGTACGTAAGCCAGTGGTCGAGCTGCCCGAGTCGCGGGTGCGGCGTTGGTTCAAATCCAACCGGAAGGCTCGCCGGGGAATAACTAACACCCCGACATCGAGGCTCCAAATGCAGCAGTTCGACGAATTTGATGCAGTGATCAAGATCCGCAGCGGCGGGAAGTTCGTGCCTCGTCTAGATGTCATGAAATTTAACGGCCCGAAGGTGAAGGTTCATGTTGCCTGGCCGATCGAGGATCATGAAACCAGCATCTATCAGGGCGAATTCGCCTGCGTCATCGACAATATCGACGGCGAACCGTTTCCCCGTTCTTGGCTGGCATCAGGCGATTTGGTTCGACTTAATTAGGCGACCGCCATGACGGTAGGGCGGCTTTCGATGATGGCTTTAGTCTGACAGGATTTCCTGTCGCGCAATCGGTGACACCCGTCGCCCTTTCATTCAATGACTGTCAAAAAAAGCTGCCGCCACTTGCGATTTTCAAACGGCCATGCACTTTAGCGCATGATGCCAAGTTGAGATCTGCAAGTGACACACGCTGCTCCTGTGAATGACCAGAAGTTTTCCATGTCGTTACATGGTGCACGAGGTATAGCCGCGTGTATAGTCGTTCTAGGGCACACCGCAAACATCGTAACGCACTACGGAAACGGGTTCTCTCTCCCGCCTGGACTATTCAATGCATCAGCGGCGGTGGTGCTTTTCTTCGTGATGAGCGGGATAGTCTTGTCACCGTCTGCCTTAAAGGCCTCTGCCGGTGTGTCGGATTTGACGAAATTCTACATTCGCAGGGCATTTCGACTGATGCCGCTTATGATCGTGGTCAATATTGCCTCAGGCGTCTTCGTCGCTTCTATTCACCCGCTACTGGCATACCAGGAGCCGCTGACGGGACCGTTCAGAGTCGACGTATTTCTCGTTGGTTTCTTCGGGGCGACACTTAAGATAAACGGGCCAAGTTGGTCGATCTTCATCGAAATAGTCGCTTCCTCGCTCATGCCATTTCTGGCTGTTGCTGCTGCGTCTCGTTTTCGCTGGCTGTGGCTGATCGCGGTATCGGCAGTGGCTTGTGTGCCGGTCTCAACACCCTATCAAGTCCAGATTTTCTTGGTCCCGTTCTTCGTCGGGGCGTGCATACCGTTCGTCGTCGGTAGTCGAGAATGGCTCAGGATAACGCCGGCAATGGCCAGTGTGATTTCTCTCGGTTTTTTGCTGGCGTTTAACTTCGTGCGACCGGTGGCCCACTGGATGGCGCCAGAGTTGAATGTAAACACAAGCCCTCTTGTAGTGATCGCCGAGACTGTATTGATCGCTCCAGTCATGGCCATAATGTTTCTTACGTCGTGGCCCAGGCTACTTGGTGCAAAGGTTTTCCAGATCTTGGGAGACCTCTCTTTTCCGCTCTATCTCCTGCACTTCAATATTCTCACTCTCGTTTATAATGGCGTGAGAGTTGCGGGGATTGATGAAGGGTGGGTGGTTTTCATGCTCTCGGCAGTTTTGACGTTCCTGATTACGCTGCCCCTGGCGTGGCTTGCGAATGTTTATGTGGAAGTTCCCGGGATAGCTGCCGGGCGGAAAGTCGCTGGTTTCTTTGGGGCAAGGCTTAGCCCCCGGGTATCGTAGCCCGAGCCGGTTGGTAGTGATCCTTGATCGACTTGAGATAATAGAAACCAGGTGATCGTGCCACCTTGAGGCCATCAACAACGTGCGCCGGCACGTCAACGAATTCTCGAATCTGGCCATTCGTTAGAAAGAGTTTCAGGCGCAGCTGACTGGCATCGTATACTGCTGCTTCGATATACCTGCTCTTCAAGTCGATACGCATCGATAATCCTAAGAGTGAGATGCATCCTCCCTGGTCTAGGATATGCGTGCTCGGCCTATAGTCAACGATCCGCCTTCGCGGAGTCTTCAATCGCGCATCAAGGCCAGTCTTCAAACCACTGTTTGATCTCCGCGGGTCATGCTCGGCATGTCACTCGATTTCGCGCGCTGCACAAATTCTGGAGCCACAATGTCCGACCGCACCCGCATCCAGACCGAGAAGGGTTTCGAGCCATTCTCGACTATCGACGCCCGGCAGGGAACTCGCTTTCTCGACGTTTCCGCCGCGACGATCGAGGCGAAACAAGATTGGCAGGGCTTCTGCGTTCGTTTCACCAACCCCGCAGGATGCGTCGTGACCGTACCTGCAACTCTCCCCGGCGACTTCTCGTGTGGTTGGAGTCAGGAAACCGATGGGCCAGTCACCTTTCAGCCTGCAGCCGGCGCAACGCTCCAGGCGTCTGGAGACGGCATGAAGAGTGCCGGCAAATTTGCCTTGGGTGGAATTGCCGGATGGGGAGAGGGCGCGATCCGTTTGTACGGCGAACTATCGGTGTAGGTGAGGAATGAAAGTTAAGATCATCGCTGATGGATCGCTTCGCGGCACTCGTGTCGTGGACGCTCAAGGTAACGACGTTGCTCAAAAGCTGTCAGGCGTCTCTTTCGAACATCATGCTGGACAAGAGCCGAAGATCAAGCTTCAGCTCTGCCTGGTGGATGCCTCGGTCGAAGGAACCGCCAAGTTCTATGGCCCGTCCGGGAAAGCCGTGAAGAAAATCGTCTACGACGACGGTTCAGAGGACGTGTTCGCATGAGCCCAAGGGGTTTCTCCTCTACCAGCCGCGCACCAAGTAGCGTCGATTACGATGCCATCAAGAAAAACGCGTATCGTGACCAGGACATCCTGATCGTGAATGTCAACGACACAAAGCTGCCTTGGCAGGAACGCGAGATCTTGATGGCCATTGGAGAGCGCCTGTACGGCAAACCGTCGGCGGGGAAACACCATGGCCGGGAACAGCAATAGCGGACGGCCAAGGAAGTCCGACGAAGAGAAAAAGCGGGACGGAACATTTCGTCCTGACCGCTCGGCAGCAGCTTATGCCGAGAAGGACGCGAACAAAGTCATCACCGGCCTTTTCTTCTCTGAGGTTCCGGTTCCGAGCCTTCCTCTCGATGAATATGGCAAAGCCACCTACGAGAAGTGGGCGAGGCTGCTGATCGATCAGGGCAAATTGACGTCGGTCACCGCGGCTCACTGCGAGTCTCTCGGCCTGATCGATATGCGCATCAATCAGAAGGTGACGTCAGGCAAGGTGCCGACGGCCGACGATATGAAGCAGCGCACTTCAGTGATCAGGATGCTCGGAGTTGCAGAAAACGCGCCAGTCATCGCCGGGAAGGCGAAAAACAGGTTCGAAGGCGCAGGGTTCAGTAATTCTCGCTCTTCGCCGTTCAGATTGCGCCCACTTCGATCCTCTGGTTCTGGAGAACTCTGAGACCGGCGACGAAGAGATTGTGCCGAATTATCCGGCGATCGCTCACTATTACGCTGAGAACGTCGCGAGTGGCCGACTGCCGACAAACAAGCTGCTGGTGGCCGCAGCCAAGCGCTACCTACGCATGCTGGAGATGGCCCAGAAGCCTGGCAACGAGTTTTATTATTCGCCCGAGCATGTGGTCGACTTCTGCCGGTTCGGTGAGCGGCTTCGACACTTCGAAAGTGGAAACTGGGAAATCAATCAGCTCGATCCGGACGGTAACCCCGATCCGAGCATTATTCTCGAGCCTTTCGAGATCTGGATCGAATCGTCCTGCCAAGGCTTTCGCAGGCGGATCAACGGGACGCGGCTTGTTGAAACTGCGCTTGAGCTAATCCCACGCAAGAACGCGAAGTCGCTGCGAGCAACGCGCGCCGCGCTCTATGAGCTTTGCTGCGCTCCTGGTCTCGGGCAGGAAATCCCGATCGCAGCAGCGACTGCGAAGCAAGCCGACGACACTCTCTTTGGCGACATCGTCAAGATGGTGAAGAACGATCCAGAACTCACTGAAGAGTTTGGGCTTCGTGTCACCAACGATCAGATCACGCGCGGGGAAAGCCGGATCTTCAAACTCTCGTCCCAGGGCGAGCGTCTCGACGGTCTCAACCCAAGCCTTGCTCTTTTCGAAGAGGGTCACGCCGGCGCCGCAAGCGTCTACAAGGTTGTCGATTCCGCGTTTGGCGCACGACCCAACGCGCAGCGCCGAATGATTACGACAGCGGGTTATCGCGCTGAGGGGCCGGCTTTCGATCTGCTTAAGCAGGCGGAGATGGTTTTGATCAGCGGGATGGAGGATTACACCTTCTTCGCCGCGATCTACACGCTCGATCCGGAGGACTACCAGAACCAAGAAACGAAGGCGATCAACTGGGAAAAGCTGCTCACCACGCCTGAATTGATCGCCAAGGCCAACCCGATGTACGGGGTGAGTTTGGATCCGGTAAAGATCAACGCGTCGGTCATTCAGGGTTTCAAGCTTCGGCCCGATAAGCGAGGCGAAATTGCTCGAACCAGGTTCAACCTTTGGACCGGCGCGGGCATGACGCTGATCGACGCTGCATCATGGGCAGCCTGCTACTTGAAGGGGCTCGACCTCTCAAAGTTCTTGGGCATGAAATGCTGGATCGGTGTCGACTTGGGCCAGGTGCTCGATATGTGCGCGCTGATCCTTGTTTTCGAGTTGCCCAACGACAAGCTGGCTGTGTTCGGCCAATTCTATCTGCCTGAGGAGTCGCCGACGGCTGAAAATCCGGATCTCGTCGATCACCTGGCTCTTTGGGAAGAAAATGGCTTTCTCTATCTGACGCCGGGACCGCTTGCTGATCACGATCTGGTTCGGAGCCATATCGAAGACTTTTGCGAAATGTTCGACGTTCAGGTGATCGCCTGTGACCCGATGCAGGCTCACAACACCGTCGAGCATCTATGGGACGGCAACAAGCCGGTGATGGTCTATCCAAACAGCGCCAAGACGATGACGGCGCCGACGGACGACATCATAGGCCGCATCGCCACTCAGCGCGTGCTTCACGACAACAACCCGGTCCTCAACTGGATGGTCGGGAACGTCCACGGCGATCGATGGCCGAATGGCTCGATCTTGCCGCGTAAGGACAAGAAGGATTCGCCGAGGAAGATCGACGGGTTCGTGGCGATGTGCTTCGCCAACGGCTGCCGACTTAACCCAGACGAGGCGAAGCCGGCAGGTGAGGCACAAGGTGTCAACTCTGACCCTTACTTCCACCGCGGCCTGATCGGCTATGACAGCATGGTAGGTTCTGATGGATAACGCCTTGATCGTTCAAAGCGACGCCGATCGTCGAGATGACCAGCTCGAACTTTTCGAGAAGGGGCACGGCGAAACGATGACGATGGCCGACTTCTCCGAATGGATGAGTAGCGAGCTGGCGGGCACGGGCGTTGTCGGTGCCCTGCAGATTGGGGCGCTGCTTCTCTGCTGCGACGTAATTGCTCAGGACATCTCGAAGGCAACCCTTCGTCTCCGTAAGGAGAACGACAACGGAACGTCTCAGATCGTGTCGGCAAGGCGGAATGAGATGGCCGGCTTCTTGAAGTTGGAGCCAAATCACCGCCACACCTGGCGCAACTTCATGGAGATGTTGGTCTACTGGTCCTGCCTCACGGACAACGCCTACGCTGGTGTAATCCGGGCAAACGATGACACGATCCTCGAACTGATCCCGTTCCAGACGGGCAGGGTGCAGGAAAAGGTCTACGGTCGCGAGGTCTACTACGACGTGACCGCCAGCACCATGCAGGAGCAGGCGCTTTTGGGAGCAACATCGCGAACCTTCGCGGCGCGCGATATGATCCATGTTCGAACCCGAATGCTTGATGGCATGGACGGGCACTCGACGCTTTCGGCCGGTCGAAAAACTATCGGCATCATGAACAATCTCGCCTCGTACCGGGAGAACCTCTTCGGCGAGGAGGGGCAGCTTCGAGGCATCTTCACCCGCGAGAATACGGAACCTCTTCCGGATCAGATGTTCCAGCGTATCCGCATGCAGTTCAAGGAGTTGATGAGGAAGTTCCGTAAGATCACGGAGCCAATCGTGCTCGAAGGTGGCGTCAAATTTGCTCCGATTTCCTCCAACCCGAAGGAAATGGAGCTGGTCCAGGAATTTGAGGCGCAGATCAACGAAGTCTGCCGCATGTTCCGCATGCCGCCACACAAGATCTTCCTGATGTCCGGTTCCAAATATGAGAACCTTGAAACGCAGGAAAAGATGTACGTCGGCGATACGCTGATCCCGAGGGCAGAAGCGTTCGAGGAACAGTTCGCGAAGATCCTGCTCAGCCGCAAGGATCGTCTCCAATACTTCTTCCAGTTCGACCGGGCTGAGATGACCCTTCGAGATACGAAGGCTGAGACGGAACGAACCATCCGGGCGGCCGAACGAGGCATCATCACAAGGAACGAGGCTCGCGCGGTCTTCGGGTTCAACCCGACCGCGGGCGGGGACACGTTCTTAGTCCCAACGAACATGTCGTTGGTCGACGAGGACAACAACGTGTTGGTAGGCGGCGCTTCGACGCCACAGAGCGATACGGCTCCGGCAGACGATGCCGTCGACGAACCAGCAGACGAGGCGACCGCTGAAAAGGCCGTCAGTCTCCGCATTGTGAAATAAGGAGGCTCTGATGCCGCAGCAGTTGAAATTCAAGAAGGCGTCTGCCGACGAAGTCCACTCCAAGCGCAAGACGCACGTTAAGGACGTGGCAGGCGGCTCTGCCATCGTCAAGGGCTTCAAGGCGCCACCGTCGTGGAACGCCGAAGCGCGCAGCGCAAAGTTCATCATGTCGTCCGAGACGCCGGACCGGTACCGTGACATTGTAGTCCAGTCCGGTATCGATCTGACGGCATTCAACAAGAATCCGCAGGGTTTGCTCTTCCACAACAGCCGCAGCTGGCCGATCGGGATGTGGTCAGATGTGACCAAGATACTCACTGGGCGGCCGAAGCGAATGGAGGGCGTCCTGAATTTCCTCCCGGAAGGCACGGACGAAGATGCTGACCGCGCTGCTCGGCACGTTGCCGCCGGCTCCATGCGGACGGTCTCTATCGGCTTCATCCCCGACTACGACCAGGTTGATTGGATCCTCGACGAAGATGGTGACTGGACCGGCGGCTTCCGCTTCAACAGTTCCGAGCTGATCGAATGCTCTGTCGTTCCGGTGCCGGCACAGCCTGATGCGCTGGTGAAGGACACCGGCGGTGACTGGACGCTCGCCCGCGATCTGATCGAGGACGTTCTCGACACCTACACGAAGACGGCAGAGGGGCTTCTGATCCCGCTTGATCTTTACGAGCAGAAGCACGCGGAGATGGGCGGCAATCGCACCTCCATCATCGTCGACAAAGCTCTGCTTCCAACGGTGAAGGAATTCGTCGCTCGTGACGAAATGACGATCAAGGCGACCACTGATGCTGAGGCGCAGGAATTCGTCGGCGCCAAGGTAACTTTCGATCCGGCCCATCCGGAAAACAAGGGTTGTCCCTTCGAAGACGTTCTGGCGAAGGCCGTTGGCGAAGTCATTGCCAGCTGGATCGTCGACTCTGGTGAGAACAAGGGCGTCCACGGCTTCGCTGTGGAGTTCCTCACCAACGACTACAGCGGCATGTTCCGCGGCATCAAAGCCGAACGCTTCCTTCTCGTGAAGGATGCCGACGGTGACGATGAAGAGGAAACAACAGACGAAGAGACGGTCGAGGTCGACGAAGAGAAAACCCCCGACGAGACATCGACTGAAAAAAGCGTCGCCAAGGTAAGCCTCGAAGTCTCGGTCGCATCTGATGTGGCTGAGACGCAGAAGCAGGTCGAGCAGCTCGAGTCTGCAGTGGATCGGGTAATCGGCAAAATCGCAAAACTGTTTGGTGGCGCCAAGAGCTACAAAGACGGCGGCTTGGTAACTTCCGAGAGGAAAGAGCCTGAGTTGACGATTGAGCCGGAAGTAAAGGCTGCCGATCCGACCGACGAAGAAATCGCAGCCGCCAAGGCTCGCGTTGCCTCCATCCGTGAGCGACTGGTGAGCAAGGGAATGATCGCCGCGGAATAAGTCCGCCGCGACACACACAATCCCTCCCGGGCACACCGAAGGGACACAGGCTGCCGAGAGGCGGCCTTTTTTTATGCCAACAGGAGAATATCATGAACCTGGCACAACTTCGCGCCCGGCTGAAGGCCCTTACCGGCGAACTCGACGTCCTCACCACGAAGGACTCGATGACAGCCGAAGACATCTCCGCGATCGAAGCGAAGACGATTGAAATCGAAGAAGTCGAAAAGAGCATCGGCATCCTCGAAAAGGCGGAAGCCACCAAGGCTCGCTCCGCCCAGCCGGCAAATGCTCCGGCTTCCAGCCAGGAACGAACCGTTCCGGCTCAGGTCAAGCGCGAACTCAGCACGGCCGAGAAGATCGGCACGATGGTCTTCTGCATGGCGAAGACCTACAAGGAAGACGGCGCCCGCGGTGCGAAGGCCACCTTCAAGACCATGGATGAAGCCGGCTACGGTGAAGTCGCCAAGGAATTTGCGTCGGCTCAGCAGCGCGCAGTGAATTCCGGCTCCGCGTCCGCCGGTGGCGTGCTCGTTCCGGAAGAGATGTCGAGCGAAATCATCGATATCCTCCGCCCGGCAACCACGTTCCTCCGTGGTAATCCGCGTCGCATTTCCCTGGCCGGTGGCTCTTACAAGCTGGCCGCTGCGGCCTCTGGAGCGACAGCGAACTGGCGCGGTGAAGGCAAGCCGATCCAGGTGAGCCAGCCGACCTTCAAAGACATCAACCTGACGGCCAAGTTCCTTGACTCGATGGTGCCGCTCACGAACCAGCTCATCCGCTGGTCGCTGGCTGATGCGAAGGCGTGGGTCGAGCGCGACATGTCGCTCGAAATGGGCACGAAGCTGGACTACGGTGCATACTTCGGCGCCGGCACGCAGCACACCCCGCTTGGCATTACCAAGATCCCGGGCGTTACCCGCTTTGCTGCTGAAGGTGGCCTGACCCCGACGATCCAGCAGATCGAAACCGGCGCCCGCAAGGCCGAGCTCGCCATGGAAGGCAAGAACCTTCCGATGATGGGCGCGGCTTGGGTTATGGCTCCGCGTACCCGCACCTATCTCGCCGACTTGCGCGACGGCAACGGTAACCGGTACTTCCCGGAACTGCAGGGTACCGTCCCGACCTGGCGCGGCCGTCCGGTTCTGTCGACGACGCAGGTCGGCATCATCGGTGGTGTCAACACCGACGAAACCGAGATCCTGCTCGTCAACTTCGACGACATTCTCTACGGCGAAGGCGCGGGCATCAGCTTTGGTGTTTCCACAGAAGCAACCTACGTCAACGCCGCTGGCCAGACAGTCTCGGCCTTCCAGAATGACCTCACGCTGATCAAGGCTTCCCTCGAAGCCGACGTCGACATGCGGTACACGGAAGCCGTCTCCGTCATCGAGGGTGTTCGCTGGGGCGCTTAAGCCTTGGCGAGGGGGCTTGATAGCCCCCTTCACCTCCCAAATGAGGAGAATCTGATGAAAGTCGTGGCGAAGACTGGCCTGGTGCCGGTCCACACCAACAATGACAAGACGATCTTCGGGCTTCCGCCTGTAGACGTTCGCAAGGGCCTCGCTGATGGAAGTCTTTTCCTCGTCGATATCCCGGACGACATCGAAACGATTGAAGTCGATGATGGTGTCACAGCTCTGCCGGTGGCGGTGGATGATCACGAACCGGATGGCCTGGTGGAGATCCCTGAGAATTGGGAAACTCTGCATTACACCAAGATCGTGGTGATCGCGAAAAAGATCCTCGGCGTCGAAGATCTGCCGGAAGACGGCGATAAGTCCATTGCGGTCATCGCCAAGGAAATCGTGATGGCTGAGCTTGCGAAACGCGCTGGCGAGCAGCCGTCGGTGGAACCCACCCCGTAGCCGGATCACAGCCGGTTTATCAAAATCATTAGGCTGAAAAAGCCATCGACGCACGAAGGAGAATTCCATGCGCGATAAGTTTCATAATGGCGGTGCATACGCTCGTTCCGCCCGCGGCTCCGCTGACATCGCTGTCACGGCTGGCGGCGCTGGTGATGCTGTAGAAGTCAACAGCGCCTATGTTTCCCGTATGAGCAAGGCGGGCATTGGCCTGTCTGCGAAGCTGATCGTCAGCTTCACGACCACACTCGCCGCCGGCGCGACTCTGACTTTCGGAGCGAACTTCCAGGATGCTCTGACGGCGGCTGGCGGTGGTGTGGCGGATTTCGGCGAAGTGATCGCACCGATCGTCGTTGCGACGGGCGCTACCGGCGGATCGACCGTGACCGGTACCTTTGAACTCGATGTTGATCTGGCCGGCGCACGCGAATTCGTCCGCGCGCAGGTCACGCCGAACCTGTCGGCGGCCAATACGGATACCGCTTCCTGGCACATGGACTTCGTGTTCTTCGGCGATCATCGCGAACCGATCAGCAAGTCCGCCGTCAACGTTGGTTCTGCTGACGCCATCTAAGGGATGAAATCCCCGCGAAAGGGCGGTTCGATCCGCCCTTCCATTTCTCGGAGGTGGCAATGGCTACTGAAAAGACACCAAATCCGAACAAGCCGAAACCTGCCAACCAGGTAAAGACCGTCCCGCAGGTAACCCGGGATATGGTTGTCGGCCGCGGATCGCCCTACCAGACGCGGTGAACCATGCTTGATATCGAGATCGTCACGCAGCCAGCCCATACGGCTCTCAATATCGTCAGTGTCGACGAGTTCGCCAGTCACCTTCGTCTCTCTGCCTCGCTGCGCAGTAACGCGACGTGGCGGGAAAATATGGAGGCGGCGCTTCACGAGGCGGTCGACGATCTGCATGGTTTGAGCGGAAAGCTCAACCGCATGATATTGCCCTGCACGGTGAAGCGGTTCCTTTCAGGGTTTCCTGAGCGCGGCAAGCCGATCCTTTTACCATATCCGGATTTGATCGAGGTCGTCGCCGTGACGATCGAGGACCAGTCGGAGCCGCCGAACACCTTACCCGAGGCAGCTTACACGGTGGCTGGCGGGACCGTAATCGGCGAAGTTTATTCAATCGCCGGCTGGCCCCAGATCTCGACGGGACCACGGGCGGTGTCGGTTACCTACAAGGCCGGTTACCTAGAATACCCGCATAAGCTTAAGCGGCTGGTGAAGATCCTTGCTGCCCACAACATGGAAAATCCCGAAGCCACGATTCATGAGCCCCGGCAGATGCAGATCAACCGGAAGGTTGAGTTCGGTGTCGACTCCATCATGGCGGCGCTTCGCATCCCAGTCTCATACGACGACTGGCTCTAGCAAGGATCCATACATTGGTCGCACGAACAGAACGGAGCATCCTCGAAGGATGGGCCAAACGCATCAGCGAGCTCGTCCAGGAGGGGTACGCGCCTCCGGGTGATAGAGTTGCCGCTGGTGAAATCAACGCCGTCACGGCGCTTGCTCGCGAACTCGACATGAAGGTGAGCACGCTGCAGAAGCATGTTCTCACCATGAAGAAGACAGGTCTCGCAGCCGTTTGGCTAGGGAAGGGCGCTAAGCAGGGCAAGGTGCCGGAGCTGTCGCGCACTGAGGTTCGAGACGCAACCTTCTGGAAGAAGAAGCATCTGGCTGCCGAACGAGAATTGGCCGAGGCCGAGCATCTCGTGAAAGAATTGTCCGGAATCCGGAACATCCCGTTTATTATCCCTGATTGGTTGATCGACACGCGCGCGGGTAAGCGCGGCAAGAGCGTCATCGGCGCGCTGCTCTCGGACATCCATATGGGTGAAGTTATCTCGGCCGAGGAGATCTTGGGTATCAATGCCTTCGATCCTGACATCTGCCGTCAGCGCCTCCGCCGGTATTTCGAAGCTGTCTGCATTATCGGGCAGCGTTGGTCGTCGGATACTGAGTGCGAAGGCGTTTTGCTCGCGCTCGCGGGTGACTTGGTCAGTGGTGATATCCACGAAGAACTCAGGATGACGAACGCGCTCACCTCGCACGAGCAATGCCTTGCTGTTGCTGAGGAAGTCTCTGCCGGCATTCGCCACCTCTTGGAGACGTATGGCCGCGTTCATGTTGTCGTCGTTCCGGGCAACCATGGCCGTACGACACACAAGCCGACCGCCAAGCTCTACTCGCGTCTGTCTTATGACACGCTGATCGGGGCGATGGTCGCACAGAAATTCACGTCGGATGCTCGCGTTACCTTCCAGCAGAGCGACGCAAAAGACCAGATCACTCCGGTTTTCGGGCGATCGGTGTTCACAACGCACGGCGACAAGATCGGCACCAAGGGGGGTATGGGTTTTGCCGGCCCGATGCTTCCGATCGTCCGAGGATCGAAGAAGATCGATGCACAGCAGGCCGGTATCGGCCGGAAGCCTGATCTGATCCAATTCGGTCACTATCACACGACAGGTAATCCCGGTCATGTCCTCGCCAACGGCTCGGTGCCTGGCTACGGGGAATATGCCGACGATCTTCGCGCCGTGGTCGAGCCGCCGCAGCAGTGGGCATATTTGCTTCACAACAAGTGGTGGCTTCGCGAGCGCATGCCGATCCAGCTTGAAGATCCGCGCACGCCGGAGAAGCCGAGTGTCCGAGTCCCTGCAGGTTGGCGCGCTCATGAGTGACCAGCAAAACCCGAAGCAATTGAGCGGCGATAAGAAGCCGCCCTTGGGCTACATGCCTCTGTCGGCTAAGTTGGCTTGCTCAGAAGCACTCTTCGACGGTCGGCTCAAGTACGGTCCGCATAACTGGCGAGATATCCCGGTTGAGGCGATGACATACGTGGAAGCAGCGTTCCGTCACCTCGAGCTCTTCAAGGTTGGAGAGCAACTGACGAGGGACACGCGAGTGCAAAACCTTGGCGCCGTCATGGCCTGCTGCGCGATCCTGATCGATGCCGAGACGCACGGCGCTCTCATCGATAACCGCCGCCACTCGCCAGCCGAGGCTGACCTTCTTCATCAAGGTGAGGAGTGGGTCGCCCGGCTTCAGGACGCTCAGCGTCAACGGGAGTTGGCGAAGGCCACTCAGGAAAGTCGAGGTTCCTCCGATGAGAGTCGGCAGTCAACGGGGACTATTCACCCTCCGCCGGCGCGTTCAAGTCGGCGTAAGCGCTAGCAACGAGCCGAAGTTCATTTGGCAGGACTGGCGGCCGGACATCTTCTCGGAGGTGTCTGTGAAGCGAGGGAAAGAGCAATTCGATCCTGTCGCGAAAAAGCGATACTCCGAAGACGTCTGGCTCTTCCGGACCAGATACGACGAGGTTGCCGGCGTCGATGCGACCATGAAGATCGCGCACGAAGAGAACGTCTACGACATCAAGGCGATCTTGCCTGACGGCCAGAAGCAATGGGATTGCGTCATTGAGGCAACGCTCGTTGACGGATCGCTCGGTGGCAAGGCTCTCAAGGTTGAGATCAAGTCGTTCATCGATCAGGGCGTCGTGGGTAACGCCTACGGTCCACTCGCGATAGATGTCGAAGGCGGTTCCGGACCGTACCAGTTCAGCGGCGACGTCGGGGCGCCGGGTCTCTCGCTGGACGCTGAGACCGGTAAAATTACCGGCACGCCAACCGAGCCCGGAGAGTTCGCTGTGTCGATTAGTGTGATCGATGCCGCGGGCACGGTTGAAATGCTCCCAGTGTTCAATATCACGGTGGAGGTCGCCTGATGTCGTCGATCTCGATCGTGAACTATCTCCTTTCACGAGATGCGGCGGTCAAAGCTCTGGTCGCAAATCGCGTGTATCCGATCAGCGCGCCGCAGGCGGTCGATCAGGCCTACATCGTGACCAATCTCGTCTCACGCATCGATCATCCGACCATCGGTGGCGCCGGTCAAAACTATCGAGAGCGGATTCAAATCGAGGCAATCGCTCCATCGGGCGATGTCGCATTGGCGATCATGGAGGCCGTGACGCTCTGCCTTGATGAAGTCGTCGATAGAAATGTCCTGACGTTCAAGGATGTCAGTTGCCTCTCGGCCGGCGTTGCCATGACTGACACCGACGATCGAAACAACGAAGCCCGTCGGGCGCTCCAGCAGTATCAAGTCTGGTGGAAACGGAAGTGAGGCGTCATGGCACCGCTGAAGCGCTCTGGCGTGTCCGGCCATCAGGAGCTGATCGCCAACCTTCGTGAGCTTGCCAAGGGACCGACAGAGGCCGAGATCGATCAAGCGGCACAGAAGTCACTGCGGCCGATGCTGATGAAAACGAAGGATCGGCTGAAGACGGCAAGGAACTTTGCCGGAAAGCATCCAGGTTTCCCCCAGCCCCGATCGCCGCGGAGTGGCGGTCACGTCGATGAGGGGATTGTTGTCCGCAAGATGAAGGTCGGCGGGAAAGGCAAGCGATCCTACCGGCTCGGCGCAACGAAGCGCTCCCGCTACCTCCTCCACCTGGTCGAGTTCGGTACAGCTCCTCACTTCCAGCCGAACTTTAGGGGCGGCTGGATGCACCCGGGCGCACGCGCACATCCTGCGTTGCTGCCCTCATTCGATGAGGAATCCGGAAAGGTTCCTCAGGTCTTCGGCCAAGAAATCTGGGCGAAGATGTCGGCCAAGATCGGCCGCATGAAGAAATCTCGCAAACGAACGAGGTGAAGCGATGGACGTCGATGCGTCTGATACCGCCGAGTCACCGGCAGAAAGCGAACCCAAAGTCGCCAAGACAAAAGCGAAAGCAAAGCCTGCTCCTGAAGAGAGCAGGGACGTCGGCGACTGGAAGTTCTCTCCTTGGGAAGGCGTTGACCACTGGGTCAACCAAAAGACCCGCGAATCCACCTTCGACCTAAAGAAGGTTCAGCTCGGCTAGTCCGCCAAGGACCGCCCATCCCCTGATCAAATTCCGAGCATCCGACACCGGACCGGCACGCAGCCGCTCCGAAGGACGTCGCATGCCGCCTGACGCCGCGCGCCGGCGATCTACAGGAGTATGAAATGCCCAAGAAGAGCACTGGTAAGACCGGCATTGGCGTGGTCCTTCAGCGCGGTAGCAGCGCTGTGCCGCCGGTTTTCGCCACCCTCGCAAACGTCACGACGCTGTCGGCAGCCGGCGTGACCGTCAACATGATCGACGCGACGCACCTGGATTCCCCGGATATGTACGCCGAGTTCGTACCCGGACTGAAGACTGCAACCGAGTGGACGCTCACTGTCCAATACGATCCGTCTGACCCGACGCTGAATGGTACGACTGGTCTGCGCAAGCAGATGGAAGACCGGACGATCGCAATCTTCCGCATCGACACGAGCGCCATCGATCTTGAGTTCTCGCTCGAAGCCGACTGCTACGTCTCGGAACTCGGCAACATCGAAATTTCCCCGGAAGCCCTGATGACGCAGTCGGTTACGCTGCGCCCGTCCGGCAAGCCGCGCGAAGTCGAAAACACGTAAGGTGAACCATGGACGCAGATAAAAAGGGCAAGCACGAAGTCAATCGGCGGACCGGTGAGGTGTCCCTTCCCGAGGCTGGGGAGGGCGCCGTCATTCGCTTCACGATGGGAGCTATGGAGAAGCTTGAGGGCGCCTATGGTGATGACTGGGTTCAGGTCATCATCAAGGGCATGGCCCGCATGCGCATCCCCATCTACCAGAAGATCATTGCCTGCACGCTGCAGGGTAGTTCGGACGGAGATATCGAGGCCTGGGATCTGACTTGGGAAGATCTGAATATCCGCATCCTCGATGCGCTAAATCTGGCCATCTACGGTAAAACGTATGAGGAACAGAACAAGATCAATGAAGCACGTATGGTCGCCCAGCTGAACGGTTTGCAAGAAAACCCTCAGATGGCGGCGGCTCTCTCATTGATGTCTGCTACTCAGCCGGAGCCAAAGCAGGACTAAAGCCGGAAGAGATACGTCGCCTTACCCCTCAAGACATCCACACCTACGCATTGGCGGTGATGGACGGGCGTCGCGAGCTGTTGAACAGCGCCTCATGGCTGACGGCCATGCTGACAGCGACCGCTACTAACGCTCCCAGGAAATTTCCCAAGTCCCCGGCTGAGCTGTCCAAGAAGGACGACGCTCCTCTCAGCCGGTCCCAGTGGGCCTCTGTCATCAGCCAGCTTGGCGGTGGCAACCGCGTGACGCGGAAGCGCTCGCTGCCGAAATACCCTCCAAGGGAAGATCAGAATGGCAACTGAAGTAGGTAACATCCACATTGGCCTCTATGTGGATGTAGGCGAATCCCGTCGATTCACCGACGTTGCCAATGTTGTAGACCGTGACGCCCGACGCATGAACAGTGCGTTGGGCAATACTACCAATTCCGTGCGCGCGCTGCGCACGCAGATGAACCAGAGCCTCCGTTTCCGCATCGCACAGGACTCCCTCCGTGGTCTGACGCAGGCGACAAACGAGGTTACCAGGCTCCGCTCCGCCATGCTCGCTCTGTCGGCGATCACCGGCACCGGCATTACTGGAGCTTTCTCTGCTGCCTATCTCGTTCAGACCGCTGACAAGGCGCGTCTGCTCGGTAACCAGATCCGCACCGTCACCAGCGATACCGCTGAGTTTTCGGCTGTACAGGATCAGCTGTTCAATGTCTCGCAGCGCACGCGCTCGTCGTTGGAAGCCACCACTCAGATTTACTCGCGTACCGCTCGCGCGACCGAGCAGTTCCGATTTTCGCAGGAAAAGCTGCTCCGTATCACCGAGACCGTGCAGAAGGCCTTTGCCATCGGCGGGGCGACTCCGCAGGAAGCACAAGGCGCCGCCATCCAGCTGTCGCAGGGCATCGCGTCTGACCGCTTCGGCGGCGAAGAATTCCGATCGGTCGCTGAAAACGCGCCGGTGCTGCTCCGCGGCATTGCAGAGAGCTTGGGCGTCAATATAGGCAAGCTCCGTGAGATGTCCCATGAGGGGCAGTTGACGGCCAAGGTTGTTACCGAAGCTATCGTCAACGCATCGGAGCGCATCGATCGCGAATTCGCGATGACGATCCCGACCGTCGCCCAGTCTTTCACGGCTCTCGACAACGCCTTCATTCGATACATCGGCCACACCGACGAAACCTATGGTGTCACCGAAGCTCTTTCTGCAGGCCTGACCGGGCTCGCAGAGAACTTCGAAGAGGTGATGTATTGGGTTACGCGCGCCGGCGCAGGCTTGGCTGCCTTCTATGCGTCGCGGAAACTTTTCACGAGTGGCAGGGATCGCATTGCGGGTGTTCAGGAAACCAACACCGGCATCCGTGAAGAGATCGCCCAGCGTATGGCTGAGAGCCAGAAGATGGCGGCTCGGCTCATCGAAATCGAAGGTGAAATCGCCGATGCTCGCAAACAGCAGCAGGCATCGGTAGATTCGGCAGCTGGACAACGCGCCGCCAACTTTGCCGCTGCTCAGCAGAAGGAAGTCGCTGCGATCCAAAAGATCAATGGGCTTTACAGTGAGCGGAACGGCATCGTCGATCGGCTGAAGCGCGCTCAGCAGGCGGAAGCCGCAGGCCTTCAGCAGCAGATTGAAGCGGCTCGTCAGCGGGTCCGCGATGATCAGTTGCGCGTTGTGCAGGCGCAGGAAGCCGCCATGGCAGAAGAGCGCAACCTCCGCGCTCGTCAGGCTCAGTCTCTCGTCAAGCAAAATGCCGTCGTCGATCGCCTGACCGGGAACGCTGTTGGCGCGCTCGATCGGGCGGATGCGGCCAAAAATGCGATCGCCGCTGAACGGGAACTGGCAAAGGTTCGCCTCAACGGAGAAGTCGACGCGCGACGACAGTCGTTGGTTACGCACGCGGCCCGCCTCAGGCAGGTTCAGGATCAGCTTGCCGAGTATCGACAACTGCAAAGCCTGCCTGGTTTCGACAAGTCCTTCGGTGCTGAATATCGGAAGCTTCTGAAGCAGCAGCAGGATGCTATGTCCGCGGCTGTGAAGGTCCGCACCGAATTGGCTGGCCTCGATACCCAGCTTAGCGGTATCGGCGACGGAACGGCTTCGACCAAGGGTATGACTGTCGCGATGACGCGACATGCCGACGCCACGAAGAAGGCGGAAGCGGCGATCAAGGCGCTAACGGTCGCGGAGGCAAAGCGCGATCAGATCGCGACCGCAGCAATCGGCGGCAAGGGTCTCGACGGCAAGATGGCGGCGGAAGCTAAGGCCATCGAGCGGTATCAGAAGTCCGTTGATGAGCTTCAGGGGCGGATGCAGGCACTCCGCCAAGCATCTGAAGTCGCTTTCTCCGGAAGCGCGGTCAAGAAGGTCAGCTCGGAACTCGATGCCTTTGACAAGAAAATCGCTGCTGCGCAGGAAACGCTGAAGGCTGCCACGGTCGCTACGATCCGTGCCCAGACTGATGGCGGTGAAATGTGGGCGGCATCGCTTGCCGCCCAGGCAAAGGCCACCAAGGAAATCAATGCTCTCCAGCAGGAAGCGACGGTTATTCTTGAACGGCAAGCCGTCACCACCGCCCGCATCGCGGCTGCTCAGAAGACGTTGAATGTGCTTCGCCGCGTTGGCGGTAACGTTCTCGATTTCTTTGGTGGTTGGACGGGCGTGGCAATCACGGCTGCGCTCATGGGGGCAATGACCCTTATGAGTAAGTTCGCCTTGGAGTCTCAGAAGTCTGCCGAAGAGACTGAAAAGATTACCAAACAGCTTACTGATCTCGGTTACCTCACCAGTGACGCAGCAGATGAGATGGGACGGTTCGCTGACAATGTCGCCAAGGGCCGCATCTCGAAGCTCACCACCGAACTTCAAGACTTCAACAAGGAGATGAATAAGACCGTCAAAGGCCTCAAAGACATGTCCTTGGACAATGTCGTTCCAGACTCCCTGTCGGCCGCTGCGATGTTCGATCCGAATAGGACGCTGACATCTGCTGATGTCAAAGCGAGCGATCGGAACGATACCCTCGGTACCCCCGTCAAGGCCCTCCGCGATGAGATGGCGAATGCTAAATCCATGACCGACGAGACCCGCAAGGCTCTCGAGGACATGGCGCTCGCTAACCCTGATATCGCTTCGGTTACTCAGTCCCTTATCGCTACAGGCGAGCGGATGAACGCCATCAATAAGGCGACTAAAGACTGGACGGATAGTCTCCGGAAAGCGCGCGAAGACGCTGCGAAGAGCCCTCAGGAGCGCTTTGCGAACAGTCGGACGGAGGCTGCTGCCAACGAGAAGAAGTATCGCGGGGTTATCGATCCTCTTGTCAACGTCGCGGTCCAGGAGGCAAAGCTCTCGGAATATGAGGCTCGTGTCCGAAAGGTGATGGACGGCTTAAAGAAGGATGCGGAGAAGCTAGGGCAGCCAATGCTCGATGCTGATGCGCGATCAGCGGCCGAGACGATCCTTAATGCAGAATGGTTGAAGGATCTCGAAAACATCAACCTGAAGACCTCGATCGGCGCACTTGACGACTTCCAGCAGAAGATCGTCAGCATGGCCCAATCGCTGAAAGTATCGGAGGAGGACATCAATGCGTATGTCGCTGCCGTAACTTCCGGTCGGATGGATGAAATTCCCGATAAAGTCAGGAAAATCATCAGCGTCCTTGAGAAAGAGGTTGATATCGGCTTCGTCAAAGGCCTTGAAGAACTCAAGACCTCGAAGACGGTCGAGAAGCTGCCGGAGCTTGAACAGAAGGTCATTGAGCTCGGTCGGTCCTTCGGGATCAGCGAGCCCGAAATCCAGAAGTTCATCAAGGCAATCACCACCGGCACCTTGGACGAGGTTCCGGAGCGCTTGAAGAAGATCCGCGAGGAGCTGCAGGCTATCTCGCTCATCCGGTTTAATGAGAAGATCCCGTCGATCGAGATGTCTCGAACGGCAGCAGCGGAGAACCAGCGTCGTTATGCTTGGGAAACCGAGCAGTTTGGCAACAACGCCGTCAAAGACGCGTCGCTGAGCGAATACGAGCGATCTATTCGCCGGATCATGGACGGCCTCATCAAGGACTACGAAGAGGCCGGCAAGGTTCTGCTTCAGGTTGACGCCCGGCGGATCGCTGAAAACCAGTACGCTGCGGAGGTCTCCAAAAAGGGGCTTCGCGATCTGATCGGCCTCTATGAAGGGACCGATAAGGGCCGCGGTTACAACGAAACCCTTGCGTACGGTAAGTTCACCGGAGGTGACGTCAATCTGACGTCGATGACACTGCGGGAAGTCCTTGAGCTGCAGCGGAAGATGCTGACGCAGACGAGGGCTCTTCCATCAACTGATCCGAATTACAACTCATCGGCTGTCGGTCGGTATCAGATTGTCTCGCAGACTCTCAAAGGGCTGGTCAAACAGCTTGGCCTGTCGCTCGACGAGGTTTTCACTCCGGAACTCCAGGATAGGCTTGCAGATCAGCTCATCCGTGGTCGAGGGCGGGATGCCGGCGGCCTGAGGAAGGAGTGGGTCGGGCTCCATAGAGCTTCAAACGAGCAAATCTACGCAGGCTACGACCAGACGTCCTTGAACCTTCCCAAAATGGACGAGGGCGTCAAGCAGTGGGTCGACAGCATCAGCGACCTGAAGCTGAAGAACCAAGTCGCGCTCTTGAAGGAGTTCGATCAGACAGTTCTTCAAACCGCCGAGTCCATGGGTGCCTCGAAAGAGGAGCTCCAACAGTACATCGAGGCCGCCAACAGCGGCGACATGAGTGCTATTCCTGAGCGCTTCAAATCCATCGTATCGGCGATGCAGGAGGCGAAGGACATCGATCTGAACAACCAGTGGCGCGACATGCAGTCGAGCAATCTGGTGCCGTTCCTAAGCGATACTAATCAGAAAGTGGTCGAAGTCGCCCGCTCTCTGGGAATTGCGGAGGATCAGATCCGCGCATTTATTCAAGCTTCGATGTCGGGAGGTCAGGTGCCGGGTGTCTTCCAGTCTATCCAGGCTGAAGTCGGCAAGCTCACGATGAACGATCGTCTTGTGCAGTTTGCAGATGGAGCCGCAGACGCGTTCGGTGGCCTCATCTCTGATATCGCGCATGGTGAGGATGCCCTCAAGAACCTCGCAACTCGCTTTGCCGATCTCGCCCTCGAAATCTTTGTGATTCAACCGCTTGTCGAAAGTCTCAAAGGTACTTTCAGAGGGTTGGCTGGCGGGGTGTCCGGCGGGGGAGGCG
>UCIV01000030.1 GCA_900472575.1 Hyphomicrobiales bacterium
TGACCATGACCATGACCATGCACCCATCACCGTCGACGAGAAGCCAGGTTATTTCGACCTCATGGAGACGGCGGTTCGAGAGCTTTTGATCGAACGGAAGCTTTTCGGAGCCGACGAAATCCGTCGTCAAATCGAAGTGCTGGATTCCCGCACGCCAGCTCTTGGTGCGAAAGTTGTCGCCAGGGCGTGGACAGACGCCGACTTCAAGTCCCGTCTTCTTGAGAATGGGCGCACCGGCTGTGAGGAACTGGGGATTACCTTCTACGACGATACTCAGTTGATCGTTTTGGAGAACACGCCAGCCGTCCACAACCTAATCGTGTGCACGTTGTGTTCGTGCTACCCGCGTCCAGTCCTTGGCCTTCCCCCTGATTGGTACAAGCTGAAGCCTTACCGCGCCCGCGCGGTCTACGAGCCGCGAGCCGTCCTAGAGGAATTTGGGACCTCGATACCCGACGACGTCGAGATTCGGGTGAGCGATTCCACTGCGATCATTCGCTATCTTGTCCTGCCGATGCGGCCGGATGGAACTGAGCATCTCAATGAAGCGCAACTGGCAGACCTAGTCACTCGAGATGCGATGATCGGGGTTATCCAGGTCGAATATGATAGGGAGGCTGCATAATGGGTACCGAAAATCTCGTACGGAAACTACCGAACGATATCGGCGGAGACGAAGCGGGCAAAATCGAACGTGTCGAGCACGAATTGCTTCCTTGGGAGAAGCGGTGCCATGCGTTGGCCGATGTCCTGGACTTCCACAAAATTATCAACACCGAGGAGAAGCGTCGCGGCGTGGAATCTCTTGGTGCTGAGATGATTGGAAAGCTCTCGTACTACGAACGATGGATCGTAGCGTTTGCCAATATCCTGTTTCAGAAAGGCATTTTAACGCCTGGGGAACTGGCGGTAAAAATGTCAGCGGTCGAAGGAAGGTTCTCCGATGTTCCAGACACGCGCCAAAGCTGACCCGGATCGTCGAGACACTATTCCCAGCTTCTTTGAGCACGATCCCAAGTCCCCGATTTTTCGCCGTGCGTTTGTCGAGGCCGTGGGAACTGGTTTTCTCGTCGTTGCAATGGTTGGCTCCGGCATCGCAGCATCAAAGCATGCTCAATCTGAACCACTGGCGGCGTCTTTGACGGTTGCGGTCTCGATAGCAGGTGCGCTCGTGGGGCTGATCGTTGCTCTCGGGAAAGTCTCCGGCGGCCACTTCAATCCATTGATCACCATTTCCCAATGGCTAAGCAAAGAGCGCGGCACAGCATGCACCGTAGCATACGTGGTCGGGCAAGTAGCAGGTGGCGCTGTCGGTGCGATCCTGGCAGCTTTGATGTTTGGTTCCGAGATGCGCACCGATCTCAACATAGGCCCCTCGTTCGGCGGGCTTTTGAGTGAATTCGTAGCGGCTGCGGGGCTAATGACGATCGTGCTGGGTTGTGCCCGAAGCACCAAATGGGAAACGGGACCGTTCGCGGTAGGAGCTTGGTTGGTAGCAGCTATCATCGCCACCCCGTCTACTTCCTACGCAAACCCCGCCGTAACACTTGCGGCGATCTTCGCGCCCGGTCTTGTCGGCCTATCACCGCTCACGGCGATGGCATTCGTACTTGTGCAAATAGCCGGGATGTTCGTGGCTATCGGTATCAATAAAGTCGCTTATGCAGACGAGATGCCTGCCGCGAAATGATGACCGTTGGACTGGTCATACGGGATAGCGATCACGCTTCTCAAGACGGGATCGTCTCCGCCATAGGCCAGCTTGACCCGAACTTTCCACAAAACGCCACAGCCAATTTGGAGAACAGCAATGCATATCGAACCTGGAATAGTAGATGGTGCGAAGATAGTTTTGAGCTATGCGACGGCGGGTGCCTCAGGCGTCTTCGCTTTGAAGCTCGCAGCCAGCGAGATCAGGGATCACGGTGGTCTCTCGTTCATCGCGAGAAGCGCTATCACGACCGCTTTGGTGTTCTGCTTCTTCGAGGTCCTGCCACACTATCCTGTCGGGGTTTCGGAGGTTCATTTGATCCTCGGCTCGACCCTTTTCCTTCTGTTCGGGATGGCCCCGGCCGCAATCGGACTTGCAGTGGGTTTGCTTGCGCAAGGCCTGTTTTTCGCCCCTTACGATCTTCCGCAGTACGGGATGAATGTGACGACGCTTCTCGTTCCTCTCTTTGCGCTCCGGATTGTTGCCTTGCTAGCGATTGCTCCCGGCAAGCGTTATGTTGACCTCACCTACCGCCAGGCACTGGCTCTTTCAGTAACCTATCAAGCGGGAATCGTCACATGGGTCGCATTCTGGGCTTTGTACGGCCACGGCATCGGTGCGGATAATCTCGTGTCGATTGGTACTTTCGGCATAGCCTACATGCTGGTGATCGTGATCGAGCCATTGGCAGATCTCGTAGTTCTGGCGGCAGCGAAGTCCACTACCGCGATCAGCCGCAGCTGGCTGTTCGAACCACGCTTGCTCGGACAGGCATGAGTAACGACTGCGGCACATGCTCTCCAGCCGCAAACGAGTTGGGATGGTAGCAGGGGCCTATCTGGCCTGCTACCACCCGAACCGATCTCCCGCCCCGATATGCTTGCCTTGGCGTTCGAGCTTCATCAAGGGTATTCCCCTTTGGTCAGACACTCCATCTGGCGGATGTTCGCCTCAGCTCGCACCGACCGAGTTGTCATGTTCCTTGGCGAGATATCAGCAATCAATCGGACCGCGTCTACTGTCTTTGAGGGACTGATAGCAGCGCTTCGCGCCATTAGCCCATCCACCCGGCTTCCGAAAGCGACTGCGCCATAAAAAGAAGTCCAGCTTGCAACTGTTCCCGCTGGATAACGCCGCCAAGGCATACCCTTACATGCTCATCAGGATTTCCAAGGACCGTAAAGGCATCGGAAGGCATCAAACCGACATGGCGTCCGGCCATTCGTCCCATTAGTTCCGCCCTGCTCGCTCCCTTGGGCAGTTTGAGCCATATGTTGAAGGCCTCCGGCTCACCTTTGATTTCCAATCCCGATAGAGTTTCGACGGCAATCTTGTGACGGACAGCGCTTTCCGCACGGACAAAGCGGCGAATGGCATCCGCTGTACCATCCTCGATCCATCTGGTGGCAAGTGCCATGCAGATCGGCGATGGCATGACGGCGCTGGCCCGCATTGCCTGGGCGAGAGAATACGCAGCTCTAGCGTTGGGGGAAACGGTATAGGCGAGGCGCAAACCTGCGCCGAGGCATTTCGCAAGGCCTCCGATGTGCCAGGTCAGGTCGGGAGCGAGTGTTGCGAAGGGCACGGGCGCGGCTGCGGGAATGAAGCCGTAGGCGTCATCCTCGATCAACGGTAGCCTGTGCCGCAGAATAAGCTCGGCGATTTCCATTCGCCGCTCGCGTGGAATGGTCAGCGTCGTGGGGTTTTGGACCGTCGGATTGAGATAGAGAGCCTTCGGCTGGTGCAAATGGATAGCGGCATTTAGCGCGTCCGGGAGAATGCCGGAAGCGTCCATCGGAATTCCCACGAGCTGCAACCCCATGCGCGCTGCAATGGCTCGTAGTCCCGGATATGTTACGGCTTCACACAGGATGACATCGCCGGGTCGAGTCATCGTCGAAAGAAGCGCCGTCATCGTCGCATGTGCCCCCGGTGTGATCGCGATACGCTCGAGGCTTGGTACCATGCCTCTTTTCGAAAGCCATGACGACGCAGCGGCCTTATCCTGATCTCCACCCGTCGTCGACTGGTACCGGAGAAGGGAGATGAGGTTGGCCGAAACAGTCTGCAGCCCTTCCTGCATCCGCGCGACAAGATCCGGATCCTGCGGCTCGGGAGGCATATTCATCGAAAGGTCTTCGTCCCCCGCGCGACGCGGATCGATACGATGCTCATCCTTGGGACGTCCAAGCGCGAAAGTACCTCTTCCAACATGGCTCTCCACGAGGCGACGAGAATGCGCCTCGGTATAGGCACGACTGACGGTCGTGAAGTCGATCCCGAGACGTTCTGCAAGCCTGCGCTGTGGTGGCAATCTATCACCGGCGGCGATATCGCCTCGCTTGATCGCCATCTCGATCGCATCGGCGATCTGAAGATAACGAGGCTTGCCGTCAGGGCGGAGCTCCGGGAGCCATTTCAACATTTTATACTAATCCAAAACAGTAATTGTTTCGCATTGTATGGATCTTGAGCCCCAGTTTCAAGCGACAATTTCACGCAACAGATCAGGTCAACAATTGTGCATTCCAACCAATAACCCTGACAATATTTAAGCAGAACGCACGCCTGATGTGCATTCTTGTGTTTTATCAAGAAATAATTGTATGGATATTAAACTGCTTATTGATTCATACATTTTCACTCGTATCGTTTTCTGCATCAACCCCGCTGTAAGGAGATGCAGACATGCCTGAAGTAACGCAGCAGCCGCACAAGGATGGTGACTTCTTTGTCGACTACGAGTCTAAGGTTTTCGAGGATGTTAAGGCCGATCCCGGTGAGAAGGCGCTCGTAACCTTCCACACGATGGCGTTCGAAGGCTCGATCGGGCTTGTGAACATTCTCAATGCCATTCGCCTGCAGCGGAAAGGCTACGAGACTTCGATCCTTCTTTACGGCCCGGGCGTGACACTGGGGATCCAGCGCGGCTTCCCAAAGCTCGGCGATGAAGCCTTTCCCGGTCATCTGAACTTCAACAAGAACCTCGAGCGCTTCATGAAGGAAGGCGGCAAGGTCTACGCATGTCGCTTCGCACTGCAGGCCCTCTATGGGCACGGCGAACCGGCTCTGATCCCCGGCATCATCCCGATCCTGCCTCAGGACGTGCTGGACTGCGTGCTTCTGCACAAGAAGGCGAACGCCCTGATCATCGACACATGGACCGTCTGATTTGACCTCGGCACCCCGTTCCGCAGCGAACGGGGTGCTCTGTTCCAGGCAATGCGAAGGAGCTAGTCATGCCCAAAACAGTCCGTGCCGCCGCCGTCCAGATCGCGCCCGACCTCACCTCGCGCGCGGGCACCGTCGAGCGGGTTCTAAATGCGATCGCCGATGCCGCAGACAAGGGCGCGGAACTGATCGTATTCCCTGAAACATTCGTGCCCTGGTATCCCTATTTCAGCTTCGTTCTGCCGCCCGTTCAGCAGGGGCCTGAGCACCTGCGGCTTTATGAAGAAGCCGTCACGGTACCATCCGCAGAAACACGGGCTGTCGCGGATGCCGCGCGCAAGCGCAATGCAGTTATTGTCCTTGGTGTGAATGAACGCGACCGCGGATCCCTATACAACACCCAACTGATTTTCGACGCGGATGGCAGCCTGAAACTCAAACGCCGCAAGATAACGCCCACGTATCACGAGCGGATGATCTGGGGGCAAGGCGACGGATCCGGGCTCAAGGTGGTCGAGACAGCCGTCGGTCGCGTGGGCGCTCTTGCTTGCTGGGAACACTACAATCCTCTGGCCCGCTATACATTGATGGCCCAGCATGAGGAGATTCACGCCTCTCATTTTCCAGGCTCACTGGTCGGCCCGATATTCGGCGAGCAGATCGAAGTCACGATGCGCCACCATGCGCTTGAAGCGGGCTGCTTCGTTGTCAATGCCACCGGCTGGCTGAGCGAGGAACAGATCGCCTCTATCCATCCGGATCCTGCCCTGCAGAAGGGGCTGCGCGAAGGATGCATGACCTGCATCATCACACCGGAAGGCCGCCATGTCGTGCCGCCCCTGACGTCGGGCGAAGGCATCCTGATCGGCGATCTGGACATGCGGCTCATTACCAAGCGCAAGCGGATGATGGATTCGGTCGGACACTATGCACGGCCCGAATTGCTGCACCTTGTCCATGACACAAGGTCCGCACGCGCACTCGAGCAGATCGGCCTTTCAGACGATTTTTCTGAGGCCGGACAAGACAAGCCCTTTGAGGAGGCTCAGGATGCGTGACCTACTATCTATAGATCCGGAACTCATCAACGATCTCCAGACACGAGGAATGCGTCTCGTCGATCCGCGTGCCGGTCACGAGAGCAGGCGCGGTGGCGCAGGTCCCTCCGACCATAAGGCAGTCAATTTCGGCGACACAACCGTCATGGTGCCGGTACATACTGCACCTGCATTCGACAGTCCCTATCTCGTGGAAGCGCCCGATGCCGACGGCCGTGCGCGCATCACCAGGGAAGGATCCGAAGTCGCTCGAATTCGATTTCCCAACCGGCCACGATTTTACGATCTGACGACCGCGGACGGCATCCCGTACAACAAGATCGCGGTTCTTCATTCGCGCGACGTTCTTGCCACGACCATCCTGCAGACCTGCATCCGTTACGAAAGCCGCAAGAAGACCTGTCAGTTCTGTTCGATCGGCCAAAGTCTTGCAGCCGGCCGGACTGTCGCGCACAAGACTCCCACTCAACTGGCGGAGGTCGCCAAGGCGGCCGTCGAACTCGACGGCGTCAAGCATATGGTGATGACCACCGGCACTCCTGCGGGCAAGGACCGTGGTGCTGCCGTTTTGGCCGAGAGCGCACGCGCGGTTAAAGCCGTCGTCGATTTGCCTATCCAGGTGCAATGCGAGCCTCCGGAAGACGATATCTGGCATGAACGGATGAAGGATGCTGGCGCAGACGCATTGGGCATGCATCTTGAAGCGGTGACGCCCGAAGTCCGGGAACGGATCATGCCCGGCAAAGCCAGCGTTCCGCTTGAAAAGTATTTCTCCAGCTTCGAAGCCGCAGTGAAGGTGTTCGGACGGGGCCAGGTCTCGACCTATATACTCGCGGGTCTGGGCGATACCCGTGAAGCCATCCTCGATATGTCTACGCGACTGGTAGCAATGGGCGTCTATCCATTCGTCGTACCGTTCGTGCCTATCTCCGGTACGCCGCTCGAAAGTCACCCTGCACCGAAGTCCGATTTCATGGCCTCCATCCTGGCTCCCCTGGCAAAGATCGTCGTCGATGGCGGACTGAAGGCCTCAGACATCAAGGCCGGTTGCGGAAAATGCGGTGCCTGCTCGGCTTTATCCACCTACGAGAAGCTGAGGATCCCAGCATGAGCCATATGGATCATTCCGCTTTCATCAGCCCTGAATTTCTAATCCGCGCGGCATCCGAAAGCTGGGAGTTGGACGGCGCTGACCGCCTCAGACACCAGGTGTTTGTCGAGGAGCAATCCATCTTCACGAACCATGATCGCGACGAGATCGACAAGACGGCGATCCCGCTCGTCGCGATCGCGACGCTGGCAGCCGAGCCCGCCGAGATTGTCGGAACGGTCCGGATCCACGAGCCGGCTCCGACCATATGGTGGGGTTCGAGACTTGCCGTCGCCCCGGCTTACCGGAAAGTTGGACGGCTGGGTGCAGAACTTATCCGCCTCGCCGTCAGCACCGCCAACGGCCTTGGGTGCCGCGAATTCCACGCGCATGTCCAACTCCAGAACGTGCCGCTGTTTCGTCGCATGCAGTGGGACCCACTGGACGAGATAGAGCTGCATGGCGTGAGGCACATGCACATGCTTGCCTCCTTATCCCATTATCCCCCTGTATCCGATCCAACCGTCGGCTGGTCCGCCAGGGCACGGAGGCCGCGATGAACCTGGCGGCCCTGACGGAAGAGCTTGCGGCACACCCGTCGATCCGCAGCAAGCTGCATATAGCGGCCACGACGCAGGCACTTTCGCTTTCTGCCGGCACGACAGGAATGCCCGGCGACGACGCTGCGGCGATCCCCAACCGGCAAGGCGGATGGGACCTCTTTGCTGGCGAGGGTTTCATGCCCCAGTTCGTCCAGGATGACCCGTGGTTTGCGGGATGGTGTGGCGTCATGGTCAACCTTTCGGACATAGCCGCGATGGGTGGACGCGCGACTGCACTCCTCGATGCGGTCTGGGCACCGGACCCCGCGTCTGCCCTGCCCCTCTTGTCGGGGCTAAAAGATGCAGCAAGCGCCTATGGGATCCCGATCGTTGGAGGACATACAAATCTGAACAGCCGCGAGCTCAACCTCTCCGTCTCGGTTACCGGACGGGCAGAACGGCTTATCTCCAGCTTTGCCGCAATGCCTGGCGACGTGCTGATTGCCGCGATAGATCACCGCGGACAATATCGGCCGCGTTTCGACAACTGGTGTGCGGCTCTCGATGCCCCGCATGAGCGGCTGCGCGGCGATTATGAGCTTCTCCCGGAACTTGCGGAAGCCGGGCTTGTCGATGCCGGAAAGGACATAAGTCAGGGCGGGATCGTGGGGACAGCGGTGATGCTGGCCGAGTCCTCGCTCTGTGGTTACGACATAGACCTGTCGACGCTCCCACTCCCGTCCGGCGTGACAATCGACCGATGGCTGCGGACGTTTCCGAGCTACGGCTTCCTGCTCTCCGTTCGTGCCCATCAGGCACAGCGTGTTTGTTCGCTTTTTGCCGCGCGCGACATCAGCGCATCCTGTATCGGCCAGGCGACGGACAGCAGCAGAATCGATCTGACCTGTGACGGCGCTCGCGCCACGTTCTGGGACTACGAGAAAACCCCTTACATCTCACTTTCAAAGGAGACCGCACATGCCTGAGGTACGCTTCAGCATACGATGGCCCGATGGAGCCGAAGAAAGCTGCTACTCTCCCTCGACGGCGATAAGACGACATCTCGAAGCCGGACGGACCTATCCAATCGGCGAATTCGTCGAACGCGCCCGGACCGGTCTGCATGAGGCATCCGACAGGGTGGCCGAAAAATTCGGTTTCGCCTGTTCCTCCGCACTTGATCAGCTCAGCAAGATCGAAAGCACGGCCTCGCTCCAACCTGCGGACGGAGAGGTTACCTGCCTCTCCATGACTTGAAAGGTCTTCCCATGAGTGACACAGCAACAGCACATGTGCCTGTTCTCGTTATCGGGGGCGGTCAGGCTGGCCTCTCGGTCAGCTGGTATCTCACCCGCGAAGGGATCGAGCATGTCGTACTCGAGCGTCATCGGCGGTTCCAAAGCTGGAGAAACAATCGCTGGGACACGTTCTCCCTCGTCACGCCGAATTGGCAATGCCGTCTGCCCGGATGGGCATATAACGGCAAGGATCCACATGGTTTCATGCTCAAGCATGAAATCGTCGAGTATCTCGACGGCTTTGCGGCAAGCTTCGATGCCCCGCTTAAAGAAGGCGTCGACGTGACACATGTGTCGCGGCTCGATGGCGGCGGATACGTGATCGAGACAACCAAAGGCACAATGACTGCAGATCAGGTTGTGATTGCCACGGGCGGATACGACAATCCGATCGTCCCTCCATATGCGGATAATCTCGACGCTTCGATCGTCCAGATGCATTCGCGCGATTATCGTCGCCCGTCGCAACTCCCTGCGGGCGGAACTCTGATCGTCGGGACGGGTCAGTCAGGCGTGCAGATCATGGACGATTTTCACCTTGAGGGACGAGCCGTTCATCTCGCGGTAGGACCGGCTCCGCGCAGTCCACGCAAATACCGCGGCCGGGACGCAACCGACTGGCTTTACGACGCCGGAACCTATGCGGTTACGATCGATCGCCATCCCGATCCGATAAAGGCCCTCACACAGACCAACCATTACATGTCCGGTCGTGACGGGGGCAAGGAGATCGACCTGCGCAAATATGCGCTGGAGGGCGTTCGCCTCTACGGTTCGGTGGCCGGCGCTGACGGGACGAGCATGGCCTTTCTTCCTGATCTGGAGAAGAACCTCGATGATGCGGATCGCAGCTACCTGGGCATCCGGAAGCAGATCGACGCGTGGATTTCTTCTCAAGGCATCGACGCGCCGGAAGAACCAGCATTCGAGAAAGTCTGGCGGCCGGAACGGGAGACCACCGGCGTGGACCTTCGCGAGGCGGGCATCACATCTATCATCTGGGCGATCGGGTTCCGGCCGGACTATTCCTGGCTGAAGGTCGATTGTCTCGACGAACGCGGCAAGCCGCTGTTCAATCGCGGCGTCACGGACGTGCCCGGCCTGTACTTCATCGGTCTCGGCTGGCTGAACACCTGGGGATCCGGGCGTTTTCTCGGCATCGATGAGGATAGCCGCTATCTAACCGAGCAGATTGTCGCCCGTCAGAAGGGCAAGTTGGCCGCATGAGCACTCTTCCCCTTCCACGATCTCAAGGCTCAGGACTTGTGGAGAGACACGTCCTGGGAATGGCGGAAATGGGCTATCGCGGCCTGTCGGAGCAATGGCTGAAGCGAAGGGCCGGCGACTTGCATTGGCAACTTATCGCGCGAGCCATGGGGCAGCGGGATGCTGTTTTCACCTGCTCAGAAGGCGAGCCCCTATATGCGGCTTTTTGCGCGACCAGCCTGCAAATCGCAAGGCGCCATCTTCCGCGCCTGGGTGGGGAAGTGACACTGGCCGCTCACCTCTATCGCGTCGGCCACGGGCGTCTGGCGTCACGTCTTCTTATCACATCGGACGGCGATCTCGTCGGGCAAATGATTTTGGTCTCCACCTTTGTGGGCCGCTCCGAACCGGGCATCAACCGCTCGGTTGTCCGGCGAAGCCCACGAGCGCTGGCGATGCCGCCGGAGGCTCCGCTCGCCGTCCGTCGCATAGCCGAACATGCCTCCGCCATCACGCGTGACATTCGCAACGATGGCCTCAAACTCGCAGGAATGTCAGGAGCGCAAAAGATCCTGCCGTGCCCGGCGACAGACTTCAATGCCGCCGGACTTCTCTACTTTCCGAGCTACAGCGCATTGGCGGATCGAGGCCTGTTTCAAGCGGGAGAAACGAATACGCGAATGGTTGCCTGCCGGCACGTGGTTTATCTCGGCAATGTGGAGCCGGGTGAATGGACGGATATCCTCTTCCAGAATCGACCTTGGGGTCACAACGTAATCCTGCGCGGCTCGGAAGAGAGGCCGCTGGCGCTGATGCGCGTCCGGTTTCATGGAGATAATTGGATCTGAAAGCGCGGCTTACTATGGGTCACGCTCGGCAATCGCTCGGATGATCCTGCAATGAGGTTCATTGAAGCTTGAGATAGATTGCCGTCGCGGTCTCCAAGTACAATGAGGATGACGCAATGGTCGCGGTTCGGCAGCTCAAACAGTTGAACTGGATACGGCTGCATTCGCCAAGCCTTTAGAGCTACTCTCCTTCCGCGATCTCAGCGATGAGACCGATCTTGCGAAATGTCGAGCGACATGGTGCCGGAAATCTCGGGGCAGTCCGCAATATCGCTCCTGAATCGCGCTTGTCGCGTAAACAAGCACAATTCGTACAAGAAGTCCGCGCTGTACTTTGTCAGCTTCTGCGGCAGGGCCCACTGGGGGCGCTTATCGGGAAAGGTACATGAACAGCTCGGATATCCAGCTTCTCGCGATCGCGGTGGGAGGAGTATTCCTTCTTGTCACGCTAATCGTCTCGCGCGTAAGGTTGCACCCGCTTCTGGCGCTCATCCTGACCTCGATACTGGTCGGCCTAGCAGCCGGGATGCCGATGGACAAGGTCATCAAGTCGATCGAAAGCGGAGCTGGCGGCACGCTCGGCGCGGTAGGCCTCGTGGTGGCGCTTGGAGCTATGCTCGGGAAAATACTCGCCGAGACAGGGGTTACCGATGGCATCGCCGAGACGATCATCAATAAGACCTCGATCCGCATGTTGCCCTGGGCGATGTCCGGTGTCGCCTTCATCATCGGGATTCCGATGTTCTTCGAGGTAGGCCTCGTGGTGCTGCTGCCGCTCGTTTTCAGCGTGGCGAGAAAGCTCGACGAAACGGCCAGCATCAGCGGATCGGCCTACGTCTATGTGGGTGTTCCGGTGATAGCCGCACTCGCCGCGATGCATGGCATGGTCCCACCGCACCCCGGCCCCCTCACCGCGATCGCATTGCTCAAGACCAATATCGGCGCGACCATGCTTTACGGCTTCGTGGCCGCGATTCCGGCGATTGTCCTCGGCGGCCCGATATACGGAGCATTCATCTCATCCCGCCTTGCCGTTAAGCCGGACGTGCCCCTTGTGGAACAGTACTCAGGTTCCGATGGGGACGGCCTGGCCTCACGGGAACGGCATCCAGGGCTCGCACTGAGCGTGATTGTCGCGCTGCTTCCCGCCCTGCTGATGTTATTGAACGCGATACTCGAACTAACCTTACCCAAGGACACCGCAATGGCGCACTTCGCCGCGTTTGCTGGTGATCCGGTGATTGCGATGCTTATCGGTGTCGTGTTCGCCGCGACTGTCCTTGTTTACTCCAGGTCGGGCGATGCCGAGAAGATGAGAAACGCCCTATCGTCCAGTCTCAAGCCGATTGCAAACGTGCTCGTAATTATCGCTGGCGGGGGAGCCTTCCAGCATGTCCTGACCGACGCGAAGGTCGGTGATGCCATCGTCCATCTCAGTCAACAGTTCGCGCTATCGCCGTTGATCCTCGGCTGGCTGATCTCGATGCTGCTGTCCGTATCAACGGGCTCGGCGACGGTGGGCATTGTTGGCGCATCGGGCCTGCTGGCACCACTTGCAATGGCGGAGCCCGTGAACACCCCCCTCCTCGCTCTGGCGATCGGATGCGGTTCCCTCTTCTTCAACTACGCCAACCATGCGGGTTTCTGGCTGGTGAAGGAGTCCTTCGGCATGACGATGGGTGAGGCAACCAAGACAATATCCGTCATCCAGTCGATCGTTTCGGTCGTCGGCCTGGTGATGGTGCTGCTGATGAACATGCTGCCACCGTTGGTGTAGGCCCCGGTCGTCCGCGCGAGAAAAACACAAACGCTAACATAGCTGTCGATGGCAGTCACGCATGGAAAACGACCTTGGCGTCCGTCATCCCACGGACGCGGTGCGAAGTAGGTTAAGCAGCTCATACCAAGGGGTTATCCGAACGAGACCTGTGTAGAATACCGCGCCGTCGCTCGGTTCCCTATCCTTCCCTCATGACGAATTCAACCCCGTCGTCACAACAGAGAGGAAATGCGAATGCCCCGTAAAGGCATGCAGAACCGACGCCTCCTCGTTGTATCCGCGGTGGCGGCACTCGTCGCGGCGACCGCCCCGACGGCCGAGGCTTCACCAACGTGGATCCCCGATCTGGTGTTCCCGGAAACCGCTCCAGTGCCGATGGCCAAGCCTGAACGTACCGTCACCGGATCAATCCCGCGGGACAACAAGACACCCGGCGCGCGCCAGATCGGGCGCGGGACCGCTCCCAACGCTACACGAAAGGAAACGCAACGCGCCCCGGCTTTCAATGCGAAGGAGGCCCAAAAGTGACAACACCTCCGTCATATCCGCGCCGCCGCGGGGCGGCCGCCCGGGTAGCAGTGAAAGCCGTCCCGAGCGTTCCCATGGTAGTCGGGCTGTATTTCCTGAGCATGGGCTTGCTCGCCCTCGCCCGCGCTTTTCACCGGGCGTGATGTTGGCTGAATATTTTGGCACAAAGACCACCTATCGTAAGATACTAAGCCTTTCGGGCGAACGCGGCTTGCGTGCCCAACATCCTTCTTTCACGGGATAGGTAACTAGCCGCAACTCATCAGACTTTACTTTTTTGCCAAAAAGGCGCATTTGACTTTATATGTCTGACATGAGGTGATTCATGCGTCCGGGTGACGAGCTGAGAGAAGTCGTCTGCAATGAAATGACACCGTCATTCGTCGAGAGTATGACGAATTTCGCTGCTTGGGAGTATCGACAACATTACGATAAGCTGGCTGAAGATCAGCTGTTGTCGATAGACCAACGATATTATGAATTCGCGCGAGGCCGCGGCATCGCGATAACGAAGGCGCTGATCCGCGCCGCCCAAAAGCACGACATCCCGTATGACATCAAGCGCTTGGCCTGCAATGGTCAGGGAAAGCTCCTGGTAAAGGCTGGGCGGGTCATTTTGATGCAAGAGCCGATGGATGCTCTTTATGGCGGTCGCCCGCGTGCAGCAGCCTATAAACAAGAAATCAGCAAGTATGCGGGTATCATTACTCAGCTCGAACTTGATCTCGGAGACCGTCCCCACAGACTGCTCGATTGGTCCGACGGCGTCCTTGCGGTTCTGCTTCACGGCGCAAGCGGATCAAGGTTCGGAGAGCGAGAGTGCGAACTTGGCGCACTAATGCTCGCAATCCCCGACGCCGGATACGAAAACTGGATCGTGAGGCTTGATCTTCATGACTTGGCGATGTTTGGAGGCGTGCGCGCCGACATTGTCGCGGCAGAGTACGGCCAAAGCATACAGGAAGACCGCGTTATCGTACGAAGGAAGAACGGAAAGGGCGTGTTGCGATCCAATGGTTAAGGGTGTCGCAAATTTTTCGGGTGAAAAACTAACGGAAGCGCGCCTGGCGAGCGGCCTCCGTAAGAACGCGCTCGCAGACAAGATCGGCGTGACGTCGATGGCTATTACCCGTTATGAATCGAACCAAGACCGGCCAACCCTCAACAATCTTGAAGCTATTGCCGTGGCCCTGGCTTTCCCGGTCGAGTTTTTTACCCGGAAGGCCTGGCCCGAAAGTTTGGGAACGGTTTTTTGGCGTGATCGGGTCGCTGAGACAAAGTCTGCCCGCGAGATGACGGAACAACGCATGAAGTGGCTCTGCGAACTGTTCTGGACACTCGAGGAAGAGTTGGATTTTCCTGAGCAGGCAATTCCCGAAATGGACCTTCCCGATGACGTCCGCTTGATATCACCGTCGATCATTGAAGACTGCGCGAGCGAATTGCGCCGCCAATGGCAGCTGCGCAGTGCACCGATCCGCGACGTCATACTCAGCGTTGAGAACGCCGGAATTCCGGTCGCTATGCTAAACATACCGTCTGAAAAGCAGGATGGTTTTTTTTTCCGGTCGCCATTGCTAAAGCGTGGATTTATCGGCGTGAACGTCCACAGCGCAACAGCCGCTAGAGCCCGGTTCGACGTGGCCCATGAGTTGGGTCATCTTGTGTTGCATAGAAAAGTGACAACCGAGCAGAACCGCGATCCCGACCTACACAAGATTATCGAAAAGCAGGCACATAGGTTTGCCGGAGCTTTCCTTTTCCCGAAAGAAAGCTTCTGGGACGAAGTAGCGATTCCATCACTTGATTACTTTTATGCCCTGAAAAAGCGCTGGGGAATGTCGATTGCCGCTATGATCGCACGGGCTTCCGACCTTGATATGATCGACGTCGAGGCGAAAAGGCGGCTCTATATCTCCATGAACCGGAGAGATTGGAGACAGTCCGAGCCGTTCGACGACGTGATGGAAATGGAGCGCCCGAGGATGCTTCGTAGGGGCGTTGAGGCCTTAGTTTCATCGGGTGACTATTCTCACGATTTCCTTGAACATATGTTGTCACTGCCTCGGAATGAGATCTTGCAGCTTGTCGGCCTGAGCGACACCGCCATGAAAAATGTCGGCTCGGTGGGTTATCTTCCCAAATCACCAACGGTGGTCGAAGCGACCGATTTAGAAACAGGGCAAGTCGTCAGGTTTCCACAACGATTTCGCAGGTGATGCAGGACCTATTGAAACGATCGTTACAATCTCATGTCTGGCAGCAAAGTAGAGTGGCAGCCCGCAGCGATCGGTTATCCCCGATTGCGGCACCTGCATGGCTCGACGTCACGGCCTCGATCGTGAACAGATCGATCGCCATCGGATACTCTTAGGCAGCTTGGCCTACTCACCGAGCACGCTCGTCACATAGCTTACCCCACCGGAGGTGACGAATGTCCGCCGCAGCGGAACAGTCCTCGAACCCAGAGAACTTCCGGGGGCACTGAGCGCGAAACTCCATGCTTTGCCGCTCGGCATCATCCTGTAGTCAAACCCGGGATCTTCCCGTTCTTCTAGCTGGCGCGCGTGGCAGGACCCCAGCTCATGGTCGGCAACGTAATAGTGGCGAAACACGCCAGCAACGTGCCACAGAGCGCTCTCGCCTTTGAGGACGTATTGCGTCGCGCCGGCGCGCCAGATGGAGATTTCCCTGAGATAAAAACAGTTAAATTTCCCGATTTTCTCGGAAAATCAGGCCGAGGTGTTTGGGCGCGAGGGGTTTGACCCGCGTATCGCACGGACTCTGGGTCATTTTCCGCAGCTCAGCGTTGACGCTACCGCATGTTCGGTGATCATCGAAGCTTACTCGCGCGAGTCGCGCTATCAACCTGAGGCTAAACTAGACCGAAACATCACATACGAGCGGTGGACGATGCCGACCATACGAAAACTAGACATCCGAAATTTCCGGGGCATCAAACATCTCTCATGGATGCCTGGCCCCGGATTCAATTGCCTTATCGGACCTGGCGATTCCGGGAAGACATCCATTTTGGACGCCGTTGACCTATGCCTTGGGGCAAGACGGGTCGCCACCTTTACCGATGCCGATTTTCACAATCTGGATATAGCGGAACCGATCACAATCACGGTCGTGCTGGGCGCGCTTGAAGACGACCTCAAGAAGCTTGACGCATACGGCGACTTCCTTCGAGGTTATGATGCGACCTCGGGCGATCTGGACGAGGAGCCGGGCAAAGGTTTGGAGACCGTGCTGTGTCTCAAACTGACGGTCGCCCAAGACCTTGAACCCGTTTGGACGCTCGAATCCACCAGAGCATCCGCCAAGGGATTGGAGCGCGACCTCAAGTGGGCTGATCGCGAACGGTTGTCGCCCATGAGACTGGGAGCGCTCGGCGATACGCATCTCGCATGGCGGCGGGGATCCTTGCTCAATAAGCTGTCCGACGAAAAACCGGACACCTCTGGCGTTCTGTCAGCCGCCGCCCGTGATGCGCGGACAGCGTTCGGCGGCAAGGCAAAGGGCCAACTGACAGACGCCATCGAAATCGTGAATACGACAGCCAAGAGCCTCGGCATTTCGGTGGGAGCGACTGCCACGGCGATGCTCGACATCCACTCTGTCACCTTTGGCTCCGGAACGATCTCCCTACATGACGACACGGGAATTCCCTTGCGTGGAATGGGCACCGGGTCCAAACGGTTGCTCACCGCGGGACTGCACAAGGAAGCTTCCAAGGCAACGTCAATCGCGCTTGTCGATGAAATCGAAATTGGGCTCGAACCTCATCGGATCGTCCGCTTCCTGAAATCGTTGGGCTCGAAAGACAAGGTGCCGAGCGTCCAGGTTTTTGCAACATCGCACTCACCGATAGCTTTGCAGGAACTTTCCCACGGGCAGGTCCACGTCGTTCGGCATGACAAGGCGCTAGGGCATACGCATGTGCTTGCTGTTCCCGCCGATGCCCAAGGGGCACTACGTGCAACGTCAAACGCGTTCCTCGCGAAATCCGTTCTGATTTGCGAAGGCAAGACCGAGATCGGCTTCATTCGAGGAATCGATCTGTTTCGTATCGAGGTTAACGGCAAGGAATCTGTAGACGCCGCTGGAGTATCGCTGCTTGACTGCGACGGGGGGGCTGAGACCCGGCCGTTCGAGCGCGCAGCGTCTTTTCAATCACTTGGCTACCGCGTCGCCATTTTCATCGATAATGACCGAGCGATCCCCGCGACAGAGGCGAAGCGCTTCACCGATAATGGAGGCGAACTGTTTCACTGGGCTGATGGCCAGTCGATCGAGGATGCCATTATTTGCTCGGCCTCAGACGCAACCGTCTTGGCGATACTGGAAGCCGCCGTCAAGTTGAATCCAGATGAGGTGTCGTCGATAGACGGCAAGATCAGGACAGCCTCTGGCGGCCAGCTAGCCCTTGAGGACGCTAAAACGCTGGCCGAAATAGGTTGTCTGACCCTTCAGCAAAAAGGGTGGATCGCCAAGGCCGCGGGAGGCAAGAAGGGCTGGTTCAAGGACATCGGGCGCATGGAATCCCTCGCTCGGGATGTGATCGCGCCTAAATTCAAGGAGTTCGACACGCCGTTCAGGACTGTCGTTAAATCGATTTTGACCTGGTTGGTCAAATGACGGCAGCGATACCTGATCTATTGTCGATCCATCGCGGATGCGTGAGTGCTCCCGCTGGATGTGGCAAGACGCATTTGATTGCGTCTACTCTCGCTCGGCACGATGGCAACAAGCCTATCCTTGTACTGACCCATACAAACGCGGGTGTCGCGGCCTTAAAAAAGCGGCTCAATGCCCTGCAAATACCAGCGCGAAGCTATCGCCTTGCGACCATTGACGGCTGGGCGCTGCACCTGATCTCCACGTTCCCATCCCGAAGCGGACACGACCCCAAGATAACCGAACTGAGGTCTCCTGGAAGCGATTACACCGCTATCAAGACCCATACTCTAGCGCTTTTGAAGGGCGGGCATCTCGATGACGTTTTGAAAGCAACCTACTCGCGCCTGCTTGTCGACGAGTATCAGGATTGCATGAAGCCACAGCACGACATCGTCATGGCCTTGGCTGAACTCCTTCCGACCTGCGTCCTCGGGGATGATCTACAGTGCATATTCGCTTGGTCCGGCCCTAAAGTGGAGTGGACCGAGGTCCTGAAATTTTTCCCGCTGATCGGCGAGCTCGATACCCCCCACCGCTGGAACAACGTCGGCTGCGGCGAACTCGGGCAGTGGCTGCTTGATATCCGCCCGCTACTTCGCAAAGGTTCGCCCATTGATCTAACGACGGCCCCTAAGGAAGTGGAATGGGTAGAGATATCAGGCCCAACGGACTCCGCCACCTTGTTGAAAGCAGCGCGAACAGCCTCACCCGTAACAGGCGGCTCGGTACTGATTTTGTGCAACGGGAAGGATAAGCAGCGACAACAGAATGTTGCTCGGCACACGCCAGGAGCGGTCGTTGTCGAAAGTGTGGATTTGTCGGATTTCGTCAATTTTGCCGAATCGTTTGTGTTCGACGGTCACGAATCAACCGAAAAACTGATCGACTTTGCTGCCACCGTGATGACAGGCGTGGACGCAAGCTCCATGAAAACGCGACTGAAAACGCTGGCCAGGGGTTCAGCGACGAAACCCGCAACGGATGCCGAGCGAGCCGCTTTGGATTTCGCAGGTTCTCCCACCCCATCTATGGCGAACGCGCTACTCGTCGAGATCAACAAACAGTCGGGAGTACGACCGCATCGACCAGCACTGCTGTCTGCGTGTCTTAGAACACTGAATTCCTGCTCCGATGCTGAAGAATTTCACGAACTCGCGATGGCGGTCCGAGAACAGCAGCGGGTGATCGGTCGCGAGATAAAGGGACGTGCGGTTGGCAGCACCCTACTGCTTAAAGGACTTGAAGCGGACGTCGCCGTTCTGTTGGACACCTCAACTTTCACTGCTCAGGACCTCTATGTGGCATTGACACGTGGGGCACGAAAAGTTGTCGTTTGCTCGGAGACACACCTGTTGCGACCGAAGAAATGACATCCCGGATTAGATTAGCACGGTCCGTCGACTTGCCGCCGACGAGCAGGGGTACTGCTGACTGCGTTCAAGTCGCAAGAACGCGCAATGAAACTTTGCGTGCAAGCCCTTCGAACCCGAGCAGACCTCTTGAGCCGTCGGGCCGCGACGCCCGTGGTCCTCCGACCGGCTCAGTGATTTGCGGTCAGTGCCTCAAAGACACATGATGCATCACCAGTACATCGCAACGATTTCGACGTCCAACAACCTTTCATCGGGCACTGAAAGCTTCGGTGCCGAGGTTCGATCTGATGGAGCCCCCATTGCCTTGG
Organism: Hyphomicrobiales bacterium; assembly: GCA_900472575.1. Lineage (GTDB taxonomy): Bacteria > Pseudomonadota > Alphaproteobacteria > Rhizobiales > Rhizobiaceae > Neorhizobium > Neorhizobium cellulosilyticum. Next base: position 19,600 of record UCIV01000030.1, read on the forward strand.
CCTGAGATGGAAAGAGCGAAAGGCCGCTCGCGTTCCTCGCAGCTTCCCTTAGTCCTGCATCGACTTCGGAATCAACGTCCTGCCCGACCTCCGCCGCTACTTTCGCCCTGATAGCCGCGAAGGCGCTTCGTTGCCCTGAGGCAGTATCACCCCTCCGCATCAGCGATACGATCATGTCGCTGATGGCGTCTAAATCAACGTCCTCGACCGTTTTATGAAGGGTGACCAGCAAGTCAGATGCGTATTGATGCAGTGCAACACCGAAATCACGTTCGCTCTTGCTTTCGTTTCGGATAGCCGGCGTACGATCGAAAGTCATGCGGCTCGCGGAATTGAGCTGATCCGCAATATCGGGCGCGAAATCCTTCATCAGGTCGGCAAGTTTTACAGGGAGCCAACTCTCTTGGAGGCCAGTCTTTGAGATTCTGCACAGAATTGTAAACTCAGCCTCAGAGAACAGTACGCGACGGATATCTTTCCAGTAGGCGAGATGCTCGGTTACTCCAACGACCACAAGTGGCTTCGTATCGACATCAAGGTTCGCAATTGCCTTTTTGTGGACGACGTACTCGGTGCCATCGATATCCAGTACGCAGTAATCCACCGCCACCCCACGGATCGGGATCAGGCCAGCAAGCAGTCGTTGGAGCAGTTTGCCAATGGCTTCTATTTCTCCCATGTCAACGATCGTGTTTTCAGCCTCGAACATCCGAGGAAAGTCTTTGGCCATTCCCACGAATTCGGAGACCAACGTGTCCACGTGGAACACTTTGTCAGCCGATAGATTGACCCTGAATTCGGCGAGAAATCCGCGCTTTAGCTCATCAGAGTTGACGGCAATTGAAGTCTTGTCGCAGCGGTTCAAATCTTCCAGGTCAACGAACGCATCGACCTTGTCGATCAACTCCATCACGCGCAGGCCAGGCTTGTTGTAGAACTCCCTAAACCAGGATTGAACTGTCGCCTTGCGTAAGGTTTGGAGCGTACTGCTGTTGCTAGTCTGAAAGCGGGAGCTGATCTCCGCCTTGCCAATCAGCGCGTCAGAACCGAGCTTGGCCTGCAACTCACCCAGATCGGAGGCAACCTTCTGCTCCGACGTTGTGTCTGTGACCCCACCCGCCTGAGATGAGAGAAGGCTGCGGAGACTGACCTCGTCGAGATAGACGAATTCTCGCAAGGGCTCAGGGCGCGCGGTCACTTCGGGCATTACTGGATGAATGGTTCGCTTGGTGCGGAGCCGACGGTACCATGACAACATTTCTACCGTGCCTCCTCTATGGAAATCTCACGCCGCGGACGTGAGGTAACCCTCTCAAATGCTATCGCCATATCTTCCGAATTGATCTTGTCGCGTCCATCCGATGCCGTCATCAAAGCCGCCTCGGACCAGAGTGCAGTAAGCTCGGCGGCAGACCATCCCTCGGATTGGTTGGCAATCTCTTTGAGAGGGAGGTCTCCTATTGTCTGCAATCCACGTGCGCCCACTTTCAGAATTGAAAGCCGGTCCTCGTAAGTTGGCCTGCCGAACTCAATTTCCCAATCGAACCGACCGGGTCGCGTCAGGGCGGGATCAAGAGAATCGACGCGGTTTGTGGATGCGATCACCACGATGTTCTGCTCGTTCTTGAAGCCATCCATTAGGGTCAGCAACTGCGCTACCAGTCGCTTAGAGGCTTCATGGGAGTCTTCCGTGCGCCTTTCCGCTATACTGTCAATCTCGTCGAAGAAGATGATCGCGCGGCCGTTTTGGTTTCTGGCCGCGGCCTCGAAGAGCTTTCGAAGCCTTGCCTCTGTGTCTCCTACCCACTTACTGACGATCGAGGGGCCACTGATGAGGTAAAAATCGGCATCGGTTTCGTTCGCGATGATGCGCGCCAGATAGGTTTTACCTGTCCCAGGTGGTCCGGAGAAGAGAATGCCTTTGATCGGTTTGGCACCGATGGCCAGAAGACGATCCCGATTTTCGAACTGTGTCGTAATAAGCTCCCGCGCACGTTGAACAACCTGCGGATACCCTCCGAAGTCTTCGAATCTAGGCCCAGCCCCCTCCTTCGCAACGAGGTATTCTCGCCGAAGATCGACCTCCATAATTTCAGTCTCTCTCAGAGGAATCGGGCTTTCGGAAAGAACTGAAACCAGGCCCTCGAAATCATTGAATTCGATCGTGTTGTTCACCGACACGGCTATGGAGTGGTGATTTTCAATGCGTTTTAGCGCAATCCCATTGTCGATGAGGAAGCTTCCGTCCGGTTCTATTCGCCGTACGACAGCAATCGAGTTCTGCACCTTGAAAAAATTCGGCGGAGCGGCTCGCCACCTTGTGTCACCCAGCAGAATAACTTGGCCTACCTCTGGCAAAGGACCATTGGTGACGTTGAAATTGTGAACATTTCCAATCTGACTTAGGGCATCTATTGCCCCATCATCATTGACTGACAAAACCCTTAATGGGATTCCGATAAATCGCTCATCGGAGACTTCGGTCAATCTTCTTCGCTCCTCGAGAACAGCCAAGTTTACGCTGAAAACACGCTAAGTGTGTTTTCACGTCAGGGATGATCGTGTCCCATGGAGTG